>NZ_SEWR01000021.1:0-1419 GCF_004195115.1 Rahnella sp. RFA10(1/100)
TGAACTGAACCCCTGAAGTTGGACATCAGAACTACGTCAGGGGAACATATGAGTCCGGTAGGCTACCGGGCTCATACCATCCAGTTTCATTTTGATCCGGTCGCGATTGTAGTACCCGATGTATTCCTTTATCGACGCCGCCAGTTCTTTTGTACCCGCGTAAGTTTTCCCGTGGAACATTTCCGTTTTTAACACCGCGAAGAAGCTTTCCATCGCCGCATTATCATAGCAGTTACCTTTGCGCGACATACTCTGCCGCAACCCCGCATCACTCACCTGTTTCTGCCATGCTCTCATACGGTATTGCCAGCCCTGATCGCTGTGAAATAACGCATTTTTTCTCGCATGACCTGACGTAAGCAACTGCTTTAACATTCTTTCTGTCAGCTCATAAGTCGGCCTCGCTCCCATACTCATCGCCACGATTTCACCGTTATACAGATCCATGACCGGCGATAAATACAGCTTGCTTCCCGCTACGTTGAACTCCGTGACATCTGTCACCAGCTTCACTCCGGGACCGGAAGCCGTAAACTCTCTTTTGAGCAGGTCCGGCGCCGGACCCATGCCGGTTTCGCCTTTCCAGCTTCGGTATTTTTTAGCCCGCACACGTGCCTGCACGCCCATTTTAGCCATAAGACGGCTGACCTTTTTATGATTCACCCGTAGCCCCTGATTATGCAGTGCGGCAGTGACGCGCCGGTAGCCGTAGCGCCGTTTGTGGCGGATGGCTATCTGCCGGATGATATCGCACAGCGCCACATCGCAACCGATCGCTTCACGCGATTGCCACCAGTACCAGGTGCTGCGTGGCAGCATCGCGGATTTCAGCAGGTCACGCAGACGATGCTCGCCGATTAATGCCCTGATGGCGTTGATTTTTTCTTCTGTTCCGCTTTTGCTTTCATCAGGGCGTCTAACTTTTCGTGGTAAGCACGTTCAGCGCGCAGATAGCGGACTTCTTCCAGCAGTTCTGCGGGCGTCATTTCTTCAGGCTGTTTTGCGGGTTTTTGAGCTTTCTGCGCCATGTGTTTTTTCTCTTTCTTTGCCGGGGCGGTGGCCTTTGTGGCCTCCTGAACCCAGCGTCCGACAGTCTTGTAGTCAGAAATATTAAACCGCGCAGCGGCGGTACGCATAGAAAGTTGTTCACGAAGTACGACATCTGCCACGTGGGCACGAAAATGGGCAGGATAGGTGATGGATGTTTTGGCTAATAAAGCGGCCTGACCGTGAAGCCGGTAAGCCGCAGTCCATGCCCGAAGTGAAGAAGCGGGAACCTGATATTGGCGGGCAGTGAGTTTGTAGCCGTCACGACCATCAAGGTAATGCCTGACGGCCATAAGTTTGATTTGAAAATTGTATTTCATATGAACTCCGAATGAAGGTTTAAAAAGTCCAACATTCGGGGTTCAGTTCATC
>NZ_SEWR01000022.1:0-983 GCF_004195115.1 Rahnella sp. RFA10(1/100)
TGGATCAGCGTAACAACCATGTTCACGTTGTCACCAGGCATTACCATCTCAACGCCTTCTGGCAGTTCGATAGTACCGGTCACGTCAGTTGTACGGAAGTAGAACTGTGGACGGTAGCCTTTGAAGAATGGAGTATGACGACCACCTTCATCTTTGCTCAGGATGTACACTTCGGAATCAAACTTGGTGTGTGGTTTGATTGAACCTGGTTTAGCCAGAACCTGACCACGTTCGATGTCTTCACGTTTGATACCACGCAGCAGAACACCCACGTTCTCGCCTGCACGGCCTTCGTCCAGCAGTTTGCGGAACATTTCAACGCCAGTACAAGTTGACTTAACAGTGTCCTTGATACCGACGATTTCAACTTCTTCGCCTACTTTAACGATACCGCGCTCTACACGACCGGTTACAACTGTACCACGACCGGAGATGGAGAATACGTCTTCGATTGGCAGCAGGAATGGCTTATCGATAGCACGCTCTGGCAATGGAATGTAGCTGTCCAGTGCTTCTGCCAGTTCGATGATTTTCGCTTCCCACGTTGCATCGCCTTCCAGTGCTTTCAGCGCTGAACCTTTGATGACCGGGATGTCGTCGCCTGGGAATTCGTAAGCAGAAAGAAGTTCACGAACTTCCATTTCTACCAGTTCCAGCAGCTCTTCATCATCTACCATGTCGCATTTGTTCATGAACACGATCATGTATGGAACGCCAACCTGGCGACCCAGCAGGATGTGCTCACGCGTCTGAGGCATAGGGCCGTCAGTTGCAGCAACAACCAGGATAGCGCCGTCCATCTGAGCAGCACCGGTGATCATGTTTTTCACGTAGTCGGCGTGCCCTGGGCAGTCAACGTGCGCGTAGTGACGAGTCGGGGTGTCATATTCAACGTGTGAAGTGTTGATGGTGATACCACGAGCTTTTTCTTCTGGTGCGTTATCGATCTGGTCGAATGCACGTGCAGAACCGCCGTAGGTTTT
>NZ_SEWR01000023.1:0-902 GCF_004195115.1 Rahnella sp. RFA10(1/100)
TTAAACGGCTGGAATCCCGGCAGCCCGGCGTTGATATTTCGGTGCTCAGGTTCAGCGGCAGCGAGGCCATCAGCGATATCCTGCGCTATGAAATTGCGTTCACCAGTGCGGTGAAAGACATTCCCGCTCAGCACATCATCAACTATTCCGCCCTGCTCCTGATGTACCCCGACGGTAAGCCGTGGGAGCCGGTTAAACCACGCATTATCCCCGGCGTCATCACCCAGTTCCGCCAGTGCGGCACCTCCGCCGATGAAACCCGCTACGTCGCCACGCTGGAACACCGCGTCACCCGGTTAAATCAGGGCAGCAATAACGCGATTTACCAGAACGACAGCGTCATCAGCATGACCGAAAACACCTTCCTGCGTTACTACATGGACCGGCTGGATTTCCGTTTTGCGCTCAATGAACAGTACCCGCTGAAAAAATTCATGATGCAGTTCGGCGAAAGCGAATACGCGCACATCGCGCGCCGCCTGGCCGACAGCGGCATCTCGTACTTCTTTGAATACGATGAAGAGAACAACTGCGACGTCATGGTGCTGGCCGACCATTCTTACGCCTGGCCGGAACCGGTCGCCATCCCGTTCCGTAACCCGGCGGGCCTGTTCGACGGCGGCCAGGAGTCGGTCTGGGAAATGTCGGTCAGCCGCAAGGCCATCCCAAAATCGGTGACGGTTAACGACGATTACTATCCGGCCGCGCAAAGCGATATGACCGCCACGACGACCACCAATCCGGATTACACGGCGCTGGTTGCCGAAGATTACCGCTGGGGTGAGTCCTATCCTGAGCCGGGCAAGGAATACAGCAACGAGCCCGGTCAGGGGATGTGGTACGCCAGACGCCGTCAGGAGCGTTATCTGAGCGAACAAATCACCTTCGAGGGCAAGTCCAAC
>NZ_SEWR01000024.1:0-852 GCF_004195115.1 Rahnella sp. RFA10(1/100)
GGATGTCTTTGTCTATGGCTCGGGCTTTGGCAATGATGACATCACCGCCTTCAGCTTTACCGATGGGGACCGTCTGCAACTGGACGACGCCCTGTGGGGCGGCGGTCTGAGCGCGGCTCAGGTGATTTCGACCTATGGGACGGTTCACAGCTGGGGCACCGTGTTCAACTTTGGTGGCCAATATCTGACCGTGCTGGGGGCCAATGATGCCGGCACGCTGGCAGGGTTGGTCGATATTTACTAATCCCGGCTGATCCCGGTTTTCACCCGGCCCTGTCACAGGGGCCGGGTTTTGTGTTTCGGGCCTGCCGTGGCGGCATCGTCTGACGATTGATCCCGGTCAATAAAAGCATTCGATAAAACAGATATAATTCCCGTGGTCGCAAAGAATGCGACCATTTGAGGAGAAAATCTGATGCCGAGTCGTTTCCTGATACCTGTTTCAAATGATGTAACCGTTGCCACCGAGAATGCTGATATTTTCTATTCAGCTTCGGATGCCGTGAATATGACGGCTTTGCCGAACGGGACCTTTGTCGCTGTCTGGGAGAATACCCCCGAAACTGGCGCGCCGAATGTCTATGGCTGTATTCTGGCGGCAGATGGTACGCCCATTGGTGGGGCCTTTGCCATCAGTGAAGTGCAACTGACCCCCGGCGGGGCCGAGCTGGACCAGTGGTATCCCGCTGTGACCTATCGCGCTGATGGCGGGTTCACGGTGGCGTGGTCCGTTGAAGAATATAACAATGGCTATAACAACGGCCGCAATATCATGATGCGGTCCTATGCCGCCGACGGCACCCCGCTGACTGATCCTTATGTGGCGGTCTATCAGGTGGGGCCCTCGAATAC
>NZ_SEWR01000025.1:0-752 GCF_004195115.1 Rahnella sp. RFA10(1/100)
ATAACGGTTCATATCACCTTACCGACGCTTTTCGCAGATTAGCACGCCCTTCATCGCCTCTGACTGCCTAGGCATCCACCGTGTACGCTTAGTCGCTTAACCTCACAACCCGAAGGTGTTTCCACCGTCGCATTGCGATTATTTGAGAGACTCTGTTACAGACTAATCCACCACTCAGTACAGATACGGAGAGTGATGTTCAGCTGTAAACTTTCAATTTTCAGCTTGTTCCAGATTGTTAAAGAGCAAAATACTTCGCAGCATACTGTTTCCAATACGCTCTGAAGTATTATTGAGGGGCTGTACGGTAATGGTGGAGCTAAGCGGGATCGAACCGCTGACCTCCTGCGTGCAAGGCAGGCGCTCTCCCAGCTGAGCTATAGCCCCATACAGTCACTTACAGATACCTTAATCACTCATCAGCCTGATGAGTCAGCCAATCACTTTCTCATCAAGGCGGAGTCATGCGAAGTTTGCCTGGGCAAACGAGACATGGCGACAACGAAGAGGAGGAAGGAATTGGTAGGCCTGAGTGGACTTGAACCACCGACCTCACCCTTATCAGGGGTGCGCTCTAACCACCTGAGCTACAAGCCTATTAAGGTATTTCTGCTCGTTACTTTCTATCAGACAATCTGTGTGGACACTGCACAATGCGTATCTTGAGGTAAGGAGGTGATCCAACCGCAGGTTCCCCTACGGTTACCTTGTTACGACTTCACCCCAGTCATGAATCACAAAGTGGTAAGCGC
>NZ_SEWR01000026.1:0-592 GCF_004195115.1 Rahnella sp. RFA10(1/100)
CCCTTGAACACATGCTTAAGCAAGGCAAAATCAACATCCACAAAGTGGCGTGGATTATCGCCAACCCAGTCTCCGGCGGCGGCAAATGGCAAGAATATGGCGAGCAAATCCAAGACGAACTAAAAGCCTATTTTGACCTAACGTTAAAACTCACCAGCGAAAATGTCAGCGCAAACACCTTCGCCAAAAAAGCCCGCAGTAGCGGCGCAGATATCATCATCGCCTGCGGCGGCGATGGCACAGTGACAGAGGTGGCATCGGAAATAGTGAACACCGACATCGACTTAGGGATCATTCCGTTAGGCACGACTAACGCCCTCAGCCACGCGCTATTTGGTTTAGGCAGTAAGCTCATTCCTGTCTCTCAGGCGCTGGACAATATTATCCAAGGGCATTACCAAGCCATTGATACAGCTCGTTGTAATGAACAATTAGTCTTGTTACTTGTGGGGATAGGCTTTGAACAGCAGATGATTGAATCTGCCAACCGTGAACGTAAAAATGCCCTCGGCCAGTTTGCCTACCTCGATGGCTTATGGCGCGCCGTGAATGCCGATATCACTCTAACCATACAGCTCAGCTTAGATGATGC
>NZ_SEWR01000002.1:0-817151 GCF_004195115.1 Rahnella sp. RFA10(1/100)
GGAATACATCGGGTACTACAATCGCGACCGGATCAAAATGAAACTGGATGGTATGAGCCCGGTAGCCTACCGGACTCATATGTTCCCCTGACGTAGTTCTGATGTCCAACTTCAGGGGTTCAGTTCAGCGACGGGGGAGGCCGGGAGAGGGTTTTAAATTCAACTCCGGGCTAAACCGCACGTTTCCGCGCTTTCTTTTCCACCACAACCGATTTCACTTCACTTTCAATCCAGCCATCGGCCAGACGGGTTTTCAGCGTATCGCCCGGTGCTGTCTGCGTGGTTTTCTTCAGCAATGCGCCCTGTGGTGTGGTGGTCACACTGTAGCCACGTGCCAGGGTCGCCAGCGGGCTGACGCCTTCCAGTTGCGTACAGGCAGTGCCGAAACGCTGACGGCTTTCCGCCAGCTGTGAAGACATCGCCTGTTGCAGCCGGTACTGAAGTTGCTGAACCCGTTGCTGGGCACGGTGAATGCGCGGTTGCGGCTGCTGTTGCGTCAGGCGTTGCTGCAAACGGTCGGTGCGACGCAGCATCTGGCGCAGCTGATTTTGCATGGCTTCATCGAGACGACGGCGCAGCCTGAACAGCGCCGTCTGCTGGCGGGCCAGCCGCAAATGCGGGTGCTGCTGTTGCAGACGGTGATTCAGGCGCGTGAAGCGCTGCGTCAGTTGGGCGAGATAATAATCCATCGCCATTTCGAGACGCTGCTGCTGCGACTGGATCTGGCGCAGCAATTCCAGCTGGTTCCGGCTGATCAGTTCGGCGGCGGCAGACGGTGTCGGCGCGCGTAAATCCGCAACAAAATCGGCAATGGTGACGTCGGTTTCATGGCCAACGGCGCTGACGATGGGAATGCGGCTGGCGAAAATCGCCCGTGCCACGCGCTCATCGTTAAAGCTCCATAAATCTTCCAGCGAACCGCCACCGCGTCCGACAATCAGCACATCCACTTCCTCGCGGGCGTTAGCCAGTTGAATGGCGCGGACGATTTGCGCCGGGGCATCGGCACCCTGAACGGCGGTCGGATAAATAATGACGGGTAACGACGGGTCGCGACGCTTTAAGACATTTAAGACGTCGTGCAATGCGGCACCGCTGGCGGAGGTGATCACACCGACGCATTTGGCCGGGGAGGGCAGCGGTTGTTTATACTGCGCATCAAACAAACCTTCGGTGGCCAGTTGCTGTTTCAGCAGATCGAATTTTTGCTGCAATAAACCGTCGCCTGCTTCCTGCATACTTTCGGCAATCAGCTGATAATCGCCACGCGGTTCGTACAACGTGATGGTCGCACGAACCAAAACCTGCTGACCATTTTGCGGACGGAATGTGGTGCGGCGGTTGGTATTACGGAACATGGCACATTTGACCTGAGCGCGGTCATCTTTGAGCGTAAAATACCAGTGGCCAGAGGAAGGCTGTGAGAAGTTTGAGATTTCACCGGAGAGCCAGACCTGACCCATTTCGTTTTCCAGCAACTGTCGGACCGTCTGATTGAGGCGGCTTACGGTAAAAATAGGAGGCGAAGAAGGTAGTGGCATGTGATCCAGATCAAATTCAAATACAGAGACTTAATCGAACGATACTACATGCCCGCAAAAGGTAATCAAGAAGTTTTTGAAATAGTTCTGGTCGAAATGCCTACTCACCTGTATACTCCCGCTGCAATATTTTATCTTTTCCGCATCCACCTTGGTGAGATATTGCCCATGCTACGTATCGCAAAAGAAGCACTAACGTTCGACGACGTTCTCCTTGTTCCAGCCCACTCCACAGTTCTGCCTAACACTGCCGACCTCGGTACTCAACTGACCGCTAAAATCCGTCTGAATATCCCTATGCTGTCCGCAGCGATGGATACCGTGACTGAAGCGAATCTGGCGATTGCTCTTGCGCAGGAAGGCGGCCTTGGATTCATTCACAAGAACATGTCTATTGAGCGTCAGGCGGAAGAAGTCCGTCGCGTGAAGAAGCATGAAAGCGGCGTTGTTGCTGACCCTAAAACTGTCACGCCATCGACCACTTTGCGTCAGGTTAAAGAACTCACTGAAATTAACGGTTTTGCCGGTTATCCGGTCGTGACGGAAGAAAACGAACTGGTCGGTATTATTACCGGTCGTGACGTGCGCTTCGTGACCGATCTGGAACAGCCTGTGACCGCCGTCATGACGCCGAAAGAACGTCTGGTGACGGTCAAAGAAGGCGAAGCCCGCGAAGTCGTGCTGCAGAAAATGCACGAAAAACGCGTAGAGAAAGCGCTGGTGGTTGACGCGCAATTCCATCTGCTCGGTATGATCACCGTCAAAGACTTCCAGAAAGCCGAACGTAAACCTAACGCCTGTAAAGATGAGCAGGGCAGCCTGCGCGTCGGTGCTGCGGTTGGCGCGGGTGCGGGCAACGAAGAGCGTATCGATGCGCTGGTGGCTGCCGGTGTTGACGTATTGCTGATTGACTCTTCTCACGGCCATTCCGAAGGCGTGCTGGAACGTATCCGTGCCACCCGCGCAAAATATCCGGATCTGCAAATCATCGGCGGTAACGTCGCGACGGGCGCAGGTGCGCTGGCACTGGCTAAAGCGGGCGTGAGCGCGGTGAAAGTCGGTATCGGCCCTGGCTCCATTTGTACCACCCGTATTGTGACCGGCGTGGGCGTTCCGCAGATTACCGCGGTTTCTGACGCGGTTGAAGCGCTGGAAGGCACCGGTATTCCGGTCATCGCTGACGGCGGTATCCGCTTCTCCGGCGATATCGCGAAAGCCATCGCGGCAGGCGCAAGCTGCGTGATGGTGGGTGGGATGCTGGCAGGTACGGAAGAATCTCCGGGCGAAATCGAGCTGTATCAGGGCCGTTCGTACAAATCCTATCGCGGCATGGGGTCTCTGGGCGCCATGTCCAAAGGCTCTTCTGACCGTTACTTCCAGACGGATAACGCCGCAGACAAACTGGTACCTGAAGGTATCGAAGGTCGCGTAGCGTATAAAGGCCGTCTGAAAGAAATCATCCACCAGCAAATGGGCGGCCTGCGCTCCTGTATGGGGCTGACCGGTTGTGCTACCATCGACGACCTGCGCACCAAGGCTGAGTTTGTCCGCATCAGCGGTGCAGGGATCCAGGAAAGCCACGTGCATGACGTGACCATTACTAAAGAGTCACCGAACTACCGCATGGGTTCTTAATCCCACAGTCGCTGCTGCGCGTCGGCGATCCGGCGTGGGAAGCTGGCTTAAAATGCTCATTTACGTTATGTAAACTGCGCTTTTTCGCCAGCCTCCGCTTTGCCTCACGGGCGCCTGGATCGAGTCACTACAAATTTATATCCAGCCCGTATTTTCCGGGCTGATTAATATTCCGTTTTAACGCTTTTATTGCTTTCTGGAAAACGCCCCCTCATGAGCGAAAATATTCACAAGCACCGTATCCTGATCCTCGATTTCGGCTCCCAGTACACCCAGCTTGTTGCGCGCCGCGTGCGTGAACTGGGTGTCTATTGCGAACTCTGGGCCTGGGACGTAACCGAAGCCCAAATCCGCGAATTCAACCCGAACGGGATCATCCTGTCCGGCGGCCCGGAAAGTACAACCGAGCATAACAGCCCGCGTGCACCAGACTACGTCTTTGAAGCCGGTGTACCGGTTCTGGGCGTTTGCTACGGCATGCAAACCATGGCGATGCAGTTAGGCGGCCATGTTGAAGGTTCTAACGAGCGCGAATTTGGTTATGCGCAGGTGGAAGTTCAGACTGAAAGCGCGCTGATCCGCGACATTCAGGATGCCCTGAGCGAGAACAACAAACCGCTGCTTGATGTCTGGATGAGCCACGGCGATAAAGTAACGGCCATTCCGTCTGATTTCGTGACCGTTGCCAGTACCGAGACGTGCCCGTTTGCCATTATGGCGAACGAAGAAAAGCGCTTCTACGGTGTGCAGTTCCACCCGGAAGTGACGCATACCCGTCAGGGCCTGCGTATGCTCGAACGTTTCATCATGGATATCTGCGAGTGCGAAGCACTGTGGACGCCGGCAAAAATCATTGAAGACGCCGTTGAGCGTCTTCGTGTGCAGATCGGCGACGATCACGTCATCCTCGGTCTGTCCGGCGGTGTTGACTCCTCCGTGACCGCCATGCTGCTGCACCGCGCCATCGGCGACCGCCTGACCTGCGTGTTCGTCGACAACGGTCTGCTGCGTCTGAACGAAGCGGATCAGGTGCTGGAAATGTTCGGTGACCGTTTCGGTCTGAATATCGTTCACGTCGCGGCGGAAGAACGTTTCCTGTCTGCGCTGGCAGGTGTGGATGAGCCGGAAGCCAAACGTAAAATCATCGGCCGCGTCTTTGTTGAAGTATTCGACGAAGAAGCCTGCAAGCAGGATGAAGTGAAATGGCTGGCGCAGGGCACCATTTACCCTGACGTGATTGAGTCTGCGGCCTCTGCCACCGGCAAAGCGCATGTGATCAAATCGCACCACAACGTGGGCGGTCTGCCGAAAGAGATGAAACTGGGTCTGGTTGAGCCGCTGAAAGAGCTGTTCAAAGACGAAGTGCGTAAAATTGGTCTGGAACTCGGCCTGCCATACGACATGCTTTACCGTCACCCGTTCCCGGGGCCGGGGCTGGGCGTTCGCGTACTGGGCGAAGTGAAGAAAGAGTACTGCGACCTGCTGCGCCGCGCCGATGCTATCTTTATCGAAGAGCTGCATAAAGCCGACCTGTATAACAAAGTCAGCCAGGCTTTCACGGTCTTTCTGCCGGTCCGCTCTGTCGGCGTGATGGGCGATGGCCGTAAATACGACTGGGTTGTCTCTCTGCGCGCAGTCGAAACCATCGACTTCATGACCGCGCACT
Organism: Rahnella sp. RFA10(1/100); assembly: GCF_004195115.1. NCBI lineage: Bacteria > Pseudomonadati > Pseudomonadota > Gammaproteobacteria > Enterobacterales > Yersiniaceae > Rahnella > Rahnella sp. RFA10(1/100). The sequence continues at coordinate 4,843 of NZ_SEWR01000002.1, forward strand.
GGGCGCACCTGCCGTATGATTTCCTCGGCCGCTGCTCCAACCGCATCATCAACGAAGTCGACGGCATCTCCCGCGTTGTTTATGACATCTCGGGCAAGCCACCGGCAACGATTGAGTGGGAATGAGGGGGCGATTTTTTAATTGCCTGACTTGATAAAAGAACACCAATAAATTTTATCTATTGGTGTTCTTTTTAAGAATATGAAAGATTTAAATTCCCGTATTAAATTAAGAATACTTTATTATTCATAGTCCCAGCCCCATGAATATAAACATTGTATTGCATGAAGGAGAGCACATAAATGGATACTTTTGGATATTGAGAAATAAAGCTTCCCACTAAAAGACTTATCTAAGCCCTCAGGCATGTTTATATAACCTAATGTTCTCAATTGTGTTTTTGTTCTTTTCATTTCAGAGTAAAGTTGTGGGGATTCTCTCAGTTGGAAGTGCTCTTTATTTCCCTGAAGGATTAAATCGTCAAGGTACTTAGCGCTTATGGTAAGATTGGCTTTTAGATTGTTGTACAACGTATTGAAGTTAATCATTTCTTTTTGAACGTTGCTCATCAACTCTTGTAGTTTAGATTGATCAAGTCTTGCATTCATCTCTAAAACCAGATTGCAAAAATAAGTATCATTCATTAAATCCGCCTCTAGGTATGTATTTGGTTCTAAATGATACTTTAAATTTATTTTTTCTCTGAAAGAACAATCTCCAAATATATTTTTAACTGGATTGAGATTATCCTCAATAAAAGATATTTGGTAAAATCTATGTGATATGTTTTCTGAAGTTTGCCAGGCAAGTTGCCCCTGGAATGTACGGAAAACCATTTCTGAACTTTCATGCAGTAAATGCCTTAGATATCTCTCTGCATGTTGATTGGTGTCATATCGGTCGAAATGGTTAACTATTTTTACTAATGTTTCCCCAGCTAGCCTACTTAATTCAAGAAGATCATTTTTATGTTTGTTTTGTGTTTTAAGTAGTGCTTTTCTATATGCCAAATGAGATTGAGATAAATGAGAACGATAGTCATTAAAATGATTTCTCTTTGCAAAATCACTTTGCTTTTTTGCATACAGCATACTGAATGCCGATACAATTAATGCAGCAAATGATAATATTTCAGTTAATCCAATATTCATTTTATCCATAGCATATCAATTATTTTTCCACGTCCAGTAATTATACTTTGTTGAACATTTCTGCATCAAGGGAATTGTTCAAAAGATTAGAATGGTAAAAATCCTTTAGGGATCGTTGTGAGACTGATTGATCTGTCCCTAGTATTAGACACAATCTTTAGTTAGTACGGTCGGTTTTCCTGGACGGCACAGGAATACGTCTCTCGAACTCTATCGGGGACAGACCATTCGCAGACGAATGTCTGCGAATGGTCCAATCCGAACCTGCGCAGCTTGAGGCTGGCATATTCAAACTCATCATGCCCGCAGCATAGAGCTCTCAGATTACAAAAAGGCCCGCCAGTTGTTTTGGCGGGACTTTTTGTTTTGCATAGTGGCTTTCTGCTATTTGGGACCGACCAATTTTAGCACCAACTTTGATTTGTTTTGCTCGAACGTGTAAATCGCGGCCAAGGGGACAGCGGTGATAATCACCCCTGACAGGACCGAGGAGACTTGTGAGTTGAATTTATTCAGTAATGGCACTGCGGCAATGCCTTGGCTAATAACCCGTTGGGCGTAAATGCCGACAACAGCCGATGCCGCACCCATAATCACGACTTGCAAGGCCACCAGTTTGTCTGGCTCATTGCTGGTAACGATACGGATTGCACGCACAACGCTGAGGGTGCTCTCACGAATCAGCGCATAGACAAATGAAGGCATCTTCAATACCAAAGAAATGAGAATCTGAGGTATCACGCTCAAGGCGCCTGCTACGCCAGCCTCGATGCCCAGCGATTTCGCACGCGACCAAATTTGACGTTCTTCAAAACGCTTGCCGAGTTCAGCGCTCAGGCGATTCTTGCTGAGCTTCATCTCCTCAACAATTCCTTCTTCGGAGACAAACTTCATGCGTTTCAGTTCGTCCAGGAACACGTCAATGGTCTCCACCACAATCAGGCCCACGACCTGTTGTGCGGCCATGGTCGCGCCAGTGAGGGCAACAGTGGTACCGATCTCTTTAACTGCTCGGATTTTTGCAGAGCGGATAACCTGCTTACTCTCTGCATAAATTTTATCGACCGCCTTTTTGTCGATGACATGCTCTTTACCTGATCCCTTGATCGTCACGATCAACTTACCGTCATCGGTAGGATGTGGCTTGGAATTCGTGGACAGCCAGTCATACAGGTCAGCCTCACCCTTTTGGCTGTTGATGCTTCGGTGCATGTACTTCAGATTGCCGGGGTCGTTCACGACCTTACCCAACTGTTCATCGGTCAGGCCCATTTTCAACAGCTGAGAAGAGAAGATTTCTTTTCTTGAGGTGATGTGATCGACCGAGACAATAGTAGCCTTATCTCGTTCATAGACCAAAGGTTCATCTGGGTTGTAGTCATTCCGGAAAACCGTGCCGTTCGGCGTTTTATCAGAGGGCTTTGCATGGGAGTAGTCACCAAACGTGCCATGTTTATCGTGTCGATAGGTATCGTAGTCGTCAGTCAGCTTGCCATATTTAGCAGCACTTTTTTCATCTAGGATGTCTCCTAGCATAAAAGCAGCAATCGCGCGTCGAATTGATTCTTTGCGGCATTGCTCGTAGATGTCGTCCACGGAGCTTGCTGGGGTAGGTAGACGCTTTTTAACGTCGTTGACCATGTCGAACGTGGTCTTATCCAGTTCTAGCGTATCGCGGAACATGAGGTTGAGCTTGCTTGCTGATTGCTTGGAAAATTTTATAGCGGCTTCTGTTGTTTCGTTCAGGTCGAAATTCTGTACGGCATCGACGGCACTGTCTTTCATGTTCACAACGCCATCGCTCGCCTTGACGGCCTGATCTGCAAGATAGTCACGGGTGCCCGCATAGTCATGTTCCATGACTGTATCGATAGCCTTCGTTGTAGCTTTGCCCGCCTGGTCCGCTATGTTTGACGCAGTCCGCTTAGCAGTTGCTTGCGCTTCTTGATAATCGAAGTCTTTGACCATTTGTGACGCGGCGGTTGCCGCCTCTGCGCTTTTGGCCGCTGCGTCACCAAGCTTCTTTTTGGCAACTGCAGCCGCATCTTTCAACTTGTCCGCGCAGAATTTATCGAAGAAACTCATGCTGCACCTATTCCATTATTTTACAATTTGAATCAAATGTAGCATAGGACCTTGGCAATTAGATCTTTCTCAAAAAGGCGTTATTGCATAAATCGTTGCCCTTCAAGCGGTAGGCTTGCAGCATGAGTCAGCCCCGCAAGTCCCGCTATCGAGCTACCAACTGGAAACAGTACAACGCAGCCCTTAAGGCTCGGGGTTCTTTGACAGTCCGCTACGATGCTGCTCATGCTCTGATGTGCTTTTTCTTTGTATGGTATTTTTAATGGTATTTGATAGTAGATTGTTTTTAACCTATTGTTGTGTAAGTGTTATTTATGTTTATTTGTCATTGAGTGGGAATGTTTTAGCAAAAATAAAGGCTGAACGCCCGTAAAAACGCCAGTGCGATCGCAAGATCCACTGGCGTTTTTTTATGCCTGGCATGCTCTCAGGGGATTATTTCAGATGCGCCGCAAACCCGCTTTTCCCCGGCGCAATGTCCGGTTTCAATATCAGTGACGGTATAGCGTAATCGCCGCCATTCTGCTGGCGAAATGAAATTGGCGTGGTGCTTTCAACTGTATCCAGCCGGTGAGCCATCTCCCCGCAAATTTGCGCGTAGCGGGTCTCATCCATGCGTCCGGTGCGGTAGAACACCAGTGGCGGCAGCACGGTAAAGCCCGGATAATGCAGGATGCCATGGTGGATCGGGAACAACAGGTCGTCGATCGGGCCGTTAATCCCACGCGCGCTGTAATGGGGTTCCCAGCCGCCGGTGGTGACCATCAGCATGGCGCGTTTTCCGGCCATTTTGCCTTCCCCGTAACGGTCGCCCCAGTGCGTGTCGGAATGCTCACCAACACCATAGGCAAATCCATAAGCATAAACACGTTCAACCCAGCCTTTCATAATGGCAGGCATTGAAAACCACCACAGCGGGAACTGGAAAATCACGGTATCCGCCCATTGTAATTTTTCCTGCTCGGCGGCGATGTCATCGCTTTGCGTGCCATTTTTGTAAGCGCGCTGAGAATCCTGCGAAGGGTGAAAAGGCCCCGGCGACGGTTCGGTGTTATCTCCTGCATCCAGCACGGCTTTCCATTGCATGGCATACAAATCCGAAATCTGCACATTGTGCCCGGCGGCCTGCAAATGGCTGACCGCAAAATCTTTCAGCGAGCCGTTCAGCGAGTGTGATTCAGGGTGAGCATAGACGATCAATACATTCATGACGAAACCTCCGTTAATGGGATAAAGGCAGAGTAGGTTGTCGTCAGGTATAGTTGAAATGAATTGATCATATAGCAGGTATAGCGATGAGTAATTTCGGTCGTCTGGATCTCAATTTGTTGCTGACGCTGGATGTTTTGCTGGCTGAACAAAATGTCACGCGAACTGCGCAGCGCCGTAACCTTTCGCAACCTTCGGTCAGCGTTCAGCTCGCTAAGTTGCGTGAATTTTTTGATGATCCGTTGCTGCTGCCGGGGCCGCGGGGAATGCGTCCGACGGCGCGTGCGGACGAATTGCGGGAACCGCTGCGGCAGGCCCTTGCCGCGCTGGAAAATGCGATCATTGCCGGAGAGGTTTTTGACCCGTCAAAGGCGAACCCTACCTGGACTCTGGGTGCCGCGGATTACGGCGAATCCACTATCGTTTTACCGGCCTTACGGGCATTGCGTATGGCCGCACCTTCCGCGCGGCTGTCTATTTTTGAAACATCACCTGCGCGGATTATCCGCAAAATGGAGCAGGGTGAACTGGACCTGGCGTTTCATACCTCTGATGCGGTAATAAACGGGCTGCACAGCAGATTCCTGTTTGCCGAGCGCTATGTGCTGGTCAGCCGGAAAGGGCATCCGTCCGTCAACGGGCCGGTGACGCTGACAGAGTTCTGCGGGCTGGAGCATGTGATGGTTTCACCCGACGGCGGCGGATTTTATGGGTATACCGACACCGCGCTGGCGGCGGCGGGTTTAACGCGGCGTGTGGTCTTGTCAGTACCGCATTTCCTGTTTGTGCTTCAGGTGCTGATGACCACGGATCTGGTGGCGATGTTGCCCGAACGTTTAGTGCGGGGAAATCCTGCTTTGCAGATAACCGAAGCCCCGCTTGATGTACCGGGTTTTGACATGTTTATGGTGTGGCATGAACGTGCGCACCGTGACCCGGCACATCAGTGGTTACGGGAATTTATCGCTGATTCAGTCTGAAGGTTTATCATTCCCGGTAAACAAAAAAGGCAGCCCTCTGGCTGCCCTCATTGTTATGCTGTTTCGGGAGTTATTCTTTGAACAGCTTGGTATCGTTCGCCAGGCTGTCTACTACAACTTTTAAATCGTTAGCAGTGACTTTCTGAGTATCGTTGGCAACCTGCTTACCGAAGCCTTTACGCACGACTTTAATCACCGGTTTGCCGGTGCTGGCATCGATCAGCTCACCTTCAAAGTAAACTTCAGTATCACGCGTACGATGGCCTGTGGCGGTTTCAGTACCCGCAATAACCAGCGCGACCGGGATGACTTCATAGAACTGCAAACCCTCTGCCGAGGTGTTCACACCGGTGATCGCACCTTTGAAAATCAGTGTGCGCGGCCCTGCGTGATCTGTCAGTGGCATGCGCTCTGCCAGTGCCGGTTTCATGCGGCTGTTGGCGTAATCCAGCACCCCCTGCAAGGTAGCTTTGTCGATTTGTTCCGTTGGCTGAGGTTCCGGATAGAATTTAATCGGTTCGTATTTGATATAAGAATAATTGGCTTTTTTGAAAGCAGGATCTATCCAGCGCAGCACCGGATTACCTGATGCAGTTTTGACTTCCTTCAGACCGGAATAATCACCTAAAAAACCGGAGTATTTTTCTGTCTGGGTAATATGGCTGGTACAACCGGCCAGGAACAGCGCACCGGTCACTGCAGCAATCTGCATCAGTTTCATTGTTTTCATTCATACCCTCGAAATTTTTAAGGAAGCCATCGTATGTATAGCACTGCTGCGGAATTTAACCTCTTAACGACAAAGAAAAAATGATATTCGTCAGAACCACGAAAATAAGGTTTTTCGGGATAATCATTTTCTTCTCAATTATTTCTTTGGTGAATGAAATAAATAGTATTCACCTTTTGGGCTGTCCCCCGCAGAGATGATGGTCCAGCCTTTTGACAGATAAAAAGCGACGGCATTTTTACTCTTGGCTAAACATTTCAGCGATCCCTGACGGGTAAAGGTTTCTTCAGCAGCGTGAAGCAATGCCGAACCTGCACCGGTTCCCTGATACTGCGGATCAACAAACAGGTTATGCAAAAAATTTTCCTGAGTGAAAATTGAGGCGAATCCCAGTAAATGTCCGTCACGTTCTGCGACCAGTATTGTCTCGCCGAGCACTGCCCGGTCAAAATCTTCCAGCTGAAAATCGTCTTCCAGCCATGTCCAGGTGTGCTTGCGCGAGGCCAGATAGAGCGTACGTAAAAACGGGCGGTCGGCTTCTTGATAAGGGCGTACAGTCATTGTTGAGGGCAAGCATTGACTCCTGAGGAAGTTTTTCATCAACGTATGTTATTCAGGTCTGTGCCCAGATACTGCCAGTGAAGCGGAATGAGTTCAATAAGCTTCACTGATTGGTTTTTTAACGCATTTGCTGATTGATCTTCTGACCTCCGCCGCCAATAATGCTCCCTTGACTCGGGGTGCCCGCTGCAAAGCAGGGCTGAGATTTTACCCGTATTACCTGATCTGGATTATGCCAGCGTAGGGAAGTCAGGTATCTCTCCTGATACCGCCTTCTTGAGCGCCGGTAGGGAGACTTATGAATACCCGACCTACCTACATTCCCGGCGCTTTAGCCGCCACTTCTCTGAAACAACTTCGCTTTGCAGCGCCGCTGGTTCACTGCCTGACCAATGACGTGGTGCAATCTTTTACCGCCAACGTCCTGCTGGCGCTGGGCGCATCTCCTGCGATGGTGGTTGATCCCGCCGAAGCGGCACAATTTAGTGCCATCGCCGATGCCCTGCTGGTCAATGTCGGTACGCTGACACATCCCCATGCGCAGGCAATGCTGGCGGCCATTCAGGCAGGCAGTCAGGCCGGAAAGCCCTGGGTACTGGATCCGGTTGCCGTCGGCGGCCTGAACTGGCGTACAGAATTCTGTCGTGAACTCATCACACTTAAACCCGCAGCAATCCGCGGCAATGCCTCCGAAATCCTGGCCCTCAGCGGCGTCAGTGCGTCCGGGCGCGGCGTTGACAGCGGCGATGATTCCTTTTCTGCTTTACCTGCCGCACAGCAACTGGCGCGTGAGACCGGCGCAGTCGTGGCTGTCACCGGTGAAACCGATTATGTCACCGACGGCCAGCGCAGTTGGGCTGTGGCTGGCGGGCACCCGATGATGACCCGAGTGGTGGGAACAGGATGCGCACTATCCGCAGTAGTAGCCGCCTTTGCGGCTTTGCCGGGCGATCGTCTGGATAACGTGGCCGCCGCCTGTCGGGTGATGTCCTGCGCGGGCGAACGCGCCTGTATGGCCGTGAAAGGGCCGGGCAGTTTCACGCCTGAATTCCTCGATAATCTGTATTTAATGGGCGAAGAATGGCTGAACGGCGAGGCAGATAATGAAACGTATTAATGCACTGACGATTGCAGGCACTGATCCGAGTGGCGGGGCAGGGATCCAGGCGGATTTAAAAACCTTTTCGGCGCTTGGCGCGTACGGTACCAGTGTGATCACCGCGCTGGTAGCCCAAAATACCCGTGGTGTGCAGTCGGTCTATAACATTGAGCCAGGGTTTGTTTCAGCACAGCTTGATTCCGTACTGAGCGATGTGCGGATCGACAGTACCAAAATTGGCATGCTGGCAAACAGCCAGATTGTGGAAGCGGTGGCGGAGCGGATCCGGCATTATCAGCCACCGTTTGTGGTGCTGGATACCGTGATGCTGGCGAAAAGTGGCGATCCTTTGCTGCTGCCGGAAGCCGTTGATGCGGTGCGCCGTTTGCTGATCCCGCAGGCTTCGATGATTACGCCAAACCTGCCGGAAGCGGCGGCGTTACTGGAATGTGCGGTCGCAGTGAACGAAACCGAAATGCGTGAGCAGGGAGAAGCACTGCTGGCGATGGGATGTGGCGCAGTGCTGATGAAAGGGGGGCATCTGAGCGATGAGGAAAGCCCTGACTGGCTGTTTACACCGGGTTCCCGCGAGCGGTTTACTGCGCCGCGCGTGAATACCCGACATACTCACGGCACAGGTTGTACGCTGTCGGCCGCGCTGGCCGCTTTACGTCCGCGTCATCAACACTGGGCCGGTGCTGTGCGTGAAGCCAAAGACTATTTACAGCAGGCGCTGATGCAGGCCGATTCACTTGACGTCGGTCACGGCATCGGGCCGGTACATCATTTCCACCGCTGGTGGTAACCACAGATTATGCGAGGCGCAGGGTTTCACTCAGCGCCTGTTCAGCCTGACGGAATTTCGTCAGTGCCTGTTGCAAATGCACGGCATCAAACGGGTTCAGCGGATAGAATTTTTCTTCTTTACGCGGGCGCAGCATCACGCGAATTTTGTCCGCTGACATCCGTTCAAACAGATAGCTGGCAATATCGTCGTTCTCTTCGTCTTTCCATGACAGCAGCAATGCCGCCTGTTCGCCGCTGCGTCGGCCAATAAACTGCCCGTGCAACCACAACCCTTCCAGTTCGCCATCTTTTTGCAGTTTTTTACCGCTGAACCATGGCGATTCAGCCAGCGAAACGAGGGATTGCGACGTGATTTCGCCGTGCAACTGGCGCCATTGCGGGCGGTTGTTATCCATCTGCCAGCAGGCCATGCCGAGATAATCGTTCAGTTCACGCCAGTCCTGCTCCAGCTTCTCCCTGAGTTCAGGATCCTGCACATGCATGAACTGTTGCAGGCCGGTCGCCTGTTCGCCCAGCTTGTTATAGGCAATCACGGTCATGGTGCGGGGCTTACGGCGGAACGTGACCCACAGCAGCACTTTGGGGATACGGAAAGTGATGGCCTGAACGGTGAGTTTGTAACGATTGCCACGCGACATCACCAGGCCGCTGGACGTGCCCCGTTTGTCCTGATAATTCCTCACCAGGACCACGCTGTTCTGGCCCATCCAGCCCGTGACGTAATGTTCTTTTTCGCTTTCTGCCACGTCCAGATCCCGGACGATCTGACTGATTTTCTCGTTATCGAGTTGGGAGAGGGAGAGTGACTGATCGGCACTGTAGTAGCTTTTTTTCAGGGTGGCAGCGGCTGGCATAAAAGTATCCACGATATTGGTGTGGTTTACAGCTTACACCAAGTTGTCATACAGATTTCAGGGCTAACCCGCAAAATTTGAACGCCGTCGCAAACTGCTTGTGTTGTACTTCCTCCCTTTACTTACTCGGCATCAAACCAGTCACTGTTTTGTTCGGCAATGGGCGTAATGGTGGAAATCATTTCCTGCAAATGAATACGGATGGCTTTTTCTGCGGCGTCCGGGTCATGCGCTTGCAGTCCGTCAAAAATCGCATAATGCTGTGCAATCAGATTTTCCGGCGGTGACACTTTGCTGAGTGTCAGAAAGCGGACGCGATCCATTGTCGCTTTGATGTGCTCGACGGTTTCCCATGCCAGACGGCAGTCGATAATTTGTGCGATCGTGCGGTGGAACTCATCATCCAGTAGCAGGAATTCCTGCGTTTGCTGACGCTTTGCTGCCAGTGTCTGACGCTCAAGATTATGTCCGAGCAGCGCCAGATCTTTGTCCGTAGCGACCATGGCTGCACGGCGTACCACGGCGGTTTCAACGGCTTCGCGAATGAAACGTCCGTCAGCGACCCGTTTGGAGGAAATTTTCATTACATACGTACCGCGTTGCGGTAAAACCTGAACCAGTCCGGCTTCGGCCAGTTTGATAAAGGCTTCACGAACCGGCTGACGGGACACATTAAAGCGTGTGGAAATCTCTTTCTCCGACAGGAATGCCCCCGGTGCGATGGCACAGGTGACGATGTCCTGACGCAAGGTGCGATAAATCTGCTGATTAACCGGCACATTACTGAGAAATTCAAAGGAGTCTGTCATGGGCAAAAGTTGTCTTTAAAGTCGGAAGACCCCAATACTAACATGAGTTTTCTGATGTTTTTGAGATTGTTAGCGCAAGGTTTTATCAAATTATTGGGAGTTTATATGCTCACGGCAATACAGCTTTTTGTAGGCCGCAGGGGTAATGCCCAGTAGTTTACGAAATACCCGACGAAAATACGCCACGTCGTTAAACCCCGTCAGGCGTGCCACGTCCGCCACATTGCCGGTATTGGCCAGTAGCAGTTTTTCTGCTGCCGAGACCCGTTGTTTATGCAGCGCCTCTGTCAGCGTCATCTGAAAGGTCAGGCGGAAAACCCGCCCGAGATAATCGGCATTACAATGCAGCCGTTCCGCCAGTTCAGAGGCTCCCAGCGGCAGATGGAATTGTGTCGTAATCAGCTGACGGGCTTTATAGGCCAGCGCCACACCGGGGCCGCCCGGTTCAACATTCTCCGGCCAGGTGCGCGAGACTTCTTCTAACAGCAAAATCAGAAACAGATCCAGAGAATTACCGCCGCGTTCCTGTTCATATAAAAATAATCTGAACAGCGTTAGCAGCGTTTCGCGGTCCCTGACTTTACAATGTTGTGGAATATTCAGCTGTAAAGAGGGATTATTTTGCTGTGAATTATTTATTGCTATATCTTTCACAATATCAAAATGCAGCCAGTAAAATTTTAAATCAGCATCAAAGGTGGTGACGCCTTTATGTTCCCTGCCGGGAAATAACAATAGACTTTCTCCTTCGTGTAAATCAAAACGGCTATTTTCTTCCTGTAAAGACAATGAGCCCCGGACAACATAAATTAATTCATGCGAACTGAGTCTCCGGGTCGGATGTGTGCCTATTCCGCGGGAAATGAACAAACCGCCGTTTTGTACTTTCACCGGGATATTGACGGGAAAGGTAAGCATTTCAGTCATTTTAAGGCACTCATCAGGCTGGATATACCTGACAGTAGCATAGAGAACATGCATCTCCAGCCAGGTTTAAAGAGGTTTTGATCTGCTTCACAGATTCTGATCGTGAGTCGGAATTGTCCCGTTTAACTACTTTATCCTCCTCTTGTTGGCATGAGGCCATTATGCCAGATTTATGGCGTACCTTATTTAAATCCAGGGCTGACACCCATAATTAGCCTTATTTATTGTGTTCCTACAGCTTATTAATAACGATATAAAAGCGAGGAAAAATAATGCCAACAGATTCAGTTAATACCGGTTCTGCAACGGTAAACGGAGAGAGCAGAATAACTTCTGCCCATGCCAGACTTTCGGTCAGTGAAAAAATCGGTTACGGATTAGGTGATGCCGGTGGCACGATAATGACCTGTCTGATCACCAGTTTTCTGACATTTTTTTATACCGATGTTTTCGGGCTGACGCCTGCTATCGTCGGTACGCTGTTTATTTCCCTGCGGGTGATTGATGCGATTTCCGATCCGCTGATGGGCATACTGGCTGACCGTACGCAAAGTCGCTGGGGACGTTTTCGTCCCTGGCAGTTATGGATTGCGTTACCTGTTGGCGTGATCGGGTTTCTCACCTTTACGGTGCCCGGCCTGAGTGGAGATGCCAAAATTGCCTACGCCTTCTTCACGTACTTCCTGCTTTCCGTGTCGTATACGGCAATCAACGTGCCGTATTGCGCACTGATTAACACCATGACCACCGATCATCGCGAAGTGATGTCTTGTCAGTCGTGGCGCTTTGTCCTGTGCGGTGTAGCGGGCTTTATGGTATCCGTCGGGCTGCCGTGGCTGGTACAGGTGTTGGGTAAAGGCAATGCGGCACTGGGATATCAGCAGGGCGTGGGGTTGCTGTGTGCAGTGGCGGTAGTGATGTTTCTGTGGTGTTTCTTCACCGTGCGCGAACGCCTGCCCCTTGCGTTGCTCGGGCAGTTCAGCGTTAAAGAACACATCCGCGGATTGCTGAAAAACGATCAGTTGTTGCTGGTTTTACTGATGTCTTTCCTGCTGATCAATGTGTTCAATCTGCGCGGCGGCGGCTATATGTATTTCATCACGTATGTGCTGAAAGGCGGGGCAGGCTACGCTTCGCTGTTCTTCGGTATGGTGACACTGGCTTCCATTTTCGGCGCGGTCATCGTCAATCAGCTGACCAAATTCATCGACAGCGTGCGGCTGTATATGCTGACAAATCTGGTACTGGCGGTGTTTTCCCTGATGCTGTGGTTTGTTCCTGCCGGTGAACATCACCAGATATTGTGGCTCGGTATCATCTTTGTACACTGCGTGATCCTCGGGTTCACGTTGCCGCTGCATTTTTCCATCATGGCGTTCGCCGATGATTACGGGCACTGGAAAAACGGTATCCGTTCCTCCGGCATGAACTTTGCCTTCAACCTCTTCTTTATCAAACTGGCCTGGGCATCCAGTGCCGGGATCATCAGCCTGGTCTTCATTCTGGTCTCTTATCAGGCTGGCGCAGAGCACCAGACTGCGGCATCACTCGGCGGGATCACCTTGCTGGAAACCCTGTTACCGGCGGCGATGCATCTGCTGCTGGCGGGAACGCTGATGTTTTGCAAACTCGATAACAAATTGCTGTCGCGGATGTCGCACGATTTAGCTGCAAAAATTTAATTTAACTTTTTCAGGAGGTTGTATGCCGTTTTCTCCGGTAGATTCTTTAGAAGTGCCTTTGCAAAAGGTGAATGTTTCCGATGCATTCTGGCTGGAATATCAGCGTCTGGTGAAAGAGGTGGTGGTGCCGTACCAGTGGAAAGCGCTCAATGATGATGTCGCCGACGCCGAACCAAGTCACGCGATTGAAAATTTCCGTATTGCCGCCGGGCAAAGTGATGGTGAATTCTACGGTATGGTTTTTCAGGACAGTGATGTTGCTAAGTGGCTGGAAGCGGTGGCGTATTTACTGACGAAAACGCCGGATCCCGCGCTGGAGGAAACGGCCGATCAACTGATTGAGCTGATCGGCGCAGTGCAGCAACCTGACGGCTATCTGAATACTTACTTCACCGTCAAAGAGCCGCAACAACGCTGGACTAATCTGGCTGAATGTCACGAACTTTACTGCGCCGGACATCTGATTGAAGCCGGTGTGGCTTATGTGCAGGCCACAGGCAAAACCCGTTTGCTGGAGATTGTCTGCAAGCTGGCTGATCACATCGCACATGTCTTCGGGCCGGGTGAGAAGCAGTTGCATGGCTACCCGGGACATCCGGAAATTGAGCTGGCACTGATGCGTCTGTATGAACAAACCGCCGAAAAGCGTTATCTTGACCTGACCCGTTATTTTGTTGAGCAACGGGGTACACAGCCGCATTTCTACGATATCGAATATGAAAAACGTGGAAAAACATCGCACTGGAATACCTACGGACCGGCGTGGATGGTGAAAGACAAGGCCTACAGCCAGGCGCATGTGCCGGTGGCCTTGCAGACAACGGCTGTCGGCCATGCGGTACGTTTTGTGTATCTGTATGCCGGTGTGGCCCATCTGGCGCGGCTGAGTCAGGATCAGGAAAAACGCGAAGTGTGCCAGCGTGTGTGGGAAAATATGACCCGGCGGCAGATGTACATTACCGGTTCTGTCGGATCGCAAAGCAGCGGTGAAGCTTTTTCTTCCGATTATGATTTACCCAATGACACGGCTTATACCGAAACCTGCGCATCGATTGGCCTGATGATGTTCGCCAACCGTATGTTGCAGATGGATCCTGACAGCCGTTATGCCGACGTGATGGAGCGGGCGCTCTACAACACTGTGCTGGCCGGGATGGCGCTTGATGGCAAACATTTCTTCTATGTCAATCCTCTGGAAGTGCATCCGAAAAGCATTCCGTTCAACCACATTTATGACCATGTAAAACCGGTGCGTCAGCGCTGGTTCGGCTGCGCCTGCTGTCCGCCGAATATTGCGCGTCTGCTGACATCGCTCGGCCACTATATCTATACCCAGCGCCCGGACGGTGTGGATATCAATCTGTATATCGGCAGCGATGTCGAAGCGACAATTGGCGGAAAAGCGTTGCGGCTGAAACAGTCCGGCGGCTACCCGTGGACAGAATGCGTGCTGATTGACGTCGATACCGATCAGCCGCTGGAGGCGACACTGGCATTGCGTTTACCCGACTGGTGTGACAGCCCGCAGGTTTCGCTCGATGGTAATCCGCTGGCGCTGGCCAGCCTGACGCAACATGGATATCTGCGTCTGACCCGGACATGGCAGAAAGGCGATCGGCTTGAAATGATACTGCCGATGCCGGTGATACGGGTGAAAGGCAATGCGCTGTTGCGGCACGTTGCAGGCAAAGTGGCAGTGCAGCGGGGGCCGCTGGTGTATTGCCTTGAGCAGGCTGACAACGGCAGTGAGCTGCATAACATCCGCCTGCCGCATGATGCAACGTTCCGCCTGTTTTCCGGCAGCGGATTGTTCGCCGGTAAAACATTATTGCAGGCGCAGGGCGGGCGCCGGGCATCCGTTCAGGCCAGTCAGCAGCCGCTTTATCACTATAATCCGCCTGTGGAAGACACTGTGCCGCAAACCCTGACCTTTGTACCGTACTTTACCTGGGCGAATCGCGGAGAGGGAGAAATGCGGGTGTGGGTGGACGAATAAAATCGCCATCCTGTAATCTGACTGAATATTGGCTGCGCTCCCCGTTGACGGGGAGCGACATGCACATTCAGACCATCAGCTGTGAGACAGCGTGGAGTCGGGCAGGTGTTTTGGCGGTTTAATCACGAAGAACACCAAAATAGCGCCCAGCGCGGCGACGCCGCCAGCGAGAATAAAGGCACTGTCAAAGCGTCCGGTGTTTTGAACAATGAAACCCGTCACGACCGGGCCGATGATACCCGAGATGCTGCCGACCAGATGAATAAATCCACTGGTGCCGCCGACGCGGGATTTATGCACCACATCCTGGATAATCGCCCAGTAAATCGCACCGGTCGTATACAGGAAGAAAATAGACACTGACATCAGGATGACTGCCGGAACCACGCTGGTGACAATCCCGGCGAGTGCGACACAAACAGCCGCAGCTAACAGGCTGACCACTAATATAATTTTACGCGACAGCAATAAGCGGCCGGTAATATTAAAAATTTTATCAGAAATATAACCACCCAATGCCAGGCCGACAAAACCCACAATCCAGGGAATAACTGTCGTCAGGCTCATCTCTTTAATATTCAGTCCATGTGCCTGTACCAGATAAGCCGGGAACCAGCTGAGGAAGAAAAATAAAATATAGTTGTAGCAGAAGAAGGCAAATGCAGTAACCAGAATAATCGGCTGACGTAAATAATACCCAAGACCGTGTGAAGCCTGCGCCATATTCTCTTCTTCACTTAAATGCTCATTCTTCATTTCGTCAACTAAACGCAGTTCTTCCGGTGAAACGCGTTTGCTTTTCAGCGGATTATCCGCAACCGTAAAGAACCACACCACCATCCAGACGATGCCGATACTGGCAATGACCATAAACGCCGGACGCCAGCCGAAGGAAATTGCCAGATATCCGACAATCGGCCCGGCCACTGCGCCACCCAGGGGAGAACCGGCACTGAGCAAGCCCATCGCGGTTGCCGCCTGTTTCTTCGGGAACCAGCCGTTGATCATTTTATTTGCCGAAGCACAAATCGGGCCTTCGGCCATGCCGAATAATACCCGCAAAATCAGCATGGAATAAAAGCCGGTCGCGATAGCGGTCATGCCACAAAATACTGACCATAAGCCGACAGCTAATCCCATCACCAGCGTCGGGCCGAATTTATCCACGGCCAGGCCACCGATAAAGTTAAATATCGCGTAACCAAAGAAGAAACTGCCAAATATCATGCCGAATTGCTCGGGATTAATGGTCAGTTCTTTTTCTATCATAGGCACAGTAATCGACAGCGCAACGCGGTCGAGGTAATTGATCATATAAACCAGAAACAGCAGGAATACGATGATCCAGCGTAGGTTCTTAAACATAGATGCGTGCTCCACTTGTAGGTGTCGTTTTAATAGTGTTGCGTTTTTATAGGTAGAATATGAGGTACGGCAGGCGGGAAGATATTTGAAACCTTCCCGCCTTGTTGCAAAAATTAACGCTAAATCAGAATGTCAGTAAAACCTTGCAGCAGGAACGCTGATCTTTCTCGAACAGCGTTAATGCCGCTTCTACTTCACTGGCGGGCATCCAGTGCGTCACCAGTTTTTCGGGCGCGATTTTTCCCTGCTCCATCCATTCAATAACCTGCGGGAACCGGTGACTGTTCAGGCGTGAAGAAAACAGTGAAATCTCTTTGCTGGTGATACTTTGCTGCGTGATCAGGCTCGGCTCGCCGGAGAAACCCATCATACCGATACGTGCTGCCGGAGACGCCAGCAGAATGGCCTCCTGTAAGATCGCCGGATGGCAGGCAGCATCGACGATAAGTGTCGGGCGTATACCTTCTGCAGCCAGCACATCAGTCACGCTGCGGTCGCTGTTATTGATGATCCAGTCTGCGCCACTTGCCTGCGCCATCTGCAACCGTTCGTCGATACGGTCAGCGACAATGACTTTCTGCACCCCGTAAACCCCTTTCAGCACCTGAATCACCGTCAGTCCCATCGGACCTGCGCCGTATATCAGTGCGGTATCCTGCGGTGTCGGTTTGAGAAATGCCGTGATATTCGCTGCGATAGTAAACGGCTCGACCATGCTGGCGAGTTTGTCCGGGATCACTTCCGGCACCACATAGGCGTTTTTCGCCGGTGCACAGGCGTAATCACTGAAACCGCCATCGCGGTGGACGCCGATAACCTGCAGTTCTGCACAAACATTCGGGCGGCCGATCGAGCACGGGTAGCAATGCCCGCAACTGACTACCGGATCGATCACCACACGTTCGCCGATACGTGCGGTATCGACGCCTTCGCCGGTGCTGTCGATGTGGCCGAAGAACTCATGGCCGATAACCCGCGGGTATTTCGCAAACGGATTGTGGCCGTGATAAATATGCACATCTGAACCACAGATGCCCGCATGACTGACCCGAACTCGTACTTCGCCGGCGGCAGGTACCGGCAAAGCACGTTGCTCGATGACTAATTTTCCAGGTTGCTCAATAACGACGCTGTTCATGTTTCGCTCCCTTACCAGTTCCACAACGTGCCGTCTTCCAGACGGGCCACCGGCAGATACGCCGGCTCGTACGGATATTTCGCCGCCAGTTTTTCGTCAAACTCAATGCCCAGACCCGGTTTTTCGCCCGGATGCATGTAGCCGTTGTCGAACGTCCAGTTATGCGGGAAGACTTCCAGCATTTGCTCGGAATACCCCATATATTCCTGTACGCCGAAATTCGGCACCCACAGGTCGAAATGCAGGGCCGCAGCCATACAAATCGGCGAAAGATCGGAAGGGCCGTGCGAGCCGGTGCGCACCTGATATAACGAGGCGAAATCGGCGATGCGGCGCATACCTGTTATGCCGCCAGCGTGCGTCAGCGTAGTGCGGATATAGTCGATCAGCTGTTCTTCGATAAGCTGCTTGCAATCCCAGATGCTGTTAAACACTTCGCCGACGGCAATTGGTGTCACGGTATGCTGGCGGATCAGGCGGAAGCATTCCTGATTCTCAGCAGGCGTCGGATCCTCCATCCAGAACAGGCGATATTCTTCAATGCTTTTGCCAAAACGCGCCGCTTCGATGGGCGTCAGGCGGTGGTGCATGTCGTGCAGCAGATGTTCATCGAAACCAAATTTATTACGCACGGCTTCGAACAGTTTTGGCGTGAAATCGAGGTATTTTTCCGTTGACCATAACTGCTCTTCCGGCCAGTTGCCTTTCGTCGCCGGTTCGTAGGCCAGACCTTTGCCTTTCGCCATGCCATAAGTGGTTTTCATGCCCGGTACACCGCATTGTGCGCGGATCGCCTTAAAGCCCAGTTCTTTATGTTTGGCGTAATCATCGAGTACTTCATCAACGGAATGACCGGTGGTGTGACAGTAAACCATGACGCCGGTGCGGGATGCGCCGCCGAGCAACTGGTACAACGGCATATTGGCGGCTTTGGCTTTGATGTCCCATAACGCCATGTCCACGGCAGAAATGGCAGACATGGTGACCGGTCCGCGACGCCAGTAAGCGCCTTTATAGAAAAACTGCCAGATGTCTTCGATCTGATGCGCATCGCGGCCGATCAGCTGCGGACACACATGATCTTTCAGATAGGATGCGACCGGTAATTCGCGGCCATTTAGTGTGGCATCACCAATGCCGGTCAGCCCGCTTTCAGTGGTGATTTTCAACGTCACAAAGTTGCGTCCCGGACAGGTGACAAAAACTTCAGCATTCACGATTTTCATCGGTTACGACCTTTTGCAGTAAAAGTAGGATGCATTTTCTTTGGTTATAAATACGCCTTTTGCTAACTACCATACAAGTATGTTTAGCGTTTTTTGCCGGAGAGGATCACACTTTGTGAGGGAAATGTTGCAGGGATTAAAAAGAAAACGCCTGCGGTTAACAGGCGTTATTTGGCAGGAAAAAGCGGAGACTATTCCGCCAGGCGCATAACTTCGTTCCATACCGCTTCATCGACCGGGATGCCCAGACGGCGGTTTTGTTCACGGTTAGATGCAGCGGTCTGGCCCGGATAACGGACATCGCGGCTGTTTTCGGCAGGTTCCGACTGGTTAACGTAGTCTGCGACGCTGTCGGCCATGCGTTCGGTGAATTCGGCACCCCCGAGTTGTGTCGGGTCAAATACCATGAAAATCTGGCTGGCACCGGTGCAACTGCCTTTGCCAATTTTGTCGATCTCATTGGTGGGTGATCCGGCCGATAACAGCGCGGCCATGGCATCCAGCACAATGGCCAGTCCGGAGCCTTTCCAGTAACCCGTCGGTAAAATACGCATAGAGGCTTCGATAGGACCAGGATCGTCTGTGAGATGACCTTCTTTGTCGTAGCCGCCGGGGAAGGGCAGTTTTTCATTTTTCAGCCGCGTGACCTGCAATTTGCCGTAGGAATATTGCGACATTGCCATATCCAGTACGATCGGGCCTCTGGCACGGGGTACGGCCATCACGAACGGGTTGTTGCCCACTCGGGTGTTTTTGCCGCCCCACGCGGGCATGCAGGATTCAGTATTGGTCCAGCAAATCGCCGCCATGCCTTGTTGTGCCGCATGCCAGCCATAACTTCCGCCACGCATCCAGTGACTGCTGTTTTTCAGCGCGACAATGCCGACACCGTATTCCTTTGCCATCTCTGCCGCTTTATCAACGGCAAACAAGGCATTGGTGATGCCGATACCGCGGTTGCCATTATAGATGGCGATGGCACCAAGGGATTTTTCCAGCTCCGGTTTGGCATGAATATCAATCCAGCCCTTATTGACGTAATCGACAAAACGCGCCACACGGTTCAGGCCATGGGATGAAATGCCGTCGCAACTGGACTCTGTATGTATGCGTGCGCAGGTACGTGCGCTTGCTTCATCAAGTCCCGCTTTTTGCAGGGCGTGAAAGATAGTCTGTTGCATCAGGCTGAATTCAATTCTTTGCATGGTCGGCTCCGGTTGAGAGATCATCTGGCGTGAGTGTGGATAATTCTTCCGTCTGGCTAAGAATATTATTATCACCCCAACATTTTTCGTATGGCCAGCCGGTCAGCTGTTCGGTAATTAAGCGGGTTTCCGGTGTGACATCATATTTACTGCCGCCGGCTTTCAGGCGCTCAATCTCATTGACCAGCAACGCATGGTTATGACGTGTCAGACGGAATTTCATTGAACTGTATAAACCCACCAGCAGGAAGATGACTGAACCTGTGCCAAATACCAGCGTGATCCCGTACACGGCTTCAGCAGGTTGTGTTGCGCTTTTCGGGGTAAATCCGTAATGCTGTAATAACAGGCCAACCCCAAATAAAGCCACCGCCTGAACGGCTTTGCGCACGAAAGTCATGACGCCGGCGAATATCCCCTCGCGTCGTTTTCCGGTCAGCATTTCATCCACATCCGGAATAAAACTGTAAATATTCCAGCAAACATAACTGGTACCTGAACGGCCAACACCCATTAAAATGACGGAGAGATAAATCAGCGCCATATTAAACGGCAGTTGTAATAAATGGATGGCTAAAAACAACCCGACACTGGCTAACATAAATAACTGTGCGATACGGTAAGATGCGCCATTACCTAATTTCATGCACAGGAAAATAAACAGCGCGACACAGACAAACTGTACCAGTGTCATTAATGTCATGGCATTCGAGGCCGTCACGGCGTTTTGTCCGAGGACAAAAATAATGTAGTAGGCCAGCACTGCACCGAGTACGTCGAGAGCGACATAACCGCCCAGATACATCCCCACGTGCTGACGGAAGGTGCGTACTTTCATCGTCGAGATCAGGGATTTAAACAAATGTTTCATGTCGCGGCGAAAAGAGAGTTTTGGCGCGGCGACATCAACCGGGATCGGGCGCTCCCATGTGTAAAAGTAAAGCATCAGGATCACCACGGCAAACAGTACGCCGAAAATGACGCCCATAATCAGAAACGATGATGATGAATCTTCACCGAGATAGGCAATTATCCGGCCCGGTAACCAGGCGGCTAATATCGCGGCGCCGGTAGAGAAAAACATTCTCACGCCAGTCAGTTTGGTGCGCATTTTAAAGCTGGAGGTCATTTCCGCTGCCAGTGTTTCATAAGGTACAATGGCCAGCGTATAAGCGGCATAGAATAAAATATAAGTGAGCAGGTAATACCAGAATCCCATGCCGCTGACCCACATAATAATGTAGGTTACCATAATCAGCGGAGCACCAAATAAGAAGAAGAAACCTCGGCGGCCGTATTTTTTACCCCACGCATTACGGTAGAAATTATCCGTGACATACCCCATAAGCGGATCGAAAAAAGCGTCCAGCAGGCGTGCTGTAGCAATAACGGCACCGGCCTCTGCGGGACTTAATCCGGCATAGGTGGTATAGAAAAACATTATCCACAGACCCAATACCGCAAAACATCCCCCGCCGAAGAAATCTCCCCCGCCGTAGGCCAGCATATTTTTTACCGATATCGGTCTTTCTTTATGATGATTAATCATACTACCCCTGCATTCCGTCACCGGATAAATAAGAGTCGTAAAAAGAAATGCGTCGTTTGTGCCCGCAGAAGTTCATAAATGAAGTATTCAGCGACATCGGCAGAGTAAAATTAAGTAATGTATATCTACCATACAAGTATGCGAAACGTGTTTTATCGGACCAGATCACAAAAAGGAGAGCAGAATTCCTCTGTACTGCAAGACGGATCACAGTACAGAGAATGAACAATGAGAAGGGAGGATATCAGCCGAGCAGCTCACACTGAGGGGGTAAACGGCACTGAATGGCACCAGTCAACACTTCAATATGGAACTGTTTACCGGTCAGCGGTTCGCCGTCAAGGTTGAAGGTCATGTCGTGGGGCGCGGTGATGTCGAGCCATGGCAGGCTGACGGAAACGATATTTTTGTTTTCTTCATTATTGAGCAGGCTACGCAGGAATGACGGCAGCAGCTCTTCTGACGTCAGAAGACGGAGCTGCAGCAGGCCGTCGTTGATCAATGCGTCCGGGCAAATCTGTTGTCCGCCACCGGCCTGGCGGCCATTACCGATGCCGATCACCAGCGCATCGCCTTCCCACTGAAAATCCGGGCCTGTGATTTCGCAGCGATCCGCTTTGAGCGTATCCAGACGTAAAAGCCCGTGGATGAAATACGAAACGCCACCCAGTGCCGCTTTCAGTTTTTCCGGAGTTTCTGTGGTGATGCGCGTCCCGAAGCCGCCGGTGGCCATATTGATAAAGAAATGCTGACTATTGACGCGTGCCAGATCGATAGCAACAGCGTTGCCTTTTACCGCCAGCTGTAGTGCCTGCTCAGGCACCGGGGGGATATTGCAGGCGGTAGCGAAATCGTTCGCCGTCCCCAGCGGCACAATTCCCAGCGCCGGCTTTACACCGTTGAGTTGCGCCAGCGCACCCGCCACTTCGTTAATTGTGCCATCACCGCCGCCGGCGATCACGGTTTCACAGCCAAGACCAACGGCTTCGGCGACATAACGAGCCGCATCACCCTGCTCCCAGGTGACCCGTACATGCAGTCTGACGCCTTCGTCACGCAGTGCGCTCACCGCCTCGCGCAGTTCTTCGATGGCGGCCCCTTTTCCGTTTAAAATCAGCAGTGCTGTGGTCATGTATGCTCCTTTTATCTATACATAACAACAATAGATGATTGTGACCGTATTTGGCTATCGGATAAATCAGTGAAGCGTTCTCTTTGGTATTAAATAATTTCAGTTAAAGTCATTCAATAAAATACTTATTTATCTGCAAAAGATATTTTATTTTTTTAGGGAGGAAAGAGATTATTTGTTTGATGAATGGAAGTACAAGAAGTTGCCCGAATATTCAAAGAAAAGCCAGCTCAAGGGAGATTGAGCTGGCCAAGGAGGTGGTTCCTAGTGTAGTCCGGTGCTTTATTTTGCATTCGAAGTAAATTGCGAATACATATTAACCAGCTACTCTAAAAATAGATGTGATCGAATTCTTATTTTCGAAGAATTCCTTATTTTGAATGCGGATTCCGGGTGTCGGTTTCTTGCAGATTACGCAACAAAATAGCGAATTCCAGGCTGACATCTTCCGGCAGCGCAACATAAACGAAGTGGCCATTACCCGGTGCCACGTCGGTCGGCTGACCTTTTTTGTTGCGTAACGCGTCGAGTGTGAACTGAACGTTGCCCTGCGGCGTCATCATTTCCACGCTGTCGCCGACGCTGAACTTATTTTTTACGTCGATTTCTGCCCAGCCATCTTTACGGTTACCGGTAAATTCACCGACAAATTGCTGGCGGTCACTGACCGAGAAACCGTATTCGTAGTTCTGTTGTGCGTCATGTGTATGACGGCGCAGAAAACCTTCGGTATAACCGCGATGCGCCAGGCCTTCCAGCGTTGACAGCAGCGTCGGGTCAAACGGTTTTCCGGCCACTGCGTCGTCAATGGCACGGCGATAAACCTGTGCGGTGCGGGCGCAATAATAGAAGGATTTGGTACGGCCTTCTATTTTCAGCGAATGTACGCCCATTTTAGTCAGGGTTTCCACATGCTGAATCGCACGCAGGTCCTTAGAATTCATAATATAAGTGCCATGCTCATCTTCAAAAGCACTCATGTATTCACCCGGACGCATCGCTTCTTCCAGCATAAATACTTTATCCGTCGGCTGGCCGATGCCTAACGTGGGTTCTGCGGCTTCTACCTGCTGAACCGGGATCGGTTCGTATTGGTGCACGATGTTGCCGATGGCGTCTTCTTTGCCTTCCTGAACTTTATACTCCCAACGGCAGGCGTTGGTGCAGGTCCCCTGATTCGGATCGCGTTTATTGATATAACCGGAAAGCAGACAGCGGCCGGAATACGCCATGCACAGTGCACCGTGCACGAAAATTTCTATTTCCATGTCCGGCACCTGAGCACGGATTTCAGCGATCTCTTCAAGCGACAGCTCGCGGGACAAAATGACGCGCGTCAGCCCCATTTGTTTCCAGAATTTCACTGTTGCCCAGTTCACGGCGTTGGCCTGCACCGAGAGGTGAATATCCATTTGCGGGAACGCTTCGCGTACCATCATGATAAGGCCCGGATCGGACATGATCAGGGCGTCCGGTCCCATATCTATGACCGGTTGTAAATCACGGATAAAGGTTTTGAGCTTGGCGTTATGCGGGGCGATATTGACCACCACATAGAATTTTTTACCCAGGGCGTGGGCTTCGTTAATGCCTGTTTCCAGGTTCTGGTGGTTAAATTCGTTATTACGCACACGCAGGCTGTAGCGGGGCTGGCCGGCATAAACCGCATCAGCACCGTAGGCAAAAGCATAACGCATATTTTTCAGGGAGCCGGCAGGGGACAGCAGTTCCGGAACAAAAGAATCGCGGGTAAACATAGTCAATCTCAGTCTGATCACAAGTCAGGGCCGTCCCGGATGCGGGGCGACGAAAGGTCAGAATTGTAACGTCTGAGTTGTTTAAAAGCAGCCAGTTCGTGTGGGTATTTGAAGTTTTACCGGGGCAGATCAATTTTTGGATCCTGAGGTTGCAGCAGGAAATGTAGCAACCTCAGGATAACGAGGTCAGGCGATTTGCTGGGTGAGATCACGGATCTCCGGGCTTAGCCCGTTTTTGATAACGGACAGCACCCCTTTTTTAGCGGTGCGGGGTGCGGTGTACATCTCGCTTATGGCAATGACCTGATGATTTTTTGCTTTCAGGACAAAGTAAAACTGCCCGTCTTTCGTGGGTTTGATCTCGTACTGGGCTTCTTCTGAGACGTTGTTTTGTACCGATAAGATGCCGTTTTCCGCTGATGCTTTGCTGGCATACATTTCACTGGTGAGAAGAATCTCTCCGTTACCGGCTTTAAGGATAAAGTGATATTGCCCGTTCCTCGCCTTAATCAGCTCATAGTGGCTATTAGCCATAAAGGTAATCTCCATAAGAGGGGTTATTTTTCAGAAATAAGTGTAGTTAATGGAGACTTTTTCGCGGCGATAGCGGAAATTTAAGGTATGAAATGTGAGCTGGCCGACAGACTTTCAGTAACTTTACAAACCTGAATTGCCGGCCCGAAGAACATTAAACTAAATGGCAAGGCTCCGCTTCCCAGCGGTAACCGACGCCGTATACCGCGCGGATAAATGCCTTTTCACCATCAAGTGATTCGAGCTTACGGCGCAGGTTTTTGATGTGGCTGTCGATGGTGCGATCCGTCACAACGCGGTAATCGTCATAAAGATTATTGAGCAGCACTTCCCGGGTAAAGACATACCCGGGTTTCACAGACAGGGTTTTTAGCAGACGAAATTCCGCCGGAGTCAGCTCAAGTTCGTGTCCCTGAAAAGTGGCCTGAAAGCGAGCCTCATCAATATGCAGGCCGGTATCTTTTGTCACGTGCTCATCCGGACGTACACAACGGCGCAGGATAACCTTCACGCGCGCGACCACTTCCCGCGGGCTATAAGGCTTACAGATATAATCATCTGCGCCAATTTCCAGCCCGAGCAGACGGTCAATTTCTTCCGTTTTGGCAGTCACCATCATGACCGGCACATCGGAGAACTGGCGGATGTCACGGCATATCGTTAAACCACTGCTGCCCGGCAGCATCAGATCCAGCAGAATCAGTGCCGGGGGCTGGGTTTTAACCAGCGTAACCACGTCGTTGCCGTCGGGTAACCACTGCGTGGCATAACCTGCCGCTTCGAGATAATCAATCAGTAACTGGGCGAGTTTAGGCTCATCCTCCACGATCAGGATTTTCAACGGCGCAGGGCCGGACAATGCAGAGTCGTTCATTCAGTTTCTCGGGCCATGTGGGACAGAAAGAGGCAGGACGACCGTAATGCGTACGCCACCCGCCGGGGAGTGGCTTGCGCTGATCTGCCCGCCGTGGGCTTCGACGATATTCTGGCAAATTGCCAGACCTAAACCCGAGCCGCCGCTGGCGCGGTTACGCGAGCCTTCGGTACGGTAAAACCGTTCAAAAATACGGATGAGCTGCTCATCGCTGATGCCCGGCGCGCTGTCCTGGAAAATCAGATTCAGCGTTTTTTCACAGATTTCTCCCAGGATTTCCAGGCCGCCATTCGGATCAGTATAGCGCAGGCTGTTTTCCAGCAGATTATTGAAAAGCTGCGACAGCCGCTGCGGGTCACCAAAGACTTCAGCACTTTCCGGCAGATGGCTGTTGAGCGTTAACTGTTTGCTGTGGAAACGGTCACGCGAGCCAGCCTCGGCCAGTTGTAGCAGATGTACAACGTCGGTATCGACTTTGCGATAAGCCAGCGCACCGGCATCTGACAGAGAAAGCTGATGCAGATCATCGACCAGTTTGGTCAGAATCGCCACTTCAGATTGCAGCGATTCCAGTGAACCGACGGTCATTTTACGCACACCATCCTGCATGGCTTCCAGCTCACCGCGCAATACCGCCAGCGGGGTGCGTAACTCATGGGAAATATCTGCCATAAATGCCCGGCGCATCTGTTCGTTTTTCTCCAGCGTCATTGCCAGCTGGTTAAAGTCCTGCGCCAGTTTCCCCAGTTCATCTTCACTGTCGACTTCCACGCGGGTGCTGAAATTTCCCGCAGCAAGCTGATGGGTGCCATTAACCAGCCGTTTTACCGGCGCGAGCATACCGCGAGATAACACCCAGGTTACGACGGCGGCCAGCAGTGCGGTAAAAGCGACAATCATCCAACTGGTGCGGCTCTGCTGACGCTCGAAGTTGATATCGGCATCGCGGGTCAGGCGCTCAGCGGGCGTGGAAATTACTGAACCGATGATCACGCCATTGACGGTCATCACGCGACGCGGCCCTTGCAGATCGGGCGGGACCGGTTGATCGTAACCGCCGATCCGGCGATCGTGACTGTCGAGGATCCAGAATTTTGTCCGCCAGCCCTGTGGCGGCATTTTCGAACTGCTGTTTTGTTCAAAGGAGCGCATCAGCTGGTAGATCAACCGATCATTTGTTTCCAGAAACTCCCAGCTGCCATGCTGCTTGTATTGCTCCTGCAACGTGTCCGCTAACAGTTCGACGCGCTGTTCGTTGCTTTGACGGATATAGTCAATAAAGCCTCTTTCGAAGCTCATCCGCACGCCCCAGTTCATGATGATCAACACCAGTGCGCAGGTACAAAAGATGGCCATAAACAGCTTGGCGGTGATACCAGGTTTCATGATTTTCTCATCGGATCGGGGGAAGCGGCCGCCGCACGACGCCGGTTAATGATGGCGTTTTTCTGCCTGTCAGGCGGCACTTTGGAAAATACCCAGGCAGGCAGGGCAATCACCAGCGCCATCGACATATAGCAATACAGAAAAGCGGTGTGCAGGGTACTGCTGTCAGGTGTCATTGCTTGCTGGTGTGCGAACAGGCCAATCAGTAAACCGGCAACGCTGACACCGAGGCTCATTGACAATTGCATGATCATCGACAGTAAGCTATTGCCACTGCTGGCAAGGCGTGGCGGTAAATCTTTAAGTGTCAGGGTATTCATCGACGAGAAGCGCAGCGAGTTCACCATTCCCTGGAAGAACAGCACAATCGGGATCATCCATACGGCGCCGTAAATCGCCACCAGCGGAAAAATCAGGGTAATCAATGCCAGCAGCAATGTGGCGCTGACCAGTGCCGAACGATAACCTAGCTGATTCACCAGCCGGACCACCACGCGTTTCATCCCCATGCTGCCCAGCACCATTGGGATCATCATCAGTCCGGCATGGAAGGGCGTAAAGCCCATTCCAAGTTGCAGGAAGACCGGTGTCATAAACGGCAGCATGCCGCTGCCGATACGCCCCAGCAAGCTGCCGGTCAGGCCAATTTTAAAAGACGGTGTATGGAACAGGCGCAAGGAAAACAGTGCTGAAAGATTACCGCGAGCGTGTAACCAGTAAATGCCCAGCGCCGCACCACCGGCGATGACCAGTAATACGATTTCCAGCGCCGTCAGCCCCATGCTGCGGCTGCCTTCCAGCGCCAGCGTCAGCGTGGCCATACACACTGCCAGCATAACAAACCCGCTGATATCAAAGCGCCGGGTTTGCATTTTATAGTTCGGCATGATCATTAATGTGGCGATGCATCCGGCCAGACCGACCGGCAAATTGATCAGGAAAATCCAGTGCCAGCTTGCATATTGCACCAGAAAACCGCCTAACGCCGGGCCCAGTAACGGGCCGACCTGACCGGGCAATGTCACCATTGTCATCGCTGCCATGTATTCGCTGCGCGGGACAATTTTCAGCACTGTTAGCCGGCCAACAGGCACCATCATCGCGCCGCCAATCCCCTGAACGATGCGTGACATCACCAGTTCGCGCAGGCTTTCCGATTGTGCGCACAGCAGCGAACCGAGCGTGAACAGCACAATGGCTGAAAAAAATACCCACTTAACCCCGACTTTGTCCGCCAGCCAGCCACTCGCCGGTAACATCACCGCGACCGTCAGCACATAAGCCACAATGACCGAATGCATGTGCAACGGATTTTCACCCAGACTGCGGGCCATCGACGGCAGGGCAGTATTAACGATCGTAGTGTCAAGGGCCTGCATAAAAAAGCCAAAGGCGACGATCCATAATTGCCAGCGAACTGAAGCTGGCAGCGGCGTGGAAGGAGGTAAAGTGTCAGTGTTTTCAGATTTCATGAGTCATCGCATCAGCACAATCATTGTTGCGGTATTTCAGGCGGGAATTAACCTGCAGACCGGCTTACAGTGTAGCCAGAATGTTTCAGCAGAAAATGGAGGAAATAAGGAGAGTCTTTCCCATTTTTTGACAATACTTCTGACTATAAAGAATAGCTTTCAGCCTGACATTTTATATCAAAATGCTAAGGTTGACCTTTGACCATCAACCGTTCGCATGCAAAGTAAGTCTGATTTGAGCGTTTAAAAGGGAGATAATGATGAACAAAAGAGAACTGGGTCGTACAGGTATCCAGGTGCCGCCGTTAACCTTCGGTGGCAATGTATTTGGCTGGACCGTCGATCAGGCAGCCTCGTTTAACCTGCTGGATGTCTTGCTGGATCATCAACTGAATTTCATTGACACAGCTGACGTCTATTCGAGCTGGGTTGAAGGTAATAAAGGGGGTGAATCCGAAACCATTATCGGTAACTGGCTGAAAAAAACCGGTAAGCGTGACCAGATTATTCTCGCCACCAAAGTCGGAAAACCGATGGGTGAGGGAAAAGTCGGGTTGTCGCCACGCTATATCAAAGAGGCGGTAGAGGCCTCGCTGAAGCGTCTGCAAACGGATTATATTGATTTGTATCAGTCACATGATGACGATGCCGATACACCGCTGGCTGAAACCATGGCGGCGTTTGACCGGCTTATTAAAGAAGGGAAAGTGCGTGCCGTTGGGGCATCCAACTACAGCGCACCACGTCTGGTTGAAGCGCTGAAAGTCAGTCAGGAAAACGGACTGGCGCGTTATGAAACGCTGCAACCGCAATATAATTTGTATGACCGTAAAGTATATGAAGAAGCGCTGGAAAAAGTCGTGACGGATAACGGCTTAGGTGTCATCAACTTCTATGGCCTGGCAGCCGGTTTTCTGACCGGGAAGTACCGTACCAGAGCCGATGCAGGGAAGAGTAAACGCGGTGAAAGTGTGATTGCGCGTTGCCTGAATGAGCGTGGCCTGAAAATACTGGCCGGATTGGATCAGGTTGCCGGTAAGCATGGTGCTCAGCCGGGACAGGTAGCACTGGCCTGGCAGATTGCCCGTCCGGGTATCACTTCACCGATTGTCAGTGCGACCTCTCTGCAACAGCTAAACGAACTGGCGCAGGCTGCGACCCTGAAGCTGGATGAGTCTGATATCAGGACGTTAAATGATGCCAGTGCCTGGTAAGTCCTGGCTCTGAACCATAAAAAACCGCCTGGATTCAGGCGGTTTGCGTTTATCGGCCTCTTTAAATCCTAACGGAATAACGTTTGGGCCCAGCGCGCCAGACCTGCCGTAACCGAGCCGAAATCATTTCCTCCAACCAGCGGGATCCCGGGTAACTGCGCCTGCAAAGCGGCGCGCAGCAACGGTGAACGTGCACTGCCACCGGTCAGATAAATCACATCCGGTTTAATTTCGCTGCTGGCGAGTGCCAGACTGACCTGCTCCTGAATACGTTCCAGGGGCTGAGAAATCGCGTCACTCAGTTGCTGCTGGGTAATGGTTTCTGCCAGACCCGATTCAATGAAGTCCATGGCTGCCGTCACGCTTTCACGTTCAGACAATGCAATCTTACTTTCTTCCGCTGCACGAACCAGACGGTAGCTCAGACGTTGTTGCTGAACTTTCAGCAGGCGTTTGATCAAATCAGGCTGCGCTGCATCACGGATCAGATCACGTAACATGCGGCCGTTCGCCACACTATAGAAATCCAGTTGCGCCGGAACATCGTTGGTCGCGACGGCATTCCAGTAAGGCAGGGCCGGGATAGCGATACCTTTCTGGGTTTCACTGCCCATACCAAATTGTGGAGTCAGCTGTTTGAATGCGGTCATGATATCCAGATCATTACCGCCGATGCGGCAACCACTATGACCAAGCAGGCTGTTCTGACGCTCTGCTTTATCACGCCATTGTGGCCCCATCAGCAGTACCGAGCAGTCAGTCGTACCGCCGCCGATATCGACAACCAGCACCGTTTTCTCTTCGGTCAGTGTGGCTTCGAAATCCAGACCGGCCGCGACCGGTTCAAACTGGAAAGCGATATCACGAAAACCCGCACGTTCTGCCGCACGCTGCAAAATACCTTGTGCCTGAGCATTGGCTTCATCACCGCCCATGCCCTGGAAGTTAATCGGGCGGCCAATAACCGCCTGTTCAATACTTTCCTGCAGGACAGACTCAGCCTGACGTTTGATGTGGAACATCATCGCGCAAACCAGATCTTCGAACAGGGCGATCTGTTGTGGCTTCAGGCCGTTTGCGCCGAGGAACGATTTGGGAGAACGCACAAAGTACACTTCTTCCGGATCTTCCATATAGGTCGAAAGTGCCCGCAAACCGAAGTTTACGCTGTTGGCATTAACCGGGATATCTTCCTCGCGGTTAAAGCTGATACTGCGACGCAGCAGCGCCAGATTTTCATCACTGCCTGCGGGAACCTGCCCGTGACGGTTCAGCCATTCGCTGACCGCTTCACGTGTCGGTGCACAAAGCATGGAGGGTAAGTAAGGATCGTTATTTTCTAGCGCCAGAAGGTGAGCGTTATCGTCACGCATCACTGCAACGGAGCAATTCGCTGTACCGTAGTCAAATCCAATAAACATCATTGTTCCCCATGCCAAAGAAGGGACGGGACTTTACCGGAGAGAGGGCGATTCATCAAGTCAGATAGGATGCGCAATGAAGAGGAAATCCCTCTCCTGGGGAGAGGGAATCAAGTACAGAGAATTACTTCAGCAATGCCTGCGCTTTAGCGACGACATTATCAGCGGTAAAACCGAACTCTTTAAACAGTTGCTCGGCTGGCGCAGATTCCCCGAAGGTTGTCATGCCGACAATGGCACCATTGAGGCCGACATATTTGTACCAGTAATCGGCGATACCCGCTTCAACCGCAACCCTTGCGGTCACGGCTTTCGGCAGAACCGATTCGCGGTAAGCCGCGTCCTGTTGGTCGAAGACATCGGCAGACGGCATGGAAACCACGCGTACTTTGGTGCCCGCGGCAGCCAGAATGTCCGCAGCTTCTACCGTGATGCCCACTTCCGAACCGGTGGCAATCAGGATCACCTCCGGCGTACCGTCAGAATCTTTCAGTACATAACCGCCGCGTGCAACGTTAGCCAGCTGTTCCGCCGTACGCGGCTGCTGTGTCAGGTTCTGACGTGAGAAGATGAGCGCAGAAGGGCCGTCAGTACGTTCGATGGCGTATTTCCAGGCGATAGCCGACTCCACCTGATCACCCGGACGCCATGTGTTCATATTTGGCGTCACGCGCAGGCTGGCCATTTGTTCTACCGGCTGGTGCGTAGGGCCATCCTCACCCAGACCGATTGAATCATGGGTGTACACAAACACGTTGCGGATCTTCATCAGTGCCGCAAGACGAACGGCGTTACGGGCATATTCCACAAACATCAGGAATGTCGCGGAGTACGGCAGGAAACCGCCATGCAAAGCGATACCATTAGTAATGGCGGTCATGCCAAATTCACGAACACCGTAATGAATGTAGTTACCCGCCTGATCATCACCGATGGATTTGGAACCAGACCACATTGTCAGGTTACTTGGCGCGAGGTCAGCGGAGCCGCCAAGGAATTCCGGCAGAATTTTACCGAAGGATTCCAGCGTATTCTGCGAGGCTTTACGACTGGCAATATTGGCCGGTTTCGCCTGCAATTCTTCGATGTATTTCTGCGATTCGTTTTGCCATTGCGCAGGCAGTTTGCCGCTCATGCGGCGCTCAAATTCTGCGGCCAGTGCCGGATAGGCTTTGGCATACGCGGCAAACTTCTCATTCCAGGCTTTCTCTTTCGCTTTGCCGGCTTCTTTGGCATCCCACTGGTCATAAATATCTTGTGGGATTTCGAAAGGCGGGTAGTGCCAGCCGATATGTTCACGGGTGGCTGCAACTTCATCATCACCCAGCGCAGCACCGTGGGCACCGTGAGTACCGGCTTTGTTCGGTGAACCGAAAGCAATGACGGTTTTGCACAGCAACAGTGACGGTTTGTCAGTGACTTTGCGGGCTTCTTCGATAGCCGCTTTCACCGCGTCAGGATCATGCCCGTCAATACCGCGGATCACATGCCAGTGATAGGCTTCGAAGCGTTTGGCGGTGTCATCGGTGAACCAGCCTTCAACATGACCGTCGATAGAGATACCGTTGTCATCATAAAACGCAATCAGCTTGCCGAGTTTCATGGTGCCGGCAAGCGAACAGGCTTCGTGTGAGATACCTTCCATCATGCAACCGTCGCCTAAAAAGACGTAGGTATAGTGGTCGACGATGTCGTGATTTTCACGGTTAAACTGAGCCGCAAGTGTACGTTCGGCAATCGCGAAACCTACGGCGTTCGCAATCCCCTGACCCAGCGGGCCGGTGGTGGTTTCCACGCCCGGCGTATAGCCAAATTCCGGATGTCCTGGCGTTTTAGAATGCAGCTGGCGGAAGTTTTCCAGCTCTTTCATCGGCAGATCGTAACCCGTCAGATGCAGCAGGCTGTATTGCAGCATTGAACCGTGGCCGTTTGACATCAGGAAGCGGTCGCGATCGACCCAT
This sequence comes from Rahnella sp. RFA10(1/100), assembly GCF_004195115.1. NCBI lineage: Bacteria > Pseudomonadati > Pseudomonadota > Gammaproteobacteria > Enterobacterales > Yersiniaceae > Rahnella > Rahnella sp. RFA10(1/100). Next base: position 37,967 of record NZ_SEWR01000002.1, read on the forward strand.
TTAGGGTTGGTTGGATTGTGATTCATATAATCACGCCACAACACTTCAGCGATATCCGCCATTCCCATGGGGGCTCCGGGATGGCCTGAGTTCGCTTTTTGAACGGCATCCATGCTCAGTGCACGGATCGCATTTGCGAGTTCTTTACGAGAGGGCATATTCACTCCATCTGTTTTTTTCAACGCTAAAATTCAAAACTTACATTCAGTTAAAACTAAAGTTGTGCCGACAGCATATCTTCGAGTTTCTTCTGATCGACGGCAAATGAACGGATACCTTCGGCCAGTTTTTCTACGGCCATAGCATCCTGATGATGCTCCCAGAGGAATTCAGCCTGTGTCAGCGGTGCCGGCTTTTTATCTGCCTGAGAAGACGGCTGCAGTTTGCGTTCAACCGGTGCATCACTGGCTTTCAGTTCTTCCAGCAGGTTTGGTGAAATCGTCAGGCGGTCACAACCTGCCAGGGCCAGAATTTGTTCCACTTTGCGAAAGCTCGCGCCCATGATGACAGTCTCGTAACCGTGGGATTTGTAGTAGTCGTAGATATTCCGGACAGATTCTACGCCCGGATCTTTTTCGACGTCGTAGGTGGCGTTGGGCTCTTTGGCTTTGTACCAGTCATAGATACGGCCAACAAAAGGCGAAATCAGATATACCCCGGCTTCGGCGCAGGCCCGTGCCTGAGCAAAAGAGAACAGCAAGGTCAGATTGCAGTTGATGCCTTCTTTTTCCAGTTCATTAGCGGCCTGGATACCTTCCCACGTTGATGCCAGTTTAATCAGGATGCGCGATTTATCGATGCCATGATCCTGATATAAACCGATCAGTTTGCGGGCTTTTTCGATACACAAATCCCGGTTAAATGACAGGCGGGCATCCACTTCTGTCGAGACGCGCCCCGGCACACTTTTCAGGATTTCGGCCCCGATATTAACGGCCAGTTTATCTGTCGCATTGATCACCTGAGTTTCTTTGCTGCCACCTTGCTTGCGGGCGTAGTCCAGCGCGTCTTTAATCAGGTTTTGGTACTGCGGCAGGTCGGCTGCTTTGAGGATCAGCGAAGGATTGGTCGTCGCATCCTGAGGCTCGAAATGACGGATAGATTCAATGTCACCGCTGTCGGCAACGACGGTGGTGATTTTTTTTAGTGCGTCTAACTGGTTCATCTCTTAGCTCCTTGGCGAGAAAAAACGATACAGCAATAAGGTCTGACGACTCTCTTTCGTAGGGCTCCTACCCTGCATCATTCGGTTAACAAACTGAATGCGCTTTTTCTGATTACTGCAATGGGTCTCAACAATGGCGGCCCTGTTGCCCGACAAACTGAGCGTCTGGCGAGAAAAGCGCAAGGACAAACTTTAAGCTTAGTGCATTTTTACGAGACGTCTTCCATGAATGAAAAGTAATCAATGTAACGGCTAAGTTTTGGTCGTGATTCACCCTTAGCCATGGCAGGGTTATCTATACTTGTCAGCAGGAAAATCAGATGCTGATGTTTCCCGTACCCTGTTGTCTCTGCAAAAAATAAGAAACACGAAAAGGATCCTGCAATGGACGAACAACTCAAACAAAGTGCGCTCGATTTTCATGAGTTTCCGGTGCCTGGCAAAATTCAGGTTTCACCCACCAAGCCTCTCGCGACACAACGTGATCTGGCGCTGGCCTATTCTCCGGGCGTTGCCGCTCCCTGTCTGGAGATCGCTAAAGATCCGCTGGCGGCTTACCGGTACACCGCACGCGGCAATCTGGTGGCGGTGATTTCCAACGGTACCGCTGTTCTCGGGCTGGGAAATATCGGTGCCCTGGCCGGGAAACCGGTGATGGAAGGTAAGGGCGTATTGTTCAAAAAATTCGCCGGTATTGATGTGTTTGATATTGAAGTGGATGAGAACGATCCCGATAAACTGATCGATGTGATCGCCGCGCTGGAGCCGACGTTCGGCGGCATCAACCTTGAAGATATCAAAGCGCCGGAGTGCTTTTACATTGAGAAAAAGCTCCGGGAGCGCATGAAAATTCCGGTGTTTCATGACGATCAACACGGCACCGCCATTATCTGTACCGCCGCAGTGTTAAATGGTCTGCGCGTGGTGGGGAAAAGCATTTCCGATGTGCGGCTGGTCGTTTCAGGGGCGGGGGCTTCTGCCATTGCGTGCCTGAATTTACTGGTGGCGCTGGGGCTGAAACGCCATAACATCACGGCCTGCGACTCCCGTGGTGTGATTTATCAGGGGCGCGAAGACAACATGGCTGAAACCAAAGCGGCTTATGCGATTGAAGATAACGGCCAGCGCACATTGGGGGATGCAATCCCGGACGCCGATATTTTTCTGGGGTGTTCCGGCCCCGGAGTTTTGACGCAGGAGATGGTGAAAACCATGGCCAAAGATCCGCTGATCCTGGCGCTGGCTAACCCTGAGCCGGAGATTTTACCGCCGCTGGCAAAAGCAGTGCGACCCGACGCCATTATCTGTACCGGCCGTTCGGATTATCCGAATCAGGTGAACAATGTCTTGTGCTTCCCGTTCATTTTCCGTGGTGCGCTGGATGTCGGGGCAACCACCATCAATGAAGAAATGAAACTGGCCTGTGTTCATGCTATCGCGGATCTGGCAATGGCCGAGCAAAGCGATGTGGTGGCTTCCGCTTACGGTGAAGAAGAGCTGTCTTTCGGACCTGAATATATTATTCCTAAGCCTTTTGATCCGCGCCTGATCGTGAAAATTGCGCCCGCCGTAGCGAAAGCCGCGATGGAGTCCGGTGTGGCTATGCGCCCGATTGAGGATCTGGAGGCGTATGCCGAAAAACTTACCGAGTTCGTCTACAAAACCAATCTGTTCATGAAGCCTATTTTCTCGCAGGCTAAGAAAGACGCCAAACGGGTGGTAATGGCGGAAGGAGAAGAGGAACGCGTGCTGCACGCTACGCAGGAACTGATTTCCCTCGGGCTGGCGAAGCCGATTCTGGTCGGACGGCCGAGCGTCATTGCCATGCGCATCAAAAAACTCGGTTTGCAACTGGAAGCAGGCCGGGATTTTGAAGTGGTGAACAACGAATCTGATCCGCGTTTTAATGAATACTGGCGCGAATATTATGCGTTGATGAAAAGGCGCGGTGTATCTCAGGAACAGGCGCGCCGGGCTGTGATCGGCAATCCGACGCTGATTTCTGCCATCATGCTGCTGCGCGGCGAAGCCGATGCGATGATTTGCGGCACGGTTGGTACCTATCATGAGCATTACGATATCGTGGCGAATGTGTTCGGTTTTCGCAAAGGTACGCATGTTGCCGGGGCGATGAATGCGCTGCTGCTGCCGAGCGGCAATACCTTTATTGCTGATACCTACGTCAATGATGATCCAACCCCTGAACAGCTGACAGAAATCACGCTGATGGCAGCAGAAACGGTGAGACGGTTTGGGATTGAGCCGAAAGTCGCGCTGTTGTCGCACTCCAGTTTTGGTACCTCAGACAGCCCGGCCGCGCTGAAAATGCGCCGTACCCTGGAATTGATTCATGAGCGCGATCCTGATCTGGAAATCGACGGTGAGATGCACGGTGACGCGGCGCTGGTGGAAAGTATTCGTCAGGATGTGATGCCGGACAGCCCGCTGAAAGGATCGGCAAATATTCTCATCATGCCGAATATGGAATCAGCGCGCATCAGTTACAACCTGCTGAGGGTATCGTGTTCGGAAGGGGTAACTGTCGGACCGGTCCTGATGGGGGTATCGAAACCGGTACATATTCTGACGCCAATTGCCTCGGTCAGGCGAATAGTCAATATGGTAGCGCTGGCGGTCGTGGAAGCCCAAACCGAACCTTTATAACCACGCAACTGTTAGCGTAAAAAACGGGCATCAAAGCGATGCTCGTTTTTCTCAATCGCCGTCTCAGTATTTCACTTCGCCGATACGCTCCAGCGCATCGACGATCAGATCCCAGAAACGCTGATGGTCGAGTTTGACTGCCACCTGCGTATGGCAATCCGGCGGGGGCGGTGCGCGGAAATCGGCGACGGTCATACCCAGTGTTAAGGTGCCCGTCAGTTCGATATCTACCGGCACCTTTTGCACGGTCATTACGTTCGCATCGATGACATAAGCCACGGCACACGGATCGTGAACCGGTGGTGAATCAAAGCCCTGGCGGTCTTTGTAGCTCAGGCCAAAGAAATCCAGCAGTTCGCCGACAAATTTAGCCGGCTGAGTACCTACAGCGGCGATGCGTGCGGCAACTTCAGGGGTAGCCAGTGCCTGATGGGTTAAATCAAGCCCGACCATCGTCAGCGGCCATTTCTCGTTAAATACAATATGCGCGGCTTCAGGATCAATTTTGATATTGAATTCTGCGACTGCACTCCAGTTTCCCACGTGGTAACCACCGCCCATGAGTACCACTTCTTTCACACGTTCAACAATACGAGGCTCTTTGCGTACAGCCATAGCAATATTGGTCAGCCCACCGGTGGGCACCAGCGTAATGGTTTTTGGCGGGTGAGACATGATCAGATCAATTATCAGATCGATAGCATGAACAGGTTCAAGAGTGAGGGTCGCTTCCGGTAGCACCGGACCATCCAGACCGGACTCACCATGGATTTCGTCAGCAATTTCAACCTGACGTACCAGCGGACGGGTTGCGCCCGCCGCAAACGGCACGCCAGTCAGGTTAATCACACGTGCCACGGCGAGGGCATTGCGGGTGACTTTCTCCAGCGTCTGATTACCGACGACCGTTGTGACAGCCAGCAGTTCGATGTCTGGGTTACCGTGTGCCAGTAACATCGCGATAGCATCGTCGTGCCCAGGATCGCAATCAAGGATGATCTTTTTGACCATTTTTTACATCCTTTTCAATTTATCCACTTTTATCAGTCCCCAAAATCATTCGAATTGCATGAAGGGGAATTAGTTTTTGGCCTGTTGCAACCACTTATCCAGTTCATTGGCAAATTGCTGACGGTCGCGCTGATTAAGCGCGGGCGGTCCGCCGGTTTGTACGCCACTGGCGCGCATGGTGTCCATAAAATCACGCATGTTCAGGCGTTCTTTGATGGTCTCGGTGGTATAACGCTCACCGCGCGGATTCAGCGCCACGCCGCCTTTTTCAATGACTTCCGCTGCCAGCGGAATATCGGCGGTGATCACCAGATCACCTGGCTCAGTGCGTTTTACAATTTCGTTATCTGCTACGTCAAAGCCCGCTTCTACGCGTAAGGTGCGCAGGAATTTTGACGGAGGTGTACGGATGGTCTGGTTGGCAACCAGCGTCACCATCATGCCGGTACGTTCGGCGGCGCGGAACAGCACTTCTTTGATGACATTCGGACAGGCGTCTGCATCAACCCAGATTTGCATCAGTTTGGCTCTCCCTTTTCAGCCAGCCAGTCGCGAACCGGCAGAAAGTCGTTATAAAGTGCGGCTTCCGGGCTGCCTTCTTCCGGCTGATAGCCGTATTCCCAACGCACCAGCGGAGGCATCGACATTAAAATAGATTCCGTGCGGCCACGGGTTTGCAGGCCAAACAGGGTTCCGCGATCCCATACCAGATTGAACTCAACGTAACGCCCCCGGCGGTAAAGCTGGAACTGGCGCTCACGCTCGCCCCACGGCAGAGCTTTGCGTTTTTCTACCAGGGGCATATAGGCGTCGGTAAAGCCGTTGCCCACAGCCTGCATGAAACTGAAACAAGTGGCGAAATCCGGCGAATTAAGGTCATCAAAGAATAAGCCGCCGATACCGCGTGCTTCGTTACGGTGTTTAATAAAGAAGTAATCGTCACACCATTTTTTGTATTTCGGATAGACATCATCGCCGAACGGCTGGCAAAGCTGTTGTGCAGTTTGGTGCCAGTGGTGGGCATCTTCTTCAAAACCGTAGTATGGCGTGAGGTCAAAGCCACCGCCAAACCACCAGACCGGCGCTTCACCGGGTTTTTCCGCAATGAAAAAGCGTACGTTGGCATGGCTGGTTGGCACGTAAGGATTCAGCGGATGAATAACGAGTGAAACGCCTATGGCCTGAAAACTGCGACCAGCCAGTTCAGGTCGATGCGCGGTTGCGGAAGCGGGCAGGGTTGCACCGGCAACATGCGAAAAGTTGACACCTGCCTGTTCAAACACTGCGCCATGGGTCAGCACCCGGCTCTGGCCACCACCACCTTCCTCCCGTACCCATTGATCTTCAGCGAACCGGCCCTTGCCATCGGCGGCAGCCAGTTGCTGGCAAATGTGATCCTGGAGTTTAAGCAGAAAAGTTTTAACTTGCTGGATGTCGGGAATGGATTGGCTCACGGGCAAACTCGCAGACGTTGACTTAAGAGGCATTCAGCGCCTTGCGGGCGCTGAATCAAAAAGAGGAAGTGATTATATACCCAAAAACATCCGCGTCGGCTAGAGACGCCTGCTTTTAGCAGTGCAAAGACGTTACCGGGGCTTACGTTCGTTGGCATCGAAGTAACTGAAGAAATTTACGATCCCCTGTGAAATGGCCTGCGCGATTTCACGACGGAACGCCGTAGTGCTGAGTAACTGTTCTTCCTGGTGATTGGTAATAAACGATGTTTCCACCAGAATCGACGGTATCGACGGGGATTTTAATACAGCAAATGCCGCCTGTTCGGTCTGCTGGCTGTGCAGATGGTGTATCGGACGGATTCTGTCGAGCACATGATGCCCCAGTGTCAGACTGTTTTTGATGGTGTCGGTTTGCACCAGATCGAACAATACCTGTTGCAGATAATTATTGTCTTCTTTGGCATATTTCGCGCCCGCGACCAGATCGGCATCGTTTTCTTTTTTAGACATATACCGCGCCATCGCGCTGCTGGCCCCGCGATTAGAGAGGGCGAAAACAGACGCGCCTGAAGCCGTCGGGCTGGTGTAACCATCGGCATGAATCGAAACAAATAAATCGGCCTGATGCTGATGAGCCAGTTCAACCCGCTGATAAAGCGGTATAAAGTGATCAGAATCGCGGGTCAGTTTAACGTCAATATGACTTTGCTCGCCCAGGAATTCCCGCACATAGTTGGCGATTTCCAGCACGACATGTTTTTCTTCCGAGCCTTCATGACCCACCGCACCGGAATCGATGCCACCGTGTCCGGGGTCAATCATCACCAGTTTTTTCGCACCCGGAGGTTTAGGGGCCGGTGCAGATTGGGTGATGTGTTCATGCTGCGCGGCGCTGGCAGAACGTGAACCGAAAGCGGCAATCGCCAAACCAAGCCCGGAAAGTAGCAGCTGGCGACGGGTGGCGGCGGCAGGCAAAGGCTGGAAATGCAAAAATTTATTCAGGGGGTTTAACATCAGTCCGTTACCGTCAGAAAAAATGCAGAATGCCCTATGTTATAGAGTATCTTTTTTATCGTTTCGACCTGAGAACTATTACTTTTTATGAATAATGTGTCGTGAATGATGTCATGACCGAATAACTATCCAGGACAGACAGAGCGTCATGGTGTTTTATGTAAAGATTTTATCGCTCAAAACGGTTTATAAAGTACACAATTGGTGATTTTGATGTTGCGTATCAAACAGATCACGCGATAATCATATAAACCCCGATTAACAGCGGCGAACAGTGATGGAAATTCGCGTATACCGTCAAGAAGATTTCGAAGAAGTACTGACCTTATGGGAACGCTGCGATTTACTGCGTCCGTGGAATGATCCAGAGCTGGATATTGAACGTAAAATTAACCACAGCCCTGAGTTTTTCCTGGTGGCGGAAGTGGGCGGTGAAGTGGTGGCGACGCTGATGGGCGGCTACGATGGTCATCGCGGATCAGCCAATTATCTGGGGGTACATCCGGATTATCGCGGCCGTGGCATTGCCAATGCGCTGGTAAACCGTCTGGAGAAGAAGTTAATCGCCCGTGGTTGCCCGAAAATGAATTTAATGGTGCGTGCTGAAAACGATGCGGTAGTCAGCATGTATGAAAAACTGGGTTATGAAATTTCGGATACGCTTTTACTGGGTAAACGACTGATCGAAGATCAGGAATACTAAACCGTTATTCCGGCGAATAAAAAAGCCCCGGCAGGAGTGATCCGCCGGGGCTTCGTTTTCTGAGTTACTTGATCAGTTTTACGCTTTTGACATCCACTTCGACAGAATTCCAGTCTTTATCGACTTTACCTTCAATGCGGATTTTGTCCTTGGGTGACACGTTCTGTCCCTGCCAGCGTTTGCCGTCAATTTCGACATTGAGGGTGCCGGTATTGTCGCGGAAAATGTATTTATCATGGTCGATACGCTGATCGATGAACCCTTCCAGCATGATCCACTGATCATCCTTCATGGTTTGCGCGTCTTTCACTGTACTCAGCGCCGTGGTACCCGTGAAGCCACCCTGTGGGGCAGGCTGGGTTTGTGATTCCTGCGCCGACGGGCCGTTAAATCCGCCAGCCTGCTGGGCAAAGGCAGTGGCTGAACAAAGTGCAATGAGGGTTGCCAGCGTGATCTTCTTCATCATAATAGTCTTCCTTAAGTTAACGTTTCCAGAGTACCGGCAACGATGACATCTTTTCGGATGTGTTGCCGCGTTGGAGACCAGTAAAGCAGACAGTTCTTAACAGTTTCTTAAGCCTATACCCGGCATACTTAAAATTGCAGAGGTGTTGGCTGCGCTCAGTGATGTGAATCACTTACCTGAGTAAGTTCATCGGATCACTCCGCTGGCTGTTTTTCTGTACTTCGAATTATTTTAGGTATGCTCTTGATATATTTTAAAAACTTAACTTCATTTGCAGGAACGTTGTCCTTTTTATGAACCCGGATGATTATAACGACCATGGTATGTTGCGCTTGCCATTGTGGTTTTGGACTATTTTGATTTTGCAGGCGCGGACCTGGATATTATTTGTGATGGTCGGGGCGTCGCGCCAGCAGGGCAGTGACCTGTTGGCGTTGTTTTATCCTGAGTCGCAAAATTTCTGGTCCGGAATGTTACTCGGATTGCCACCCGCGCTGTTGTTTTTACTCAGCGGGCGTCGTCATGTATGGCCGCGTATCTGGCAGGCCGGTTACTGGTTGCTGCTGGCTGGCATGTTTGTCACATTTGCCTTGCAGGGGCTGGGGTTATGGCAAAGTACAGATACGATTTCCGGCGTGGATATCGTGCTGGCCTTGCTGGATGCAGCGGCGCTGGCTTACTGGCTCATGAGCCGCCGTCTGCGCGCCTGTTTTGATGCCACGCGCCGTCTGGCCTGATGCATATTCCATTCGGGGATGAACTTTTTAACCAGAAAAGTACTCGAACTGGCGCTAAACCCTCATGCATAAATAAACAATAATTTCACTGCCGGTTTATCCGCCAGGCCGCACCGGCCGACGGGAACGGGGAGTCAAGGAGTGTACCGAATGACTGTTCGCATACGGGTTCGCCCGATGTTGCTGGCGCTGCCGTTAATTCTTACGGGCTGTTCATCACTGTCTAACATGTCGTGGCCAGATATTTCCTGGTCGGGTATGAATCCGCTTAACTGGTTTGGCAGCAGCCTGACAGTCAGCGATAAAGGCGTGGGCGGAATAACCAGCAGCACACCGCTGACAGAAACAGCCGTTAAAGACGCGCTGGACGGCGACTATACCCTGCGCAGCGGGATGTCGATGAGCGATGGAAAAATGCTGAGTTTCTTCCAGGCGATGGACGGCAAAGACGTGAAAATGTCCATCAGCGGTGAGCCGAAAGGCAATGTTCAACGCGTTGATGTGGTGGATCCGAAAGTTGAAAGTGAATGGGGTGTCAAAATCGGCACACCTTTCAGCACGCTTTACAGCAAGGCCTTCGATGTCTGCGTCAAAGGCGAAGGGGATGATGCCGAAAACGTCGAGTGTAAAGCGCCGCAAAGTGCTCACGTAACCTATGTGTTCAGCGGTATCTGGCATGGTCCGGATTCGCTGATGCCTTCGGATGATGCCCTGAAAGACTGGAAGGTCAGCAAAATCATCTGGCGTGCTAATCCGGCAAATAACGCGCAATAAAACGGGAATCTGTGTTTAAAAAGCCCTCAATGCCTTGCCTTCGCGCAAGGCATTTTTATTGACATCCGGTATGATGTCGCCGGTCAAATTAACGAGGATGAGAAAATGACTCAGGTTCAGAGCGGCATTTTACCCGAACATTGCCGTTTCGCGATTTACATCGAAGCGAAAGCTCAGGGTGACCTGGATGCGCTCCGGCAGGGCTGCCGTGCATTTGTGGCCGTACTGGAAGACATGCAGAAAAAATTTCCCGCAGAACATCTTGGTGCGGTCATTGCCTTTGGCAACGATGTATGGCGTGATTTATCCGGCAATCAGGGTGCAGAAGAACTGAAACCTTTCGAGCCGCTGGGCAACGGGCTGGCACCGGCGACGCAGCGTGATATGTTGCTGCATATTCAGTCGCTGCGTCATGACGTGAATTTTGCGCTGGCACAGGCGGCATTAAAAGCATTCGGCAGTTCAATCACTGTCGAAGAAGAAACTCACGGATTCCGTGCGCTGGAAGAACGTGACCTCAGTGGTTTTGTCGACGGCACTGAAAACCCGAAAGCAGAAGCCCGCGCTCAGGCGGCCATTATCCCTGAGGGTAGCGTCGATGCCGGTGGCAGTTACGTGATGGTCCAGCGCTGGAAACATAATCTGATGCAATGGGAACGCTTCACTGTGCAACAACAGGAAGAAGTGATAGGGCGTACTAAAGAAACGGATGAAGAGCTGGATTCAGAAACCCGTCCGGCCACCTCCCACGTCAGCCGTGTTGATCTGAAAGAAGACGGCAAGGGCCTGAAAATCCTGCGCCAGAGCCTGCCTTACGGTACGGCCAGTGGTGAACACGGCTTGTATTTCATCAGCTATTGCGCCCGTTTGTGGAATATTGAGAAACAACTGCTGAGCATGTTTGGCGATCTTGATGGCAAACGCGATGCTATGCTGCGCTTCACCCGTCCGGTGACCGGCAGCTATTATTTTGCCCCCTCCCTGACCCGCCTGTTAGCGCTTTAACACCTCCCGGCGCGTTCCGTTGCGAACGCGCTGTTTCTGTCCCTCCTGTTATTCCCTTCGCGTTTGTTAACGTCTTATAGCTTTTCATGCTTGAAAATCACCAAATGGTATATAAAACCGTTACAGCCTGACCCTCAGTTATAAATACACTGTGTAGTATTGAGCGGTTCATATGCGTATCGCAAATCGATGAATTCACCAAAGGCTGAGCATGAAAACAGAAACAGGGTTTGTTAAAGCGTGGTTTACAGGCAGCCTGCTTAAAGGATCTGTCGCGGCAGTGTTGCTGGCCAGCGGGGCGGCTTCGGCCACTGAATTGCTCAACAGCTCTTATGATGTCTCCCGTGAACTGTTTGCCGCATTGAACCCGCCTTTTCAGAAACAGTGGGCGGACCAAAATAATGGCGACAAACTCGATATCAAACAGTCGCATGCCGGTTCGTCCAAGCAGGCACTGGCCATTTTGCAGGGACTTAAGGCCGATGTGGTCACTTACAATCAGGTGACGGATGTGCAGATTTTGCATGACCGTGGCAATCTGATCCCGGCCAACTGGCAAAGCCGTTTGCCTAATAACAGTTCGCCGTTCTATTCAACCATGGCGTTTCTGGTGCGCAAGGGCAATCCAAAAAATATTCACAGCTGGGACGATTTAGCGCGTCCGGGCGTGAGCCTGATTTTCCCGAATCCTAAAACCTCCGGTAATGGCCGTTATACCTATCTCGGTGCCTGGGGCGCCTTCAATCTGGAGGATAATAAAAACCAGGCGCAGACCCGCGAAAAGATGGCGAGTTTCCTGAAAAACGTGCAGGTATTTGATACCGGCGGCCGTGGCGCCACCACCACTTTTGTCGAACGCGGACTGGGTGATGTACTGATCAGTTTCGAATCGGAAGTGAACAACATCCGTAAGCAGTACGGTGATGATAAATACGAAGTCATTGTTCCGAAGGTGGATATCCTGGCGGAGTTCCCGGTCGCCTGGGTGGATAAAAATGTCGAGAAAAATGGCACAGAGAAAGCTGCAAAAGATTATCTGAATTATTTGTGGAGCCCGCAGGCGCAGAAAATCATCACCAGTTTTAACTACCGTGTGTATGACAAAACAGCAATGGCGGCAGCGAAAGAGCAGTTCCCGGCAACTAAATTGTTCAAAGTTGAAGATCAGTTCGGTGGCTGGCCACAAGTGATGGAAACCCATTTCAGTACCGGCGGTGAGCTGGACAAACTGTTAGCGCAAGGTCACAAGTAATGTTGTTGTCGAGCAAACGCGTATTACCCGGATTTACCCTGAGCCTCGGCAGCAGTTTGTTGTTCGTGTGCCTCGTGCTGTTGCTGCCGCTGAGTGCGCTGGTGATGCAGTTGTCACAAATGACACTGGCGCAATATTGGGATGTCATCACCAACGGTCAGGTGGTGGCGGCCTATAAAGTGACGCTGCTGGCGGCAGGTGTGGCGAGTATTTTTAACTGTTTCTTCGGCATGCTGATGGCATGGATCCTGACCCGTTATGAGTTCCCCGGTAAAAGCCTGGTGGATGGTCTGATGGATTTACCGTTTGCCCTGCCGACGGCCGTGGCCGGTTTAACGCTGGCAGGATTGTTTTCTACCACCGGTTTTTACGGTCAGTGGCTGGCGCATTTTGATATCAAAGTAGCGTATACCTGGCTGGGTATTGCCGTGGCGATGGCATTTACCAGCATCCCGTTTGTGGTTCGTACCGTGCAACCGGTGCTGGAAGAATTAGGCCCGGAATATGAAGAAGCCGCTGAAACACTGGGTGCATCGCGCTGGCAGAGCTTCCGTCGTGTGGTGTTGCCTGAAGTGATGCCATCGCTTCTGGCGGGTACGGCGTTGTCCTTTACCCGCAGTCTGGGAGAATTCGGCGCGGTCATTTTCATCGCCGGTAACATTGCGTGGAAAACCGAAGTGACCTCACTGATGATTTTTATTCGCTTACAGGAATTTGATTACCCGGCAGCCAGCGCCATCGCTTCGGTGATCCTCGCGGCATCGTTGCTGCTGTTGTTTGCGATTAATACCTTACAGAGCCGTTATGGCCGTCGTCTGGGAGGCCAGTAATGTCTGATGTTCCGGCTTTTGCAGGCGAAAAACGCCAGCGTATTGACTGGGTCAAATGGTCACTGATCGGCACCGGTGTGCTGATTTGTGTTCTGTTGTTGCTGATCCCGATGATTAGCATTTTCGTACTCGCGGTTTCCGACGGCCTTGCTGCCGTGTGGAAGAACCTGTCTGACACTGACATGTTGCACTCCATCTGGCTGACGGTGCTGATGGCGCTGATCACCGTGCCGGTTAACCTGATTTTCGGCACACTGCTGGCCTGGCTGGTGGCCCGCTTTAATTTTCCGGGACGTCAGCTGTTACTGACGCTTATCGACATTCCGTTCGCGGTGTCGCCGGTGGTGGCAGGGCTATTGTATCTGCTGTTTTACGGCACCAACGGTCCGATTGGCGGCTGGCTGGATGCCCATAATATTCAGTTTATGTTCGCCTGGCCGGGTATGGTGATGGTGACAGTATTTGTCACCTGTCCGTTTGTTATCCGTGAGCTGGTGCCGGTGATGTTAAGCCAGGGCAGTCATGAAGATGAAGCGGCAGTGTTGCTGGGGGCGTCAGGCTGGCAGATGTTCCGCCGCGTGACATTACCGAATATCCGCTGGGCATTGTTATACGGTGTGGTGCTGACCAACGCCCGCGCCATTGGGGAGTTTGGCGCAGTATCGGTAGTGTCCGGTTCTATCCGTGGCGAAACCTACACGCTGCCTCTACAAGTCGAATTACTGCATCAGGATTACAACACTGCAGGCGCGTTTACTGCCGCTGCGCTGTTAACCCTGATGGCAATTGTCACATTATTTCTGAAAAGCGGCCTGCAATGGCGTCTGAAGCGCCACAATGACCGTCTTGAGCGGGAGGGAAGTCATGAGCATTGAAATTAACGGTATCAACAAATATTTTGGCCGCACTAAGGTGCTCAATGATATCTCGCTCGATATTGCTTCCGGAGAGATGGTTGCGCTGCTCGGGCCTTCCGGTTCAGGTAAAACCACGCTGCTGCGTATTATCGCCGGGCTGGAAAATCAAAACGCCGGCCACCTGAGCTTCCACGGCAAAGACGTGACGCGCCTTCATGCCCGCGATCGTCAGGTCGGTTTTGTATTCCAGCATTACGCGCTGTTCCGTCATATGACCGTGTTCGATAATATCGCGTTTGGTCTGACGGTGTTGCCGCGCCGCGAGCGTCCGGATGCCGGTGCGATCAAACAGAAAGTTACTAAATTGCTGGAAATGGTGCAGTTAGGCCATCTGGCAAACCGTTATCCGGCACAACTTTCCGGTGGTCAGAAACAACGTGTGGCACTGGCGCGTGCGCTGGCGGTTGAACCGCAAATTCTGCTGCTCGATGAACCCTTTGGCGCACTGGATGCACAGGTGCGTAAAGAGTTGCGCCGCTGGCTGCGGCAGTTACATGAAGAACTGAAATTTACCAGCGTGTTCGTGACGCACGATCAGGAAGAAGCCATGGAAGTGGCTGATCGTGTGGTGGTAATGAGCCAGGGCAATATCGAACAGGTCGGCGCACCGCAGGAAATCTGGCGTGAACCGGCAACCCGTTTCGTGCTGGAATTCATGGGTGAAGTCAACAAGATCAGCGGTGAAATCCGGGGCTCTCAGCTGTACGTCGGTGCATACCACTGGCCACTGGATAATCCGCCGCTGCATCAGGGCGCAGTCGACTTATTCCTGCGTCCATGGGAAATGGAAATTACGCCGCACAGTACAGCGCGTTGCCCGTTGCCGGTGAAGGTGCTCGAAGTCAGCCCGCGTGGCCATTTCTGGCAGCTTATCGTGCAGGCCGAGGGCTGGCACGACGAACCGCTTTCGGTTGTGCTTTCCGAAACCCACGGTAACAGCGCACCTCAGCGCGGCGATCGGTTCTATGTCGGCGGGCTGAATGGCCGTCTGTATGCGGGCGACCAGCCTCTGCAACCCGTTGCGTTAGCGAAGAGTGCCTGATATTTTTTGATCAGAATTTTTCTCAGGGCGGTCATCGGGCCGCCCTTTTTATCGTCTGATATCTGTTTATGTATTTTTTATCGGCAGATATAATTTTTTAATATAAGGCGGGCCCGTGAGTACGCTCGAACATTACATCGGCAATACCCCTCTGGTGAGATTACAGCGTCTGACGCAGGGTCTGGACAGCGAGATTTGGGTTAAGCTGGAAGGGAATAATCCTGCCGGATCGGTAAAAGATCGTGCCGCACTGTTTATGATTGAGCAGGCGGAAAAACGGGGTGAAATTCGCCCTGGTGATACGCTGATTGAAGCCACAAGCGGAAATACCGGGATTGCGCTGGCGATGATTGCTGCACTCAAAGGCTACAAGCTGAAATTGCTGATGCCGGAGAATATGAGTCTCGAACGTCAGGCATCGATGCGGGCGTATGGTGCCGAACTGTTGCTGGTCAGTCGTGCGCAGGGCATGGAAGGCGCGCGCGATCTTGCTTTGGAAATGGAAAAACAGGGGCAGGGGAAAGTGCTGGATCAGTTTAATAACCCTGATAATCCGCTCGCGCACTTCACGACAACAGGCCCTGAAATCTGGCAACAGACGCACGGACGGATCACCCATTTTGTGTCCAGCATGGGCACCACCGGCACCATTACCGGTGTCAGCCGTTATCTGCGCAGCCAGCATGCTGGCGTCAGGATTGTCGGGTTGCAACCTTCTGAAGGCAGCAGTATTCCCGGTATACGCCGCTGGCCGCAGGCCTATCTCCCGGGCATTTTCAATCCGGAACTGGTCGATGAAGTGATGGATATGGGACAAAACGAAGCAGAAGATACCATGCGGGCGCTGGCGCGGTCGGAAGGTATCTTCTGTGGGGTGAGTTCCGGCGGCGCGGTAGCGGGTGCGTTGCGCGTGGCCAGAAGCCATCCGGGCAGCGT
This sequence comes from Rahnella sp. RFA10(1/100), assembly GCF_004195115.1. Classification (NCBI taxonomy): domain Bacteria; kingdom Pseudomonadati; phylum Pseudomonadota; class Gammaproteobacteria; order Enterobacterales; family Yersiniaceae; genus Rahnella; species Rahnella sp. RFA10(1/100). The sequence goes on from NZ_SEWR01000002.1 coordinate 53,940, forward strand.
GATAGTGGCGATTATTTGTGATCGCGGTGACCGTTATTTATCCACTGGGGTTTTTAATGTTTAATTCTATATTCAGCTGTTGAATGTAAAATTAGAGTAAAAGCGGCTGCGAATGGCTGGCTTAGTGGTAAAAATGACCAAAATTTTAGCCAGGCGGAAATGAACAATGAAAATTTTATTAGTCGATGACGACCTTGAATTAGGCACCATGCTCAGTGAATACCTGATTGCAGAAGGTTTTGATGCGTCTCTGGTGCTGACCGGTAAAGCGGGTGTGGAAGGTGCGATGTCTGGCGAATACACCGCGATGATCCTGGATATTATGCTGCCAGACATGAGCGGTATTGATGTATTGCGTCAGGTGCGTAAAAACAGCCGGCTGCCGATCATCATGCTGACCGCGAAAGGGGACAACATTGATCGCGTCATCGGTCTGGAAATGGGGGCGGATGATTATATGCCGAAACCGTGCTATCCACGTGAACTGGTGGCACGTTTGCGTGCTGTATTGCGTCGTGTGGAAGAACAGCAGCAATCACACGCTGATACGTCCTCGGTCAACTATGGTGATCTGACGCTGAATCCGGCGACCCGGAGCAGTGAATGGCGCGGCGTGCCCTTCGATCTGACCGCTTCTGAGTTCAACCTGCTGGAATTACTGTTGCGTTCGCCTGAACGTGTGGTCTCCAAAGATGAATTGTCGGAAAAAGGTCTCGGGCGTCCGCGTGAAGCGTATGACCGCAGTATTGATGTGCATATCAGTAACATCCGCCAGAAACTGGGGTCACTTGAAGGTGGCGATATGCTGACTATTGAAACGGTGCGCAGCATTGGCTATCGAATCCGCTAAACGACTGCGCGGCAGGTTGTTCTGGAAAATATTGCTGGGTTTCTGGTTTACTTTCGTGGCAATCGCTCAGGGGCTCTGGGTGGTTTTTGCTTTCTACAATCCGCATGAACCGCCGGAAAGTGGTATTGCCCGCCGGTTTGTGAAACTTCAAATTACTTCGGCTGTGTCCACGCTGCATTCCGGCGGTATGCCTGCACTGAATGCCATGATTGCTGACTGGCCGCAAGATGACCGGCAGTTCTTTTCGGTGTCACCGTCTTTGCTGCCGGCAAAAGGTAGCAGCATGCAGGAGCTTGAGCCCGGAAAAACGCCGCATGAAGTGGTGGAGTTTGTGCAGGGGCCCGACGGCCAGGGTTACCGTCTGCGTTATGACGTGGCGGGGCTGATGGATGAATACCGGCCACGAAAGCACCACCGCGAACTGCTGAATATGCCACCGCCATTGTTGTGGCTGGGCGGGCTTGGCGGGTTGCTGTTCAGTGCCGTTCTGGCGTGGAACCTGACACGGCCGATGCTGCAAATGCGTAAAGCTTTTGATCGGGTGGCGCAAGGCGATTTATCGGTACGTCTGTTTAGCAGCATGGGTAAGCGGCACGATGAATTGTCCGAAGTGGCGCGCGATTTCGACTCGATGGCTGAACGCCTGCAAGTGCTGGTCAGGGCGCGGGAAGAGCTGCTGCATGATGTCTCGCACGAACTGCGCTCCCCGCTGGCGCGCTTGCAACTGGCCATCGGTCTGGCGCGGCAGAATCCGTCGAACGTCGAAAGCTCCCTGAGCCGCATAGAACACGAGGCGGGGAGGCTGGATAAAATGATCGGCGAACTGCTGGCGTTATCGCGCACCGAAAGCAGTGAAATTCCTGATGAAGAGTACTTTGATCTCTACGGGCTGGTGGAAGCCGTGGTTAACGATGCGCGCTATGAAGCGCAGTTGCCGGGTGTTGAAATTGCGATGTATCCCCCGTCTCCGGATAACCTGGATTACACGGTAAAAGGCAATGCTGAACTGATGCGTCGTGCGGTAGATAACGTAGTGCGTAATGCGCTGCGCTTTTCGGCCCGCGGGCAAACTATCAGTGTTTCACTGGCACAGATTGAGCAGTATTTGCAGATTGAAGTGGCCGATCAGGGGCCGGGTGTGGAAGAGGATAAGCTTTCGAGTATCTTTGACCCGTTCGTGCGCGTTAAATCGCCGCTGTCAGGCAAAGGCTATGGCCTTGGGCTGGCTATCACCCGTAAAGTGATGTTGGCCCATGAAGGTAAAGTGGATGCCCGTAACGCGCAGCCTCATGGGCTAATTATCAGCCTTCAAGTCCCGCACTGGAAGCCTGCGTCATAATCCGGGCTGAAGATGCATTGGGGCCAGCGCAAGCGCTGTTCAAAAAGCTATAGCCTTTTGTCCTGTCACTCTAATTATTTTGCGGACAGATATTTACAGGCAATAAAAAACGGCGCTGATTAGGCGCCGTTTTTTATTTCTCGCTGAGCGAATTACTTTTTGATGCGGATGATCGGGGTTTCGCCCACAGTCACGCTACCCGTCAGTTTAATCAGCTCTTTGATCTCGTCCATGTTAGAGATAACAACCGGAGTCAGAGTAGACTTCGCTTTCTCTTCCAGCAGCGCCAGATCAAACTCGATAACCAAATCGCCTTTCTTAACGCGCTGGCCTTCTTCAGCGATGCGTTTGAAGCCTTCGCCTTTCAGTTCAACGGTGTCGATACCGAAGTGCACGAACAACTCGATGCCACTGTCGGATTCGATTGAGAAAGCATGGTTAGTTTCGAAGATTTTACCGATAGTGCCATCAACCGGAGCAACCATTTTGTTGCCAGCAGGTTTAATAGCAATACCGTCACCTACGATTTTCTCAGCGAAAACAACGTCAGGCACGTCTTCAATATTGACAATTTCACCAGACAGCGGTGCCACAATCTCAATGGTACCTACGTCTTTTTTATCATCAGAAACCAATGATTTCAGTTTATCGAACAAACCCATGATCTTCTCCTAAGCATTAATTTGGGCAGCTTTACCAGCATCGCGCAATTAGCAGAGTGTTTTTTCTTCAATGAACTTGTTAACCAGGTTCATCAACTCTTGCGCCGTAGGTTGGGCCAGGGCCTGGTCTGCCAGCGCTTTCACATCTTCGAAGTTTGTATTGCGAATAATTTTCTTGATGCGTGGGATAGAGATAGCACTCATGCTGAACTCATCTAACCCCATGCCCAATAGAAGAAGTGTAGCACGTTCGTCGCCGGCTAGCTCGCCGCACATCCCTGTCCATTTACCGGCAGCATGAGATGCGTCAATAACTTGTTTAATTAAACCAAGCACAGACGGTGACATTGGGTTGTACAGATGAGAAATCAGCTCGTTACCGCGATCCACTGCCAAAGTATACTGGGTAAGATCGTTTGTACCAATACTGAAGAAATCAACTTCTTTCGCCAGGTGATGCGCAATCACAGCTGCTGCTGGCGTTTCAACCATCACACCCACTTCAATGGTTTCATCGAATGCCTGACCTTTCTCACGCAGTTGCGCTTTCAGCAGTTCAAGTTCTGCTTTCAGTTCACGCACTTCTTCGACTGAAATGATCATCGGGAACATGATGCGCAATTTACCGAAGGCAGAGGCACGCAGGATGCCTTTCAACTGATCGTGAAGAATTTCTTTGCGATCAAGGCAGATACGGATTGCGCGCCAACCCAGGAACGGGTTTTCTTCTTTCGGCAGGTTCATGTACGGCAGGTCTTTATCACCGCCGATGTCCATGGTACGTACGATAACCGCCTGTGACCCCATCGCTTCAGCAACGGCTTTGTATGCCTGGAATTGCTCTTCTTCGGTAGGCAGGCTGTCACGGTCCATGAACAGGAATTCTGTACGATACAGGCCGACACCTTCAGCGCCATTGCGCTCTGCACCCGCGACGTCGCGCACGGTACCGATGTTGGCACAAACCTCTACCTGATGGCCATCCAGCGTAATAGCCGGTAAGTCTTTCAGCTTAGTCAGTTCGTCTTTTTCACTGATGTACTGGTTCTGAACGGCTTTCAGCTCGTCAATAATGTCTGCTGTCGGATTGACATAGATTTTATTGTTCACGGCATCGAGGATCAGGTAGTCATCATTTTTGACTTGTTTGGTCACGTCGCTGGTACCCACGATAGCAGGCAGTTCCAGTGAGCGGGCCATGATCGAGGTGTGAGAAGTACGGCCACCCAAATCAGTAATAAAGCCCAGAACCTTGTTCAGGTTCAGCTGTGCAGTTTCTGACGGCGTCAGATCGGTCGCAACCAGGATAACTTCGTCCTGAATGGAGCTCAGATCAACGATGGTCATGTTCAGAATATTGCGCAGCAGACGTTTGCCGATGTCGCGTACGTCAGCCGCACGTTCTTTCAGGTATTCGTCATCAAGCTCTTCCAGGGCTTTCGCCTGGCCTTCAATGACAGAGAAAGCTGCAGCGTCAGCAGAAGCGTGCTCGTCTTTGATAAGGGCTATGATTTCCTGTTCAAGCTCTTCGTCTTCCAACAACATGATGTGGCCTTCGAAGATGGCTTCTTTCTCTTCACCGAAGGTCTCACCGGCTTTAGTCTTGATCACTTCCAGTTGAGCAGAGGCTTTCGCACGGCCCGTCAGGAAACGTTCAACTTCCTGATCAACGTGATCTGGAGAGATTTTTTTCCGGTTGATGACAATTTCATCTTCTTTCAACAGAAGTGCTTTGCCGAAAGCGATACCGGGAGATACTAAAATGCCTGAAATCATAACCCTACCTTTCTCTTGACTGGTTTAAACTATATAAGAGCGGTTGTTTATTACTCGAGCTCTGCCATCAGTTTTACCAAGTGTTCAACGGCTTTCTGCTCGTCTTCACCTTCAGCTGAGAGGGTCACAACGGTACCTTGGGTCAGGCCCAGAGTTTGCAGTTTGAAAAGGCTTTTAGCACTGGCGCTTTTACCGTTTGAAGTCACGGTGATGTCAGAAGCGAAACCTTTAGCTTCTTTCACGAACTGTGCAGCAGGGCGGGTGTGCAGACCATTAGGAGCGGTAATAGTAACTTCTTGCTGGAACATTGTTGTTTCCCCAACTTATTAAAGTAATGTTGTGGAGCTAAAGTTTAGCTTATGGCCTTCACTTTAGCCTGTAGAGATTAGCGCCTGACTATGGTTCAGGGGCAGGTTCAGATGCAACAGAAAAGAGAAAATAACGCACTCAGCGATAAAACTCTTTGCCCTGGATCCAGGCTTTTTCTGTTATTCCTCCATTATGCCGTCTTTTTCCCTGATGTAACAAATCAGTAAATCGATTCAGCCGGGAAGCGTCATGGAAGCGATTAATTTCGAGCATCGAAATAATTGTCCGGTTAAATACTAAACCTGGCGGGTAAAATCAATGACGAAGTGGTGTAAAGTTTGACGCAGGCCACAAAAAAGCACCCCTTGAGGTGCTTTTTTAGCCGCTTTTAAGGATGTGGCATTATTGTTGCAATTCTTTCTCGGTGAATAAATCTGCAAACAATGCGGTACTCAGATAGCGTTCACCAGAAGAAGGCAGAATAACCACGATAGTCTTATCTGCAAACTCCGGTTCTTTGGATAATTTCACCGCAGCTTCAACTGCTGCACCGGAAGAAATCCCGGCCAGAATACCTTCTTCTTCCATCAGACGGCGTGCCATGTGAATGGATTCATCGTTGGTGATCAGCGTAACGCGATCCAGCAACTCCAGATCCAGGTTACCCGGAATAAAACCTGCACCGATACCCTGAATTTTATGCGGGCCCGGTTTGACTTCTTCGCCGTTCAGTGTCTGGGTGATAACGGGAGAGTCGGTTGGCTCGACGGCCACCAGTTTCACGCTGCTTTTTTTACTTTTCAGATAACGACCCGTTCCGGTGATCGTGCCGCCGGTACCCACGCCTGCGATCAACACATCCACTGCGCCATCGGTATCTTCCCAGATTTCCGGGCCGGTAGTCTGTTCGTGGATAGCCGGGTTGGCCGGGTTGCTGAACTGCTGAAGAATGAGATAACGCTGCGGATCGCTGGCCTGAATTTCTTCGGCTTTGGCAATCGCGCCTTTCATGCCTTTGGCGCCTTCGGTCAGCACCAGATTGGCGCCGAGAGCTTTAAGCAGCTTACGACGTTCAACGCTCATGGTTTCCGGCATGGTCAGTGTCAGTTTGTAACCCCGCGCGGCAGCCACATAAGCCAGTGCAATACCGGTGTTACCGCTGGTGGGTTCAACCAGTTCGATATCTTTGGTCAGAATGCCTTTTTTCTCAGCATCCCAAATCATGTTCGCACCGATACGGCATTTTACGCTGAAGCTCGGGTTACGTGACTCGACCTTAGCCAGAATACGACCATTACCGATACGGTTCAGACGAACCAGTGGCGTATGGCCAATTGTTAATGAATTGTCTTCATAGATCTTGCTCATAACCCGTCCTTTACCTGTATGAAATATTCACGGTGTGAAGCTTTCAACACTATGAAATAAGTGGGAATCAGGAAAGCATACGCGAACCGCTTTCCCAGTGAAGTAAGGTTTTGGTATTTGCTATACCGATACGTTATTAAGAAATAAGTTCGGTGAAGAAAAGTCAAGCATAGCAGGCAGCCGCCCGCAGGCGGCTGTGAGAAAAAGGGACTATTTTCGGGTGGCATTCACATCGATATTATTTTTGACGTAAACATCGCGGTAACGGTCACACCACATGGCCGTCGCGCCGCATACAGCAACCGGCAGGATCACCAGATTCAGCACCGGGATCATCGTAAACAGACTGACCAGAGAACCAAATTGCATGTTGTCGATTTTATTGCTGCCAAGTGAGCGACGCATATCGGCAAAACTGACTTTGTGATTATCGAACGGATAATCGCAATACTGAATCACGACCATCCACGCGCTGAAAAAGAACCACAGTACGGGCGCGATAGTCTGGCCTATCACCGGAATGAAATACAGCGCGAACAGCAGCAGGGCGCGTGGCAGGTAATACGCCAGTTTCTGCCACTCACGTTTCATGATACGCGGGAGATCTTTCATGATGTCCCAGATGCCCGTATCAGGCAGCGGTTTGCCGGTAAGACGCGCTTCGAGCTGTTCGGCGAGTAATCCGCTGAAGGGGGCGGCTATCCAGTTGGCAAGGGTGCTGAAGAAATAGCTGAACACCAGTACCACGGAAAGCACCGCCACCGGCCAGATCAGATAATCCAGCCAGCTGAGCCACGACGGCACCTTGCTCATCATTGCCGGGATCCATTCACCCAGTTGGGTGAACAGCCACCAGAATGCACCGCCCATCAGCAGCACGTTGACAGCCAGGGGTAAAATCACAAAACGTCGTATCCCGGGTAAGGAAATGAGCGTCCAGCCCTGTGTGAAATAATGTACGCCGTTTTCTTGTCTGGCGCTTTGCGATGAGCTCATAAACGAAATTTTCTCTCTGAGTTGAATGACATGGGCTATCATATCGGTATGATTTTCCACTGGCTAGCGGTGGATTGGCTGAAAAAACAGCAAAAAAAGGTGCAACTGCCCTATTTATTAGCAGAAAGTAGAGTCGAGACTTGCACTTATCTACGTGGGCAAATAGAGTTAATCATGTGAATGTTTGCCGTGGTGGCAATGTATTAGAACAACAGAGATAGCAATGATGCAGGATTTGCGTCTGATATTAATCGTTGTTGGTGCGATCGCCATAATAGCGTTGTTGTTACACGGTTTGTGGACCAGCCGTAAAGAACGCTCTTCGCTTTTCCGCGATCGTCCAGCTAAACGTGTGAAAAAAGAACGGGAACAATCTCCGTCCGAAGATTTTGTCGATGGAGTGGGGGAAGTGCGCGTGCGTCCTGCTTATCCTCAGGATGAACCGACTTTTGGTCAGTATGATGAGCCTGAACAGACTGCACCGCCACGTCAGCCGCAGGTTTCTCCTGCGCAGCCAGCGCCAGCACCTGTTGCTCGTCCTCAACAACCGGCTCAGCCACCGCAATATGCTGCGCAGGATGATCCGTTGCTGAGTGGTTATTCAGCCTCTGAATCCGCCACTGCACCGCGTCGCGAACCTGTCGCTGATTTTGCACCTCAGGACTCCGCACCTGAAGCCAGAACGCATGCGCCGGTTGCGCCGCAAGATATCCATGCTGACGCGGCGCCTGCTGCGAAAGCAGAACCTCAGGCTGCGCCTTTTGCCCCGGCAGAAGAAGCCCCGGCTGAGAAAGCGAAACTGAAAGAAACGGTCCTGGTACTGCATGTTGCTGCCCATCAGGGCGGTGTCATCGGTGGTGAAGTGTTGCTTAACAGCGTGCTTCAGGCCGGTTTCCAGTTTGGTGCGATGAATATTTTCCATCGCCATGTCAGCCCTGCCGGGAGCGGTCCGGTGTTGTTCAGTCTGGCCAATATGGTTAAACCGGGTTCTTTTGACCCGGACAATATGTCTGACTTCTCTACGCCGGGTGTGACGTTGTTTATGATGGTGCCTTGCTACGGTGATGCGCATCAGAACTTCAAACTGCTGCTGCAGTCTGCCCAACGTATTGCCGATGATGTCGGTGCGATGGTGCTTGACGATGAGCGTCGTATGATTACGCCGCAGAAGCTCGAAACGTACAAAGCGCGGATCCGCGAGGTCCTCGAGGCGATCGCCTGAGTCAGGCTTTCGTGAAATACCCATTCCCCTGACCCCCGCTTGCCGGGGGTTTTTTATCTCCACGGTGAGTCATGGCCACTATCGAAGAACAGATCAATCAGTTACGCACTCAGTTACGCCATCACGAATATCAATATCACGTTCTGGATGCCCCGGAAGTGCCTGACGCCGAATATGACCGCTTAATGCGCGAGTTACGTGAGCTGGAAACCGCGCATCCTGAACTGGTCACCGCAGATTCACCGACGCAGCGCGTGGGCGCGGCACCGCTTTCCGCATTTGAACAGGTCAGGCATCAGATACCGATGTTGTCGCTGGACAACGTATTTGATGAAGAAAGCTATCTGGCATTTTATAAACGTGTTCAGGATCGTCTGAAGACGTCAGAACCGCTGACTTTCTGCTGCGAACTGAAACTTGACGGGCTGGCAGTGAGCCTGTTGTATGAAAATGGCGAACTGGTGCAGGCCGCCACACGTGGCGATGGCACGACCGGTGAGAATATTACGGCCAACGTGCGCACAATACGTGCCATCCCCCTGCGCCTGCATGGCGACAATATTCCTGCACGTCTTGAGGTGCGGGGTGAAGTGTTTATGCCACAGCCTGGCTTTGAAGCGATGAACGCTGAAGCACGCCGTACCGGGGGCAAAGTATTTGCTAACCCGCGTAATGCCGCTGCAGGTTCATTACGTCAGCTTGATCCGCGTATCACCGCCAGACGTCCGCTGACTTTCTTCTGCTACGGCGTGGGTCTGCTGGAAGGGGGGGAGCTGCCGCGTAGTCATCTTGCCCGCCTGCAACAATTCAGGGCCTGGGGTTTACCGGTCAGCGATCGTGTGCGTCTTTGCACCGGCAGTGATGAAGTGCTGGCGTTTTACCGTCAGGTTGAAGCGGAACGTCCATTGCTGGGGTTTGATATTGACGGCGTGGTCGTGAAAATTGATTCGCTGGATATTCAGGAAGCACTGGGTTTTGTGGCGCGGGCACCGCGTTGGGCGACAGCGTTTAAATTCCCGGCGCAGGAACAGATTACGCGGGTGAAAGATGTCGAGTTCCAGGTCGGGCGCACCGGTGCGATCACGCCGGTCGCACGTCTTGATCCCGTGCTGGTTGCGGGTGTGATGGTCAGCAACGCGACGCTGCATAATGCTGATGAAATCGAACGTCTGGGCCTGCGTATCGGCGATACCGTGATTGTCCGCCGTGCCGGTGACGTTATCCCACAGGTCGTGGGCGTGGTGCTGGATGAACGTCCGCAAGATGCCCGTGAAGTGGTTTTCCCGACGCATTGTCCGGTCTGTCACTCCGATGTCGAACGTGTCGAAGGTGAAGCGGTAGCGCGTTGTACGGCGGGTCTGATTTGTGGTGCACAGCGTAAAGAAGCGCTGAAACATTTTGTCTCCCGCCGGGCGCTGGATGTTGATGGCATGGGCGACAAAATCATCGATCAACTGGTCGAGAAAGAATATGTCAAAACGCCGGCGGATCTGTTCCGGCTGACGGCGGGTAAACTTACCGGTCTGGATCGCATGGGACCTAAATCGGCACAGAACGTGGTTACTGCGCTGGAAAAAGCCAAAGAAACCACGCTGGCCAGATTCCTGTATGCGCTGGGCATTCGTGAAGTGGGCGAAGCCACAGCCGCTAACCTTGCCGCGCATTACGGCTCGGTTGAGGCGCTTAAAGCGGCAGATATTGAGTCGCTGAAAAGCGTGCAGGATGTCGGCGATGTGGTGGCTAAACATGTGGTCAATTTCCTGTCGGAAGAACATAACCAGCAGGTGATTGATGAGCTGTTAAGCCCTGAAATTAATATTCACTGGCCGGAAGTGCAGGTCATTGTACCGGAGGAAATTGACAGTCCGTTTGCCGGTAAAACCGTGGTGTTGACCGGTTCGCTTTCGATCCTTTCACGCGATGAAGCCAAAGATCGTCTGACCGCGCTGGGGGCAAAAGTCTCCGGCAGCGTGTCGAAGAAAACTGATCTGGTGATTGCCGGTGAAGCGGCAGGATCCAAGCTGGCGAAAGCACAGGAACTGGGTATTGAGGTGATCGACGAGGCGGAAATGATCCGTCTGCTGGGTGAATAAAGCATGGAAAAAGAAGATCTGATCCAGATAGCCAATACGGTCATGCCGTTCGGTAAGTATGCCGGACGCGTGCTGATCGACCTGCCGGAAGAATATCTGCTGTGGTTCGCCCGTAAAGACGAATTCCCGCAGGGGAAACTGGGTGAACTGATGCAACTGACGCTGGCGATCAAAAGTGAAGGATTGCAAAGCCTGATCAATCCGCTGCGTCGTCATGGTCCGGGGCTGGGTGGCACCGACGAGTAACGGTCCGTCTACCCGATGTAGAAGGCGCTGATGTCAGCGCCTTTTTTCTGCCTGTTATTCGCCTGCGCTATTCAGTGACAGGCGTTTGTTTGAGCGCCGCTTCCTGCTGCTTTTTCTGATAACGTTTCGCCAGCACCGCACAGGTCATCAGCTGTACCTGATGGAAAATCATCAGCGGCAGCACCATCATGCCAATGGCACTGACCGGAAACAGAATATTCGCCATCGGAATACCGTTCGCCAGACTTTTCTTCGAGCCGCAGAATACGATAGTGATTTCATCGGGTTTACTGAAGCCCATCCAGCGCGCCATGTAGGTGTTAATGACCAGAATAAAGGCCAGCAGTACCAGACTGAACACCAGGATAAACAACAGCGAGCCGACACCGACCTGATGCCAGATCCCCTGAGTCACGGCTTCACTGAAAGCGGAATACACCACCAGCAAAATCGATGTCTGGTCGGTTTTGCCAATCATTTTACGGTGGCGTTCGACAAAGCCGCCAATCAGCGGACGCAGCAAGTGTCCGGCGACAAACGGCACCAGCAGTTGCAGCACAATATGCCAGACCTGTGCTAAACCATTCCCCGTTTCCCCCTGTACATGCATCAGCAGGCTGACCAGCAACGGTGAAACAAAAATCCCCAGCAGGCTTGATGCGGAAGCACTGCACACCGCTGCCGCCACGTTGCCGCCCGCCAGTGAGGTAAACGCAATCGCCGACTGCACGGTGGCGGGCAAAATACACAGATACACAAAGCCGCTGTAAATTTGCGGGCTGACATCCACCGGATGCCACCACTGAAAAAGCAGCCCGAGGATCGGGAATAAAATGAAAGTGCTGAACATCACCCATAAATGTAAACGCCAGTTATTGCTGCCCTGAAAAATAGCTTCGCGTGAGAGTTTTGCGCCATGCATGAAAAACAACAGACCAATGGCGAAAATGGTCAGGTTATTGAAGAAAGCGACAAATATGCCGCTGGCCGGGAAGAATGTCGCCAGCAGAACAGTGGCGATAAGTGTCAGGGTGAAGCGATCAGGTAAGAAGCGCATAGCAGGTCTCGGAAAGGTTGTCTCTGAATGCGGCTATTTTGTGCTTTTCCGATATAATTAAAAAATTGATTTATTTAATCCATTAATGCAGAAAATTCATGAATTATTCACTCAGACAACTTCGCGTGTTCGTGGCGGTTTCACGCTATGGCAGTTTTAGCCGGGCAGGGGAAGCGATAGGGTTAAGCCAGTCGGCTGTCAGCCACAGTATGAAAGAACTGGAAGCTGAAATGGGGGTACGCTTGCTGGACCGCACAACGCGCGAAGTCGTGCTCACCGACGCCGGTCTGCGCCTGGCGAATCGTGTCGAGCCGTTGCTCGACGAACTCCACGCCATGCTGCTTGATACCCGCAGCTTTGGCACACAGCACAATGGCCGGGTGCGCATTGCTTCAAGCCAGACGATTTCGGCGCAACTGATGCCACAATGTATCTCCAGCGGCGAGCGACAGTATCCTGAGATCAGTATCCTGCTGCGTGACCAGGCGCAGCAACTGGTGCTTCACAGCGTCAGAAATGCGGAAGTGGATTTCGGCATTGTGATTGATCCGGGTGAAAGCACCGACCTCGACTGCGAGCCTATTTTGCACGAGCCGTTTTTACTGATGTGTCGCGAGGATCACCCGCTGGCGGCGCTGGCGGAAGTTGAATGGCAGGCGCTGAACGGCCAAAAACTGGTGCTGCAGGATTACGCATCAGGAAGCCGGATCCTGATTGACGGCGCACTGAAAGCGCAGAAAGTGGATACCATGATCGCCCAGGAAATCGGCCATCCGGCCACTTTATTCCCGATGGTTGAAGCCGGGATTGGCATCAGTGTGATCCCGGCGCTGGCTTTACCCATGCCGCAAGGGAGCCGTCTGGTGGTGAAAAATCTGGTGCCGGAAATTAACCGGGTACTGATGTTGGTCAAACGTAAAAACCGGTCGTTATCACCCGCTGCGCAGGCTATCTGGCAGGTGGTGAAAGAGCAGGCGAACTTATTGCGGGAAAAACGCAGCCAGCAGGGAATGTACGGACTCTGATACCTTGCCGGCTGTTTCAGGCTTTAACTGCGGTTACACGTAAATATCGACAGCATTGGTTTCTGAGGGCTTATTCACGCCTTCGTCTTTCTTCATTTCGGCGGCGGCTTGTTGTTGCTGCTGTTGCTGAAGCGCTTTCTGAGCCTGCTGTTGTTGAATCTGAGCGATTTGCTGTTGCAGCAGTTCGATTTGCTGCTGCAGGAGTTCTTGCTTTTGCTTAACTGTGTCAGCATCTTCGCCTGAACCGCCCAGACTTTTGAGCTGTTCAGTCAGTTTGGTAATCTGCTTAGTCAGTTTTGCAATCTGGCTGGCACTGCCTGAGTCACTGGTGGACGCGGAGCCCACCGAACTGCCAGTCGCGCTGATAGTTGTCATAAAAAGCCTCACTTAGTAAGAATCAAATTTTGCACGTAAGCGTGCGTAACAGATATCGGCAGTAATCAGAGAGGCTTTACCGGCTTTTCATATTCCTTACAGTATTTATGGTTTTTATTCGATTCACGCTTTCACGCTGAGCTTCGGCCACCGGCTCAGCCAGCCTTTGCTGCGGACCCGTTCGGCAAAAACGGCGGGGATCGCATGGCGCGGGTTTGGCGTAATACTGAAAGCAAACAAAGCCTCCAGTCCCAGCGGTGCATTCAGCTCAATATGCCCCTCAGCATTCATTCTTGCGCCAATGGCCGTTTCCACTTCCACCCAGTAGCTCATTGCCTCAGCGCTGGAGGCATAAGGCGTGTGACCGTGGCGCTCATGCATGCGGGCCTGATTTTTCACTGACCAGGGGAGATCGGGCGAATTCGCTTTCAGATGTTGTTCATAACGTTCGTCAGTCTGTGCCGAACAATCCTGAGGATTGAAATATACCAGGTCGATATCATTAAGCGGTGTGGCCTGTATATAGCCGTGCAGCCGGTCCCAGACCAGATTCCGGACAAATCCCGCCGCCAGCCACCCGTCGTTAAGACCCAGTGCATGTGCCTGCGTCAGCGCCTGCAAGTGAAGCGGTTCCTCTCTGAGCCAGGTAATGATTCTCTGTTCCAGGGTCGCCATGCGATGTTCTCCTTTTTGCACATCTTCGTTCTGAGAAGCCAAAGTGTAGCGCCATTTGGTGACACTTTTTCAACGCACCATTTCGGAGATGCGGTTGACTGCAGCGCGCTAAAATGTGGCAAATCTCCCCGGAATACGGCTCCGGACCGCATTTGCTCAGGGCTTCTTAAGTGGTACAGCCTTTGCAACATCAACCTTTGTAACACCAGGAATGGGCAAGGCTGTCATATTTTCTCTTCTTACAGAATTGATTTACCACCGGGCAGGGGATCATTTATGCAAACCACGAAAGTCGCACCCGTTTTAAAACGTACACTGGGGAGCTTTAAACTCTGGGGCATCGCTGTCGGACTGGTAATCTCCGGCGAATATTTTGGCTGGAGTTATGGCTGGGCGCAGGCAGGCACGCTGGGCTTTCTTATCACCGCACTGGTGATAGCGGCCATGTATTGTGCCTTTATTTTCAGTTTTACTGAACTCACCACATCGATTCCGCACGCCGGCGGGCCTTTCGCTTACGCTTACCGTGCGTTCGGGCCCACCGGTGGATTTGTGGCGGGTTTTGCCACGCTGGTGGAGTTTGTCTTTGCACCGCCCGCTATCGCGATGGCGATCGGCGCGTATCTCAATGTGCAGTTTCCGGCCATTGAGCCGAAATGGGTGGCTGTAGGCGCGTATCTGGTATTTATGGTGCTCAATATTCTTGGTGTCAGTATTGCCGCCACCTTTGAACTGCTGGTCACGTTACTGGCGATTTTCGAATTGCTGGTCTTTATGGGCGTGGTGGCACCCGGTTTTGAAATGTCGAACTTTGTTCACGGCGGATGGGCGGGCAGCGACACTTTCAGCCCGGCGGCGTTTTCCGGCATCTTTGCAGCCATACCTTTTGCCATCTGGTTTTTCCTGGCCATAGAAGGCGCATCAATGGCCGCAGAGGAGGCAAAAGATCCGCAGCGTACCATTCCGAAAGCCTTTATCGGCGGTATTCTGACCCTGACCGTTCTGGCGCTCGGCGTGATGTTGTTTGCCGGTGGTGTGGGCGACTGGACCAAGCTGTCGAACATTAACGACCCCTTACCACAGGCCATGAAACTGATTGTCGGCAGCAACAGCGGCTGGCTACATATGCTGGTCTGGCTGGGGCTGTTTGGCCTGATAGCCTCTTTCCATGGCATTATCATGGGATATTCCCGGCAGATCTTTGCGCTGGCCCGGGCGGGTTATTTGCCTAAACGACTGGCCAGCGTCAATGCCCGTTTCCAGACACCGCATCTCGGTATCATCGCCGGGGGCGTTGTGGGCATTGCGGCCATTTTCTCAGATTCACTGATCGTCATCGGCGGCCAGCCGCTGACGGCCAATATCGTGACGATGTCGGTATTTGGTGCCATTGTGATGTACATCATTTCTATGGCCGCGCTGTTTAAGCTGCGTCGCAGCGAACCGAATTTAATCCGCCCGTTCCGTGCGCCGCTCTATCCTTTTGCACCGGCGCTGGCGCTGGTACTGGCTGTTGTCTGTCTGATCGCTATGATTTACTACAACACCTTACTGTTTCTGATTTTCGCCGCCATGATGTTGCTGGCGTATGCCTGGTTCCGCATCACCCATCAGGCGCGAACGGATGCTGCAGAAGATCCGCAATTACGTGGCCTGCGCCCGGTGCCCGCTAAAAGCAGCAAATAATCCGGTGCGCTAAGGAGTGTTATGTTTCAGACGACATTAAGTCACCGACGCTATCAGTTTGAGGATTTACGCGAACTGATGGCAAAGGCGTCGCCCGCACGGTCAGGTGATTATCTGGCTGAAGTGGCTGCCGCCAGCGCCGAAGAGCGGATGGCGGCGAAAATGGCACTGGCCGATGTGCCGCTCAAAACCTTTCTGCAACAATTACTGGTGCCGTATGAGGATGATGAGGTCACGCGGCTGATTGTCGATACTCATGATGTCGCGGCGTTTGCCGCGATCTCGCATCTCACCGTCGGAGATTTCCGCGACTGGCTGCTCAGTGAGAAAACGGACAGTACGGTGCTGGCTGCGGTTGCCCGCGGGATTACGCCGGAAATGGCGGCAGCTGTCAGCAAGCTGATGCGTAATCAGGATCTGATCCTGGTGGCTAAAAAATGCAGAGTGATCACTCAATTTCGCAACACTATCGGATTGCCTGGTCACATGAGCGTGCGCCTGCAACCGAATCATCCGACCGATAACTTACAGGGCATTGCTGCCAGTATGCTTGACGGCTTGCTCTATGGTTCCGGCGATGCGGTAATCGGCATCAATCCCGCCAGCGACAGTTTACCGTTGCTGGAAAATCTCAATTACATGCTTGATGACATCATCACGCGCTTTGACATTCCTACGCAGTCCTGCGTTCTGACCCATGTTACCAACACCATCAAACTGGTGGAGCGCGGCGCGCCGGTGGATCTGGTGTTTCAGTCAATTGCAGGCACTGAAGCGGCGAACAGCGGGTTTGGTATCAATCTGGCATTGCTGGCGGAAGCGCAACAGGCGGCACTCAGCCTCAGGCGTGGGACGCTCGGCGACAATGTGATGTATTTCGAAACCGGGCAGGGGAGTTGTTTATCCGCTAATGCACACTTCGGGATAGATCAGCAAACCTGTGAAGCGCGGGCATACGCGATTGCACGGCATTTTTCACCGCTGCTGATCAATACCGTGGTGGGGTTTATCGGGCCGGAATATCTGTATGACGGCAAGCAAATCATCCGTGCAGGACTGGAAGACCATTTCTGCGGCAAACTGCTGGGCGTACCGCTGGGTTGCGATGTCTGTTACACCAACCATGCCGAAGCCGATCAGGATGATATGGATACTTTACTGACGCTGCTTGGCACCGCCGGACTGACATTCCTGATTGGCGTACCGGGCGCGGATGACATCATGCTCAATTATCAGAGCACTTCTTTCCATGATGCGTTATATATCCGCGAATTACTCGGGCTGAAACATGCGCCGGAATTTGCCGTGTGGCTGGAGAAAATGAAAATTATTGATCCGCAGGGCGCCTTACAGGATACCCGCGCGTCCCATCCGTTACTGCGTCAGTTACCGCAACTGAGCTGAGGTTGGCGTTGATGAACAATGAAAAAGGGCAGGGCTTATCGTCCGTGGTACATAATAACCCCTGGGAAACGCTGCGTCAGTTTACGGCCGCACGTATCGCGCTGGGACGGGCAGGGTCGAGTTTGCCCACAGAAGAGCTGCTACGGTTTGGTTTAGCGCATGCGCAGGCGCGTGATGCCGTACATCAGCCCTTTGACAGCCAGAAGCTTGAACCCGAACTTTATGCGCTGGGGCTGGAAACACTGACCGTTGCCAGCGCGGCTCCGGACAGGGCGACCTATCTTTGTCGTCCTGATCTCGGGCGCAAATTGTCAGAAACCAGCCGTCAGGCATTGCAGCAGCTGGCACCGGAGCCGGCAGACGTAATACTGGTCATTGCTGATGGTCTGTCATCGAAAGCCGTGCACCGCCAGGCCGTACCCTTGATTGCGGCGTTATTGCCGTATCTGCGTACGCTGGAGCTGAAAATCGGGCCGGTGATACTTGCGCATCAGTCGCGGGTGGCACTGGGCGATGATATTGCGCAGGTGATGAAAGCGAAGGCTGTGGCGATTTTGATAGGAGAACGCCCGGGATTATCCTCTCCCGACAGTTTAGGTATTTACATGACCTGGGGGCCGCATACCAAAAGGCTGGAATCGGAAAGAAATTGTATTTCCAATGTGCGGCCGGAAGGGCTCAATTATCCGCAGGCCGCTTTTAAACTCGCCTGGCTGCTTGAGCAGTCCTTCCATCGCCAGCTGTCGGGCGTGAATTTGAAAGATGAAAGCGATAACCCGGCGCTGCACAACAAAGTCGTGCCGATGTTTAAATTAAAATAGGGGGGAAAGAGGGGGAGAGAGGCTCGAACCAGCAGCTGGTTCGCCTCCATCACGGTTAAAGTTCCGGAGTACAGATGCGAAAAAAGCGCCTGAAGGCGCTTTTTTCTGAATTGGTGGGCCGTGCTGGATTCGAACCAGCGACCAATTGATTAAAAGTCAACTGCTCTACCAACTGAGCTAACGGCCCGCAGAAGTGGTGGGCGATGACGGGCTCGAACCGCCGACCCCCTCCGTGTAAAGGAGATGCTCTACCAACTGAGCTAATCGCCCACTTCTGGGTACTTCCCTCGGTAAGAAGAAATGTGCTGAGAAATGGTGGGCGATGACGGGCTCGAACCGCCGACCCCCTCCGTGTAAAGGAGATGCTCTACCAACTGAGCTAATCGCCCATTTCTCAATTCTTCCTACTTATCACAACGCGGCACTCTTAAAGAGTGGTGGGCGATGACGGGCTCGAACCGCCGACCCCCTCCGTGTAAAGGAGATGCTCTACCAACTGAGCTAATCGCCCCCGTCGTGATGGAGTCGCATTATAGGGATACTTGAAATTACGTCAACGCTTTTTAAAAACAAAAATGTTCGTTCGGCTTATTTTTAGTCAACCTGACGGGTTTCTCGCCCCCGTAGTCGATTCTTTACGCATTCATGGCCTTAAACCACGCGACTGCCTCTGGTTGTGCGTTGAGGAATCAGGGCAGAGTGGTAGAATGTCTGCCACTTTTTGTTAATTGATAGCGACGTTTTTTTGGCGTTGCGTGATTAAGGTTGCACCCGGATGAAAATCAAAACCCGTTTTGCCCCAAGCCCGACCGGCTATCTGCACGTCGGTGGCGCCCGTACCGCGCTCTATTCCTGGCTCTTTGCCCGCAACCTTGGCGGTGAATTTGTGCTGCGTATCGAAGACACCGATCTCGAACGCTCCACCCAGGCTGCTATTGACGCGATTATGGATGGCATGAACTGGCTGAATCTGGACTGGGATGAAGGCCCGTATTTCCAGACCAAACGTTTTGACCGTTATAACGCGGTGATTGATGAGATGCTGGAAAACGGCACGGCTTATAAATGCTATTGTTCTAAAGAACGTCTGGAAGCGTTGCGTGAGGAACAAATGGCGAATAACGAGAAGCCTCGTTATGACGGCCATTGTCGCGACAGCCATGAACATCACGCGGCCGATGAGCCGTGTGTCGTGCGTTTTCGTAACCCGCAGGAAGGTTCGGTTATTTTTGACGACCAGATCCGCGGTCCGATCGAATTTAGCAATGACGAGCTTGATGATCTGATCATCCGCCGTACCGATGGTTCCCCGACCTATAACTTCTGCGTTGTCGTTGATGACTGGGATATGGAAATCAGCCATGTTATCCGTGGTGAAGATCACATCAACAATACTCCGCGCCAGATCAACATACTGAAAGCGCTTGGCGCACCGGTACCGGTTTATGCGCACGTTTCAATGATTCTGGGCGATGACGGTAAAAAACTGTCTAAACGCCACGGTGCGGTAGGCGTGATGCAATACCGTGATGACGGTTATCTGCCCGAAGCCCTGCTGAACTATCTGGTGCGTCTGGGCTGGTCTCATGGCGATCAGGAAATTTTCAGCCGTGATGAAATGAAGGCCCTGTTTTCACTGGAAAACGTCAGCAAATCAGCCAGTGCGTTCAACACTGAAAAACTGCAATGGCTGAACCACCACTACATTAATACGATGGATCCGCATTATGTGGCGACCCATCTGTTGTGGCATGTGGAGCAGGCAGGTATCGAAACCCGTAACGGCCCGCAACTGTTCGAAATCGTCACCCTGCTGGGTGAGCGCTGCAAGACCCTGAAAGAAATGGCCGAGTCCTGCCGTTACTTTTATGAAGATTTTGCAGAGTTTGATGCGGATGCGGCGAAGAAACATTTACGTCCGGTTGCGCGCCAGCCGCTGGAAGTGGTGCGCGCCAAACTGGCTGCAATCACTGACTGGACTGCTGAGAACATTCACCACGCGATTCAGGGCACAGCGGATGAGCTGGAAGTGGGGATGGGTAAAGTAGGGATGCCACTGCGCGTTGCGGTAACCGGCGCAGGTCAGTCACCGGGTGTTGACGTCACCGTTCATGCTATCGGTCAGCGCCGTGTGCTGGCGCGTATCGATATGGCATTAGCCTTCATTGCTGAGCGTGAAACACAAGCGCAGTAATGACCGCTCAGTAGCTTGTTAAAAACAGTCGTAAAAAAGCCAGCACGGGAAACCGGCTGGCTTTTGTATTTCCGTAAAACGTAAGCGTGAAAACGGCTTAATTAACGTTGTTCAGTCGCCGGTGTTTCAACGGTCGGACGGTAGGCCAGGAAATACATCAGACCAACGAAGCCTGCACCCCCTACAGCGTTACCGAGGAAGACGGCCACGAAGTTAGGCAGATATTCTGACCAGCTCAGAGCACCGGCAAAGATTGCTGCAGGCACGATGAACATATTTGCCACCACGTGCTGGAAGCCGATGGCCACGAACGCCATAACCGGGAACCACATACCGATCACTTTGCCGCCCACTTCTTTACTGGCGAAGGCCAGCCAGATTGCCAGACACACCAGCCAGTTACAGCCGATACCAGAAATGAACGCGTGCATGAAGTCTGCATTGACCTTCGCAGTGGCGGTTGCCACGGTTTTGCTCAGGAAAGCCCCTTCCGTCAGCCCCAGAACGTGACCGAAGAAATAGGCCACGGCCAGACTGCCCAGCAGGTTAGCGACAGTCACCCAGAACCAGTTGCGCAAAACAGCGTAAAGGCTGATCTGACGCGCGAACCAGGCGATAGGTAAGGTCATCATATTACCGGTCAGCAGTTCTCCCCCTGCTAATACAGTCAGAATGATGCCTACCGGAAACACAGCAGCGCCCAGCAAGTTACTGAATGAACCCCAGGAAGCAGGTAATGTCCCTATTACATGCAGATCCAACAGGAAACCGGTGGCGATAAAGGCGCCAGCCAGGAAGCCCAAAATTAACAAATTCAACACGGTGGCGCGGCTTTTATTAACGCCCGCTGTGACGGCGATGGAAGCGATTTCTTTAGGTGAATACAAGGACATGGGAGTGCTCGAATGGTTTAAGTTATGATTATTGCGCGAGCAGTCTATTCTGAGATTTATCTCAAAACAAGACGATTTTCATAGTCTGCTAACATTCTATTAATTATTCGGACATAGATGTTAAGGAAATGCGTAAGCAGATCAGAAAGCTAGGAATCGTGCGGGCTGGCGGGTGTTTTGTAAAACAAAGTGTCTGTCTGAAAATTTCCCTGAAGAAAGGTGTTTTTTGCCGGAGGGATGAGGGATTTGACGGCTTTTTCAGCGCTTGAATTCAGAAACGGATTTAGCCGTTGACAGGGGTAGCGACGTTTCATATTATGCGCCCCGTTCACCCGTTTTTACGGGCATGAATTGGGGGTATAGCTCAGCTGGGAGAGCGCTTGCATGGCATGCAAGAGGTCAGCGGTTCGATCCCGCTTATCTCCACCAACTTCCTTTCCAGAGCAAGTTGGCTGTTTCCTTCCCAGGGAAACAAAAAGTAAACAGATACAACCTCGTGTGGGGGTATAGCTCAGCTGGGAGAGCGCTTGCATGGCATGCAAGAGGTCAGCGGTTCGATCCCGCTTATCTCCACCAAATATTAAAGAAACCTGCTTCGGCAGGTTTTTTGCTTTCCGGGGTTTGTGATTTTCCTTCCGGTTTTCCTGCCTGAATTGCAGACATAAAAAAACCCGCCGAAGCGGGTTTCTTGTCGTTCTGTATTGGCTTACTACGCCAGTACCAGACCTGCGATAGAAGCAGACAACACGCTGACCAGCGTTGAGCCGTACAGCAGTTTCAGACCGAAGCGTGAAACCACGTTGCCCTGATGTTCGTTCAGACCTTTAATAGCACCTGCAACGATACCGATCGAGGAAAAGTTTGCGAATGACACCAGGAACACGGACAGGATGCCCACGCCGCGAGGTGACAGCTCAGTCGCGACTTTTTGCAGATCCAACATCGCAACGAATTCATTGGAAACCAGTTTGGTTGCCATGATGCTGCCGACTTGCAAGGCTTCGTGGCTTGGCACACCCATCATCCATGCGAACGGATAGAAGACATAACCCAGCACGCCCTGGAAGGTGATACCGAATACCACGTCAAACAATGCATTCAGGCAGGAGATCAGTGCGATGAAACCAATCAGCATGGCTGCAACGATGATAGCCACTTTGAAACCCGCCAGGATATATTCACCCAGCATTTCAAAGAAGCTCTGGCCCTGATGCGTATTACCGATTTGCAGGTCTTCTTCTGAATCAACTTTATAAGGGTTGATCAACGACAGTACGATGAAAGTACTGAACATGTTGAGCACCAGCGCAGCAACAACAAAGCGCGGTTCGAGCATGGTCATATACGCACCCACAATCGACATAGAAACCGTCGACATTGCTGTGGCTGCCATGGTGTACATACGTTTTTCAGACATTTTGCTCAGAATATCTTTATACGCGATAAAGTTTTCTGACTGACCCAAAATCAGGGAGCTGATGGCGTTGAAAGATTCCAGTTTTCCCATGCCATTAATTTTCGACAGAACCGTACCGATAATACGGATGACGAAAGGCAGTACACGAATGTGTTGTAAAATACCGATGAGTGCAGAAATGAACACGATCGGACACAAAACTTTCAAGAAGAAGAACGCTAATCCTTTATCGCTCATGCCTCCAAATACGAAGCCGGTCCCTTCCGCAGCGAATCCTAATAATTTCTCAAACAAGTCTGAGAAGCCTTTCACAAAACCTAAACCAACAGAAGAATTCAGGAAGAAGTAGGCTAATAAGACTTCGATGACCAGCAGCTGAACAATGAAACGTAAACGGATATTTTTCCGGTCACGGCTCACCAGTAAAGCGAGTGCAGCGACAACGGCCAACGCTAATACAAAGTGCAATATTCGGGACATGGGTGCTCCAAATTAGAGGCAGGCTATATTTCGACGGACATTTTATGTAACGCGTACATTTAAAACGTGAAGTCGATTGCAAATATAGAAATTACAAACACGAATTGCAACAAATCACGGCTCATCACACAAAAAATCAAGATGTTAATAAAACTAAGCACAATTAGCATTCCTGTGCTAGTTTTATCATGTGCCGTAATGCATTCTGAATCTGGCCCGTTAATGTCTGTTTTAGGAAAGTACGATGCGTCTGGCTTTCTGAAATCGGGTGAGCGAATCACCTCTCAGTTATTACCTTCCCGCTTACAGCTGCTGCCTATCAGAGCAATCACTCAGATCATTCTAAATGCACTTGATAATCATTATCAATTAGATATGATTGATGTAAGCGTAATAATTGTAAGGGTTAACTAACTATGCTGAACAGCCGGGCCGAATCCACAGGCCGCGCGTCCAGAAAGATGAAGCTTTCACTGATGGGGCCGGCTTTTATTGCCGCCATCGGTTATATCGATCCGGGCAACTTTGCGACTAATATTCAGGCCGGAGCCTCTTACGGTTATCAGTTGCTGTGGGTGGTGGTATGGGCCAACATCATGGCGATGTTGATCCAGTTGTTGTCTGCCAAACTCGGTATCGCCACCGGCAAAAACCTGGCCGAACATATCCGCGATCGTTTCCCGCGTCCGGCTGTCTGGGCTTACTGGGTGCAGGCGGAAATTATCGCGATGGCTACCGATCTTGCCGAATTTATTGGTGCCGCCATTGGCTTTAAACTGCTTCTCGGGGTATCGCTGTTACAAGGCGCGGTGCTCACCGGGATTGCGACCTTTATTATCCTCGGGCTGCAAAAACGCGGGCAAAAGCCGCTGGAACTGGTGATCGCCGGTTTGCTGCTTTTTGTCGCGGCGGCGTATATCGTTGAGTTATTCTTTTCGCAACCGAGCATGGTGGCGCTGGGCAAAGGCATGTTGATCCCTGCACTGCCAACCGCCGATTCAGTCTATCTGGCTGCCGGTGTACTCGGTGCGACCATCATGCCGCATGTCATCTATCTGCACTCCTCGCTGACTCAGCGGGGCGGTAAAGCCTCTAAAGCGCAGCGTTATTCAGCCACCAAGCTGGATGTCGGCATTGCCATGACTATTGCCGGTTTCGTGAATCTGGCGATGATGGCGACAGCCGCAGCGGCATTTCATTTCAGCGGACACAGTGGGATCAGCGAGCTGGATGAAGCCTATCTGACGCTGCAACCGTTGCTGGGTCACGCTGCTGCGACTACCTTTGGTCTGAGTCTGGTGGCTGCCGGTTTATCTTCAACAGTGGTCGGTACGCTGGCCGGGCAGGTGGTGATGCAGGGGTTCGTGAAATTCTACATTCCGCTGTGGGTTCGCCGTACGGTGACCATGATGCCGTCT
The DNA here is from genome assembly GCF_004195115.1 of Rahnella sp. RFA10(1/100). NCBI lineage: Bacteria > Pseudomonadati > Pseudomonadota > Gammaproteobacteria > Enterobacterales > Yersiniaceae > Rahnella > Rahnella sp. RFA10(1/100). The sequence goes on from NZ_SEWR01000002.1 coordinate 78,246, forward strand.
TTTATTGTGATCCTGATGGGATTAGATGCCACACGCATTCTGGTGATGAGCCAGGTCTTGCTGAGCTTCGGGATTGCGCTGGCATTGCTGCCGTTGCTGGCTTTTACCGGTAACCGCAGCCTGATGGGTGATATGGTGAATACGAAAACCGTCCAGTGGGCGGGCCGGGTCATCGTGCTGATCGTCGTCAGCCTTAACCTCTATCTGCTGATCGGTATGTCGAAATAACGCCTGCGCAGCGACAGGCAAACAAAAACGGGACAGTTTGCGCTGTCCCGTTTTTGTTTGTTTTATTCAGTTGATTAATGGCGGTGGTCGCCATGCCCGCCGCCCCGGTGATCATCATGGCCGTGCCCCCGGTCATGTCCCCGACCCCGATCCGGCCCGCGGCCGTGATCATAATGCGCACGCCCGTGGTCGCTGTAATAATAACGCGGCGGTGGCATCGGACGACGTGGCGGATGGCGTTCGTTCCACCAGCCATGATCGCGCCAGCGATAACCATCCCAGTAATAGCCGCGCGGGCTGCGTGCACCATAGTGGTGGCCCCGATAGCCGTTCCACCAGCTTGGGTTACGCCAGTCATAGCCGTCCCAGTAATAACCCCGCCTGTCGCGGTCACCGATATTGATAGAAAGGCCCGGCGTATTCAGGCTGAAACTGCTGGCCTGTACGGTGGGTACCGCCGCAGGGAGCAGGGCAAAGAACAAAGTCGCAAAAAGTACCGGTTTTAACATGTGTGGCCCCAGATTCCTTATAATTTATGCTGACAGTTATAAGGGGAAGCGGACACCGGTTCTATTGCTTACAATCCTGTTTTGAATGATTTACGCGCCTTAACGGTTTGCTTACGAAGCCTCCATAAAGGCGCGTTTTTTATACTGAAGAGTAACCGTTTACACTAAAATCCCTTCAATAGCCGCCAGTTCTTCTGCGCTGAAATGGCGATGTGAGACCATGCCCACGGCGTCGTCGATCTGGCTGGTTTTACTGGCGCCAATCAGGACAGACGTCACGCGGTCGCCCCGCAGAACCCAGGCCAGCGCCATCTGCGACAGCTTCTGACCACGTGCCTGGGCAATCTCATTCAGCTTACGCACTTTCGCCAGTTTCTCTTCTGTCAGTTGATCCGCAGTCAGGAACTTGCTGTCACTGGCCGCACGGGAATCTTCAGGAATACCTGCCAGGTAACGGTCCGTCAGCACGCCGCCCGCCAGTGGCGAGAAGGCGATGGAACCCACGCCGTTATCCGCCAGCGTATCCAGCAAATCCGCCTCCACCCAGCGTTCGAACATCGAATATTTCGGCTGATGGATCAGGCATGGCGTGCCAAGTTGCTGCAAAATCTCAAACGCTTTTTTCGCGCGTTCTGCCGGATAGTTCGACAAGCCGACGTAAAGCGCTTTGCCCTGACGTACGATTAAATCCAGCGCCGCCATCGTTTCTTCCAGCGGCGTATCAGGATCAGGACGGTGATGATAGAAAATATCCACATACTCCAGACCCATGCGTTTCAGGCTCTGATTCAGGCTGGCGACCAGATATTTTTTTGAGCCCCAGTCTCCATACGGGCCGTCCCACATGGTGTAACCGGCTTTGGAGGAGATAATCAGCTCATCGCGGTAGGGTAATAAATCTTCCTGCAGGATGCGGCCGAAATGTTGTTCCGCAGAACCCGGAGGCGGGCCGTAGTTATTAGCCAGATCGAAATGGGTAATCCCATGGTCAAAAGCATGGCGGATGAGTTTGCGGCCATTTTCAAAATGCGCGTTATCGCCGAAGTTATGCCACAGGCCAAGAGAAACGGCAGGTAATTTCAGACCGCTCCGGCCGCAGCGACGGTATTCCATATTCTCGTAACGGGTTGGACTGGCTTGATACACCATGTGAGTCCTTATAATCAATTCAGGAGTGAACAGAAGGTAATAACTTCATAAAAAAACCATTTTAGTGTATGCGCTTTCACAAGCATTTCCAGCTAATCAGATCACATCCGGAACAATCCTTACGCGCAGAGAGATTGATTACCGTGACTATTCTTCCTGCATATTACCTTTACTGCTGAATCCGCTTTCCTGCCTTAACGCAGTGCAGGGGTGTAACTCTGCGTTGCCATGCCTTATTTCGGATAATTAATATCCTCTTCCCCGGTTTGGGGTAATACTTAAATTAGTGGGATTAACTGTTTACTTTATTTTTAACAGAGGATCGTCATGGATAATGAATATACCGTAGGTGACTATCTCTTGGACCGCTTATCATTAAGCGGGATCTCCGAGTTGTTTGGCGTACCGGGCGACTACAATCTGAAATTCCTCGACAGCGTGATCAATCATCAGCAAATCACCTGGGTCGGCTGTACCAATGAATTAAATGCTGCCTATGGCGCAGATGGTTATGCGCGTATTAAGGGGCTGGCGGCGTTGCTGACCACATTTGGTGTCGGTGAACTGAGTGCGCTGAATGGCATTGCCGGCAGTTATGCGGAATATGTGCCTGTCGTGCATATTGTGGGCGCACCAGCGCTGACGTCTCAGCGTAAGGGGGAGTTGCTGCATCACACGCTGGGAGATGGTGTATTCACCCATTTCGCACGGATGTCCGCGCCGGTCAGCGTGGCGCAGGCGTCCCTCACACCGGAAAATGCCCTGGCTGAAATCGACCGTGTCATTGAAGAGGTCATGTACAACTCGCGGCCGGGGTATCTGTTGCTGCCCAGCGACGTGGCCGCATTGCCGGTCAGTACCCGGGCGCAGGCGTTACCTGTGCGTCAGCCGCCTTTCTCACCTTCTTCTCTGGATGCTTTTGTTGCTGCTGCTGAAACGCAGTTGCGGGGCGCAAAACGGGTTTCACTATTGGCAGATTTTCTGGCAGACCGTTTCGGGGTTAAAGCTGCGCTGGAACAGTGGATGGAAGACGTGCCGCTGGCGCATTCAACATTGCTGATGGGCAAAGGTTTATTTAACGAGCAACAGGCGCATTTTGCCGGTACTTATTCCGGGGCCGCCAGCGCACCATCAACGAAAGACGCGATTGAAGGGGCCGATGTGGTGATCACAGTCGGGGTGAAATTCACTGACACCATTACCGCCGGTTTTACCCAGCAGCTTCCGTCCGGAAAATGTATTGACCTTCAGCCCTTTTATGCCCGGGTAGGTGACCAGATTTTCCACCAGCTACCGCTCGAAAAAACGGTCAGTGTGCTGCACCGGCTTACCGCTGAGCTGGCTGGCACCCGGACACCCTATCCCGTTAAACATAATAGATTGCCGTTGTCGCACGATAACAGCCTCGGGCAATATGCCTTCTGGCAACAGATTCAGGATTTCCTGCAACCGGGAGATGTGCTGGTCGCTGAGCAGGGCACGGCCTGTTTTGGTGCGGCAGCGCTGAATTTGCCGGAAGAGTGTCAGTTTGTCGTCCAGCCTTTATGGGGATCTATCGGTTTCACGCTGCCCGCTGCGTTTGGTGTACAGATCGCCGTACCTGAGCGCCGTGTTGTGCTGCTGATTGGCGACGGATCTGCACAGCTTACCCTGCAGGGATTAGGTGCCGCGATCCGTTACGGTCTGCCACCGGTTATTTTTGTGATTAATAATGACGGTTACACCGTTGAACGGGCGATCCATGGTGAAACCCAGCGCTATAACGATATTGCACAGTGGAACTGGACACAGTTCCCGGCGGCCTTCGGAGGGACAGAAGTGTTCAGCGCGCGGGCGGATTCGCCGCAGGCGCTGAAAGAAGCGATAGAGAAGGCCACCGCACGGCGGCAGATGGCCTGGATAGAAGTCATTTTGCCGAAGATGGATATTCCTGACTTGCTTAATTCAGTGACTAAATCACTGGCGAAGCGTAACTCAGGGCAATAGATCAGTGTCCGGTGACGGCGGGTTAGTCAGCTGGTCGATGAACCACCAGCCCGCCGGACCGGGCTGATTGTTTTTACTCCAGACCGCATCCACGGAAATTTGCTTCGGCCAGCCGCGTAACGGCAGGCTGACAAGCTTGTCATGGCCAAACTGTTGCACCAGCCAGTGCGGCAGTATCGCCCAGCCAAACCCCTGTTCTGCCATTTCCAGCAACATCAGATAGCTTGGCGCTGACCAGATTTGCCCCTGTGTTTGCGGCATTTCACGGCGGCTATAAGGTTGCAGGCAAAGCTGGCGGAAGGTATGCAACTGTTCCGGCTGCAGACCGGTGGTGTTTGCCAGCGGATGCTCACGGCTGCAAAACACCGACATGTCCGTTTGTTCCGGTAAACGTGCCACGCCGATGTCCGGCGGATAATGATCCTGCACTTCCACCATACCAATATGGGCGCGGCCGGACTGTAACAGGTCAATCACATCCTGATCTTCGGCGATCTGACATTCAAATTCGATATCGGGGTAACGGCGCTCAAACCGACGCAGCAGCGCCTCGTGGTGGGTCGGCTGATAAGTGTCCGACAACACGAATGTCAGGCGGGTTTCGACCTGTGCCGACAAACGTATCGCCAGTTCATCAAGCCGCTCGCTGGCCGCCAGAATAGCCTGAACGTGACTAAGTACGCGTTGACCGGCCGGTGTCAGCACCGGCTGGCGGCTCTGGCGGTCAAACAGCGTTAGGCCCAGATCCACTTCCAGATTGGCGATGGCTGTACTGACGGTAGACTGACTCTTGCGCAGCTTACGTGCCGCTGCTGAGAATGATCCGGTATCGGCCGCTTCGACAAAAGCCATCAGGGCTTCCGGTGAATAGCGCATCCTGTGCTCCTTCTGGTTTTAATTCATCTATTTTATCGATACTTCCTATCTTTTATCTATCTTATTTACTGATGATAATGGCCGCCTGTGACAGCCGTCACGTAGCAGTTCACCTAACAACGATCAGAAATCAGGCAGGTTTTTATGGCTAAGCAAACACGGAATATCTCGCAGAAAACGTTCGGCGAACGCATTTTTCATGCGGTAGGTTTCGAAATTCTGGCTGTGTTGATTTCAGCCCCCGCCGCAGCCTGGGCGCTGAACAAACCTGTCTGGGAAATGGGCGCACTGGCGATCATGTTGTCGACGACAGCGATGGTCTGGAACGTTGTCTATAACAGTCTGTTCGACAAATTCTGGCCGGTTTCCCGGGTGGTGCGGACATTTAAAATCCGCGTGGCGCACGCGCTGGGCTTCGAAGGTGGATTTATCATGATTGGTCTGCCGGTTGCCGCGCTGTGGCTGGGGATCGGGCTGCTGGATGCCTTGATGCTGGAAGTGGGATTCTTTCTGTTCTTCCTGCCGTATACCGTGGTCTACAACTGGGTTTACGACACGTTGCGCCAGCGCTGGGTGAACCGCCGTCTGGCCGCAGAAGATTGCCCAGCCAGACGTTGATCCGCGTTACTGAAGGTACAAAAAGCCCGCCGGCATTTTCTTTGCCGGCGGGCTTTTTGTCGGTTATGGTTTTGCCATCGGGGAAAAATACAGGGTGTGCAGATGAAAACATTAGGGCTGATTGGTGGCATGAGCTGGGAATCCACCGTGCCGTATTACCGCATGATTAACGAACAGGTAAAGCAGCAACTGGGCGGATTACATTCGGCCAAACTGTTCCTTTACAGCGTCGATTTTTACGATATCGAAAAGCTGCAAATGGCCGGTGACTGGCAGCAGGCAGGCGAAATTCTCGGTAATGCCGCGCATTCACTGGCGCGCGCAGGTGCGCAATTTATTGTCGTATGTACTAACACCATGCATAAAGTGGCGGATGATATCGAACGTATCGGCGGCCTGCCGCTGCTGCATATCGCCGATGCGACGGCAGAAAAAATCGCAGGGCAGGGGCTGCGTAAAATCGGCCTGCTGGGTACGCGCTTTACCATGGAACAGGATTTCTACCGCGGGCGTTTGCAGGACAAACATCAGATTGACGTGGTGACGCCGGATGAAGCTGACCGTGCGATTGTCCATCGCATCATTTATGAAGAGCTGTGCCTGGGCGTTATCAGGGATGATTCCCGCGAAGAATATCGGCGGATTATTGGCAAATTAGAACAGCAGGGCGTGGAAGGTATTATTCTCGGATGCACCGAAATTACCCTGCTGGTGGGCGAGGAAGACGCGAGCGTACCTGTTTTTGACACCACTGCCATTCATGCGCTGGCGGCAGCGGAGTTTGCATTAAAGCAGGATTAATCTTCTTCCGGGGCCTGACGTACAAGCCGCTGTTTTGCCACCTGCATCAGCGGCTTCCCGGCCAGCATTAACCAGGCTGGCAGCATCACGATACACAACAACGGCAGCAGCTTCAGCCCCGGAACCACGGCGGCAGCCATAAACAGGCTAAGCCAGCCGTCGCGTGTCACCACCAGTACCATACCCATCACGGCGCATGAAACAGTCACCGCCGCTGGCACATCTGGCGCGTACTGATGCAGCATCAGGCCAAGCGATACCCCGACAAACACCGCCGGGAAAATACGTCCGCCACGAAAACCGCAGGCCGCCGCCACCACCAACGCCGCCAGTTTGGTCAGGGTGATCGCCAGCAATGGCCCCATCTCAAACAGCGCATTGGAATGCGCCAGCTCTTTCATTTCATCCAGCCCTTTAAACAGGGTAATTTCTCCGCCAATCAGTGCCAGTAACCCCAGCACAAACCCGCCAATACCCAGCCGCAATATCGGATTATGAATACTGTTAAACATCCGGTGCACATGCGGGAACAGCCAGACAGCAATCATCCCCAGTGCGATAGCAATCAGCACCACCACTGACCCGCTGAAAATATCCATCAGGCTGGCGGCGTCATACGACGGAATACTGAGCGAAAAATCGGGCTGGAAAAATTGTTCGGTGGTGATGGCACCTGCACCTGCTGCGAGTAATGGCGCAAAAAGGCGATCCCATAACTGCACATCTTTGTTACCGCCGAGGGTTTGCGAAAAAATCAGCGCGGCCGCCACTGGCGTGCCAAACAACGCGCCGACAGTCCCGGCTGCCGCCAGGATCACCCAGTCAGTCGTCGGTACCCGGGGCAATAAGCGCGAGCCTAATGCCGCCACCAGCGCAATATTAATCACCGTGATCGGATGTTCCGGCCCCAGACTGACGCCGCCTGCCAGTCCGACCATCAGCGCCAGCGCAAGACCCGGCAAAGCATTGATCGCCACCGGTGCCCCAATCAGCGACTCCGTAGCAGGATCCGGCCCGGCGTGGCCTGGCATATACTTTATGATGGCACCGACGCCAATGCCGGTCAGTGTCAGCATAAACAGCGTCCAGCTGGCGGATTGAGTATTGATATTGAGCACGGCGGGAATGTTCTCCCACAGCAGATTCTGCAGCGCGCCAGAAATCATCATGACGAACACCAGCACCAGGCTGGACATCACACCAATAATGATCGCGGGCAGGGCAAAAGCTAACATGACTCTGGCGCGGGGATGGAACATGCACGTATTTCCTTATTTATAATTTCGTTTGCTCTGATAGCTTAGATGAATCCCGGCAAAGTCAGTTTGCGGGCTGTCGACATAATTTTGTGTAGCATGCTGCATAAATGTGGGTTGTTTCAAAACTGCATTGCAGCGTATAGCAATTACCGCTATTTTGCCCACACGAATTTGGCGCGGATGCGCAGCATAATGAATTTACTTTTGCGGAGAATAACATGACCAAATACTCCCTGGTGGGCGATGTCGGGGGCACTAACTGCCGCCTGGCGCTTTGCGCTTTGGACAGCGGTGAGATTTCGCAGTCGAAGACTTTTTCCGGGCTGGATTACGACAGTCTGGAAGCCGTCGTTCGTGAGTACCTCGCGCAGCAGCATCAGGAGGTTGAGGATGCATGCATCGCTATCGCTTGTCCGATAACCGGCGACTGGGTGGCGATGACCAACCATACGTGGGCCTTTTCCATTGCCGAAATGAAGAAAAATCTTGGACTGCAACATCTGGAAGTGATCAATGATTTCACTGCCGTTTCTATGGCAATCCCGATGCTGAAAGAAGATGACCTGTTGCAGTTTGGCGGTAAAAAAGCACAGGACGGCAAACCGGCAGTGATTTACGGAGCCGGCACGGGGTTGGGCGTCGCACACTTAATTCATGCCAACAACCAATGGCTGAGCCTGCCGGGCGAAGGCGGCCACGTTGATTTTGCGCCAAACAGCGAAGAAGAAGACATTATTCTTGAGCAGTTGCGTACCGAAATGGGGCACGTTTCTGCTGAGCGTATTCTCTCCGGTCCGGGACTGGTGAATCTTTACCGTGCCATCGTCAAATCAGATAATCGTGTGCCGGAAAACTTCAGACCGAAAGACGTGACGGAGCTGGCTCTGGCGGATGAAAATCTGGATTGCCGCCGCGCACTGTCACTGTTTTGCGTGATCATGGGACGTTTTGGCGGCAACCTGGCACTCAACATGGGCACCTTCGGCGGCGTGTACATTGCAGGTGGCATCGTTCCGCGCTTCCTGGAATTCTTCAAAGCCTCAGGCTTCCGCGCCGCGTTTGAAGACAAAGGGCGTTTTAAAGATTACCTGATGGATATTCCGGTATTCCTGATCACCCACGATCAGCCTGGGCTGTTAGGTGCAGGGGCTTATCTGCGTCAGTCGATTGGTATGACGATCTAAAACTGCCCCTGAGAAGGTAACTCGATCGGCTCCTCCCCTGCGAAGGGGAGGAGCAAGGAACCCCTTCCGAGATTTAGCATGAAGTCGCACTCAAGTTCATCTTGCCCATCATGATTTTTTTCTGACTTTAATTCCCGCGATAAGTCGAGAAACCGTAAGGACTGACAAGCAGAGGGATGTGATAGTGAGGCACTGAGCCATCTGCTTTAAAAATAACAGGGATTTCCGGGAAAAATGAAGCGGTATGATGTTTTTCAAACCATTCGCCAGTTTTAAACGTTACCCGATAATTACCTTTCTCCATCACACTTTCATTGGGATACAGCGCCGGAATTCGTCCCTGCTCATTGGTCACTCCACTGCTCAGTTGCACCCATTTGTTACCTTCCTGCTTCTCGAGCGATACGCTTACCCCCTGTGATGGCAGCCCGTTTTGCAGGTTCAGAACGTGGACGCTAAGAGGGTTTGCTGCAAAGGCGGATGTCAGACACAGCGCATTGATAATACCGGTGAGTAATAATTTCTTTTTAAACATATGTTCGTCCTTTTGAACTCAATGTTATTTGTTAATAACGCAGAATATCTGGCAGAGGTATATTTAGGTTTTCCACATCACAGACGTGAGAAAGTGCGAAATATCCTCTGTCTTGACGAAACAAAGTCTACTTTTTACTGGCTAACCTGAGGATGACGGGTTAATGACATTTTTGTAATAATTCAGAGCCGGACGCCAAAAGATAACGCCCTCCGCCTCAAAACCCGTCAGATCCCCATCAAAACCGCATTAATTGCCTGAATTCTTTCACTTTGCTCCGGCTCACCGGCACTTCAAAATCCAGATCACTTAACCGCAAAATATAGGTGTTGTTAAACCACGGCACGATCTCGCGGATTTTCGACAGATTCACGCAATATGAACGGTGACAGCGAAAGAAATACTCCTCCGGCAGGCGGTTGCATAATTCAGTGATGTTCATTGGCATCGTGAATTCTTCTTTGCGGGTATAAACCTGTGTCACCTTTTCCTGCGCGGCGGCGTAATAAATATCGTTAATATCGGTAACGATAATACGCTCATCTTTAATCAGATTGATGCTGTGACTGACCCGCAGGGGGTTGCCCGTGGCCGGTGCAGTACCTTCCTGTTTATCACCGGGCTCCTTCGCAGCCAGCTCTTTATCCCGACGAAAATGTGACTCCAGCTTTTGCAGCATGGTGACAATGCGCGACTCATGATAAGGCTTAAGAATGTAATCAAACGCCTCAATTTCAAACGCTTCTGCGGCATGCTCCTTATAGGCGGTGATAAACACAATATACGGCTTGTGCGCAAACTTACTGATGTTTTGCGCCAGCAATACGCCATCGAGGGAAGGGATGCTGATATCAAGAAAAATCGCGTCCACTTCATGCGATTGCAGGTATTTAAGCACGTCCAGCCCGTCATCAAAAACTGCTTCAATGCTGATGCTGCTGTGGGTATTAATCAGATAACTCAGCTCTTCCTGAGCCGGTACTTCATCTTCGACGATAATAGCGTTCACGGAATTATCCCCCGGTGCGATGGCCCGAAATGCGGGCGGGTAAAACTAAAAAGCGTTTCTGCGGGTCAGGCGATTTTGCTCTCTGAGGCTGCCGTGACCTGGGGTTGCATATGCGTAATCACAAACGAAATATCCGTGCCGGGCTCAAGACGGCGGATAGTCAGGCCCTGACCATACAATAATGAAACGCGGTGATGTACATTCAGCAGGCCAATTTTATTGCCGGGCATTTCATTGCGTGCCACGCGGTCAATCGTTTCCTGATTAATACCATGGCCGGTATCTTTTATTGATACCCTGATGCCGTCAGCCTGATGCTTCACAGAAATGACCACCACGCCTTTTCCGCTGCATTTCTGGATGCCGTGCACAATGGCGTTCTCTACCAGCGGCTGGATCAGCAGGCTCGGAATTTTCACCGAAATGTCATCATCAATGTCATAAATCACCGTCAGCTTGCTGCCGAACCGCGCCTGCTCAATGGCGATGTAATCCTGCACCTGATGCAATTCTTTGCGCAGATCAATCAGCTCATCGTTCAGTTCCAGGTTATAACGCAGATAGCGGGAAAGATTGATGATCAGCTGGCGCGCCACGTCAGGGCGGGCACGGATAGATGATGAAATCGCGTTCAGCGCGTTAAACAGAAAATGGGGATTTATCTTGCTCTGCAACGCCCGCATTTCCGCTTTATTGGCCATCTCGCGTAACTGCTCGGTGCGTGATACTTCCATCTGTGTCGACATAATCTGCGATAACCCGATCGCCATCACTTTCAGCGAATAAGTGATGCGGTGCGGGTCACAGTAATAGATTTTCAGCGAGCCGGTGACTTCACCTTTTTCCCAGAGAGGAATGATAATCAGCGAGTGTATCTGTGGCGTACGGTGCATTTCGTCGTTGTTTTTCACCGTAATTTCACCGCTTTCCAGCGTCGCTTTGGTCATCTCACTCAGCGTTTCATGGCCGATATTGTATTCTTCTGCGCCCACGCCGACGTACGCCAGTATGTTTTTGGTGTCGGTTATCGCCACCGCATCAGCATCGATATCATCGCGAATAATACTGCAAATACTGGCTAACGATCCGGCGTTGATATTTCTGCCTTCTATGTTACGAAAATAGGGCAGGGTTTTATTGGCGATATCCAGCGCCAGCCGCGCCTGTCGTGCGGCGATCACCTCTTTTTCATCCTCGACACTTTGCACCAGCAACACAATCAGGCCGATGGAACTGGCACCGAGGATCAGCGGTGCGGCGATATTCATGACGATATCCAGCCCGAGCGAAAACGGTCGCGCCATCAGCAAAATCAGGATCATGGTCAGCGTTTCGCACAGCATGCCGCCCAGAATACCGACTTTCCAGTGCAGCGATTTTTTGACTTTTTTATTGATATAACCGGAGAGGAAACCTGCGGTAATACTGGTAATCAGACACGGAACAGACGTCGGCCCGTGGATGTCGATCAGGAAACGGTGGGTGCCGGAAATCAGGCCGGTAATGATCCCGACCCAGGGCCCGAACAGGATCCCGCCCGACATGATCGCGATCGTACGTACGTTGATCAGTGAACCTTCGACGTTGATGCCTGAGAGCGTACCGAAAATAGCGAACAGTGAGAAAATGGCGGTAACCGCAGTCAGTTCCAGCGGTGTATGGTTTTCATTTTCTTTATGCAGCAATTTGCGGAACAGCGGAGTTCGCGTGAGGAAGAACAAACAGATAAGCATCAGCGCCGCACGGTCGAAGACCGCCAGCAGCATATCGAACATGTGAGGCATGGCAGATTAGACTCTTTGCACGATTGAAAGATAAGCGTGCCAAATGGATTCAGCGGTTATTATATGTAAAAGGTCAGACTTTCACCATCGGCAGACACAGGAGCACATTCCGACATGATTTCGTTATCCACGCCGCGGCTGATCATGCAGCCTCTCCAGGCTGATGACTGGGCATTTTTCTTGCGGCTGTATCAGACCCCGGAGGTCATGCGTTTTATCGGCGATATTGAAACCCACGCGCAGGTTCATCGCCGTTTTGAACAACGTCTGGGTCACTGGGATCGCGACAGTGATTTCTGGCTGTGCCTGCTGATGCGTGAAAGAGAAACCGGCGCAGCAGTGGGGCTGACCGGATTTTTCCCGGACTGGCGGCCGTATAAACAGGGTGAAGTCGGATTCATTCTGGCACCTGAACATCAGCGTAAGGGGTATGCCGTGGAATCCCTGCGTGAAGTGCTGAACTTTGCGTTTGACCAGTGTGGTTTTCATCGTTTGCAAGCTAACGTGCTGGAAGGCAACGACGCATCGCGCCGTGTGCTGGAAAAATGCGGATTCCGGATGGAAGGGCGTTTGCGGGACAGCTACCGGATCGGTGATGAGTGGAAAAACGACTGGCTGCTGGGGCTGCTGGCCACCGATCCACGTCCGCAGTGAAAAAAAGATGCCCGGTATCTCGACAGCCATTTTCCTCTGCGTTATGTTCGTTGTAGGCCGTTACGCGGCCAGCGTCGCTCGGACGGTCCGGGCGCTTACGTATCCCAGAGGAAATTATGGCTGATTCCAGTTCACCCCGTCGTTTTTCACGTATTGATCGTCTTCCCCCTTATGTTTTCAACATTACCGCTGAACTGAAAATGGCCGCACGCCATCGTGGCGAAGACATTATCGATTTCAGTATGGGCAATCCCGACGGCCCGACACCGCCGCACATTGTGGAAAAGCTGGTGCAGGTTGCGCAGCGCGAGGATACCCACGGTTACTCGACCTCACGCGGCATTCCGCGTCTGCGTCGTGCCATTTCCCGCTGGTATGCCGATCGCTATCAGGTGGAAATCGATCCGGAAAGCGAAGCTATTGTCACCATCGGTTCGAAAGAAGGGCTGGCGCATCTCATGCTGGCAACGCTCGATCATGGCGACACCGTACTGGTGCCCAACCCAAGTTATCCGATCCACATTTATGGTGCCGTGATTGCCGGTGCGCAGGTGCGCTCCGTGCCACTGGCCGAAGGCGTGGATTTCTTTGCTGAGCTGGAAAAAGCCATTCGTGAAACTATTCCGCGCCCGAAAATGATGATCCTCGGTTTCCCGTCTAACCCGACGGCGCAATGTGTGGAGCTGGATTTCTTCGAGCGTGTGGTGGCACTGGCTAAACAATACAACGTGCTGGTGATCCACGATCTGGCCTATGCGGATATCGTCTACGACGGCTGGAAAGCGCCGTCAATTATGCAGGTGCCGGGCGCAAAAGACATTGCGGTGGAATTCTTCACGCTGTCGAAAAGTTACAACATGGCGGGCTGGCGTATCGGTTTTATGGTCGGTAATCCTGAACTGGTCAGCGCGCTGGCACGCATCAAAAGTTACCATGATTATGGCACTTTCACGCCGTTGCAGGTGGCGGCCATCGCCGCGCTGGAAGGCGATCAGCAATGTGTGAAAGACATTGCTGAACAATACCGTCAGCGCCGTAATGTGCTGGTACGAGGTCTGCATGAAGCGGGCTGGATGGTGGAAAATCCGAAAGCATCAATGTACGTCTGGGCAAAAATCCCGCCTGCTTATGCGCATTTAGGATCGCTGGAATTTGCCAAACGATTGCTGGCCGACGCAAAAGTGTGTGTGTCACCGGGGATCGGTTTCGGGGATTACGGCGATACGCATGTCCGTTTCGCCCTGATCGAAAATCAGGACAGGATCCGTCAGGCCGTGCGCGGCATCAAAGCGATGTTCCGGGCCGACGGTTTGCTGCCACCTAAAAAAACGGTGGGTGAACCGCCCGTGGAACAGGATCCGACGGTCACTGCCTGAGGCGCATTTGAACAAAAGCCGGGCGACGCCCGGCTTTTTTATGACATCAGGCTAACTTCTTTATTATCCAGGTCATATTTATCCGGGAATTTTGCGTTATTCTTCGTCGTGGTTGTAGTGAATGACCCGGCGTTTACCGTCAATCTGCACATCACTCCATTTACGCTGCATCGGTTTTACCTCACCGTTGCGCAGGGCGGTAATCAGTGCAGATTTATCTTTTTCTTCATACAGATAAAGTTCTCCCGCCTGGGTCCATTTCCCGGCCTGTCTGGCGTAAATGCGACAATTAACGGAAGGTGCATCCAGCGTATTACAGAGAAAAACCTCTTTCTGCCGGTCATTGTTTAAATCCAGCGTATTGACGATACACGCACCCTGAAGGCTGAGGCAATCGCGCAGTGTATTGCGGTACTCCTCCAGCTGCGGCAGGTTTTTCCACCATGCGTCATCGGGGGATGTCGCACCTTTCGCCAGCTGAATCCGTTTTTTCGCCTCTTCCACACGATAATTTTTCGCCAGTTCGGCTGCATTTTTATCGTTGTAGGAACCCCAGCGTGATGTCTGTGCCATCATATTTTTCACTGTGGTCAGCAGGCGCGGATCGGCAGTGAATGCGGGGTGCTGTTGCAGCGCTGCCAGCGCGTCGTTACCCCGCCGACCGGTGTCAAAACGCAGCCATTTCAGATCAACATCCTTCGCCTGTATCTTGCCCTTGTCGAGGCGTGCAATCTGGTTGTTCACGCTGATGCGGTAAGGATCGAGCAGCGGGCTGTTGGCGGCAATCACCAGTATCACCACCAGCACCGACAGCGGTTTATTGAGCTGGGTGATGCGTGGCAGCCAGCCGGGGTGCTTATCGATAACCGATAAGCTGTAGCAAAGCGATGCGAGCAGCGTAATGATGATCAGCAGCACCGCCCGCAGACGTTCCGGTGTCCAGCCGTGTTGCGAAACGCGCAGGCCGGTGGCGTAGAGCGCCAGTATGGCATACAACGGCAGCAACAAAATCGCCGCATTCACCAGCAGGCGGATAGCGCGCGGATAGGGTTTGACCTCGCTGTCAGTTTCACGCACGACATTGACCAGCAACAGAATACTCAGCGCCATGGTGGTCAGCAGGCTCGCTGCAGACCAGGCTTGCGACAGCGTTGACAAGCCGGTGAAGGGCAGGGCAAACAGGAAAATCAGCGCGACAAACGCCACCAGCGGCAATAAGCCTTTCAGGATGAAACGGATGATGTGGCGGGTGGTATTGATGAGCGCCGGCTGCGTTCGGCAGATGACGATACTGGCCCCTAACAGCAGCCCGTAAACCAGATACATAAACAGCGGCGTTTCAAAAAATAATTCATGGAAATATTCGATGCCGACCAGCCGGAACAGCGCCGCGCACAGAGCCATCACGCCCACTGCCAGCAGCATCAGCAGGAACGTAAGCATGGCCGACAGCGTGTTCTGGCTGTAACACGCAGAAAGACTGGCATAGCGGTAACGGTTTGCCGCCGGGAAAGTTTGTACCTGCAGCCACGGCAAAACGAAGTAGACCAGCAGCGCCAGAGACAAATTAAATGACACCAGCACTGAATCCGCCGATGTCTCCGCTATATTACTTTTTACCCAGGTGGCCATACCGGCCAGCAGCAGCGCCAGCAGGGCCACTGAGGCCCATAACCGGCGGTCATTCAGATGAACGACGGACAATGAAATCAGCACCGGTAATGTAAATGCCATAGTCTGGCCGTAAATATTGTGAGAGAAACCGGCAAATCTTGCTGGAATGTGGTCTGAGAAAAAGAAGTACAGCAATAATCCCTGAAGCAGGCAGAGGGTAATGATTAACCCGCGGCCGGGTGTAGGCAGGTGTGGCATCGGGCGACCTGTCTGATTGAACTGAGGCATCCGTGGCTCTCCGGAAAAAATAATGTAAGGGGAAGTAATATAAAAACTCCCGCCAGTGTAGAGAATTCCCGCCCGCTGTGCAGAAAACTCTTCATCAGGCAGAAACGGTGGTTTTGTGAGCACTGCCGCTTCACTGGCAAAATCAGCTGTAGTCACTAGGCTTATGTATTAAATGGAGAATTCCGAGGTGAAAATGGCAGAACACGAACTGAAAGAAAAACGCATTGAAATTGTTAGAAATTTCTACGCCAAACTGGATCAGGCAGATGCGTCATTGCTGGATCTCTTTGCTGAAGATGTGGTGCTGTTTTTTCCAAAATTTGGCACTGCACAGGGAAAAACTTCGCTGGGGGAACTCGGTAAACGCTTCGCGCTTGAAATCGATAAGATCCAACACATTCAGGACGCGTTCCGTTTTCTGAGTGACGGAGATGCCATTGTGCTGGAAGGGCAGATGCGTGGCGTGATGCAAAACGGTGACCGCTGGCCGACGTCGGAGGCCGGCAGCCATCATTTCTGCACGGTCTTTGTCTTTGAAGATTTGCTGATTAAACGGCTGAGTATTTATCTCGATCCTGATTTTAATCTTGAGGATAAGAAGCGGGTGAATAATTATCGTCAGGTGGTGAAAACTGAGGAAAACAAAACCTGAGATCACCGGATAAAAAAAGAAGGGAAACCGTTTCAACCCACGGTTTCCCTTCGCCAACTGCCGGTTATCAGGATTCGGCAGGGACAATATTGTTCTTGTAGCGTTGCAGAATCGGTGAGTTGATGTCCGACGGGTTCTGCAACTGCCACAGGTTACGTTCGATGCCGTCATTCACCAGATAAATCACCCCGGATTCAATCGCCGACATCAGGCACAACATCACAGGCTCATTGGTGGTGTAACCCAGTTCACCTTCCAGTAACCGCTGATAGTCGATAAAGCGGAACACCCCGGCCTGCACTTCATACGACAAAATCGTCTTGCTGGTATTCACGGACGATAAAACTTCTCCGGTATTGACGTCGACAGCACGCAGGTTCACCGCTATCTGGTCCAGCTGGTATTGCGTGCTGGCTCCGATACCGAAGTATCGCGCCCCCGCACCGCCTGATTTCACATTACTTTCGTAACCGATTATCGAGCCTTCAATCAGGATATTCGCCGCGACCAGCGAGGAAAGCGGCCGCTGATTATTGATGGCGACGCTGCCATTCTCCTGCGCGGCACGAATAATTTTGCGTTCGTTCAGTAAGTTTTGCAGCCCCTGACGTTCCAGCGGGATAAACCATTTGGAATCTTTGAGTGCCGATACCAGCATCGCTGTGGCACTTTGCGGCACGGCGGTCGAGAAGTTACTGGCCGGATATGGCTTGAACTGGCCCGTTTCATCCTGAATGTTATAGACCGACACAAAAATCCGGCCCTGCGGCGAAGGCAAGTGAGTCAGATCGGTATAGCTTGGTGCCCGGGGCAATAATGTCGGTCTTGCGGCTTCTTTCGGTGCTGCTGTGAGGCACCCGCTCAACACAAAAACTGCGATGAGTAATAAATAGCTGCGCATGATGTCGTTCCTGTTTTTATTGGTCATCGGAATCAGTTGGTCGTGGCGGACAAGCCCTGTACCTGGATAGTGGAAATTTTGCCGGTCTTGCGGTCAGTGACATTCATCACCAACTGCCCGTCGGTATTCTGGATATCCACGATAAAGTCTTGTGTTACCAGCCGCCCCGGTTTCCCCTGATTGACATTGCCCATCAGGCTGCCCAGTAATTGCGACTGTATCGAGGCGGTAAAATTATCCAGCGCGGACGTCTGGGTGGAGCCGAAGTCATAGCTGTCGGGATCTTTATAAGAATTCTGCGCCTGAGCTTCGTTGAGCAGAAACGCACCATTATTCGGGTTGCCACCAAAATTCGGGTTGATGAACTGAAAAACCATGTTGCCGCCCCAGGAAACCGGGGATGCCGTCAGTAATGCCAGCAGCATGACTGAACGCGAAGCTGAGACTGGAATATTCACGATGCTCTCCTTAAAAGAGGCTGTGCATTAAAATTCGTCATGGGCGAGATCCCCGGTGCCCAGTAACGCTTTGTCTAACTGCCGCCGTGATAGTGCTTCGCTCACCCCGGCAATGGCGGTATCGATGTCCTTATTAAAATTGCGACGGTTCGGAAACAGCAAAGCCTGATAAAGGGTGTCCTGACCTATTTTTATGGTGATCCAACTGCCCCAGCGGGCGCTGGGCCTTTCTGAAATGGTGAGCGTTTCCGGGTAGTTCTGTTCCCATTTGCCGGTGAAGCCACGGTAAAAATCATGGCCAACCGAAGTCACGGTTCTGTCGGTGATAAGCCCCGGATCTTTTATATCCGCAGCCTGTACATGCAGGCAGGTGGCGCACAGCAGCGCCAGCCAGAGCCAGAAGCCCTTTATGCACATAGTCATGATGTCAGCGCTTGAGGTTGTCGTTAGCCCAGGACGCCGCCTGGGTACGGTTTTTAACCGATATTTTCCTAAATAAATTATAGAGATGCGTTTTAACGGTGTTCTCGCTAATAAACAGCAAACGCGCGATTTCCGTATTCGAGGCACCTACACGTAACTTATTAAGGATCTCTTTTTCGCGATGAGTCAGGCCGGTATCTTCTGAGTGAAGCTGGCGGAAAGCACCGGACTGATTGATCAGGTAACTGGCGAAGCCCTGAGAGAAGTAGCATTCTCCACGGATCACGCTTTTAATCCCTTCCACCAGATGTGCTTCATCGGTGGAAAGATAAAAAACGGCGCTGATCCCCGGCCAGGTTTCAATTTCCCGAAAATGATAATTATCCGGTGTGTTTAATAATAATAACTTCACATTGTCGTGATAACGGTTTACCGCTGTTTGCCACAGATCAATTGTCCGACGATCGGCCTCCATCATATCGAAGAGAATTAATGCCTGATGAAGCGGCTGATCTTCAAGTAATTTATGGATATTGTGAAGCCGGGCATTAACACAAAGTTGCTGTTTTAATTGCTGCAATAAAGCACTGGCTTGTAATGATGGTTTAGTCACTAATAAAAGAATATTATTATTGATTGCTGCTTCATTACTCATAATGAAACCCTGCCCTGATTTTTATAGCCACAGTCTGCCATTGCCTGATCACTGAAAAGGCAGGAAATAGACTGAGATTTTATTTTGCTAAACCTATAGCGATATGTTTGCTGTGTATATCTGAAAGTAGCAAATATTCACAACCTGAGGCACATAATATTTTCAGGCGGTTTTATGTGCGTTACTGACTCAATTTAGCTTTTGGTTTACCTTACGCAAGGCTTATTTGTGTTTCAGAATGTAACATAAAATGTATAAAGCTTTCCTTATGTATTGGCGGGAATTAATTCCCGTCATGTTAAAGAGGACTTAGCTACTAATTTTACACTAAATTAACGTTTGGCCTTGTTAAGGCTAAATATTTCTTCGATAGCAACCCGGTTTAATTGTGCTGAAACACCCGCCGGCTGCATGCTTCGCCTTTAATAACCCAAATTATGGTGTCTTTTTGTATTGATTTCACTTAGGTGAGCAGGCCTGTAAGTCACTTTACATCGGGTTAAACAGCGCTATAAAGCAGCGGAAAGGCTTTTTTTTGCGACTGCTAAGGGATGAAAGTGTGCAGGTGATCTCTTTTACGTGGGTTTTTAATTTCAAAGAGAATTAAGAATAGTTGCATTTGTGTGATTATTTAAACTGTTCTGCACTTTAATTTTAGGATTAATGCCATGGGGTTGATTAGCCCCGCTGACCTTTTACGCCATCGTTCCGGACAGTCCGCATGATAAAGGTCGTCTCATACTTTCTGATGAAGCCGGAAATTAAAATACGACGGGCGGGTGAGTTCCTTATTTTCAGTAAACACCATAATCAATTTGTCCGCAGCAATTAACCGGTGAGCTAAGTAAGGTGCCGGTATATACAGGGTGGCGAAATGAAAAAGACTTTATTAACCCTGGCGTTACTTACAGCATCCTGGGGGATTCATGCACAGCAATTTGATATGACTTATCCGGAAATCAATTCTGCAGGGTCGGATCAGATTTTCGCGGGTGCAGGAAATTCAACGGGGAACTCCGCTGTAATTTATCAGAGCGGTAATAGCAATCTGACCGTCACCCATCAGACGGGTTACGGAAATTCAGGTGCTATCCGCCAGACCGGGTCAGAGAATACAGCACTGCTGAATCAGCGAGGTAATGGAAATAACGCGGATATATCCCAAAGCGGTAGCGATAATTTCGCCTACATATCGCAAACCGGCGGCGGGGATGCATCCATTACGCAACAGAATTTTGGCAATACCGCATACATTCTGCAAAAAGGCCGGAGTGTAACGGAAATTCGTCAGAATGGTACGAACCAGAGCAGCGGCGTCGTACAAAACTCGTCAGGAATGGCGATTAGAGTGACACAGCATTAGCAATCAAATCGGCCCAAAAAGGGTAGAACGTTTTTTATGACATCCGACATTAAACCAATGGGGTAGCATCATGAAACTTTGGAAAATTGTGGCAGTTTCCGCTTTAGTCGTCAGTGGCAGTGCGTTTGCAGGGGGCAATGATGGTCATCACGGTGGCGGACCCTCCGGCCCGTCAACACCGCCGTCAACGGTCCCGACATTCACGGCAACTCAGTGGAATTCTGAAATTCAGATTTACCAGCAGGGCACGGCTAACCTGGCGAATGCCACTCAGTCTGGCGCACAAAAATCGCTGACCTCCATCGGTCAGGATGGTTACAGAAATACCGCGAGCACCAATCAGACTGGCGACGGCAGTCTGGTGAGCGTTTCTCAGAAGGGTGACTTCAACAATGCTAACGTTGCACAAACTGCAAACGGCAGCAAAGTGCTGGTTTCCCAAAATGGTTCTGGCAACTATGCTCAGGCTTCGCAAGGGGCTAACGGTGCTCTGACCAATATTGTTCAGTCTGGTACCGGCAACCTCGCGTACGCTTCACAAAACTGATTCAGCTCCCTCCCCTGTGAAGGGGAGGGCTGGGGTAGGGTATTACTCGCAACGTCGGATTTGATGTTGCCTGCGAAACCCCCTCCCGACCTCCCCCTTCGCAGGGAGAGGAGCAAAAAACAGGTTTAGCTTCTACCATGAGTCATGGCAAAAGCTTCTCAGAACAGGGCGCTGGCCCTGTTTTTTTTCGACCGGATACGGAGGATAAACGTTATGCATTTACTCCTGATTGCTGCCGTGATGTCCAACCAGCTTTGGTTCGATACACAAAACAATGCGCAGAATTATGTCATTACGCCGATGGTCAGCCTCACCAAAGCCTGTGCCTGTCAGGTAGCGGTTTCTGTTTCGCAGGAAAGTACTGCGGGCACCAGCACCAGCCGTCAGAGCCATAATATGAATCTTTCCGCTAACCAGCCGCAGCCTCTGGGGCAGATGCGTTTTGCCGTCCAGCCCGGGGGCAAAACGCAAATTATGATAACTGTAACGGACGGCGATAAACTGCGTCTGGAAAAGCAACTGACCTTGCCGGACGATGCCTGACGGCGCGCGGATCACACTGCCAGATTGTCGTAGCCTTTACGGCGATAATTGAGGGCAGAAATACCCCAGAACACCACAAAAATCGCCACGGCAGCGTACCCCACGCTGCCCATATTTTCATTGAGGCGCCCGACAACGACCCAAATTCCACCGTGTAAGTCCAGCTTATCGGCCAACAGTCCGAGCGCTTCCAGGCCACCGATAAACAGGGCGATTACCACACTGGTGGCGGTAATTGTCATGTTGTAATAGAGCTTACGCACCGGTTTATCGAACGCCCAGCCGTAAGCGCCGACCATGACAAAGTTATCCAGTGAATCGACCAGCGCCATGCCGCTGGCGAACAGCGCCGGAAATACCAAAATGCTCCATACGGACATACCGGAAGAGGCCCCGGCGGTGGAAATACCCAGCAGGCCAATTTCAGTGGCCGTATCAAAACCCAGCCCGAATAAAAAGCCTACCAGATACATCTGCCAGCTTTTGTTTACCAGATTAAACGCAAAGCTGAATAACCGGCTCATCATCCCACCCTGCATCCTGTGATCTTCTCCGGTTTCCGCAGAATTTTTACCCTGTTTGATTTTCTGAAAACGGCGGTAAACATCGCGCAGGATCAGCGCATTCAACAGCGCCATCATCAGCAGAAATAGCGCGGAAACCAGTGTGCCAATCGTGCTGCCATAGTCATGCAGCCAGCCAATTTTATTACCAAACACCAGAGATGTTGCCGCGATCGCCACGCAGGCCAGCACCACAATGCTGGAATGTCCGAGAGAAAAAAATGCCCCGACTGCCACCGGCCGCTGTCCTTGTTGCATCAGCTTACGGGTGACGTTATCAATAGCCGCAATATGATCGGCATCAACGGCGTGACGCAGCCCGTAACCGTAAGCCAGCAAGGCCGCCGCCACCAGCGCCGGGTTGTGGCGAAACACCACCAGAGCCCAACCCCAGGCCAGTAAATTGACAGCCAGCAGCCCGATCAGCAGCCAGAAAGCACGACGGTGCGTGTGAAAAAAATCACGGTTAATCATGGGAGTCCTTGTTGTTAAAACCAGAAGAAAATTGCAGGCGGGCGCAGGCGATAACAGCCTGCCCCAGCGCCAGACCGCCGTCTCCGGCAGGCACCTTTTGTGGCATCAGCACGCGAAGGGGCGCTAAATAGTGATGTAAAAGCCGGCGCAGCAGACGGTTATGCAGCACGCCACCCCCCAGCGCCACAGTACGGGTGCCAGTTCTGACCGCGTGATAGCAGGCGAGGGCGGCAAAGCCTTGCGCCAGCGCATCGTGAAAAGCGAAAGCCCGCGCGTCAGGCGTAGCCCTCCAGCCGAGCCATTGCTGCCAGAACGTCGCTAAATCAAGAAACGTGCCCGACGGTGTATGCCGCAGCGGCATTGTCACCGGATGCGAAATACCCTGTCCGCGTTGCGCCAGCGCTTCCAGACGGCTTGCCGCCTCGCCTTCCCAGCTCAGTTGCGCAGGCGTACAGCCGAGTGCGGCGGCGACGGCATCAAACAGGCGTCCGCAGGAAGACGCCAGCGGGGCATTAATCCCGGCGGTGATGGCTCTGGAGAGCGGCAACCACGGATGTTCCTGTAACGCCTTTGCCTCAGGGCGTGTC
Organism: Rahnella sp. RFA10(1/100); assembly: GCF_004195115.1. NCBI lineage: Bacteria > Pseudomonadati > Pseudomonadota > Gammaproteobacteria > Enterobacterales > Yersiniaceae > Rahnella > Rahnella sp. RFA10(1/100). Next base: position 101,282 of record NZ_SEWR01000002.1, read on the forward strand.
TGCCAGTCCGGCACAAAAGCCTGCCAATGTGCCAGTAAATTCCGCCACGGTTCCCGCGCGGCGCGGTCGCCACCCGGCAGCGCAACGGCGGGCAATCCGCCTAAATGTTCGCAGTGCAGATAATCTGCCTGCAAACACTCGCCGCCCCACAGGGCACCGGTTTTAGCATCAGCAATGCCATAACCCAGCCCGTCAAGCGCCAGCCCGATAACCTTGCCGCCATCCAGCGGCCAGCCATGTTCCGCCAGACATGCAGCAATATGGGCGTGATGATGAAGAACCTCCGTCACGCGTACACCGTGGCTTTCCGCCTGTCTATGGCTGACATACCCCGGATGCGCGTCACAGGCCACTGCCACCGGCAGGCAATCATAAAGGCGCTGAAAATGTTCAATCGCGTGCTGTTGTTGTCCGGCAATATCGCTGCAGGTGAGTGATCCGAAATGCGTACTGAGAATGGCCTGATCGCCGCGCACCAGACAGAAGGTATTTTTGAGATCACCGCCCAGCGCCAGCAGCGGCGGCTGGATGTTGAATCCGGCAGGCAGTGTAAAAGCATCGGGCACATAGCCGCGCGCGCGGCGCAGCATTTCAATACCCCGGGGTGTCACACGCAGCAGTGAATCATCGGCGCGCTGGACAATATCGCGGTTATGCAGCAACCACACGTCGGCAATACCGTTGAGTTGCAACAGCGCAGCTTCATTGGTCAGTACAGGCGCACAACCGTTCGCATTGCCGGAGGTCATCACCAGGGGGGTATGAACCGCCTGTATCAGTAAATGATGCAGCGGAGTAAACGGCAGCATCAGTCCGACTTCGTCCAGGTCCGGCGCAATGGCAGCACACAGCTTTGATATCGCACTTTTCTCTGCCAGTACGATGGGTGCAGCCGGTGATTCCAGCATTTCACGCAGTGCAAATTGCGGGCTTTCATCGCTGCATTCTGCCAGCCAGCTGATATCCGGCAGCATCACCGCCAGTGGTTTTGACGGCCGCTGTTTACGTTCCCGCAGCCGCATTACCGCGTTTTGTTGTGTGGCATCACAGGCCAGATGAAAGCCGCCCAGCCCTTTAATGGCGACGATTTTACCCGCACGTAATGCCGCGACGGCGCATTCCAGTGCCGCTTCTCCTTGTGCCAGAATGTTGCCATTTTGCAACGTCGCGCTGACCTGCGGCCCGCATTGCGGACAGGCGACCGGCTGTGCGTGAAACCGGCGGTCAGCAGGATCCTGATATTCGTGCTGGCAGTGCGGGCACAAGCGAAATTCCGCCATGCTGGTGGAAGGGCGGTCATAAGGCATGGCGCGGATCAGCGTAAAACGCGGGCCGCAATGTGTACAGTTGGTGAAGGCGTAGCCGAAACGACGATCCCCCGGACGGGTAATATCTTTCAGGCATTCGGGGCAGGTTGCCGCGTCGGGCACTACCTGTGTATCCATCCGGCTGTGACGGCTGTCAGCAATAGTGAAATTTTGCGGCGGTATCGGCCAGTCGAAAGGATCGAAAGTGATGCTGTCGATGCGTGCCAGCGGCGGGCAGTCGCGTTGTAACTGTTCAATAAAAATTTCAAGATTGACCGGCTGAAGCAGCCTGATTTCCACACCTGCGCTGTCGTTACACACTTCCCCGCGAAGCCGCAGACGGTCAGCCAGTTGCCAGACGAAAGGCCGGAAACCGACGCCCTGGACTTTACCGCAGATGCGAATGAGCAGACCGGACATAAAAACCCTTTTTAAACGTAGAGGAGGGTTTTAAAGCTCCTCCCCTTCGCAGGGGAGGGAGCAAAACTAAAACCCAATTCCCACTCCTCAGGGAGGCGCTTAAAACCCACTCCTTTTGGTGAGGAGCTAAATCAAACTAAATCTCAACCACCGGGATCACATCCTCAACGGCGCTGCGCAGGCGTGCTTTCATATCGCTGTAAGTCTGATGTGCGTAGTTTTCGGCCCAGCGCTGATCGGTGATTTGTTCGACTTTCACTGCGCAGTATTTGGTTTCCGGTGTTTTGGAAATCGGGTCGAGATTATCTTGCGTCAGCTCATTACAGGCGCCAATCCACCACTGATACGTCATGTACACCGCACCCAGATTGATACGTTCGTTGTAGTTGACGCGTGAGATAACTTTGCCGCGGCGTGAGGCCACCCAGACCAGTTGCTGGTCACGGATATTCAGCGCCTGGGCGTCAGCCGGGTTCATTTGCACGAAACCCGGTTCGTCAGCCAGCGTCTGCAATGCCGCACAGTTACCGGTCATCGAACGGCAGGAATAGTGGCCGACTTCGCGCACGGTGCACAGGACCAGCGGGTAATCACCGTCCGGCACTTCGGCCGGTGCGCGCCACGGTGCGGCAAACAACTGGCCTTTACCTGTCGGGGTATCGAAGTGATTGTCGGCGTACAGGTATTGCGTCCCCGGGCTTTCAAGTGTGGTACAAGGCCACTGCACATGTCCCAGTTCGCCCATTTTTTCGTAGGTGGCGCCGTAGAACAGCGGGCAGAGGTTGCGCATTTCGTCCCAGATTTCCTGGTTATCGTTGTAATGCATCGGATAACCCATCTCGGTCGCCAGCAGACTGATAATGTCCCAGTCGCGTTTGACGTTGTATTTTGGCTCAATGGCTTTCTCGAAACGCTGGAAGCCACGGTCTGCGCAGGAGAATACGCCACCATGTTCGCCCCAGGAGGTGGCCGGTAAAATTACGTCGGCCTGCTCGGCGGTTTTGGTCATGAAGATGTCCTGAACCACCACGAATTCCAGCGCTTCGAAGCCTTTTCGCACCAGACCTAAATCGGCTTCAGTCTGCAATGGATCTTCACCCATAATGTAATAGGCTTTGACCTTACCTTCGATTGCCAGATGCGGGATCTCGGTGATGCGGTGACCGACTTCGGCGTCCATTTGATTAACGTCAATGCCCCAGGCATCGGCAAATTTCGCACGAACTTTTGCATCAGTGACGGACTGATAACCCGGGAATTCATTCGGCAACACGCCCATATCACAGGCACCCTGCACGTTATTCTGCCCGCGAACCGGCCCGACGCCGACATTGGCGCGGCCCAGATTACCGGTCAGCAAGGCCAGCCCTGCCAGCCCTTTCACCACGTCAACTGCCTGACCAAACTGAGTGACGCCCATGCCCCACATGATGGTGGCAGAAGGTGCGGCGGCGTAAGTGCGCATTGCCTGGCGGATTTGCTGTGCGGAAACACCGGTTTGTTCTGCCACGGCTTCCGGTGAGTAATCCGCGACATTTTTGCGGTATTCCTCAAAGCCCTCGGTGTATTTCGCCACATAGTCATGGTCATACAGATCTTCTTCGATCAGCACATGGGCGAAGGCATTCACCAGCGCCATGTTGCAGCCGTTTTTGATTTGCAAATGTTGATCGGCAATGCGGGCGGTTTCGATGCGGCGCGGGTCGCAGACAATGATCTGTGCGCCTTTTTCTTTCGCTTTGATCACGCGGCGTGCGACGATCGGATGAGAATCCGCGCAGTTATAGCCGAACACCAGCAGACATTTTGAGTTTTCGATATCGCCGATGGAGTTACTCATTGCACCGTTACCGAGGGTGGCCTGCAAACCGGCAACTGACGGGCCGTGACAAACGCGGGCACAGCAGTCAACGTTGTTGGTGCCGATCACCGCACGGGCGAATTTCTGCATCACGTAGTTGGTTTCATTGCCGGTCCCGCGGGAAGAGCCGGTAGTCATAATGGCGCGCGGGCCGTGTTTTTGTTTAATGTCTTTCAGGCGTTGTGCAGTGTAGCGGATGGCTTCATCCCAACTGACGGCTTCGAATTTCCCGCCTTTCTGGCGGCGGATCAGGGGTTGGGTCAGGCGCGGGGTCAGCAGTTTGGTGTCATTGAGAAAATCCCAACCGTAATAACCTTTCAGGCACAGTTCGCCCTGATTGGTAACGCCGTTCGCCGCTTCCGCACGGATGATTTTTCCGTTATCGACAACCAGATTCAATTTACATCCGGCACCGCAATACGGGCAGACAGTAGTGACTTTTTTCATGCTATTGCTTCCTTAATCCGGGGTTAAAACAGCAGCGGGGAGGTGCTGTCGAGCGCAGCGCGGCGGCGTTTTTCTGCGTTCATTTCCTGTAAGTGGTTACGGTCGATGGCGAACAGTGCCTTGGTCGGGCAGATTTCCATACAGGCCGGGCCTTCAGCGCGGGCGTGACACAGGTCGCATTTGTGCGCCTCGGCTTTATCCGAGGTGGTGATCATCGCCGCGCCGTTCTGGCGGAAAACCGGTTTGGTGACCACTTCCATTGCGCCATACGGACAGGCGACAACGCAGGTCTTACAGCCGATGCAGCGTTCCTGCATCACCTGCACATGATCCCCGGTGCGAAGAATGGCGCCGTTCGGGCAGACGTTGGCACAAGGCGCATCTTCACACTGGCGACACATCACCGGTGTACTGAGATTGACGCCTTTGATGACGTGCAGACGCGGGGCGAAGGTGGCGGCGTTAAGCAGCGAGATATCTTGTGATTCACTGTGAGCCATCACGCAGGCAATTTCACAGGTACGACAGCCGATGCATTTTTTAGGGTCGGCGATAATAAACCGGTTCATCTCTCTCTCCAAATCCCCGTCGTCCTTGACACCGCAGGTGCGTTGGCTGCGTTCACTCGCCCGAATCACTGACTCATGTCAGCTCATCGGGACTCCTTCGCTTGCTGCCTTCCTGCAATGCCAATGCCTTAGGGGATTTCAGTATGCTTTTAATTGAGGGGGTTAAAAGTTTTCATCTACTTCTATACATAAAGCGTGCCAGTTTCTTGATTGTATTATTTGCCAGTAAATTCAATGGGTTATTTGTTTTGTGTGTGACGGTGACGAAACCAGTCGCTGACGTCATGTCTGTTTCGTCACCGCATCGACAGTTATGTCGACAGACGCTGTCAGGCGGTTTCCTGCCGGAAAGGGGCTATCCCGAGCCCTTGCTCCAGCGCAGGCAATCGCTGATACAGATGGCTAACAGCCTGTTCAACAGCGGCGCTCATGGGGAAGTAAAAAGCCACCACATCCGGCTGAATGCCGACAAACGTGATGTGCGGGATGTCTGTACGCAACTGCTGAATGAGGAATGTCAGCGGCAGATTATGGGTGGTCATCATGAACATGTCGGCGATGTCATCTTCATCGATGATGCGCATTTCACCGGGCGCCAGCCCCATGTCAGTGGCATCGACAATCACCAGATGTGCAGGCCGCAGTTCGCGTAAATAACCGATGTCGTTTTCCGGTACCGCGCCGCCGTCAACCACTGTCCAGCCGGCCAGCGGTTTTTCAACGCAGAGTTCGGCCAGCCGCGGACCGGCACCGTCATCGCCCATCATGCTGTTGCCCACGCACAACAGTGCGTAGCGGGAGGTTAAATCAGGCATCGTATCTCCTGACCATCAGGTACATGGCGGGGTCGTGTTCAATTTGGGTGAGCAGGGCGATGAGCCGGTCGCTCCAGCCCTGTTGTTCAGCACTCATTTTCGGGCGGGCATCACGCAGCGCCAGCGCCAGCAAGTGGGTGTGGCTGCTGTCGATATTGATCTCCCCGAAACGCCGCACACCGGCCAGTTTGCGGTGCGCTTCGCTGTTTTCAGGCAGACAGTCAACCCAGTGCAGATACCCCTCAAGCGGGCATTCCAGGCGGGATGTCAGACAGTCGATCACCCCGAGGTGATGGCCGATCGCCAGGCTGTAATACACCACTTCCTGCACTTTTTGCGAACTGCGTTTCTGTGCGCTTTTCTCATCGACAAACTTGCTGCTCAGTGAATAGAAAATCACTTTGTTTTTGTCCGGCTGATGACCGGTATAAGGTTGATGGCGCGCGTAGCGCTGGTCGTTAACGGAGGTCATCACAGATGTACCTCACCACGCAGAACCTGCTGATAAATGTGTTGCAGATTGCCGACAATTTCGTTGAGACGCAGATCACCTTGTTCCTCAAGATATGCAGACACCCGCTGTTCCACCGGTTGTAAGCCGGGCGCGGCAACGATATCCATAAACTTGTCAGCAATCTGGCGGCCATAACGGTAACCGGCCATCCGGCGTGCTTCCCTGTCCAGTAATACGCGTAGTGGCTGCGGTATATCCGGGTGCAGCAGCGCTGCCGGTCCGGTGGCCGCTTCGTCGTGTTGCTGGCCTTTAATCTTCTGATCCAGCAAACCCAGCGCCAGCGCAAAACCATAAATGGTGGCAGCCGGTGTCGGCGGGCACCCGGGAATATACACATCCACCGGCACGATTTTGTCGGTACCTCCCCATACACAGTACAGATCATGGAAGATGCCACCGCTGTTGCCGCAGGCTCCGTAGGAAATGCAGATTTTCGGATCCGGTGCACTGTCCCAGGCGCGCAGTGCCGGAATGCGCATGGCGCGGGTGACGGCACCGGTGAACAGCAAAATGTCGGCGTGGCGCGGCGACGGTACAACCTTGATGCCGAAACGTTCGGCATCGAACAGCGGGGAAATGGCGGCGAAAATCTCAATTTCACAGCCGTTACACCCGCCGCAGTCCACGCGATACACGTAGGCTGAGCGGCGGATGCTGTTAAGCAGTGTGGATTTCAGTTTAGTAATGCTTTCGTCCAGCGTGACGGGGACCGGCAAGCCGTTTTCGTCACGCGGAGCAAACAGGTTATGACTCATGAACGGGCCTCCGTGGTCATGTGCCGGCCGATATCAATCCGGTCGGTCGAAGAAAGGCTGTGTAGTTTTTTGCATTCGGGACAGGTTTCGTACTGTTCGCGGCGTTCAGAAATTTGCCGGTCGCTCAGTGCGACACTTTCCTGCAACAGGCTGAGTGCGAAGTCGATTTCCTTTTGTACCGCGTAAGGTTTGCCGCAGGCCCGGCAATGACAGATCGGGAAATCCGCCGTCTCAAACAAATCTTCTTTCCGCCAGACTGCCAGTTCGAATTCCTGCGACAGTCTGATGGCGGCCGTCGGGCAGACTTCTTCACAGCGGGCGCAGAAAATACAGCGTCCCAGAAACAGCGACCAGCGGATCGTTTCGCCGTCTTCTGCCGTGGTCATGGTCAGCGCGTTAGACGGACAAGCGTTGGCACACGCGCCGCAGGCAATACACTGCTGTGCGGTGTATTGCGGTTTGCCGCGAAAATTGGGTGCCAGATCCAGCGGCTTAAACGGATAAGCCACGGTTGCGGTGCCGGTTTTAAGCACTTTTTTAATTAGTTTCAGCATGATAAGCAGTTCCTCAAAGCGGCGAATTTTTGCGTTCGATGCCGTAACGTTCGATCTCTTTGTAAGGCACGACAATGGACGTTTTCTTACGCACATCAACAACCGTCATGCGGTCGGTGCAGGAATAACAAGGATCGAGACTGCCGATAATCAGCGGCGCATCAGACACCGTATTGCCGCGCAGCATGTAGCGCAGTGTCGGCCAGTTGGCGTAAGTCGCCGCACGGCAACGCCAGCGGAACAGCTTTTGGTTGTCGCCGGTCATGCTCCAGTGAATGTCATCACCGCGTGGTGCTTCGGCAAAACCAAGAGCAAAGCGGTGTGGAATATAATTGAAACCTTCGACTGCCAGCGGGCCGCCGGGCAGGCTTTGCAGGCCGAACTCGATCATATTCAGGGCGTTAAACACTTCATGGATACGCACTTTCAGGCGGGAATAAACGTCGTTACCGGTTTCGCTGCACAGCTCAAATGGCAGTTTGGCGTAACCGGCATAAGGGTGATCCTGACGCATATCGCGGCGGTGACCACTGCCACGGACCATCGGCCCGACGTTACTGAAATCGCGAGCGACTTCAGGATCCAGAATACCGACGCCCACGCTGCGCTGCCGGGTATTCGGCGTGCTGAGCAGAATATCAACCAGCTCGTTAAGATCACGGCGCATGCTGCCCGCCAGGGCAATCGTGGCTGTCATATCATCTTTGAGAATGTCGCGGCGGATACCGCCGATCAGGTTCATACCATAGGTTTTACGCGCGCCGGTCAGGATTTCTGCCATCTTCATCGACTGTTCACGGACGCGGAAAAATTGCATGAAACCGGAATCGAAACCGACAAAGTGGCAGGCCAGTCCGAGATTGAGCAGATGGCTGTGCAGACGTTCCACTTCCAGCAGAATGGAACGGATCATCTGGGCACGTTCCGGCACCACAATGCCCATCGCATTTTCGACCGAAGAGGTGTACGCCACGCTGTGCGTGAAGCCGCAGATGCCGCAAACGCGGTCTGACAGGAAGGTGACTTCGTTGTAGCCCATGCGGGTTTCAGCCAGTTTTTCCATGCCACGGTGCACGTAAAACAGACGGTAATCGGCATCGATAATGTCTTCGCCGTCGACGAACAGACGAAAGTGTCCGGGTTCGTCAGACGTGACGTGCAGCGGACCAATCGGCACGATTTTGCTGCCTTCTTTGGCTTCGGAAATAAACGGATAGGTTTCTTCATCCGTGGTCGGTGCCGGGCGCTGACGGTAATCCATCGCGTCTTTACGCAGCGGATATAAATCGTCCGGCCAGTCATCCGGCAGCACCAGACGTCGTTCATCCGGCAGCCCGACCGGACGCAACCCGTACATATCACGGACTTCGCGTTCGCCCCAAACGGCAGCCGGTACGCGCGGTGTCACGGAAGGAAATTCGAGGGACGCGGGATCCACTTCGGCGCGCACGGTGATCCAGCACTTCACGCCCCGTTCCATCGACAGCACATAATACAGCGCGTAATTGCCGCACAGCGTCCGTTCGTCGTTACCGAATAGCACGGACAGCCAGCCACCCTGCTGGTAATACAGCCATTCGACGACTTCCGGCAGCCAGTTCAGCCGGATGGTGACGGTTGCCTGTGTATCGGTCTGCCATTCACTGCCTAAAATTGCCGACGGAAACTGTTTCGCCAGCGCGGCCAGATATTCTTTGCCGACCGGGTTTTGATTTAATGCGGTATTAAACTCACTCATTACAAAGCCTCTTCCCGCCGCAGCGGGACAAGAAAAATGTCAGGTCAGCCTGCGACCAGCCAGGAAACCAGCGCCAGAAACGCCAGCCCGAATCCCGCCCAGGTGGTGCGGGAAGTTTTAAGAAAGCGCAGACGGGCGACGCTGTTCTCGATTAGCGCGACCACAAAGACCGCGATCAGCAGTTTCAGCAGGCACCACACCACGGCGGTCAGCAGGGCCAGTGGCGTGAACTGTTCCGTCAACCCGAACGGGAGGAACAGACCGATGAACAACTGCAACACCACCAGTTGTTTCAGGCTGATGCCGATTTTCAGCACGCCGAGCGCCGCGCCGGAATATTCTGTCAGCGGGCCTTCCTGTAATTCCTGCTCGGCTTCCGCCATGTCGAAAGGCAGTTTGCCCATTTCGATATAAGTGGCGAATGCACAGGCCAGACCGGCCAGAACGAGAGTCAGGGAAGAGGACAGCGGCCAGTGCAGTACGCGGGCAGCAATGGCACCCAGCGAGGTTGAACCGGCCACCAGTGCCGCAATCCACAAACCAAGCAGCAGGATCGGTTCGACCAGCACACCGAGTACCGCTTCACGGCTGGCGCCTATACCGGTGAAGGTGCTGCCGGTATCGAGACCGGCAATCGCAAACACAAAACGCACCACGGCAAACAGATAAATAACGGTGATCACATCGCCCGCAGCTCCCACTGGCGAGGCCAGCGTGACCACCGGCAGGGCCGTAGCGATCACCAGTAATCCGCCGGTCAGCAGATACGGCATGCTGCGAAATGCTGAACCCGCGGCAGCGGGCGCGACACTCTGGCGGGTCAGCAGTTTGGCGATATCACGGTATTCCTGTAATACGCCCGGCCCCTGACGGTTGTGCATCCGCGCGCGCATCACGCGGCTGAAACCGGCAAACAACGGCGCAAGCGCCAGCAAGGCAATGGCCTGCAGCAGCCCCAGCGGCCACAACGAACCTGCGAGTAAGAATGAAAAGTTCAAAGTCAGTTCCTCAGGCAAAAGCCACGACCAGCAACACGGCCAGTTCGATGAGCGCCAGACGACGGCAGAAAGCCCCCAGCCAGCCACGGTGCAGCGCAGCCACCAGCGGCACGGGTGTCATGTGCTGACGCAGACGATAAAGCGGGGCAAACATCACGCGCAGCGGCTGAGCAAAACCGGTCGCCGTCACCACCATGGCAGCGCAATGACCGTAGCCACAGGCCCAGGCATCGCCGCGTGAACGGTTTGGGAGACGGGAGCCGCGCAATGCCGCCGCGATAATCCATGGCAGCAGCGGCATGCCCAGCAGCAGCAGCGCGATCATCGGTGCAGATACGGCGGACGTGTCAGAAAACACCACGCCATGCGCAGCTGCCGGTAAAACAGACGCATTCAGCACCGAGGCGGCCACGGCAGAAAAATGCGGAATAATCCATGGCGAGGCGACACCGGAAAGTACACACAACAGCGCCAGCAATACGCTGCTCAGCGTCATCATCCTCGGGGCCGGCGTGGCTTCTGCCGCCGCCTGACTGCGGGGTGAGCCTAAGAATGTGACGCCAAAGACTTTGGCAATACACATCAGGGCCAGTGCACCGGTCAGCGCCAGACCGGTTGCCAGTAAAGGCCCGAGCAGACGTGCGATAAACACATGACTGGCGCTCAGCTGGAATAAAGACTGGTAGAGCAGCCATTCGCTGGCAAAGCCATTCAGCGGCGGCAGCGCAGCCATCGACATCAGGGCAATCAGCATCGCCACGGCGGTCCACGGCATCAGACGGGCGATCCCGCCGAGTTTTTCCATATCCTTAATGCCGGTCTGCATTTCGATTTCACCGGCACCGAGGAACAGCGCAGTTTTAAACAGCCCGTGATTGAACAGGTGGAATAATCCGGCCAGCAGGGCGAGTGAGGCCAGCAGCGGCAGATTCAGTGCCACGCCCACCATGGCACCACCGACGCCGAGCAGAATAATCCCGACGTTTTCCAGAGTGTGATAGGCCAGCAGACGGCGGATATCATGTTCCATCAGTGCGTACAGACCGCCGATAAATGCGGTCAGGATCGCCAGAAGCAATACCATCAGGCCCCACCAGAGTGGCGGTGCACCCAGCAGATCCAGACCGACTTTTACGATGCCGATAATGCCGATTTTCATTAATGCAGAAGAGAACAGAGCGGCGGCGTGGGCGGGGGCGCTGGAATGCGACTGCGGCACCCAGGCGTGCAGCGGGATAATTCCGGCATACAGTCCGAAGCCGGCCAGCGCCAGCAGGAATGCCAGAGATTTAGTGCCCGGCGTAAACGTTGTGTGGCGAAGCACCTCAAAATCCAGACTGCCACCGGCGCGATGCAGCAGTGCAAACGCCAGAATCAGACACAACGTGCCGAGGCGGCCGGATAAAAACTGATTCAGACCGGCACGTCGGCTTTTCACATCGTCGGTCTGGACGATCAGGAAATAAGCACACAGGGCGGCCATTTCCATCATCATGATCAGTTCAGCCGCATTGGCGGAAATCGCGGCGGCGGTCAGCGCTGCCAGCAGCAGATTACATAACGAACCGGTGCGGGCGCGCTGGCGCGGACGGGCATTCGCCAGCCAGGCGCAGGCATACAGGCTACTGCACAAGGCTGTTACGGACATCGCCAGTAATAACAGCGCATTCAGCGGGCTGAAGCTGGCGCGGTAAGGCAGAACCGGCAGCGTGAGTGTCACTGATGTGCCATTGCTCAACATAAGAATCGCAGCAAGAATGACGGCTACCGATGCGATCATGCCGCCGGTGCCTGAAATCAGACTGCTGATTTTTGCAGCCCCGGCCAGCAATCCGCAGGCGATACCGCTGAGAACCCAGACCAGCATTGCCAGCGTCATCAGCGACGCCGGATCCAAAGCTAATAATGCCGTCATTGTTTGGCCTCCGTGTCAGGCGCACTAAAGGAAGTCAGCCCGGCCGGAAATACATTCATTGCATTCAGGCGTTTTTGCTGACTGGCGTTTTCAGACAGACTGGCCGTGACCAGGGTGATGGCCTGCGTAGGGCAGGTCCTGATACACGCCGGCCCTTCAGGGCTGAAGCTGCATAAATCGCATTTGACCGCCACCGCGCGCACTCCCGGCACGCAATCCAGAAACGGGCTGACGGCCCGTGGATCTCGCGGGGCGGGCAGGGCTTTGGGGGTATTGCAGTCGCGTGGAATATCCAGCGGTGCGCTGCCGGAAAAGGTAATGGCGCCGAACGGGCAGGCAAGCCCGCATAGCTTGCAGCTCACACACAGACTTTCATTGAGATGAATGGCGTCATTTTCACGGGTGATAGCATTGACCGGACACACCTGTGCGCAGGGGGCATCTTCACACTGGTGACACATCACCGGCGCGGAATCCAGACGGTTACGCATCACCTGTAAACGGGGAGCAGATTGCAAACCGTGACGCTGGTGCTCCTGCGAACAGCTGGCCATACAGGTATTGCAGCCAATACAAAGTTTCGCATCGGCTATCACATATTGATTCATGGCATTTTTAAAGCTCATGAAGTCTCCTTGGTATTTCGTCAAAGGTGACGAAATCGGCACTTAAATTGACATTTCGACATTTATGTCGGAATTGATCCCAGTAAAAGTTCGGCAATAAAAAATATTTCTGTTGTGCCGAAGGGGTAATGTATTTCCGAATGTAAATCAGGCGTGGCTAAGTAATTTATCGAGTTGGGAATGAATCGGCTGATTACTTTTCAGTGAGTCAAAAATACATTGATAAATAGCCGAAATTTTATTGAGATAATGTTCAAGCACGGCGTTTTTATCTTTAATGTCCACGGTGCCATCAACCCGGCCTTCTTCGCTCAGCGTGGCGTGTGCAAACACTCTGAAGACAGGGTCTTCACCGTTGTGTGCCATGTTCAGGCTGTAAACGATATCCTGACTGTAGAAGTCGTCGCTGAGATGAATGCTGACTGAAAAATGGTTAAACAGCGTGAAGCGGATATCCTGATCTTCGCCGCAGCTGAATTCATGGTTTATCTTTTTATTTGAATGAGTTATTGCCTGTATCAGGCTGTTTTGATACGTGCGCCATTGTAACTTCAGGTGGCTGTTTTTACTGGCTATGTAATCCGCTTTGCTGGTCAGTTCACTGAGAGTGCTCATTGTTATTACCCGTTATTGAGGTGTGCGTAAGTGCCTTTCCGGTGCGTCTTTATGCCTAAAATGACGACGAAAATACGGCGCATACAACACTACTGGCATAAAACGTGCCAGTTTCGGATTTTATTGAATATTTCTTTTATTATCATGTGGTTGTGGAATTCCCGTGCTGAATGCCGGGCCGCATGGAAAACATGGTGACATGTCGAAGGCACTGTATTTCGACATATATGACGGACGATGTCAGAGTTATTCCGCTATTTTATTTTCAGCCCTGTTTACACCTGTCGAAAAATTCTGGCACCAATATTGCTACTCATGTTTCCATGCGCTCTTTATTAATCTCCTGACGGAGGAGAAATAATGCACGAGATTACGTTGTGCCAGAATGCCGTAGAAATAATGCAGCAATTTGGACGACAAAATAATGCCCGGCGAATTACGGCGGTATGGATGGAAATTGGCGCATTTTCCTGCGTTGAACCGGAAGCGGTGGAATTTTGCTTTGAACTGGCGTGTCGCGAAACCCTCGCCGAAGGTTGTGAATTACATCTCGTGACACCGGCAGCAGAAAGCTGGTGCTACACCTGCCAGCAGGACATCTCCTTACTCAGCCCCGGTGTGCTGCTGTGTCCGCAATGTGGCGGGCGTGATGTACGGGTGGTGGCCGATGACGGCATGAAAATTAAACGAATCGAAATCGAATAACGGGTGCCCGATATGCCCGGGGGAGAAAGCTATGTGCAGTACCTGCGGTTGCGCCAGTGGCGAACTTCGTATTGAAGGTGTCAGCCCTGAACACGTTCATCAACATTCCCATGATCACATTCATCCACATGATCATTCCCACGATCACCGCCACGGCCTGCAGTTTGCGCCGCGACGGCTGGTGGACATCGAAATGGATGTGCTAGCCAAAAATAATCATATTGCCGCCCACAACCGCGAGCATTTTGCGGCAACGGGCATTCTGGCCCTGAATCTGGTGTCCAGCCCCGGCTCCGGTAAAACGACACTGCTGACCTGCACGCTGACCCGGCTGGCACCCTATTTTGACTGTGCGGTAATAGAAGGCGACCAGCAAACCACGAATGATGCTGATCGTATCCGTGCCACCGGTGTACCGGCGATTCAGGTCAATACCGGTAAAGGCTGCCATCTGGATGCACAAATGGTTCACGATGCGCTGCATCAGTTGTCGCCTAACAATAACAGTCTGCTTTTTATTGAAAATGTCGGCAATCTGGTGTGTCCGGCCAGCTTTGATCTGGGGGAATTGCACAAAGTGGCAGTGCTGTCCGTCACGGAAGGCGAGGACAAACCGCTGAAGTATCCGCATATGTTTGCGGCGTCGCGTCTGATGATCCTCAACAAAATCGATCTGCTGCCGTATGTCAGTTTTGACGTCGACGCCTGCATTGCCAATGCGCGGCAGGTGAATCCGCAGATTGAAGTGATCCGGCTTTCTGCCACCACCGGCGAAGGCATGGATCTGTGGCTGACCTGGCTGGAGCAGCAACGATGTGCATAGGCATTCCGGGGCAAATCGTTGCGCTGCACGACCAGCAGCCCGATCACGCCTGGGCAGAAGTCTGTGGTCTGCGCCGCGAAGTGAATATTGCACTGGTGTGCGACGGCCAGCCACAAATGCTGATCGGCGGCTGGGTATTGATCCACGTCGGCTTTGCATTAAGCAAACTTGATGAACAGGAAGCACAGGAAACGCTGGCTGCGTTGCACGCGATGGAAGAAGTGGAAGCCGATGTCGCCCTGTTTCTCGGCGCGGGAGAGACAAAATAATGCGTTTTGTTGATGAATTCCGTGATCCGAAACTGGCGAAAACGCTGATTGAAAGGCTGCATCAGCGCGCGGCATTGCTGCCTTATACCGCTGAAAAACCGATGCAGATTATGGAAGTGTGCGGTGGTCATACGCATGCCATTTTCAAATTCGGGCTGGATAAACTGCTGCCACCGCAACTGGAATTTATTCACGGGCCGGGGTGTCCGGTGTGTGTGTTACCGATGGGGCGGATTGACGCCTGCTGCGAAATTGCCGCGCACCCCGGGGTGATTTTCTGTACCTTCGGCGATGCGTTGCGCGTGCCCGGCCAGCATGGCTCGCTTTTGCAGGCGCGCGAACGCGGTGCTGATGTACGCGTAGTGTATTCCCCGCTGGATACGCTGAAACTGGCGCGTGAAAATCCGGCGCGTCAGGTGGTGTTTTTCGCCCTTGGTTTTGAAACCACGCTGCCGGTTACCGCCGTTACGCTGCAACAGGCGCGACGCGAACGCCTGTCCAATTTCAGTGTGTTCTGTCAGCACATCAGTCTGATGCCAACCTTACGCAGCCTGCTTTCGCAGGATGATGTGCGGATTGACGCTTTTCTGGCACCCGGTCACGTCAGCATGGTGACAGGCACCGCACCTTATCATTTCATCAGTGAAGAATTTGGCAAGCCGCTGGTGATAAGCGGCTTTGAACCACTCGACATGCTGCAAAGCGTGCTGATGCTGGTGGAACAAGTTTGCGAGGCATCGTGTAAAACCGAAAATCAGTACCGCCGCGTGGTGCCGGAAGAGGGTAACCTGCTGGCACAGGAAGCGATGCGGGAGGTGTTTACGCTTTCCGGCAGCAGTGAGTGGCGCGGCCTGGGCGTGATTGAAGCCTCAGGAATTACCCTGACGCCTGCCTATGCCCCGATGGATGCGGAGCGGCGCTTTAATCCGCAGGCACAGCCGGTGGCAGACGATCCCCGCTCCCGTTGCGGTGAAGTCCTGACCGGGCGCTGTAAGCCACATGAATGTCCGCTGTTTGGCAGCGGTTGTACGCCACAGAATGCATTTGGTGCGCTGATGGTGTCTTCCGAAGGCGCATGTGCGGCATGGTATCAGTACCGTTATCAGGAAACGGCGAGTGCGAATAAACCGCCGCAAAAACAGATAAAACAGAAGGTAAGCCAGGATGAGTGATCGCAAAGACGTCGTCACTATGGCGCATGGCAGCGGCGGCCGTGCCATGCAGCAGATGATCGAACATATGTTCCTCAGTGCGTTTGATAATCCCTGGCTTAACGAACAGGAAGACGGCGCCCGGTTGTCGCTTGCCAGCCTGAATGCACTGGGGGACCGGCTGGCATTTACCACAGACAGTTACGTTATCGACCCCGTCTTTTTCCCCGGCGGCAATATCGGCAAGCTGGCGGTGTGCGGCACGGCGAACGATCTGGCGGTATGCGGCGCGACACCTGCCTATCTTTCCTGCGGCTTTATTCTGGAAGAAGGATTAGCGCTGGATGACTTACAGAAAATAGTAAGTTTGATGGCGCAGACGGCACGGGAGGCGGACATTGCCATTGTGACCGGTGACACCAAAGTCGTGCAGCGTGGGGCAGCCGATAAAATCTTCATTAACACGGCCGGAATAGGCGTGATCCCAACCGCCGTGAACTGGGGCGCCGCTATGATAAAAGCGGGGGATAAAGTCATCGTCAGCGGGACGCTTGGCGATCACGGTGCGGCGATCCTGAATTTGCGGGAAAATCTGGGGATGGATCTGGGCGTGGAAAGTGACTGTGCAGTGCTGGCCCCGATGATTGCACCGCTGCGACCGCTGGCCGGTGTCCATGCCTTACGCGATGCCACACGCGGCGGAGTGAATGCAATTCTGCATGAATTCAGCGCCGCCAGTGGGTTGGGGATCGCCATCGACGAAACTGCCTTGCCGGTTAAACCGGCAGTGCGTGGTATCTGCGAATTACTGGGACTGGAACCGCTGAACTTTGCCAACGAAGGCAAACTGGTGGTGGTGGTATCCGCCGGGGCCGAAGAAAAAGTGCTGAAGCTGTTACGCCACCATCCGCTCGGAGCCGGTGCTGCGACGATCGGTGAGGTGACGGTCAATCCACAGGTGTGTCTGCGCGGCGCACTGGGGGTTTCCCGCCAGCTAATGTTGCCCCACGCGGAGCCCTTACCTCGCATTTGTTGATCTCGTCAGGGGGCTGACTGCGCCGAAAGGGGTAGAATTTTCGCTGTTCTCCGAGGTTAAAAAAGCTTGTTTCCAAAATCACGTTATCCAGAGCCAACGCTATGCAGAGTGCAACAATGAGCACCACAAAACACAAAGGATTACTGGAACTGACGCGCACCTTGTTGCTGCAGCAGACCATGACATCGCTGCTGGAAACCCTGACTCAGGTGATTCAGACTGCCGGTATTGCGGAAGCCGTAACACTGGTGTTGTTCGACAATAACAGTGAACGCGTCAGCTTTTATGGTATCGATCCTCATCATCAACCGGTCAGTTATGAGGATGAAACGCTGCTGGCGACAGGCCCGGTGCATGCGCTGTTGAAGAATCCCAAAACGCAGGTCTGGCGCAGCGAAGCGCTGCATCTTCGCTATCCTCAGCTGGCTGCGCTGAATCTGTATCCGGCGTTTACCGATTATTGTCTGGTCCCTTTACTGGCTTCTTCCGGGTTGCTGGGCGGCTGCGAATTTACCCGTCAGCATGCGACCCCGTTCAGTGAGGAAGACAAAAATGGTCTCTATGACCTTTGCACGCTGGCTGCCATTGCGGTCGAACAAATCCAGTTGCGCGAAAACGCGTTGCTCCAGCAATCGCTGCTACGCCATGAACGTGACGATTTCCGTATTCTGGTCGATATCACCAATGCCGTCCTGTCCAAGCTGGATCTCGACGAACTGACCGGTGAAATCGCCAAGACTATTCACCACTTCTTCCACATTAACGCCATCAGCATTGTGCTGTGTGATGCCGATAAAGACAGCGAACAAGCCAGTGTTTACGCGACCCATTACGTGCAGACGCACGTTGCGGAGCGTGAACAGTCGCGCATGTCGCTCGACGGATCACTGGAACAGCAGGTGATGAAAAATGGCGAAATGTTGCTGACTAATGTGCGGGCTGCGGAAGAGCCGGATGATGAAAGCACATTGTTCCAGCTGTTATGGCGGGATCAGACCAAAACCCTGTGCATTCTGCCGTTACGTTTTGGTCATAAAACGCTGGGCGTTCTGAAACTGGCACAGTGCCAGCCGGATAACTTCAATTCCGCTAACCTGCGGGTGTTACAGCAGATCGCCGAACGCATTGCGATTGCCGTGGATAACGCGCTGGCCTATCAGGAAATTAAAAGCCTGAAGGAGAAACTGCAACACGAAAATCTGTATCTCACCGAGCAGATCAACAGCAATAATCCGGATTTCAGCGACATTGTCGGGCGCAGCTCCAGCATGTCAGCGGTACTGAAACAGGTGGAAATCGTAGCGAAAAGTGACTGTTCGGTGCTGATCCTCGGCGAAACCGGCACCGGTAAGGAACTGATCGCCCGTGCGATCCATAATCTGGGGGATCGTCGTGATCAGCGGATGGTGAAAATGAACTGCGCAGCCATGCCTGCCGGCTTAATGGAAAGCGATTTATTCGGCCATGAAAAAGGCTCGTTTACCGGTGCCACCGCGCAACGTATGGGCCGTTTTGAGCTGGCCGACAAAGGCACGTTATTCCTCGATGAAGTCGGTGAAATCCCCGTTGAACTGCAACCCAAGCTGCTGCGCATTTTGCAGGAGCAGGAGTTTGAACGTGTCGGCGGCAATAAACTGATATCGGTGGATGTACGGATGATTGCAGCAACGAACCGCGATTTACGTCAGATGGTGGCGGATAAAGAGTTTCGCAGTGATTTGTATTACCGGCTGAATGTCTTCCCGATTGTGATCCCGCCGCTGCGTGAACGCCCTGAAGACATTCCGCAACTGGTGAAATTCCTGACCTATAAAATCGCCAAACGCATGAAACGCACCATCGACAGTATTCCGGCCGAGACCTTACGGTTGCTGAGCCGGATGCCGTGGCCGGGCAACGTGCGCGAGCTGGAAAATGTTATCGAACGCGCCGTATTGCTGACCCGTGGAACGGTGCTGGATTTACAACTTCCTGAACTGAATTACCCGTTGCCGGTGTCGCAGCCGGTGCCGGTGGCCTCCGCGCCTGATATTGCGTCCGCTCCGCACCTGAGTGAGGAAGACGAGCGCGAACGCATCCTTCAGGTACTTAAAGAAACCAACGGCGTGGTCGCCGGTCCGCGTGGCGCGGCGCAACGTCTGGGGTTAAAACGCACGACACTGTTGTCGAGAATGAAGAAATTAGGCATCGCCGCGCATTAACCGGTCAGACTGCTTTTACCGCACCGGACAATGAAATGTGGCCGATGCGGTAATTCTGTCCACCGCCTGCCAGCGGGTTTCTCCCTGCCGTAAAATGTATTTTCTTCCAGTTTGTTGTATCCCGGGCGGTGACGTCGATCAGCCTGTCATTGATGTTTTCCTCAGCTAATGGCGCAAGATCACTGAACGGTGCGATGTCCGTTATCTCTCTTTTGGCGTAAACCGCTTGTGCGACATCATTACTCATTTTTGCTGCCAGCACCGGATAAACCCGGATCTGCGGCCAGCCGAAGGCGTTGGCGACACCCTGAAAACCCGCTCCTGAAATAAAACGGTTCATGCCTGACACGCCCTGCCACAGATAAAACGGCGCGTAGATATTTTCTGTACTGCCGGTTTGCGGGCAGTCACGGCGGGCGTAGAGATACGTTTTGAAAATAAGCCCAGCCAGGCCATCAGTCCGGTATCCGTTATCGGCAATGCGCTTTTCAATAATGTCCATGTCGTAATCTGCGGGCAGCGTAAAACTGTATTGCATGGCAATCATCAGGCGGCTCCCTGCGGGATGCTGAACATGTCGCCGTGACTGAACGACCAGTCTTCCGGCCGGGTAAAACTCACCACCACCATCACATCAGCCGGCGAAATGCCCAGCGTGATGTGTAGCTTTTCGGCCAGATGCCGGAACAGTTGCTGTTTCTGATAACTGTTACGCGGTTTACCTGCCGTAATGTGAAACAGCAAAAAATCGTCCGAACGCCGGTCATTTTCGCCCGCTAAATAGGTGGGACTGATCACCCGCTGGCGGCGGACCGCCGGTTCGAACAGCTGAAAACAATCCTCTGCGGGCACGGAAAAGTGATCAACCAGTGTTTCCTGCAATGTGGCTGAAATGGCGTTCTGCCAGGCGTCCGCGCGGTGAGCAGGTAAAGAGATTCGGGTAAAAGGCATCGTCGGTTCCTCCGGTTACTGGTTACTGATCATTGAGAGCGGCGAAGCGGCTCAGGGCAGACGCGGCGGCGGGCCATCCGGCATAAAACGCCAGATGAGTGATCACTTCCGACAGTTCGGTATGTGTGACACCGTTGCTGACCGCCAGATCCAGATGAAAAGGCAGTTGTTCACTGCGGCTGAGGGCAATCAGTGCGGCAACAGTGATCAGGCTGCGGTCACGCGCAGACAGTTCATTTCGTTTCCACAGATCGCCCAATAACACCTGTTCCGTCAGTTCTGCCAGTTTGGGTGTCAGGCGCGACATGGTATCCAGCGTCTGCGTTTGGGAAGAGGTTGTGCTCATATCAGGCTCCTTTTTTCGGTGTGAAAAGGAGCATAAGGCGTTATGATTATCCTGAATATCGAAAATATCAGCAGCATTAATCCATAAAAACAGGATGATTAAGCATGGCGAAAAGACCGGTCACTTTTGATTCAGAAGCCTTGCGCAGTTTTGTTACCGGCATTGAGCTGGGGAGCTTTGTGCTGGCCGCTGACCGGCTGGGGCGTTCAACGTCTGCCGTCAGCGCACAGCTGAAAAAACTGGAGCAACAGGCGGGCACGGAGCTGGTACAGAAATCCGGACGGCACCTGATCCTGACCGGACGCGGCGAAGTGATGCTCAGTTATGCGAGGCGGATCCTCAGCCTGAATGATGAGGCCAGCGCCGTGCTGCTTGCCGGCGCGCTGAGTGGCAGCCTGAATCTGGGCATGCAGGAGGATTTCGGCGAAACCTTGTTACCGGCCATTCTCGGCACATTCACCCGTACGCATCCGCAGGTGCAGGTTTCGGCCAGTATTACCCGTAATCAGCAACTGCTGGACGGGATCCGGCATAACGAGTTTGATCTGGCTGTGTGCTGGCAGGCTGATGAAACGTCGCTTTTCCCGTCAAGCCGGTCGCTCGGACGTGTGCCGTTGCGCTGGATTGGCCCTGAAAATTTCAACCTGACGCATTATCAGGAAACCGGCGAACCCGTGCCTTTACTGGTGTTCGAAGCGCCATGCCTGATGCGTAATGCCGCGACGACGGCACTGGATAACGCCGGGATTGCCTGGCGTATAGCCTTCACCAGCCGCAGTCTGAGCGGAATTTGGGCAGCGATGTCGGCCGGGCTCGGGGTCACCGTGCGTACGGATTTCGGTGTACCGGCAACCGTCAGAATTTTAAGGGAATTCCCCGAGCCAGGTGACGTGGGGATCAGCCTGCACCAGAGCCTGACGCCGCCGGGCGAGGCGGCCGCCAGCCTGAGGGAGGCCATTATCGGCTTCTTTACGCAGCAATACTGAGCCGCGGTAATTACTTTTTAACCGGTTGCTGACGGTAATGTTCCAGACGTTCGCGAAAATAAGCACGCAGATGTTCCGGCTGCTCCATCTCCACTTCATCTGCGTTGACCGGCAGATTATTGCGCTCACGCACCGCGACAGTCCCGGCCGCCAGCCCGGCACTCACTTTATCCATCTCTTCTTTACTCAGCCCTGCGAGTGTTTTGTTCATGGTATCTCCTGTTGACTGCTTGCAGTTTAGCATTCTCAGCGGGCGAAAGGTTTTGCTTCCCGGCTCAGATCAGGTCTCAATTTCACCGTTGGTTTACAAAATCGTCAAAAACAGGCCATTATTTATTCTTCACTTGTCCGGAACGGAGCCTGAAGATGACCCGAATGACCGCCAGAGATTTCCCGCCTGAACTCCTCGAATACTTTGATTTCTACGTGCACGGCAAAATGACCAAACGTGAGTTTCTTGATCTCTCGGCGAAGTTTGTGGCGGGCGGATTGTCGCTGGCTGCACTGACGACGCTGATGACGCCAAATTATGCCTATGCCGAACAGGTACCCTTCACCGATCCGGATATTGTGGCGGAATACATTCAGTATCCGTCACCGCAGGGGCACGGCAGCGTGAAAGGTTATCTGGTACGTCCGGCCAACCTGACCGGCAAAGTGCCCGGCGTGGTGGTGGTGCATGAAAATCGCGGGCTGAATCCGTATATCGAAGATGTTGCGCGGCGGGTAGCGAAAGCCGGATTTGTGGCGCTGGCGCCGGACGGACTGAGTTCGGTCGGCGGTTATCCGGGCAATGACGAAAAAGGGCGCGAACTGCAAAAAAATGTCGATCCGACCAAGCTGATGAACGACTTTTTCGCGGCGGTAGAATTTCTGATGCACCACGGGACCGGCACCGGCAAAGTGGGTATCACCGGTTTCTGTTACGGCGGAGGTGTGGCGAATGCGGCTGCGGTGGCTTACCCTGAACTTGCTGCTGCCGTGCCATTCTACGGACGCCAGCCGAAACCGGAAGATGTGCCGCGTATCAAAGCGCCGTTATTGCTGCATTATGCTGAACTGGATAAGCCGATTACCGAAGGCTGGCCGGCATATGAAGCGGCGCTGAAGGCCAATGATAAAATTTATGAAGCGTATATTTACCCCGGTGTTAACCACGGTTTTCACAACGATTCGACGCCGCGTTATGATAAAGCGGCAGCCGATCTGGCGTGGGAAAGAACCGTTGCCTGGTTTAAAAAATACCTCGAATTACCGACAGAAAGTGCATAAAAGAAAAGAGCGGGAGGGTAAAATCCCCGCTCTTTTTTGTTTCAGACGCCTGTTATGATTTCAGGATGCCGTCGAAATCCGAAGCATCATGGCGCTCTTCCAGCTGTTCATCGCCCCAGGTGCGGTTCACAATGCGTCCGCGTTTAACCGCCGGACGGCTTGCGACCTCGGCGGCCCAGCGCTGGAAGTGCTTATAGGATTGGATGTCGAGGAATTTAGCAGACTCGTACAGACCGCCCTGTGCCAGACTGCCGTACCAGGTGAAAATGGCGATATCGGCAATCGTGTATTCTTCACCGGCAATATAACGGTGTCCGGCAAGCTGACGGTCTAATACGTCGAGCTGGCGTTTGGCTTCCATGGTAAAGCGGTTAATGGCGTATTCGATTTTGACCGGCGCGTAGTGATAAAAATGGCCGAAACCGCCGCCAAGATAGGGTGCGGACCCTTGCAGCCAGAACAACCAGTTCAGGGTTTCGGTGCGACCGGCAAGATCTTCAGGCAGGAATTTGCCGAACTTCTCTGCCAGATAAAGCAGGATGTTGCCCGATTCAAACACTCGGATCGGCGGGGTGGTGGAGTTATCCAGCAACGCCGGAATTTTCGAGTTCGGGTTAACGTCAACAAAGCCGCTGGAGAACTGATCACCTTCGTTGATGCGGATAATAAATGCATCGTACTCCGCACCGCTGATGCCCAGCGCCAGTAACTCTTCCAGCAGGATTGTCACTTTCTGGCCGTTCGGCGTACCAAGAGAATAAAGCTGAAGCGGGTGTTTACCCACCGGCAGCGTTTTTTCATGCGTCGGGCCCGCTACCGGACGGTTGATGTTCGAGAACTTACTGACTTCGTCTTTATTCCAGGTCCAGACTTCAGGTGGCTGATACTGTTCTGACATGACATTCTCCGCGTCTTTTTTGAGGTTACGACCCAAAAGTTTAGCAGGAGTTAATCAATGGCGACGCTGAGAATGTGCCCCCGGCAGTTGGCTAACGGGCGGTATGCTGCAACCCTTTGCGTTTCCATTTCACATCGGCTACCGACTGGCCGGCATGAATTTTCCCCTGTAACAACAGATTGAATTTCGCGCCATTGGTGCGCATCAGACGGCTTTGCAGGATATACACGGCTTCAGTTCCCAGTTCACGACATGGCAGGTGCACGGCCGTGAAATTTTGCGCTGCCGCGCTTTTCGATTCGTGAGCGAAATCCAGACTCATCACCGAAATATCTTCCGGCACATTAATACCGTGCTCCGTCAGGACTTCCACAGTCGCTAACGCCATCGGATCGCCGCCGCAGATAATGGCCGAAGGTAAGGACTCGCGTTTATGCTCCCGAAGATATTTATCCATTGTTTGTCTGGCCTGTTCCCGGCCATTGCCATGATTAATCAGCAAATGGGTTGTATCTTCGAATGCGACGTGATGCTCAAGACAGGCACGTTTAAAACCGTCCAGCCGTTGCATCATGGTTTCTCGCCGCAGGTCGGTAAACAACAACACCGGACGATGACCTTTAAGAAACAGGTAATTTGCCGCGCTGTAACCGATGGAATAATGGTCTGCCGAGACGCAGTCCAGACGCATTTCACTGTCCTTGGCATTGATCATCACCACCGGTTTGCTGGATTCTGCTGCCAGCCGGTACAGCATCACATCATCAATACCAATAATGACGATCCCGTCGACATCCGGCTGATGCAGTGCCTGCATAAAAACAGCAATATCCGGCTCATTCACCGCCAGCGTACATTTGCGCACGTGTATATCAAAGCGCGCCACTTCCGTGCTTATTTCCTGGATCACTTCATAATAATATCGGTCTTCATGCGGGGAGAAGGCGGCGGGTGGCGCGCAGATCAACAGACAATTCATTAACAGACGGCTGGCAGGAATATCGCGCAAAATACCCATGTTTCTTGCGTGGGTAAATACTTTCTCTTTTGCCTGCGGGCTGACATTTGCTTTCCCTGCCAGCACACGGGAAACGGTGCTCGGAGATAGCCCGGTTAATTCCGCTATTTGCCTGATTTTTAATTTTCCCGTCATTTTGTGATCAACGCCTCATAAGAAGATGGACTTATTGCCACGGTTAACTGTTTGTAATTCATGGGCTATTCAGGATGATAGCAAATCCCGCAAACAGCACTGCAATTCCTGTCACAAATAGCAGTTGTTGGAAAAAAAAACCATTACTACTCTCCAGAATATAAACCTCACAAACAAGAAATAAGGTATTTATCCGCGCTGAATATTTAAAGAATTCAACAGGGTGACGTCCTTTATGTCGCTTAAATTCGTCTGCTGTCCGGTAAAATATTAAGGAGTAAAATAATGTTAAAAATAGCAATCATTGGTACGGGTAATATTTCGCATAATCATATTCAGGGATATTTAGAGTTTGCTGACCGTTGCCAGATTGTTGCGCTGGTAGATATTTACCCGGAGAAAGCCGAAGAGAAAAAACGTCATTACGGCCTCACGGGAGCGAAAGTCTACGCCAGCCATGAGGACATCCTCAATGATGCGAATATCGACGTTTTTGACGTTTGTACGCCACCGTATGTTCACGCTGAGATTTCTATTAATGCGCTGAATGCGGGGAAACATGTACTTTGCGAAAAACCCATGGCGGCCTCGTTACAGGAATGCGATGCGATGATCAGCGCCGTGCAGGCGAGCGGGAAAACGTTATCGATCATTGCGCAAAATCGTTTTACCGACGCGTTCTGGCGGCTGAAAAAAGTCCTCGATTCCGGCGAGGCCGGTAAGGTATGCCATGCGCAAGTCGATTCCTTCTGGTGGCGCGGACATTCCTATTATGATTTATGGTGGCGCGGTACCTGGGAAAAAGAAGCGGGTGGTTGCACACTCAATCACGCCGTTCATCATATTGATGCAATTCAGTGGATGCTCGGTTTCCCGTCTGAAGTGGTATCGGTGATCACTAACGCCGCGCACGATAATGCCGAAGTGGAAGATCTCTCGGCGGCTATTTTCAAATACGACTCCGGCGCACTGACCCAACTGACGGCGTCGGTGGTGCATCACGGGGAAGATCAGAAAATTGTCATCCAGGGCACGAAAGCGCGCATTTCTGCTCCGTGGGATAAATACGCCAGCATTTCTGCCCCTAACGGTTTCCCGATCGATGCGCGCGATACGGATCGGGAAAACCAGCTTGAAGACATTTATCAGTCTGTCCCAAAACTCACTTATACCCTGCATACCGGCCAGATTGACAATTTCCTGACGGCACTGGAAACCGGCACCGCGCCGCTGATCGACGGCATTCAGGGCAAGCGCTCACTGGAGCTTATCGCCGCAATTTATAAATCAGCCATTACCCGCAGTATTGTCTCTTTGCCACTGACCCCTTCCGATCCGTTTTATCAGACCGGCGGGCTGATGTCGCTGGCACCGCATTTTTATGAAAAATCCGCCTCTGTAGATAACTTCGCCGATGAAGATGCAATCCCGCTCGGTAAAAACATGGATAAAGGAGCCTGAACATGAGTAATAAAGATGGTATGAACTACGCGCCGGTAGGCAAACCGCAGCCGGTGGTGAAACCCGGTGAATTCGTGATTGCCGCGGCGGCATTGGATCACGGGCATATCTACGGCATGTGCAACGGGCTGATCGAGGCGGGTGCCAGCCTGAAATGGGTTTACGATCCTGATCCGGCCAAAGTCGAAAAATTTGTCGCGCAGTATCCGCAGGTTAAGGTTGCGGATTCATTGCAGACACTCCTTGATGATAAGGCAGTGCAGATGATCGCCGGGGCAGGCATTCCGTCTGAACGCTGTGCGCTGGGGCTGAAAGTTATGGCGGCCGGGAAAGATTATTTCACTGACAAAGCGCCGCTGACCACGCTGGAACAACTGGCGCAAGCGAAGGCCAAAGTGGCCGAAACCGGGCGCAAGTATGCCGTGTATTACAGCGAACGACTGCATGTTGAAAGTGCGGTTTTCGCGGGGCAACTGGTGCAGGAAGGGGCGATCGGCCGGGTGATCCAGACCCTCGGGACGGGCCCGCACCGTGAAGGTGAAGGGCGTCCGGACTGGTTCTACGAGCGGGAACGTTTTGGCGGCATCTTGTGCGATATCGGCAGCCATCAGATTGAACAATTTTTGTTTTATACCGGCAACCATAATGCGCGCGTGGTGGCGGCACAGGCACTCAACTTCAATCACCCGCAATATCCGCACTTTGAAGATTTCGGCGACACGATGCTGGAAGGTGAAAACGGTGCGCGCGGTTATTTCCGCTGCGACTGGTTTACCCCTGAGGGGCTGAGTACCTGGGGCGACGGCCGTCTGACGCTGCTCGGTACCGGGGGTTATATCGAGATCCGCAAATATGTCGATCTCACGCTCGGCGAACAGGACGTGGTGTATCTGGTCAATCAGCAAGGCGAATTCCGTTTCCCGGTTTCCGGCCACGTCGGCTTCCCGTTCTTTGGCCAACTGATCCTTGACTGCCTGAACCGTACCGAAAACGCCATGACGCAGGAGCATGCCTTTAAAGCCGCCGAGTTGTGCGTCCGTGCGCAAATGCTGGCAAACGAAACCCACTGAAACGGGAGCAGATAATGAAAACTCTTCAGGCTGCGGTGATCGGTTGCGGAGCTATCCATACCTGCCATGTAGCGGCGATCCGCCAGAACCCGGAGTGCCGGTTACGCGCGATTGCGGAGTGCGATATCGGCAAAGGCCGGGCGCTGGCCCGGGAATACGGGTGTGATTTTTACACGGATTATCATGAGATGTTGGGGGACCCGCAGATCGACGTGGTGCATATCTGTCTGCCGCATCATCTGCACAAGGAGGCTATTCTCGCCGCACTGGCAGCCGGAAAGCATATTTTCACCGAGAAACCGGTGGCGCTGAATAGCGGCGAAGTCAGCGCCATTAAACTCGCGGAGGAAAAGGCCGCAGGACACATTGGCGTCTGTCATCAGAACCGCCTGAACCCTTCCAGCCAGAAAATCAAAATGCTGCTGGAAAGCGGGCAACTGGGCAACATGCTGAGCATCAAAGCCGTTCTGACCTGGTCGCGCAGCGATGCCTATTACAGCGAAAGCCTGTGGCGCGGGCGGTTTGCCACCGAAGGCGGCAGCCTGCTGATCAATCAGGCAATTCATACGCTGGATTTAATGCAGTGGTTTGGTGGCGGTGTTCTGGCGCTGAAAGGGGTGGTCGAAAGAACCTTTCTCAGTGATGTGACGGAAAATGAAGACACCGCCATGGCCAGTCTGAAAATGACCAACGGGGCCCGCGGATTGTTTTATGCCACCAACTGCCACAGCACAGATTCGCCGTTACTGCTGGAGATCCACTGTGAAAAAGGACTGCTGCAGTTGTATCACAACACGTTATGGCTGACTGAAGGAGAAAACAAAACATTGCTGGTCAGCGATGACAGCCCGTCAGGAGCAACCAAAAGCTACTGGGGTGACAGTCACCGTCAGGCCGTTTCAAATTTCTATTATTCACTTCGACATCCTGAAGAAAAAAATTATACCTCTGTTTCACAAGCCGGAGTGTCTCTGAATATTATCGGGGCAATCTACCGTTCTTCACAATCAGGGAAATGGATCACTCTGGCTGATTAAATAATTTATTAATTACCTCACATTCACAGGATAATAATAATGAAACCTACTGAACGCAGAGTGGGTTACGGCACGGCTATAGGCTATGGCGTAACCGACTTATTTGGTGGCGGTGCATTCGCCGTTATCGGTACCTGGCTTTTATTCTTCTATACCATGTATTGCGGATTAACCGTTTTAGAAGCGGGGTCTATTTTTGCTATTGCCCGTGTGATTGACGCCGTATTAAGTCCGATTATGGGCTATATTACCGATCACTTTGGCAATACATGGCTTGGAAAACGGTTTGGCCGCCGTCGGTTTTTCCTGCTGCTCAGCTCGCCGCTGATGTTCCTGTATGCGCTGGTCTGGATCAAAGACATGGGCTACTGGTATTATCTTGGCACGTATCTGTCGATTGAATTACTGTCGGCGATGGTGCTGGTGCCGTGGGAAACGCTGGCGGCAGAGATGACCAACCGCTTTGGCGAACGTACCCGCCTTGCCGGTGTGCGTATGATTTGCTCGCAACTCGGTGGCTTCCTGGCCGTGTCTGTGCCGGGGGTGATCATGATGTTTACCGGTAAAGATAATCCGATGACCTATACCTATACCGGTATGTTTTTCGCCACGGTATTTTGTATTGCGGTTTTCACCACATGGCTGTGTACCTGGGAAGCCAAAGATGTGCGGGATCCGGATGAGCCGGAACCGGAAATGGAAACCGGCGGCAACCTCTGGCATCATCTGAAACGTCTGGTTTTAGATTTTATCTCATCGTTTAATATCCGTATGTTTCGTCAGCATATTATTATTTATATTGCTTCCTTCACGGCCATGGACGTATTCGGTGCTGTCTTTACCTATTATGTGGTTTATGGCCTGAATCAGGATGTGGGGGCAGTTTCCGGTTATTTAAGTGTGGCGGCTTTTGTTTCTGTGCCATCGACAATTTTTTATATGATGGTTATGGAACGCCTGAATCTTTCACCGTCAGCTGCGTTGCGGATAGCTTATGGGTGTATATTTATTGTGCTGGCTGTTCTGTTTTATATTTATATCACCAAGACCTCAGTACCATTAATCCTATTTACCTCCATATTTGTTATATTAGGTTTCGGACGTTCAGGGCTTTATTATATCCCATGGAATATTTACAGCTTTATTCCGGACGTCGACGAAATAGTCACTAAAAAACGCCGCGAGGGGATCTTTGCCGGGGTCATGGTATTTACCCGTAAAAGTACCGTCGCGATTGCCATCATGATCGTTGGCCTGGTGCTGGAAGAATGTGGATTTGTGAAAGGGCAGGGCGCTCAGCCGGTCAGTGCGTTACACGCGATCATCGGTCTGATGATCTTCGCCACCGGTGCGTTGCTGGCGATCAGTTTCTATATGACTTTCAAATTCAAACTAACGCGGGATACGCATAAAATTCTGATCAAAGAAACGGCGCGCCTGAAACTGGGCGGCGCTCAGGAAGATTGTGATGAAACCGCGCGTAAGGTGATTAAAGATCTGACCGGTTACGAATACAACGAAGTCTGGGGCGGCAGCGCGACACGTAAAACCACGCGGGAAAAATTAGCGATTGAGTAATCAGTCGCCTGCGGGCAGCAACAAGGCCCGCAGGGATTTCCTGTCAGTGATCCGGTGCGGGCAGGGTCTGGTTTCCGTCCCCCAGTGCGCGCTGCATAAACACGGTGTCCAGCCAGCGGCCATGCTTAAATCCAACGCAATGCAGCGTGCCTTTCATCTGAAAACCGGCAGCGAGATGTAAGCTGATTGAGGCTTTATTTTCGCTGTCACCAACGTTACCGATCAACTGACGATAGCCGTGGGTTTCTGCCCAGTCTATCGCCCGGCGAAGCAGGGCTTTCCCCGCGCCGCGCTTCTGAAAAGCAGGAGCAATATAGATTGAATCCTCCAGGGTATGGCGGTACGCATAGCGTTCACGATAATGTCCGAGGTAGCAATATCCCTTCACTTCGCCTTCATGCAAAACCACCAGCCAGAGTAAACCTGCGTCTTTAATTTTCTTCAGACGACCCGCCATCTCGCGTTCATCCGGTGGCTGCGTCTCAAACGAGGCGGTTCCATGAAGCACGTGCCAGGCATAAATTTTCTGTATCGCAGGAATATGCTGCGCTTCGGCTTCCGTAATTTCCATTCTTGCAGGTTCTCATCAGTGATTTCTGTTTTGCCTACTCTTTCCCAAATGTATCAGGGAGAGCAAACCCTTTATCACTGATATAAGGAAAAGCTTTGGTTAGCCGGACTTAAGCGGGGCATCTATATACTTTTTTCTTCTTAGCAGTGCTTTATTGGTTTTTTAAACTGCGGTAATCCTCCTGCTATAGTCAGTCCATTGTCCATTAGCGGTTATTTTTTAAGGAAAAAAAGTGAAACTGACGTTACCTCATTTACGCACGGGTGCTGTGGTATTGCTGGCGGGATTACTGCTGGCGGGTTGTGATCAAAAAAGTGACGATACGAAGCATATCAAAGTCGGCGTGATTAATGGCGCAGAGCAGGATGTGGCGGAAGTGGCGAAAAAGGTCGCGAAGGATAAATACGGTCTGGATGTCGAACTGGTTGGTTTCAGTGGTTCATTATTACCAAATGACGCAACCGAGCATGGTGATCTGGATGCGAACGTTTTCCAGCACCGTCCGTTCCTTGATCAGGATAATAAAGCCCACGGTTATCATCTGGTGGCGGTTGGCAACACTTTTGTGTTCCCGATGGCGGGTTACTCGAAAAAAATCAAAACGGTGGATCAGCTGAAAGATGGCGCGACGGTGGCGATCCCTAACGATCCGACCAATTTAGGCCGGGCGCTTCTTCTGCTGCAAAAAGAGAAGCTGATCACCCTGAAAGAGGGCAAAGGACTGCTGCCGACGGCGCTGGATATCACCGCAAACCCGCATCATCTGAATATTATGGAACTGGAAGGTGCGCAGTTACCGCGCGTGCTGGATGATCCGAAAGTTGATGTGGCGATCATCAGCACGACCTATATCCAGCAAACCGGGTTATCACCGGTGCATGACAGCGTATTTATTGAAGATAAAAATTCGCCGTACGTGAACATTCTGGTTTCACGACCAGACAATAAAGATGCGGAAAATGTGCAGGAGTTTCTGAAATCGTATCAGTCGCCTGAAGTGGCAAAAGCGGCGGAGAAAATCTTTAACGGCGGCGCGGTGCCGGGCTGGTGATCGGCTAAACCGGACAATTTAACCTGCTGATAAACCTGAATAGCCCACTTAAAGGTGGGCTTTTTTATTCAGTTCAGCCAGGCCGCCACCCCGCCGTGCCTTGAACATGTACCCCGGCGATGCGTACTGAAACTGTATGTTCCATCCCTGCACTGAGCCGATGCGCCATCGGGCGCTTTTCCCGATTTGGTATGCGCCGGACGGTGAATTTCCTGCCCGTCTGAGTTAGTGTAATCCCCTTGCTCAATGAGTTCACTATCCTGCGACGAAGGCGGCGTATGCTGTCTGGCCACAGCCGTGTTGCATAAAAGAGCCACTGCAAAAAGGAAAAATCCCAGTAAGCGCATGATTGCACTTTTCCCTGTAGAGGTTGTATGACCTGAATGATTGACGAGGAGAATACTCCTGATAACCACATAAACAATGCTGATATTTAAACAGTAGTTTACTGACTTATTAAGTTTCGTAATGATTAGTTCAGCATCTCCTTCTATCAGGCAGGTGTAGAGAAGACATGAATCATTTAGAATCCGCTTCACTACGTTATGAAAAAATTACATGGAATTATTGCAATCGTAACGTTATTCATAGCGATACAGGGAAAGAAAAAGCGTAAATAATAAAACTAAGTGGCAATAACTCTCCGTTTATTAAGGGGCTGTATGACGTGGATCTATGATGTCAAAAAAACGTTCAGTCATAATATTTTATTTCAATGAAAATAAAGTTTTCGAGTTCGGGCATTTAACTCAATACAATGATAAATAAGAGGGCTTTTAGAGTTAATTTGAGTGTATTCATTAGGGGGATTTAAATGGCGATAAATATATAGGTTATCTATGGCACATATTAACCCAAAACAATAATTCCGGAGGCCTAATATCTGAGCGGTTTTAACGGAGAGATTAATATGACATGGAATAAAGAGGAAGCAATAAGCTGGGCAAGGCAACATGCGCAGCCTCACAGCACTGGTTATTGTGCGCGTTATGTTGCGAGGGCAATTGAGGAGGGTGGGCTTCTCATTTCTCATGCAAACGCTCATGATTTCGGTGGGTCACTAAGGGGGGCCGGATTTTATGAGATGCCAGGCGGCACCCCACCCGAAAAGGGAACGTTGCGGTAATCCAGCCGATACCAGGCCACCCCTATGGACATACCGCTATTTTTGATGGAGTAAGCTGGTACTCAGATTTTAAACAGCGAACAATGTACCCCGGCAAAGCCTATCGCCATTATCAGCCCGCCTATAAAATTTAGCGGAAGAGGTGAGTGATGCGCAGATACATTCTGGCAGCAATGATGTTTACCTGTGTGGCGCACGCTGAGACAACACCGCAGCAGCAGGCTGAAATATTTTATCGTTGGTACATCCAGCAGGTTAGTGGCCTTGAAAACCCGCTGGAGAATCCGAAACTTTCCGGATACGTAGAGCACGGGACATACGCCATCCTGATGAAAGCCTACAAGGCCAATGAGATTGATGTTGATTACTTCACGAAAGTTCAGGACTTTGATGATAAGGACTGGCTACAGCATATAACGGCTGAAAAGGTGGTTATTGATCCTGTTTGCACAAACGTTTACATGTCCTTTGGACTGGCAGACAGGAAACGGGTTGCCGCCTGCTTTGTTAGAGATAAGGGAGGGTGGAAAATTAGGTCAGTGACAGACCTGCCCTAAAATGTATTAGCTCAGACACTTGACCTGACACAACTACGGCACAAACCAAAGTGACAGTGAAGTGGCATACTGAATAAATCGCCCTATTTTTGGCGGTTTTAATGCATGCATTTACTTCACTAACTAATTTTTATGTAGGCATATAAACACAATAATTTTGGTTAACTCAAAAAAATAATATGATGAAAATCTGATCAGTCCAAACTGCAAGGATTAGCAGGTGCATCATGTTTACACTCTACGAAGGCCGTGAAATTGAATGGGAACTCAGCCCAGAAGACTTCGCCTATATCTGCTCACCCGAGCACGCTTTAGAACAATCTAAAACCCACTATGATCTGGATGAGCGAAATTACCGCAGCAGATTCAGGCCCTTTAGTGTCCCTGAGCGCCTTTACTCAGGACAGCCCACATGGCGACGGGCACAGGCCGGGTATGTGGATCCCATTTACGACTCAATAAAGGAGCATCTTCAGTTGGGCTGGCTGATGGGTGTGGATACCACTGAGCAATGGAATTGGGTCGAAAACCCATTTTACGTTGATGAAAATGGTGACCTGATTTGTGACAGAGCCTACCTGTACCACGAAGGGTTTATTCGACAGGCTATGGATGCTTATGAATTCGCCGTAGCTGAAAGACAAGGTGTAAAAGCCCTTCCAACTCAGAAATATGATTACGGGGGTTGGGGTTCAGCGCCTGTTCAACATGCCCAGTCAACTAAGACAATCAATAGTAAAGCTGCCGGGCGGTTATTAGCTGCTGGCGGTATCTACAATGGAAACATAGAAGGCTACGCCAAAACAGCTCAGCAGCTCGGAGGAGATGCCCCGGCGGGTTACGATCAAGTTCTTAATGAAACAACAGCAGGATCGGCTATTGCTTTGGCATCTATCGGCGCGGCCTTTGGGCTTGGTCGGTTGGGGTCAATGCAAGAAATAGAGAGCATTGAAAAAATATATGGAGCAAGAGGGCCTGCAAGTCTACGAGAGTTTGATCCTGACTTGGCCGGTGGGCCGCTTGAAAAGCTAAGTACAGAAGGTGTTAACATCACGCACGCGGGCGTTGATACCGTTGAGCTTCATATTTCGCGTTTCGAACCCGACAGTGCTAATGACTTTATGATTGACCGGCTACGAAAGATCTCTGACGGTACTTTAGCCCCAGCACCAGTAGATTTGAACTATTTCACCCATGAATGCCGTGAATTTCAACGATATTGCAA
The DNA here is from genome assembly GCF_004195115.1 of Rahnella sp. RFA10(1/100). Lineage (NCBI taxonomy): Bacteria > Pseudomonadati > Pseudomonadota > Gammaproteobacteria > Enterobacterales > Yersiniaceae > Rahnella > Rahnella sp. RFA10(1/100). The sequence continues at coordinate 135,883 of NZ_SEWR01000002.1, forward strand.
TTTAGGATGGGAGTCAGGGCAACCAACAGACGGTGTTGCAGCGTATGATTTATGGAATAACGCCCACACAGCAACACTTGAGGAATTCGGTTTGCGAGATAATCAACTTTATCACCCGGATGCGTTTAAATGATGACTAAAGCAGAACAGGATATTCTCAAGGTTTTAATGGCTGATGAGAAAAAATGGACTTGGATGACTCTGGATCGGATGCTTTCGATAAGGGGCTTGGGCGGGGTTGGGCAGGTACCACGTTATGTAGCGAAACTTGCGGAGGATGGAATGATCAACATAGTTGAAGGCAATAAGCCAGCAATGCCTTTCTATGTAATTACCCCTAAGGGGCGAGCGATAGTTGAGAGACTTATCAGCCAAAGTGACGACTCAGTCTCTCAGAGTGACTAGTGGTCTTGGCAAAACTAGCACTAGCGGCTAAATGCCGACCAACTCATTGGGCGGTATTTTAATGCCTGCTGCATGGCTCAAAGTGGCACTGTTTTCAGGGAGGAGATCAATGCCATGTTTGTGCAGGGTAAATGGTCTAACAGCCCTTTTTTGGGACGATGGCTGTCATCTAAGGTAGCAGGGGGACCCATAGGCTAAAAGAGATAATTTTCTGAACCACACAGTAGGGATTCTAAAGGCTGCATTTTAGTATCTTTGAATAATTCGTCTCGGACGGAAGCAAAAATCTCTCGAAAGCTTTACTCGCAGGAGAGAGTGGCAGCGTGAACAACGCATACGAAAGGTCAACTCCAAACAGAGGGTTTTATACTCTAAAGCTTTGGTAAAGCCTTAGAGTAGCCTCAAAGTGAATTTACAAATATTTACCTATTTAAACTTAACTTTATATTTCGTTACGAGTAGCTTACACAAAAAGCACCATAGACCTTCTTTGTATCGCTTACATTGTGGCATCAATTTATATTTCTCCAGGGAGGAGATGTGTCAATGCTAGCTGCCAAAACCTCAAGTCACGAAAAAAGTTTTCTGAAAATCGTTTTGAATAATGACTATTATTATACACTGAAGATACTGAGATTCTTAGTTGTTACTCTAGTGGGATCTTATTCACCTATAGGTTACAGTTTTTCTGGAATAGACATACCTGATATCAAACCTTTTCAGGAAGAATCCGTCATTGTTCAGAAAGGAAATGTTGTATACTTTGATGGTCTTATATCAAAAGAATCTTTTACAACACTAAGTAATTTCCCACACCCAGATAAAATTGAATCCATTTCAATCAATAGCATGGGAGGTGACGTTGAAGCTGCTCTCGATATAGCTGATTGGATGTGGGAAAATCATATTAATATAACAATTCGTACTGTTTGCGCATCTGCTTGTGCAAATTATCTATTTCCTGCTGCAAGAAATAAATTCATAGGAAAAGATTCTTACCTATTACTGCACGGTGGTGTAAACAGTCCTGAAAAAGAGTTTCAGCTGGATACGAATACGGATTTTTCGAGAAATAGCTTCTTTGAGTCCCCAGAAGTAAAGAAAATCAAATCTAGAGAATTGGTTTTTTACCATAAAATTAATGTTGACTCTAAATACCCTTATTGCCCACAGTTAGAAGAGAATTATTCAGATAAATTTCCGGAAAAGTGGTTTTCATATGAACCCCTTTCTCTTGAAAAATTTGGCATATCCAATATCCATTATGCCAACTCACCTTCTCAATGGATTTTATTGATGAGAAGTAAAAATGTTATTTTCGCAAACAATTGTAATTAGGAGATTCGATAATGCGCGAGCTTTCAACAGTAGAAATGAACGTTGTCGCAGGTCATACCTTACATGCTTCAAGGTAGTCAGCCCACCATTGGAGCATCAGTTTCCTTTCTTCGAGATGTTCTGCTTTGTGTATGTATGCTGCTCGAACGGAGTTTCGTTCTTGATGGCTCATTTGACATTCAACAGCATCTCTTGACCACAATCCAGACTCAATTAAAGCACTACATGCCATGGTTCGAAAACCATGTCCACACACTTCCTTCTTTGTGTCGTAGCCCATAGTGCGCAGGGCCTTGTTGACAGTGTTTTCGCTGATTGGTTTGTCATCACGACTAAACCCTATGAACATAAGATCTTTATCGCCGCTGATAGCATGAAGTTTTTCGAGTATGGTTTTGGTTTGTTTGCTCAATGGCACAAGATGAGGGCTTTTCATTTTCGAGCCTCTGTCAGAATATTTTACCCCGTCTAATTCTTGACGTTCTCCCGGAATCGTCCATATCCCGTTTTTGAAATTCACTTCGGACCAACGAGCGAACCTAAGTTCACTTGAACGGATGAAAGTTAGCAGAGTTAACTGGACTGCGATTTGCGTTATGCCTTTACCTTTTAAGCTTCAATTCGTCTTAGAAGCTCAGGTAGCTGTTCGAAGGGGAGAGCAGGGCGATGAGTGCTTTTAGGTGTTTTTACGGCACCTGAAAGGTCATAGGCGGGATTTTGGTCAATCAAAGCGTTATGGACAGCATATCGCATTATGGCTGTTATGCGTTGTTGTAAACGCGAAGCCACTTCAAGATGCCCGCTTTTCTCAGCGTTTTTTAGCGGAAGCAATAATCACGGGTTTTGAGTTCAGTGATGTTCCGTTTACCAATAACTGGAAACAGATGAGTGATTAAGCTGTTTAACACTGTTGTTCTGTGACTATCAGACCATGTCCTGTTGCTCGAATGCCAATCTCTGGCAACCGTTTCGAATGTGAGCAACCCTTTTTCTTCAATCTTTTCAGATTTTCGCTTCTCACCAGGATCTATGTTGTTTGTGATTAGCTTTCTTGCTTCGTCTCTTCTAAGACGTGCAGCGGCAAGAGAGATTTCAGGATAAACACCTAACGCCAACATTTTTTGTTTACCGGCAAAACGGTATTGCAGACGCCAATATTTCGAACCGCTGGGCTGAATCAGAAGGTGCATACCACCACCATCAGTCAGCTTACCGGCTTCTCCGCAGGTTTAGCATTTCTTACTTTTACCTCAGTGAGTGCCATAGAAAACCTCCCATACTGATGGTATCTGCATTATCGAACTTACTATACCAACTGTTATACCAACAAAATGTGCAGGATGTTGATAAAAGTTATTGGAATTTGGTAGACGAAGTGATGGGGTTAACTTGCTGAATTTAGAGAATAAAATAGACTTGAGTGGACGTTTGTAGACATTGAAATGGTGTCCCCTACAGGAATCGAACCTGTAACTAGCCCTTAGGAGGGGCTTGTTATATCCGTTTAACTAAGGAGACACGGGCGCCTGTGGAAAGCGCCCGCGTAGTATACCCATTTTTCTGGTAATAATAAGATACCAAGCTGTCGTTTGGTTGTTTCCTCGCCACTCAGGGCTTCGCGGCCTCTTTTCTGGCGGTTTCCTGTTCCTCTTTTTTCGCTTCGGCTTTCTTCTGATTACTCATGTCGTTACGGATCTGCGCATGGCTTATCAGCGCGAAGATAAAGGTGCCGCCGAAGATGTTGCCAGCCAGCGTCGGCAGGGCGAACGGCCAGATAAATTCGTACCAGGGGATGGCGCCGGAGAATACCAGATACAGGATTTCAACCGAGCCGACGACGATGTGCGTCAGGTCGCCGATCGCCACCATATAGGTCATCAGCATGATTACCCACAGTTTGGCGGTACCGGCGGAGGGGATCATCCAGACCATGGTGGCAATTAGCCAGCCGGACACCATGCCGCCGACAAACATGCCCTGGGGGTCTTTCTTCATGATCTCCATACTGATGGTGCGAAACGCTTCGTCGGTCGCCGTGTCGAAAAAGGGCACCAGATGAAACACCAGCGCTGCCAGTCCGCCGCCGATGACATTACCTGCCAGCACGATGCCCCATAAACGCAGCAACAGCAGAATGTTTCTGCCTGTCGGTTTTTGCATAATAGGTAAAACAGCAGTCACCGTGTTTTCGGTGAATAACTGCTGACGCGCCATGATCACGATAATGAACCCGACGGTATAACCGATGTTCTCAATGAAGAAGCGTTCCGGTGTATCGGGCAGACGGGCATGAAGAATACCTTTCGCCATCAGCGAGGCGCTGATCGACAATCCGGCGGCAACCGCTGACCACAGCAATGCCTGTCCGTCGCGCTCAAGCTCTTTTTCTCCTTCCATGCGGATAACTTCGTGAACCGCTGCCGCTTTTGACGGCAGGTTCTCTTCGCCGGTCTCGATTTCTTTTCCCTGCGTATGTTCGTCGCTGTCAACATCCTTGTCATCGTGATGCTGTTTTTCTCCGGCCATTATGATTCCCCAAAACTAAAGCAAAGTAATTGCAGATAGGTTCCTGAGTAAGCATAGGCGAGGCAGAGAAATTATGAGCAGGTATACAAAAAAGTTACAAAGCGTTAACCCATGAACCCTATGGAACATTGAGAAGATGTTTGCTGGATTTCAGGGTTTTCAAGCTTGTAAACTGCGCCTCCCTGAGCTGCGGCTCATCGGGTGCCTGTGATATGATACGCACTTGTGAAAAATAAGAGACATCACCATGTTTGAAGCCTTTAATCTGAGCTGTGTTCGTGATGAAAGAACCCTGTTTAGCGGCTTAAGTTTTACTATCGAACCGGGTGATATGGTGCAGATCGAAGGCCGCAACGGTGCCGGTAAAACCAGTTTACTGCGGATCCTTGCCGGATTGTCCTCTCCGGACGCCGGTGAAGTCCGCTGGCAGGGCGTGAGTACCCGCCGTCAGCGCGATATCTTCCATCAGCAGCTTCTCTATCTCGGTCATCAGCCCGGTGTAAAGTCAGTACTTACTGCGTTTGAAAACCTTGCCTTCTATCTGTCCGTGAATGGCCCGACGGTCAAAGTTAACGCCAGCGCAGAAGCGATTTATCAGGCATTGGAAAACGTCGGATTGCTGGGTTATGAAGATGTGACGGTGGCGCAGATGTCCGCCGGACAGCAACGCCGCGTCGCACTGGCGCGTCTGTGGCTGAGTGATGCGCCGTTATGGATCCTCGATGAGCCGCTGACCGCCATTGATAAACAAGGCGTTACTACCCTGATTACGCTGTTTGAACAGCATGCGCAGCAGGGCGGGATGGTGTTGCTGACAACGCACCAGGATTTACAGGGTGTTAACCGCCACGTGCGGAAACTTCGTCTGACCAGTGCTGAGCCGGTGTGACGCGAAGGGGATACAAAAGGAATGTTTACGAAAGTCCTGCGCCGCGAGCTGAAAATTGCCTTTCGCAAAAGCGCTGAAATTATTAACCCGCTGTGGTTTTTCCTGATTGTGATTACGCTGTTCCCGTTAGGGATCGGCCCTGAGCCTAAACTGCTGGCGCGTATTGCCCCCGGCATTGTCTGGGTCGCCGCGTTGTTGTCCTCCCTGCTGGCGCTGGAGCGATTGTTCCGCGATGACTACCTGGACGGCACGCTCGAACAGCTTCTTTTGTTGCCTTCGCCGCTGGCACTCACGGTTCTGGGGAAAGTATGTGCTCACTGGGTGGTAACAGGATTGCCGTTACTGATCCTCTCGCCGCTGATTGCGCTGCTGCTCTCACTGGATTTTGAAACCTGGCAAGCCGTTGCGCTGACGATTTTACTGGGCACGCCGACGCTGAGCTTTATTGGCGCGATTGGTGTGGCGCTGACCGTCGGGCTGCGCAAAGGCGGTGTTCTGCTCAGCCTGCTGGTATTGCCGCTGTATATTCCGGTGCTGATTTTCGCCACCGGCGCGATTGATGCCGCATCAATGGCGATGCCCGTCGGCGGTTATCTGGCCATTCTCGGTGCGATGCTGGCAGGCAGTGCCACATTAGCGCCTTTTGCGACAGCTGCCGCTTTGAGAGTGAGTATCCACTGACACTTTTTGCCGGTAAAAGGCGATAGCACAGCATTATTTTACGTGTCGTTACAATAGACAAGAAAAAACGCAACCTTTGACTAACATCACACTTCTCTATAGTGAACAATAGAGAGGCCAATAATAAGTGCGGATGATTTATAACCGACCGCGCAAGAGCCCACCGAGGTTCCACGGCATATCACACAGTGACATTTTAGAGTGAGCAACGATAACAATGTGGAAATGGTTACATCAACTCGCAAGGCCTGAACGGCTTTACCACGTCTGCGGGCGGTTCATCCCCTGGCTTGGGATTTTAGGTCTTGCCTGCCTGCTGATTGGCTGGGTATGGGGTTTTGGCTATGCACCACCGGATTACCAGCAAGGTAACAGTTACCGGATTATGTATATCCATGTCCCGGCGGCTATCTGGTCAATGGGGATTTACAGCGGGATGGCGATCGCGGCGTTTATCGGCCTGGTGTGGCAGATGAAAATGTCCGACCTGGCGGTGGCGGCAATGGCGCCGGTCGGGGCTGTATTCACGTTTATTGCCCTGGTGACCGGCTCGGCATGGGGCAAACCGATGTGGGGCACATGGTGGGTGTGGGATGCGCGCCTGACCTCCGAACTGGTGTTGCTGTTCCTGTATCTGGGTGTCATTGCGCTGTATAACGCCTTTGACGACCGTCGTCTAGCCGGGCGTGCCGCCGGTATTCTGGTCCTGGTCGGCGTGGTGAACATTCCCATTATTCATTACTCCGTAGAGTGGTGGAACACGCTGCATCAGGGGTCCACCGACATGCAGCAAACCATCGACCCGAGTATGCGTTATCCGCTGCGCTGGGCGATTTTCGGTTATCTGTTCTTCTTTATTACCCTGACGTTGATGCGTTTACGTAACCTGATTCTGGTTCAGGAACGTCTGCGTCCGTGGGTGGCTGGCCTGGTGAATAAGGAGCGTCGCGGATGAGCCCTGCATTCTCAAGCTGGCATGATTTTTTTGCGATGGGCGGCTATGCCTTTTATGTCTGGCTGTCGGTCGCCGCGACGCTGCTCTCGCTGATTGTGCTGGTGGCGCATACCTTTATTCAGCACCGGCAAATCCTCGGCGAAGTCCGTCGACGCCAGGCGCGCGAAAAACGCATCAGTCAGTCCCAGTCTAAAAAACAGCCAGGCGCACAGACGTCACCGCTGGAACCGGACGCTTCCGGGGAGAAGTTATTGTGAATCCACGTCGTAAAAAGCGGCTGTCGCTGGCGCTGGTGGTGCTGATGGGCCTTGGTCTGAGCATTTCACTGGTGATGTATGCGCTTCGCTCCAACATTGATTTGTTTTATACACCCAGTGAAATCTTGCAGGGCAAAGGCGAAGATCACGAGATGCCGACGGTGGGCCAGCGCCTGCGTATCGGCGGTATGGTGATGCCCGGCTCAGTGAAGCGTGACCCGAAAAGTTTGCAGGTTAGCTTTAAAATTTATGACGCACGGGGAGCGATTGCTGTGACCTATAACGGCATCCTTCCCGACCTGTTCCGTGAAGGGCAGGGTGTGGTGGCGCAGGGTGTGATGGAACCGGGGAATGTGGTGAATGCTATCCAGGTGCTGGCGAAACACGATGAAAAATATGTGCCGCCGGAAGTTGCCGACGCCATGAAAGAAAATCACAAAGGGCCTGCTTCGGCCTACGTGGGTAACAATACAGGAAACGACCGTTCATGATGCCGGAACTGGGAACATTTGCACTCTGTCTGGCATTAGGTCTGGCGGTGTTACTGAGTATTTATCCGCAGTGGGGCGCGGCCCGTCAGGACAGCCGGATGATGGCGATGGCGCGTCCGTTGTCATACGGCATGTTCGCCTGCATTGCGCTGGCCTTTATTATTCTGGTGCATGCGTTTGTGGTGAACGATTTCACCGTCGCCTATGTTGCCAATAATTCCAATACCCGCCTGCCGGTGTATTACCGCGTGGCAGCTACCTGGGGGGCGCACGAAGGGTCGCTGCTGCTGTGGGTGTTATTACTCAGTTGCTGGACGCTTGCCGTGGCGCTGTTCAGCCGCCGTATGCCGCAGGATGCCGTGGCACGCGTGCTGGCGGTGATGGGGATGATCACCGGCGGGTTCCTGCTGTTTATTCTGCTGACGTCCAACCCGTTCATCCGCTCGCTGCCGAATTTCCCTGTCGACGGCAGCGACCTGAATCCGGTGCTGCAGGATATCGGGCTGATTTTCCATCCGCCATTGCTGTACATGGGGTATGTCGGTTTCTCCGTGGCGTTTGCTTTCGCGATAGCGTCGCTGATGGCGGGGCGTCTGGATACCGCCTGGGCACGCTGGTCGCGGCCGTGGACACAAGCCGCGTGGGTATTTCTGACCATCGGTATTGTGCTCGGTTCGGCATGGGCGTATTACGAATTAGGCTGGGGCGGCTGGTGGTTCTGGGACCCGGTTGAAAATGCCTCCTTTATGCCGTGGCTGGCCGGTACGGCGCTGATCCACTCGCTCGCCGTTACCGAAAAGCGCGGGACCTTCAAAGCCTGGACGGTGCTGCTGGCCATCACCGCCTTCTCGCTGTGTCTGCTGGGCACCTTTCTGGTGCGCTCCGGTGTGCTGGTCTCGGTTCACTCGTTTGCCTCTGATCCGGCACGCGGCATGTTTATCCTGGCTTACTTAGTGATTGTGATCGGTGGCTCGCTGCTGCTGTACGCTTTCAAAGGGAATTCGGTGCGCGCGCCGGGCCGTCACGAACTGCATTCCCGGGAGAGTTATTTGCTCGGCAATAACGTTCTGCTGGTGGCGGCGATGCTGGTGGTGCTGCTCGGTACGCTGCTGCCGCTTATCCACAAACAGCTCGGGCTGGGCAGTATTTCTATCGGCGAACCCTTCTTCAACACCATGTTTACCTGGCTGATGGCACCGCTGGCGCTGCTGTTAGGTATTGGCCCGCTGGTGCGCTGGCGTCGCGATGAGCCGAGCAAACTGTGGCGTCGTCTGGGCGTGGCGCTGGTGGTGACGCTGGTGCTGTCAATTCTTCTGCCGTGGCTGTTGCAGGATAAAATCGTCGGCATGACCGTAGTGGGTATGCTGATGTCGGTGTGGGTCATTGTGCTGACGCTGATGGAACTGCACGAGCGTGCCACGCACCGTCACTCGTTCTGGCGCGGTCTGACCAAACTTTCCCGCAGCCACTGGGGGATGGTGCTCGGGCACCTCGGGGTCGCGGTGACGGTGATCGGCATCGCCTTCAGCCAGAATTACAGCGTTGAACGTGATGTGCGCATGAAGTCCGGTGATACCGTGGATATTCATGATTATCACTTTATTTTCCGCGATGTCCGTGACATCACCGGACCGAACTATACCGGCGGTGAGGCGAACATTGATGTCACGCAGAACGGCAAAAAAATCACTACGCTGCATGCGGAAAAACGCTTCTACAGCGTGGCGCGCAGTATGATGACTGAGGCGGCGATCGACGGCAATCTGGCGCGCGACCTGTATGCGGCGCTCGGCGAAGAACTGGACGACGGTTCGTGGGCGGTACGGCTGTACTACAAACCTTTTGTCCGCTGGATCTGGCTGGGCGGCCTGTTTATGGCGGCCGGTGGGGTGTTGTGTATTCTTGACCCGCGTTATCGCATGAGTAAAAAACTCAGGAAGCAGGGTCTGGCGGAGGCGGAAGAAGCATGAACCGGAAACTTCTCTTTATTCCGCTGATCCTGTTTCTGGCACTGGCTGCGGCTTTTCTGGTGCAGCTGACCCGCAATGCAAACGGTGATGATCCGACGCTGCTGGAATCGGCTCTGATCGGCAAACCGGTGCCGGTGTTCAAACTGGAATCACTGGCGCAGGCGGGCAAAACCTACGATCAGTCGGTGCTGCGTGACGGTAAACCGATGCTGCTTAATGTCTGGGCGACGTGGTGTCCGACCTGCCGGGCTGAGCATGAATATCTGAATACGCTGGCAGCAAAGGGTGTACGTGTGGTCGGACTCAATTATAAAGATGACCGGCAGAAAGCGGTAAACTGGCTCAATACGCTGGGCAATCCTTACATGCTCAGCCTGTATGACGGCGACGGCATGCTGGGGTTGGATCTGGGCGTATATGGTGCGCCGGAAACTTTCCTGATCGACGGGCAGGGCATTATCCGCTATCGCCACGCCGGTGACTTAAACGAAAAGGTCTGGCAGACCGAGGTGTTGCCGCTGTACAAAAAATACGGAGGTCACCCATGAAACTGATTTCATCGCTGCCCGCTTTGCTGCTGGGCATGCTGCTGAGTGTCAGCGCGTTCGCTGCCATCGACACGTATCAGTTCAAATCGCCGGAGCAGGAACAGGCTTACCGCGAAATAACGGCGCAGCTGCGTTGCCCGAAATGTCAGAACACTAATATTGCCGCTTCGGATTCGATTATCGCCGCCGATATGCGCACCAAGGTATTTCAGTTACTGAACGAAGGGCAGAACAAACAGCAAATCGTCGCGTATATGGTGGCGCGTTACGGCAATTTCGTCACTTACGAACCGCCGGTCACGCCCTCTACCTTTATTTTGTGGCTCGGGCCAGTGCTGGTCATCGTTATTGGCGCAGGCATGATTTTTATGCGTTCCCGCCGTGGTATTGCGCGCACTGAACACACAACCATATCTATGTCAGAACAAGAGAGACAGCGCCTGGCGCAGTTACTTAAAGACAGTGACGGGAAAGGATCATGAGCATTTTTTGGCTGTGCATTGTGGTGATGCTGGTTATCGCACTGGCGCTGTTTATCGTGCCGGTTATCCGTGGCGACCGCGCAGAACAGACTTCCCGCGATGCGCTGAACAAAGCATTTTACCATCATCGCCTGAGTGAACTGGAAGAAGACGAAGCGCAGGGCGTGGTCGACGAGCGCCCGGCGCATATTCAGGAATTACAGGAAAACTTACTGACGGATATTCCCGCCGGGCAGATGCCCGTCGCCATGCAGCCGATTGGACGCTGGACGCTGGTGCCGGGCGGCATCTTGCTGGTGATCATCACGTTGGGTGTGTATCTGTATGCCGGTGGTCTGGGGCAGGTCAGTGCATGGAATCAGGTGATGCAGCGTATGCCCGATTTGCGTCAGCGGATTGCCGATGATCACGGTGTGCCACTGACCGCCATGGATGTACAGGATTTAGGGCTCGGATTGCGTACTGATTTGCAGGCAAATCCGGATAATATCCGGGACTGGGTGATGCTTGGCCGTGTCGGAATGGCGCTCAATAATGCCGCTACTGCCACACAGGCCTACGCCCATGCCTATCAGCTTGCACCAGACGATATGTCAGTCAAACTCGGTTATGCCGAAGTATTAACCCGTTCGTCTGATCCGCAGGATAACCTTACCGGCGGAAATCTTTTACGCAGTATGCTGGAAAAGTCTCAGGGTGATCTGCGTGTGTTAAGTCTGCTGGCCTATAATGAATATGAACAGGGGCATTATCCGCAAGCCATTGGTGCGTGGGAAGTTATGCAGAAAATCCTGCCTGCCGGTGACAAACGCCTGGAGATGGTTAACGCCAGCATTGCGCAGGCAAAACAGAAAGCCGGTCTGGATCAGGTTAAACTGACGGTAAATGTCACGCTTTCTGCTGAGGCTCAGCAGAAACTTTCGCAAAATGGCACGGTCTTTATTTCAGTGACTGACGGCAGCAGTCCGGTGCCGGTTGCGGTGAAAAAACTGCCGCTCAGCCGCTTCCCGCTGACGGCCACCGTCGATGACAGCAACGCAATGATGCCGGAACGCTTGCTTTCTTCGCTGCATCAATTAAAAGTACGCGTTCGTATTTCACAAAATGGTCTGGCAACGCCAGCCTCAGGTGACTGGTACGGCGACAGCCCGCTGACCGATTTTGCCGGTAAAGGCCAGGTCAGCATCGACATTAATCAGCAGGTTCCATAATAAGGAACCGACGATCAAAAACAGGGAGACATCCATGAACTTACGCCTGACTGGGCTGGCGTTTGCAACAGTTTTACTGGTCGGTTGTGCCGGCACGTCCGGATCATCGGACAGCGAACAGCAGGGACGTTCTGATCCGCTCGAAGGTTTCAACCGGGTGATGTTCGATTTCAACTATAACTATATGGATCCGTACCTGGTGCGGCCTGTGGCGGTAGCCTGGCGTGATTATGTGCCACAACCGGCGCGTAACGGCACCAGTAACTTCCTGAGCAATCTGGATGAACCGGCCAGCATGGTTAACTCCCTGCTGAAAGGTGATCCGTACCGTGCGGCGATCCACTTCAACCGCTTCTTCCTGAACACGATTTTAGGGATGGGCGGTCTGATCGATGTTGCCGGAATGGCGAACCCGAAACTGGCGCGTGAAGAGGCGCAGGGCTTCGGCAGCACACTGGGTCATTACGGCGTCGGCTACGGTCCGTATGTGGTTCTGCCAGGTTACGGCAGCGCGACCGTCCGTGACGAAGGTGGCGACCTGGTTGATGATTTGTATCCGATGCTCAGCTATCTGACCTTCTGGATGTCAGCCGGTAAATGGGTACTGGAAGGGGTGGAAACCCGTGCGGAACTGCTCGATTCTGATGGCCTGATCCGTAACTCTTCGGATCCGTATCTGTTTATACGTGAGGCTTACTTCCAGCGTCATGATTTCCTGGCAAGAGGCGGTCAGCTGACGCCGCAGGAAAATCCGAACGCGGCACTGATTCAGGGCGACCTGAAAGATATCGACTCGGAATAACCGTTCCGGACATACAAAAAAAGCGCCTTCCGGCGCTTTTTTCATATCAGGCGTATCACTCAGTTCATCAGAAGCTGTAGTTAAAGTTCGCGCCGTACAGCATGGCGGTCCCTTTGGCCTGGTATTCGTAATTCGGTACACCGTTAGCGACTTTCTCACTGATATTCACGGTCTGACCATGCATATAGGAGACACCCACATCCACAGACGCGTCTTTATTGAAGGCGTAAGTCGTACCGGCGGAAACCCAGAAGCGGTCCTGATCCGGAATAGAAATGGTGCGGTTATCTGCCGGAACCGGGCTGTCATCGAAGGCGATACCGGTACGGAACGTCCAGTTATCGTCGTAGTAATAGGTGGTACCCAACGCGATGCGGTAAGCATCATGATAACCTTCGTCTTTCTGGAACAGCGTCTGGCCGTTAGAACCGGTCGCTTTCAGCTCCTGGAACTGGCTCCAGCTGGTGTAAGCCAGGCTGTAGTGAATCGCCCATTTTGGTGCCACGCGGTTATAACCGGACAATTCCCACATTTCAGGCAAGTTCAGGGTCAGGGATCCCGGCACGGTCTGGCCACCCGTTCCGCCTAACGCTTTCGGAATGCCGTTACGGTATTCGCCGTCGAAGTCAATTTTCACTTCAGAACGGTAGGTGAAGCCGTAGCGGTTATTATCATCCACTTCATACAGGATACCGGCGTTCCAGCCGTAACCCCACTCATTGCCTTTCAGCTTGGCGGCTTCCGTATCCGCAGGCAGCAGACCGCCGGTTTGAATCGGCACCAGTTCACCGGCAGTACGGCGAATTTTCGCTTTCGCGTAAACGGCATCGAAGCCCAGGCCGAAGCTGAAATGCTGGTTCAAACGGTAAGCAACACTTAAGTTAGTGTTAACGGTGGTAAGGTCAGTTTCACCGCCGATCGGGCCAGCCGGATAATTATCGCTGAACTCAGTCGCCAGACCGTAGTTTGACGTAGCCGATGCACCGACCGCCCATTGATCATTGAGTGGCATAATAAAGTGGATATTAGGCACCCACTGATTCGGCGCAATGTTATCCGCATCAGTGCTCCTGCCTGTAACCGGCGAGTTGCCTGTTACTTTGACATCCGGGTCGACATAAATCGCACCCGCTGAGAAAGAGGGACGATCAAACATGGTCATGGTTGCCGGGTTACGGCTGCCGGATGCGGCAGTATCAGCGATGGCACCTTCACCCGAGAAAGAGCGGCCTAACCCCGCAGCGGTATATTCATTTAACTGAAAACCTGCTGCATAAACGTTGGAGGAAACAATTGCCACTGCAGCTGCCAGAGCAGATCTTTTAAACAGGTTTTTCTGGTTCATGACCAAAACCTCAATTTTATGTTTTTTATCAAACAATGTTACATCAAGTAACAATGAGCGCGGGATTGTAGGGTCCGTTATCAGTCTGACAAATCAGACCAGTGAGCGAAGTATAGGTCTGACCTGTGGTGTAGTTGCAATAATGTTTCATAGATATTTCTTATTTGATGCAAGAAATTGGATCCACTTAACAAAAAACAAACAATAAAAGTTCAATTAAGAAACGTTAAAGTGAGAACAGTGACGAAGTTATAAACGATTACTTACATATACGTGATCTGGATCACCTGAAAGGCACATAATAAGTAAGCACTAGTGTGTTGTCAGAACGGTGGCGTAAAATACAGGCTGGAAATAAAACCTTATTCGCAATCAGGCCAGACGGTGGACGTTGCCGCTGATGCCGGGGAGAAAATTATGTCTGACGTAACCATGTCCTCTAAATCCACCCAACCTCTGCATTCCATCAACAAATGTGGTGCGGAAGAAACCGCAGCCTGCTGCTGTGTCGATGTCGGAACCATCATGGACAATACGGATTGCACCGCTTCTTACAGCCGTGTTTTTGAAACCGAAGCTCAGGCGAACGAAACCCTGCAAGCCCTGACCGAACGCGCACGCGGCGTTGAATCTGAGCCATGTGAAATCAACAGCCGTATCGAAAAAGTGGATGGCGGCGTCGAACTGAATATCGATTTCACATTTAGCTGCCAGGCTGAAACGATGATCTTCCAGTTAGGCTTGAGATAATCCCCGTCATACTTTGAGCCGCAGATGCGTTGGCTGCACTCCGTAACCGAATTACTGATGTATATCAGTTCATCGGAATGGCATTGATTGCCGCGTGACTCATTCTGCGACTCAAATTATTGAGAGGAAGTTCTAAGTTGTCATACCGCTTAAATAAGCGGTATTTCTTTGTCTGCTATTTCTGCCTGCCGCCTTTCTTCTCATTCTTATTTCAGAAAAATTTGCTGTTGCTCGCACTTCACTCCCTTTCGCTTTGCCAAATGTAAATACATAGTTAAAACTGAGTTATCAGGTCTGACCTCTTAAGACCCTATTTTTTCTCAGGAGCTTGTATGAATAAAGTCGTTCCACTGGTGACGCGTGAGGGCGATCGCATTGCGATTGTCGACGGCTTACGTACGCCGTTTGCTAAACAGGCCACCGCCTATCACGGCATTCCTGCTGTCGATCTCGGTAAAATGGTGGTCAGTGAGCTGCTGGCAAAAAGTGGGATTGACCCGAAGGACATCGACCAGCTGGTTTTCGGTCAGGTGGTCCAGATGCCGGAAGCGCCGAATATCGCCCGCGAAATTGTGCTCGGTACCGGCATGGATGTATCGACCGATGCCTATAGCGTCTCGCGTGCCTGTGCCACCAGTTTTCAGGCGGTTGCTAACGTGGCCGAAAGCATCATGAGCGGGATGGTGCAGGTCGGGATCGCGGGCGGAGCGGATTCTTCTTCGGTATTGCCGATAGGTGTCAGCAAACGACTGGCCCGCGCCCTGGTGGATGTTAATAAAGCACGTACGCTGTCGCAGCGTCTCTCCATTTTCAGCAAACTCAAACTGCGCGATTTGCTGCCGGTGCCGCCTGCTGTGGCTGAATATTCTACCGGTCTGCGCATGGGCGATACCGCAGAGCAGATGGCGAAAAGCCATAACATCAGCCGCGTGCAGCAGGATGAGCTGGCGCACCGTTCTCATACGCTGGCCGCGCAGGCATGGGAGCAGGGGTATTTAACCTCGCAGGTCATGGCTGCACAGGTTCCGCCTTACCGTGAAGTGCTGCAAAAAGATAACAACATCCGCCTGAATTCTGAAATCAGTCAGTATGCCAAATTGCGCCCGGCTTTCGACCGTAAACACGGTACCGTCACCGCCGCCACCAGCACGCCGCTGACGGATGGTGCCGCGGCGGTATTAATGATGAGCGAATCCCGCGCACGTGAACTGGGCCTTGAACCTCTCGGCTATCTGAAAAGTTTTGCGTTTGCCGCTATCGGCGTCTGGGAAGACATGCTTCTCGGGCCTGCCTACGCCACGCCGCTGGCGCTGGATCGCGCAGGGTTGATGCTGGACGATTTGGATCTGATCGATATGCATGAAGCGTTTGCGGCACAGACGCTGGCGAATATCAAAATGTTAGCCAGTGATGAGTTCGCCCGTGAAAAACTTGGCCGTAGTCAGGCAGTTGGCGAAATAGACTGGGATAAATTCAATGTTCTGGGCGGTTCACTGGCCTACGGGCATCCTTTTGCGGCAACCGGCGCACGAATGATTACCCAGACGCTGCATGAATTACGTCGTCGTGGCGGGAAATATGGGCTGACCACTGCCTGTGCCGCCGGCGGCTTAGGCGCAGCAATGATCCTGGAGGCCGCGCAATGAGAGAACCTATGGAAAACCTGAATCCGGCAGAAACTCAAGCAACCGAACCGGTCTCTGCTTTTTCACTGATATTTACCACGGAACATGTGGGGATTATCACCATCGATGTTCCCGGCGAAAAAGTGAATACCTTAAAGGCTGAATTTGCTCAGCAAATCAGCGCTATTTTGCACAAAGCACAGCAGTATCCCGGTCTGAAAGGTCTGGTGCTCATTTCGGGCAAAACAGATTCATTCATTGCCGGTGCGGATATCACCATGATTTCGGGCTGTCAGACAGCCGTCCAGGCCAGTGAACTGGCGCAAAAAGGCCAGACGGTGATGGCTCAAATCGCCTCGTTTTCTGTGCCGGTGGTGGCCGCTATTCATGGTGCCTGTCTCGGCGGTGGTCTGGAACTGGCGCTGGCGTGCCATGCCCGTGTGTGTTCGCTGGATGAAAAAACTCAGCTCGGCCTGCCGGAAGTACAGCTGGGTTTACTGCCGGGGTCCGGCGGTACGCAGCGGCTTCCGCGGCTTATCGGTGCGCCGAAAGCGCTGGATATGATGCTGACCGGTCGCAGTATTCGCGCGAAACAGGCGCTGAAAATGGGGCTGGTGGATGACGCAGTGCCCTATTCTATTTTGCTGCAAACGGCGCTGGAACGTGTGGCGAAAGGGCGTAAATCACGTCCGCCATTGCCGTGGCAGGCGCGTCTGGCCGGTGGGCCGGTGGGCAAAAGTTTGCTGTTCCATTTTGTGCGTAAACAGACATGGGCGAAAACACACGGCAATTATCCGGCCACCACAAAAATCATCGATGTGGTAAAAACCGGGCTGGACCAAGGCAGCGGTAACGGCTACCAGGCCGAAGCCAAAGCTTTTGGCGAACTGGTGATGACATCAGAATCGGCGGCATTACGCGGCCTGTTTTTCGCCTCCACCGCGCTGAAAAAAGAAAAGGGCGGTGATGCAGAACCTTTGCCGGTGCGCCGTGTGGGCATTCTCGGTGGTGGCCTGATGGGGGGAGGTATCGCTTATGTGACTGCCACCAAAGCCGGACTGCCTGTACGTATTAAAGACATTAATCACGACGGTATCCGCCATGCGCTGAAATACAGCTGGGATTTGCTGGAGAAAAAGCTGCGCAGCCGGAGGCTGACCCGCAGCGAACAGCAACGTCAGATGCTGCTGATTTCCGGTACTACCAGTTACAGCGGTTTTGCGCAGGCTGATATTGTGGTGGAAGCGGTATTTGAGGATTTATCGCTCAAACAGGCGATGGTGGCGGAAATAGAGCAAAACGCCGCACAGCACACGATTTTTGCATCAAACACCTCTTCTTTGCCCATTCAGAAGATTGCAGAGCGGGCTGACCGGCCGGAACAGGTGATCGGGCTGCATTATTTCAGCCCGGTCGATAAAATGCCATTGGTTGAAGTCATCCCGCATGCGGGCACCAGTGCACAGACTATTTCAACCACGGTTTCGCTTGCCAGGAAACAGGGGAAAACGGCCATCGTGGTAGGT
Organism: Rahnella sp. RFA10(1/100); assembly: GCF_004195115.1. Classification (NCBI taxonomy): domain Bacteria; kingdom Pseudomonadati; phylum Pseudomonadota; class Gammaproteobacteria; order Enterobacterales; family Yersiniaceae; genus Rahnella; species Rahnella sp. RFA10(1/100). The sequence continues at coordinate 153,684 of NZ_SEWR01000002.1, forward strand.
GACAGCGCCGGATTCTATGTAAATCGTATTCTTGCGCCTTACATCAATGAAGCTGCGCGTTGCTTACTGGGCGGTGAACCGGTCGATCATATTGATAAAGCGCTGGTGAATTTTGGTTTCCCGGTCGGCCCGATCCAACTGCTGGATGAGGTCGGTATTGATGTCGGCACGAAAATTGGTCCGATACTGATTGATGCTTTTGGTGAGCGTTTTGCCGCTCCCGCCGGTTTTGATGCGGTGCTTAAAGATGACCGTAAAGGCCGTAAAAATGGCAAAGGTTTCTACCTTTACGGGCAGAAAGGGCGGACGGCGAAGAGAAAACAGGTCGACCCGGCGATTTATCGTCTGCTGAATGTCACGCCAAAAGCGCAGCAGTCAGAAGATGGGATTGCACAACGCTGCGTGATGCTGATGCTCAACGAAGCGGTGCGTTGTCTGGACGAAAAAGTCATCCGCAGTGCGCGCGATGGTGATCTTGGCGCTGTGTTCGGAATAGGTTTTCCGCCCTTCCGGGGGGGACCGTTCCGTTACATAGACCAGCTTGGCAGCGCCACTGTGGTGAAAATACTGGAGCAACTGGCGCAGCAGTACGGCGAGCATTTCACGCCATGCGAAGGGTTAATACGACGGGCGCAGCAGGGTGAACGGTTCTGTTCAGGTAACAGGGCGGGCGAAAAGGTCAGTGAAGTGTGATTGTGATCACTGCTTATTGCTGAGTTTCGCGAGAATCTGGAACAGATCCTGCTTAAAGCCAGGTACATGCCGGGGATCATTTTTATGGTGAGAATAACTTTGTACAGAAACAATCCCAAACGATTGATCTACAACCTGAGTGGTTAAATAATCGCCTGAATGGTTTACAAGCGGTAAGGGTTGGTGTAAAAAACAGCGTTTTATTTACGTGAAGTTTCAGGCAAAATGCCCGACCGCTGATGCTCATCATGCAGGGCATGTGGGCACAGCGTGTTAAGTGGATGTAATGCCTGACAGCTATCTTGTAATGAAAAACTTCAATCTGACAGTGATTGAAATGCTGGGCAATGGGTAATACAGCACGCAAGGCGTTTCTGTATAGCGCTATTTTTGTTAACAAAAGCGGTGCAATATGCAAGTTGTAATTATGCGTCACGGTGATGCGGTTCTCGAAGCTGCCAGCGACTCAGTTCGCCCGTTAAGCGAATGCGGATGTGACGAATCAGTACATATGGCTGCCTGGCTGAATGGCCGTGGCATCAAAATTGACCGCATTCTGGTCAGCCCGTACCTGCGTGCGCAGCAGACGCTCGAAAAAGTGCGCCAGTGTCTGGCGCTGCCCGGAAATGTTGAGATTGATATTCTCAAGGAACTGACACCGGGCGGAGATCCTGCTCTGGTCGCCAGTGAACTGCAGCATCTGGCACTGATCGGCGTCAACGCGGTACTGGTGGTGTCGCATCTGCCGCTGGTCGGTTATCTGGTAGCAGAACTGTGTCCGGGCGTTTGCCCGCCAATGTTCGCCACTTCCGCGATGGCAAGTGTTGAACTGAACGGCGAAACCGGGCAAGGCACCTTTGACTGGCAATTCAGCCCATGCCAGGTGATGGCTAAGGTCTAATCCCGTTTACTCGTCATACTTCGAGCCGCAGATGCATTGGCTGCGATAAATTACCCGGATCACTTACCTGAGTAAGCTTATCGGGATAATTTTTCTTGCCGCCTTGCTGCAACTCGAATTATTTAGAGTAAGGCTTCGGTGAACAGCGCCAGACAAAAGAAAGGCACAGCTCCGGCTGTGCCTTTCTCGTTTATGAAGGTGGGGAGGAAGTCAGCTGATTTTATCGTCCAGCTCAACCAGTACCAGCAAAGCGGCGCTGCCACCCAGTTCTTTAGGAGCCTGATGGAAAGCCTCGACGTCCGGATGCTGTGCCAGCCACAACGGGGTTTGTTGCTTGAGGATATGTTTGCCGTGACCGTGCATCACACAGGCGCAATGTACATGTTCACGGCGGCAGGCGGCGATCAGCGCGCCCAGTTCCTGTTTGGCTTCTCTCTGCGTTAAACCGTGTAAATCCAGAAACAGCTCGGGCGAATAATCGCCGCGACGCAATTTTTTCAATTCAAAATGACTGACATCTGGCCGGATATGGCGAACCGGGCCTTCTTCCTGCAACATTGGCTGGAATTCATCAGAAAAGTAATAGCTCGCGTCCACCTGCTCCTGAATCAGCTTTTTAGGCGACAGGGTGACCAGCTTTTTTCGCGGCGGGCGGTGAGTAATCGTATCGTTTTTCAGGCGCTTGATGCCCGGAACAGCCTCGCGGAATAACGCCGCTTCCTCGGGGCTGAGCAGGTGTTTTTTCTTCATCTTTTTATCGTCATTATCGCTCAATACAGACAGTGTACCTTCCGTCACCCTGCGGTTTAAAGAAAACTCAGGGTTAAATTCTTCGGGACATCGCGCAAGTGCGTTGACTAGCTGCTGATTTGTGGCGGGCTTCGTGGCAAACTATGCGGCAAATAATGGGTTAAACGTCTGTTAAAAACCCGTGCACTGCCTGGAGAATAAAATTGGACAAAATTTTCGTCGACGAAGCTGTCAGTGAGCTGCATACCATTCAGGATATGCTGCGCTGGACCGTCAGCCGCCTGAACGCGGCCAATGTCTATTACGGTCACGGCACCGATAACCCGTGGGACGAAGCCGTGCAACTGGTTCTGCCAAGCGTGTTTTTACCGCTGGACATCCCTGAAGATATGCACACCGCACGCCTGACATCCAGCGAGCGCCACCGCATTGTTGAGCGTGTGATCCGCCGCGTCAACGAGCGGGTGCCGGTGGCCTATCTGACCAACAAAGCCTGGTTCTGCGACATGGAATTCTATGTCGATGAACGCGTACTGGTGCCACGTTCGCCTATTGGCGAGCTGATCAGCAACCGTTTCTCCGGCATTCTGAACGAACAGCCGCAGCACATTCTTGATATGTGTACCGGCAGCGGCTGCATTGCTATTGCCTGTGCTTATGCGTTCCCTGAAACCGAAGTTGACGCTGTCGACATTTCTGCCGATGCGCTGGCGGTGGCTGAGCGCAATATCGACACACACGGCATTGAAAACTGGGTCACGCCCATCCGCTCCGACCTGTTCCGTGAATTGCCAGCCTTGCAATATGACCTGATTGTCACCAATCCGCCGTACGTGGACGAAGAAGACATGTCTGATCTGCCGCAGGAATACCGCCACGAGCCGGTTCTGGGGCTGGCTTCCGGCAGCGACGGTCTGAAACTGACCCGTCGCATTTTGGCCTGTGCACCCGATTACCTGACCGATAACGGCGTGCTGATCTGCGAAGTGGGCAACAGCATGGTGCATCTGATGGAGCAGTATCCTGAGATCCCGTTCACCTGGCTGGAGTTTGAAAACGGTGGTGACGGCGTCTTTATGCTGACCAAACAGCAACTTCTCGATTGCGCCGAAGAATTCCGCGCATACAAAGACTAATTCACTTTGACAATAATGACCGGCATTGCGCCGGTCATTGAGCATCCATCAACATAATGGTTAAGGAGCCGTGATGGCAGGGAACAGTATTGGGCAGTTTTTCCGCGTCACCACTTTTGGCGAATCCCACGGTGTGGCACTGGGCTGTATTATTGACGGTGTACCGCCGGGCATTTCGCTGACCGAAGCTGATCTGCAACACGATCTCGACCGTCGTCGTCCGGGCACTTCGCGTTACACCACACAGCGCCGTGAAGCTGATGAAGTAAAAATTCTTTCAGGTGTGTTTGAAGGCGTCACTACCGGCACCAGCATCGGTCTGATTATCCAGAACACCGATCAGCGATCCCAGGATTACAGCGCAATCAAAGATGTGTTCCGCCCGGGACATGCCGATTATACCTACGAGCAAAAATATGGCGTGCGCGATTACCGTGGCGGCGGCCGTTCGTCTGCCCGCGAGACCGCGATGCGTGTGGCCGCTGGCGCGGTGGCTAAGAAATACCTGCTGGAGAAGTTCGGTGTCAAAGTACGCGGTTATATGTCGCAAATGGGTGATATCACCTGCGAGCTGAAAGACTGGGATCTGGTGGACACTAACCCGTTCTTCTGCCCGGATGAAAGCAAGCTGGAAGCGCTGGATGAGCTGATGCGTGCGCTGAAAAAAGAGGGTGATTCGATCGGTGCCAAAATCACTGTGGTGGCGGATCATGTGCCTGTCGGCCTGGGTGAGCCTGTGTTTGATCGTCTGGATGCGGATCTGGCGCATGCACTGATGAGCATTAATGCCGTGAAAGGTGTGGAAATCGGCGATGGTTTTGCGGTTGTCGCCAAACGTGGCAGTGAAAACCGGGACGAAATTACGCCGGGCGGTTTCGAAAGCAACCACGCGGGTGGGATTCTCGGCGGCATCAGCAGCGGCCAGCCGGTTATCGCCCATCTGGCGCTGAAGCCGACCTCGAGTATCACTGTACCGGGTCGTACGATTAACCGCGACGGTGAGCAGGTCGAGATGATCACCAAAGGGCGTCATGATCCGTGCGTCGGTATCCGTGCGGTACCGATTGCCGAAGCAATGATGGCGATCGTACTGATGGATCATTTACTGCGTCAGCGTGCTCAGAACGGCGACGTCCATTCCACCGTGCCACGCTGGTAATCTGTCCGATGAAACCTTTACGCACGTTCCCGGCGTTTCGTGCTGTTTGCGCCAGTCTTCTGGCGCTTGCACTTTGCGCACCTGCGATGGCGGCAACGCCGTGGCAGAAAATTACTCAGCCGATTTCCGGCACGCCGGAAGCGATTGGCAGTTATGCCAACGGTTGTCAGGTTGGTGCACAGCCCTTGCCGCTGAACTCTCCGGCCTATCAGGTGATGCGTACCGACCAGCGCCGCTATTTCGGCCAGCCTGATTTACTGGCATTTATCACCCGTCTGGGCACGCAGGCTCAACAAAAAGGACTGGGTACCCTGCTGGTCGGTGATATGGCGATGCCGGCTGGCGGGCGCTTCAGCAGTGGTCACGCCAGCCATCAGTCCGGGCTGGATGTGGATATCTGGCTGCAACTGCCGCGTCAGCGCTGGAGCGAACAGATGTTGCTCAGGCCGCAGCCTATCGATCTGGTCAGTGCCAACGGTAAATCCATTGTGCCCTCTCAGTGGCAGCCACGGATCGAAACGCTGATCAAAATGGCAGCACAGGATAAAGATGTGGTGCGGATCTTCGTCAATCCGGCTATCAAACAACAGCTCTGTCTTGATGCAGGAACGGATCGCGAATGGCTGCATAAGGTACGTCCGTGGTTTGGTCATCGCGCGCATATGCACGTTCGTCTGCGTTGCCCGGTAGGTAACCTCGAATGTGAGAATCAGGCACCACCGCCTGCGGGTGATGGTTGTGGCGCAGAGCTGCAAAGCTGGTTCCTGCCACCTAAGCCGGGCAGCGGAAACCCGGTGAAAAAAGAGCCCCCTCCGTTGCCGCCTTCTTGTCAGGCGTTGCTGGATAAACACGTTCTTTAACAGGTTTTACTTACTCTTCGCCACGCATAGCGAGCTGACAGAAAAATGGACTGGTTGATTGTTGCCCCGTGGGTTTTGGTTGTTTTATTTTTCGTTGCACTGTTTGCCGGTTTCATTGATTCCATTGCCGGTGGTGGCGGGCTGATCAGCCTGCCGGCGCTGCTTGCGGCAGGTGTGTCACCGGCACAGGCCATTGCGACCAATAAGCTGTCATCGATAGGCGGATCCTTCTCCGCCAGTCTTTACTTTGTACGGCGTGGTGTGGTGAATCTCAACGATCAAAAACTGAATATTGCCTGTACCTTTACGGGATCAGTGATCGGCGCGATCCTTATCCAGCATCTGCGCGCTGATATGTTACGTCAGGTTTTACCGCTGCTGATCATCTGCATTGGGTTGTATTTTTTGCTGACGCCGCGTCTGGGCGAAAGCGACCGGGCAAGGCGCTTAAATGCACTGCCGTATGCGCTGGTAGGCGGCGGTTGTGTCGGGTTCTACGATGGCTTTTTCGGTCCCGGTGCCGGTTCTTTTTACGCGCTGGCTTTTGTGACGTTATGCGGGTTTAATCTGGCAAAAGCCACGGCACATGCAAAAGTCCTGAATTTCACCTCCAACTTTGGCGGCCTGCTGTTTTTCATACTTGGCGGCAAAGTGGTGTGGGTGCTGGGATTTGTGATGATGGCGGGGCAGTTTATCGGTGCACGTCTGGGCGCGCGGATGGTGCTGAGCAAAGGTCAGAAGATCATTCGTCCGATGGTGGTCATCGTTTCCGTGGTGATGAGCTGCAAGCTGATTTATGACAATCATGGCGCTGAAATCCATCAATGGATAAGCCTGCATTTATAATGGCAGGCGCTGCAAAATGCTTGCCTGAGGTCATGAAATCGGGTGTGTAAACAAGGGTATATTGTCGCCTTTCCCACTTACTGAGTTTTACCGTTTTATGTCAGATTCGACTGCAACACATAACTATCATCAACTGATCGACATTTTTGATTCCTGCTTCTTTGAGGAATTTAACGTTCGCCTGGTCAAAGGCGACGACGAGCCGATCTATTTGCCTGCTGATGAGCAGACCCCTTTTAACCGGATTGTGTTTGCACACGGTTATTATGCCAGCGGCATGCATGAAATTTCCCACTGGTGTGTGGCTGGCGCTGAGCGCCGCAAACGGGTGGATTTCGGTTACTGGTACTGCCCGGACGGCCGCGATGCGCAAACGCAAAGTGAATTCGAGAAAGTGGAAATCAAACCACAATCTTACGAATGGCTGTTCTGTGTGGCGGCAGGTTTTCGTTTCAACGTCAGTTGTGACAACCTGAGCGGCGATTGCGAACCTGACCGCGTGGGTTTTCAGAACAAAGTACGCGAAGAAGTGCTGCGTATGCTGGAACAGGGTATTCCTGAAAGACCGGCACGCTTTATTAAAGCGTTACAATCGTTTTACAATACGCCCCCATTGACGCCTGCAGATTTCCCTGCGTTGCAGCCGATCGAATAAGACCCCGAATACCTGTTACGAGAGGAAGAGTAATGATCGCAGAATTTGAAACGCGGATTTTAACGCTGATCGACGATATGGTCGAAAGCGCCAGTGACGACGAATTGTTTGCCAGTGGCTATCTGCGGGGCCATCTGACGGTCGCCGTGGCAGAAGCGGAAGAAAACGGTGAACACACTGCTGAAGCACTGAAAATCCGTGTTCAGGATGGCCTGGACAAAGCCATCAAAGCCGGTGAGTTGTCACCACGCGATCAGGCTTTAGTGCAGGGCATGTGGGAAAATCTGTATCAGGCTTCCCTGCCTCAGTTTTAGGGGACGCTATTTTGTGAAAAAGCGCAGCGACGGGTTAACCGGCTGCGCTTTTTTATTGCCTCAGTGGCCGGTTAATGTGATTCGACCGGGCGGCCTTTCAGCAGTTTTCTGACCCACATCCGGTTTGGATTCAGCGCCGCCAGTGTGTCGCTGTCGAGCGGCAATGGTTCACCGGCAATCTGTGCAGCCAGTATTTCTGCCCCCAGGGGGGCGGAGCTGAGGCCACGGGAGCCGAGCGCGCCAAACAGAAACAGGTTTTCATACACCGGCGCGTCTGCAATCGGGCGATGGCGCTGAATATCCAGATCCAGTTTTTTATAGCTTTCCAGCAACGCGTCGTAATCGGACACCGAACCGATCATCGGCAGATGATCCCGCGTTGCACAACGCACGCCGTTCCTCGCCTCACTCTGACTGACATCCACCTCATGTGGCCATGGTTGTTCCGGCAGGCAGTTCAGCAGCCGCTGGCGGTTTTCCTGCTGATCGTCTTCACGGTAATCCGTGCATTTATCCGCACGGTGATAGCTTGCGCCAATGCAATGATGCTGATTTTGCGGACTGACCGGGGTCATATAACCGTCATAACACAAGACCTGTTTAAGTTTGCTCAGTACAGGTGTGGTCGGAATATGCGAAACCTGACCGCTGACCGCGTAAACCGGCAGTTTTTCGGTCTGGCTGAAATCAGTGATGTCCGCGCCGTTGGCCAGGACAACGCCCTGATGACGGGCAACATGGCCATCGGCAAAGGTCAGCACCCACTGTGAATCTGCATCATAATTTAATGCGGTTGCGCGCTGGCGATAATGCATGGTTAAGCCCCGGGTTTCGGCAAGCGAAATCAGGGACGCGGTCAGTTCAGCCGGACACAGCCAGGCACCGAGCGGATAAGTTACGCCGCCGCTGCCGCACGGCAATCCGCATAGTGCTTCCACGTCTTCTTCACTTAATCCTGTTGCCAGTTCTCCCGGCCAGCCACCGTTAATGATGCCGTCAATTTTGCCCTGACTTTTTTCGTCATACCCGAGTTGCGTGACGCCACTCCAGCCGTGATCGAAAGACACATCCGCCTTTTCAAGTTGCGCATACTGGCGGCGGGCGAAAGTGAAAGCATGGGCAAAGAAGTTCTCCAGTGTATCGCCGCGGCCGTTGAGCAACGGATAAACCGCCCCCTGACGGTTGCCGGAAGCACCGAGTGCCGGTTTTTCATCGGCGCAATACAGCGTGACCGCAAAACCACGTCGAAGTAATGCCAGCGATAACACAGCACTGGCGACGCCGCCGCCGAGAAGGGCAAATTCAGTGACATTTTTCGCCGCCGGACGCACATACCACGGTGCGGGATGAGGTACGTCAATTCCTGCGGGCAGCACACCGGCTAACATATGTCGCTTTTCGCCGAACCCCGGTACCTTACTGATGTCAAAACCTGCGCTTTGCAATCCGCGGCGGACAAAACCCGCCACGGTGAAGGTGGCGAATGTACCCTGCGGTCGGGTCATTTTCGCCATTGAACGGAATAAATCCTCTGTCCACATGTCCGGATTTTTGGACGGGGCAAATCCGTCGAGAAACCAGGCGTCGATCTGTTGATTCATACTGGTGTCACATGCCGGAAGCAGGGTAGTGACATCGCCGAACCACAGGTCAAGCGTGATACGCCCGTCTGCGAGCAGCAGGCGGTGACAGCCGGGAAAGGGCATTGGCCATTGTTCGCAAAGTTGTGCCGAATACGCGGCCAGCTCGGGCCATTGTGTGTGTGCTGTCGCCAGATCACGGGCGGACAACGGAAATTTCTCGTAGCTGATGAAATGCAGACGTTGCAGCGTGGCGTCGGGCTGCGCTTCGCGGAATGTCCCGAAGGCTTGCCACAGCGACATAAAGTTCAGACCGGTGCCAAAACCGGTTTCGGCGATAATGCACAGCGGGCGAGGGTGGCCGGCAAAACGTGCCGGAAAATGATTGCCATTGAGAAAAACATGTCGTGTTTCCAGCAGGCCGTTCTGATTGGAAAAATAGACGTCATCAAAATGTCGGGAAACAGGTGTACCCTGTTCGTTCCAGCTTAATTCTGCGGGCGTGATCGGGTTGTGGCTCACGTGAAACTCTCTCAGTTCAAGGCGATGCCGAAGTTTAACGCTGCCTTAGAACCCGCGCAAATTTACCACGATTTACACAAGGAATTGCTGATCGGACTTGTTCGGCGTACAACTGTACGCTAGAGTGCGTGACGAAATCCCAAATGGTGAATAGTACAAGAGGTATTAAATGAAACGTGCAGTGATTACTGGCCTGGGTATCATCTCGAGCATCGGTAACAACAAGCAGGAAGTTCTTGCATCTCTGCAGGAAGGTCGCTCTGGGATCACCTTCTCGCAAGAGCTGAAAGATGCCGGGATGCGTAGTCACGTCTGGGGTGATGTCAAATTAGACACCGCAGGCCTTATCGATCGTAAGATTGTGCGTTTCATGAGTGATGCCTCGATCTACGCTTATTTATCCATGCAACAGGCGATTGAAGACTCCGGTCTGACCCCTGAAATGGTATCCAACGAACGTACCGGCCTGATCGCAGGTTCCGGCGGCGGTTCTCCGCGCAATCAGGTCGCGGGCTCCGACGGTATGCGTGCCAAAGGCCTGCGCGGCGTAGGCCCTTACATGGTGACCAAAGCGATGGCTTCCGGCGTGTCTGCCTGCCTCGCAACACCGTTCAAAATTCGCGGCGTTAACTATTCCATCAGTTCTGCCTGCGCCACCTCTGCACACTGCATCGGTAACGCGGTAGAAATGATTCAGCTGGGCAAACAGGATGTGGTGTTTGCCGGTGGCGGTGAAGAACTGTGCTGGGAAATGGCGTGTGAATTTGACGCGATGGGCGCACTGTCCACCAGCTACAACGAAACGCCGGACAAAGCATCCCGTACCTACGACAAAGCGCGTGACGGTTTCGTTATCGCAGGTGGCGGCGGTATGGTTGTTGTCGAAGAGCTGGAACACGCTCTGGCACGTGGCGCGCATATCTATGCAGAAATCGTTGGCTACGGCGCAACATCTGACGGCGCAGATATGGTGGCTCCTTCTGGCGAAGGCGCAGTGCGTTGCATGAAAATGGCAATGAACGGTGTAGATACTCCAATCGATTACGTTAACGTTCATGGGACTTCTACCCCGGTCGGCGACGTTAAAGAACTGGGCGCTATCCGTGAAGTGTTCGGTGACAAAACGCCGGCGCTGTCTTCGACCAAAGCCATGACCGGTCACTCTCTGGGTGCCGCAGGCGTTCAGGAAGCGATCTACACCTTGCTGATGGCTGAATACGGCTTCATCGCGCCAAGCATCAACATCGAAAACCTTGATGAGCAGGCCGAAGGTATGGATATCATCACTCAGCCAACGCAGCGTGAACTGACGACGGTGATGTCTAACAGCTTCGGTTTCGGTGGCACCAACGCCACGCTGGTGATGCGTAAGCTGAAAAACGACAAATAATACTGTCCGTTAATGTCTGTATAAAAGCCTGCTTCCGAGCGGGCTTTTTTGTCTCCGCCATCCTTCAGGCCGCCTCTGCGTTGGCGTGCCGGGTTTCTGAGGAATTATTCGCCCGCGGTCGTGATAGAACCTGAATGATTTCGGGTGTATATCTCAACAATTCAGGTACAATTTCGCCGCTTCTTATTTTCACCTTGTTGACATAATGCTCTCACTCCGACATATCCATCATCGACATTTGCACTTCCCGGCCTGGCTCGGGATGGTGGCGATACTGATGTTGTTTATTGCGCCCGTGGTGTCTAAATCGCTGGTGGCAGAGGGTGTGCAGCATAGGATGATGCCCGGCATGATGATGTCCGGGATGGACATGTCGGACGGGGAAATGGCTGACATGGATATGTCAGTGCATTCTGTATCATCGGAAGAGCATTGCCAGACGCCCGCCTGTCAGTCTGCGCCGCAGGATACCGTGAAAGCTATGCTTTCTGGCGACATGAGCGATGCCGCGTGCGGTTATTGCGTGTTGCTGGTGCATTTACCCCTGCTCGATTTGCAGGCTATGCCCATGCAGTGGTCGCTGGATGTTTCCAGCCGTGCTCCACCGTGCGCTGCCATACCGCATCTTATTCCTTCGCTGATATTCACGGATTCCCAACCCCGCGCACCGCCTGTTTTTCTGTAACTGCCTCTGAATAATTTCTTTCAAGTTAACCGCGATTTTTATCGCTGTTGACGGCGTGTTATTTGAAATTCAGGAAACCAGATTTATGAATCAACCTGCAAACCTGCCTTCCAGCGCGGGTAAAAAAATGCCTGCGCAAGCGGCCTTTATGGCGTTGCTGCGCCGTGTGCATTTTTACATTGGCCTGTTCGTCGGACCCTTTATTTTTGTCGCTGCGCTGACCGGTACACTGTATGTACTGACACCTCAGTTGGAAAATTATCTCTATGCCGGCGCATTATTTACCGCCTCAAAAGGAGAGGCGCAGCCGCTCTCCCGTCAGATAGATGCGGCGCTACAGGTTGCCGGTCAGGATAAAAAAATCTACGCCGTCAGACCGGCCCCCTCTGCGGGGGAAACGACGCGTGTGATGTTTTCTGATCCGCAACTCGGAGCATCTAAGAGCCGTGCAATTTTCATCGACCCCATCACGCTGGCGGTGAAAGGCGACATGACGGTGTACGGCACCAGCGGCATTTTGCCTTTCCGCACCTGGCTGGATGATTTACATCGCGGCTTATTGCTGGGCGATACAGGCCGGATATATAGCGAGCTGGCTGCCTCCTGGTTGTGGGTGGCAGCATCGGGTGGCGTCGTGCTCTGGTTCAGTGGTCGCCGGAAACCCCGACCACTGCGTAAGGTCAGTGGCAAGGTACAACAGCAGCAAAACAGCCGTCGCTGGCACAGTTCGCTCGGCCTGGTTTTGCTCGCCGGTTTACTGTTTTTCTCCGCCACCGGCCTGACCTGGTCACAATGGGCGGGGGACAATATCGGCGTGTTACGTGCCCATATGGGCTGGATGACGCCCGGCGTGAAAACCAGTCTGGATCCACAGACGGTTGCCGGGCCGGTCAGTGAACATGCCGGGCATCAAGCGCCGATGGCTGATATGCCTGATATGCCGGGAATGAACATGTCGGCACACAGCATGCCTGCTGCATCACCAGCCGCCGTTGTTTCTGCACAGACTTTTGATGCGGTAGTACAGGCAGCGCGTGAGGCGGGTATTGCGGCGAACAAGATTGAAATCCGTCCGGCGTATAACACGGGGAAAGCCTGGACAGTGACCGAAGTTGATCGCAGCTGGCCAACGCAGGTGGATGCGGTATCGGTCAATCCCCGTTCCCTGCAAATCGTCGATCACGTGCGGTTTGCTGATTTCCCGCTGCTTGCCAAACTCACCCGCTGGGGTGTGGATGCGCATATGGGCATTCTGTTTGGCATCTGGAATCAGGCCATTCTGGTGATTTTTGGTGCCGGGCTTTGTGTGATGATTGCCTGGGGATATCGCCTGTGGTGGCTGCGCCGCAGCGTCAACAGTACCGACAGTCATCCGGCCACGACATTGCTACAAACCTGGCGGTCTGTGCCGTTCAGGCTGCAATGCCCGATTTTGGTGATCACGATCGGTCTGGCAATTTCATTGCCCGTGATGGGCGCGAGCTTACTTATTTTCCTGCTGATTGATGTTATCCGCTGGCAGCGGCGCAATTCTTCGCGTAACGTCAGCGAATTCTGAACAGTGAAGAAAAGACATGTTGATGGCGGCGTTCGGCTCTGTATTTAAGCCTTTTTTACGTGACAGATTTTTGCATCTGTTAATTCTGCTTGGTGTCATTCTGACCCTGTTTCAGCCTGAGGAAATCAGCCTGTTTCCGCAGTTTGTGGACTGGGACACGATCGTCACGTTGCTGGGTTTACTGATGCTGACCAAGGGCGTTGAGGTCAGCGGTTACTTTGATTTTGTAGGCCGTAAGATGATTAACGCCATCGACAATGAGCGGTGGCTGGCGCTGTTTCTGGTCACTGCTGCAGCACTGTTGTCCACGTTTATGACCAATGACGTCGCGTTATTTATCATCATCCCGCTGACGATCACGCTGAAGAAACTGACGTCGTTACCGGTGACGCGGCTGATTATCTTTGAAGCACTGGCGGTGAATGCCGGTTCACTGCTTACGCCGATCGGTAACCCGCAAAATATTCTGTTATGGAATAAATCCGGTCAGTCCTTCCTGCATTTTATCGGACAGATGACACCGCTGGCGCTGGTCACTCTGGCTGCCTTATTGCTGGTGACCTGGTTTTGTTTTCCGTCGCACAGCCTGAAAAAAATTGAGAACAATCAGGGATATCCTTTTCAAAAAGGTCTGCTGGTGAGCTGTGTTGTGCTCTACGCGGTATTTATCGCCTGTGTTGATCTGGGGCTGGCCCTGTATGGTTTGCTGGCGGTGATCCTGTGTTTTTTACTGCTGGCGCGAAATGTCCTGCTGCGCATCGACTGGCCGCTGATCCTGGTGTTTATCGTGATGTTTATCGATGTGCGTTTACTGGTCGGGATGAATGCCCTGCAGCCAGCGTTTACGCATATTCACGGGCTGCCTGATTACGGTCATTATCTGCTGAGCATCGGGCTTTCTCAGGTCATCAGTAACGTGCCCGCGACAATCCTGATGATTAATTATTTACCCTCCGGACCGTTGCTGGCCTACGCCGTCAATGCCGGTGGTTTCGGGCTGGCGATAGGATCGCTGGCCAATCTTATTGCGCTGCGCATGGCGAATGACAAGAAGATCTGGCTGCGGTTTCACTATTATTCTTTCCCGTTCCTGTTGTTCAGCGGCGGCGCGGGCTGGTTGTTATTGACGCTGTTTGTTAAATGACTGGTACCTTCAGCGACGCCAGACGGTTTACTGCGATGGTGATTTCAGCCGGGGTTAATGCCGAGAAACCGAGCAGCCAGCCGTCCTGATGTTGGGTCACTAAACCGGCGCTGGCGGTAAACAGAGGTGAAAGCCGTGGCGTTTCGACACCAGCCTGGGCGGCAAGCGCGCTGAAATGCTGTTCCTGTCCGGCAGGCAGACGGGCGGCGAGTTGTAACCCCCCGGCGGCAACCTGAGGGCTCAGCCATTCAATTTTTTGCTTAATTTGCGTCAGCAGATGGTCACGTCGGCTGTGGTAAAGCTGACGCGAAAAGCGCAGATGTGAAGCGAAATGCCCGGCCTGCATAAATTCCGCCGTGACGGCCTGCATCAGCTGTGAAGAATGACCGTCATTCACGGTGCGCAGCGTCACCATCGGTGCCACCAGCGCAGGCGGTAAGACGGCATAGGCCAGCCGCAAAGACGGGAATAAAACTTTCGAGAAGGTTCCCAGATAAATGACCTGCTGATGTTTATCCAGCCCTTGCATAGCCGGAAGCGGCCGCCCGTCGTAATGCAGTTCACTATCGTAATCATCTTCGATGATCCAACTGCCGTGACGTTTCGCATAGCCGAGCAGATGTAAACGGCGTGACAAACTCAGGCTGACACCGGTCGGATAATGGTGCGACGGCGTCAGGTATATCAGGCGCGGCACAGGTGAATCAGCGCCCGGCACCATTCCCTGTTCATCAACCTCAATGGCGCAAATATCGGCTCCGGCGCTGGCAAACGCGTTGCGTGCACCCGGATAACCCGGCTGCTCAAGCCACACCGTATCTGCGGGATCAATCAGGAGCATCGCCAGCAATTGCAGTGCCTGTTGCGAACTGGTGGTGATAAGGATTTGTCCGGCGCTGCAAATGACCCCGCGTGACTGCTGAAGATAGCTGGCAAGCGCCTCGCGCAAGGGCAAATACCCCTGCGGGTCGCCATATCCCAGCAGGCGTTCGCCCTGAGTCCGCAGCTGTCTGGCGGTTACTTGCTTCCAGATTTTCAGCGGGAAGGCGCGCAGATCAGGCGAACCGGCTGCAAAGGCGACGGGCGCTTGCGGGTCACGACAGCCGCCGTTGGCGATAATTTTCTCACCCCGCGCTGACAAGCGCGCAAACCCAGGCGATAAGACCTGGCTGTTTCGGGAGGACAGGGCGGTGGGCAGTGAGCGGCTGACAAAAGTCCCCTTGCCGGTATGGCGCTGAAGATAACCCTCTGCTTCTATCTGTGCGTAGGCGGCTTCTACGGTGACCCGTGAGAGTTTCAGGTCAGAGGCCAGAATACGCGAAGACGGCAGGCGTTCTCCTCCGGTCAGCGCACCGGTATGAATAGCCTTGCGCAACGCTGAACACAGCCGGTCACGCAAACCTGCCGCAGCGTCTGAACCGGTGATGGCTGTGTTTTCGAAAAGCGTAATCAGTGCAGAGGGCTGAGACAAGATGCGCATAATGGGTCTTATGATTGGCTTGAAATTGGCATTAATCATAAGACCAAAAACGGCGATGATGGAACTGTTTTCAGTCATATCATTTAACGAGGAAGTGTTTATGCAACCAGAGTCTTATGTTTTAGGATTTGCACCACCATCACCTGAAATCAGTGCTGCATATCTGTTGTCGAAACTGAGCTTTTATACCGATGCCGCCGATGTCGCTGCGGATTTACAAAACGGTGTGAACACAATCGTGGTGATTGATACCCGTTCTGCTGAACATTATGCAGGTGGCCATGTGCCGGGCGCGGTCAGTTTTCCGCATAAACTGATGACGGCAGAAAGTACCTGCGAACTCAGTAAAGACGTGGTTTACGTAACCTATTGTGACGGAATCGGATGCAACGGTTCGACGCAGGGCGCGTATAAACTGGCCCGGCTTGGATTCAGGGTGAAGGAAATGATTGGCGGACTGGATTTCTGGATCCGCGATCAACACCCGGTTGCGGTGGGTGAAGAACGCGGACAGTATTCACGGAAACAGGCACCGCCAGATTGCAGTTGCTGAAAAGAGGTTAACGGCGTGCTTAAAACAGTAACCACAGCAGAAGCAGAACCACCACGAACGCAATAAATACCAGCGGCTTGCCGCCCATCGCCTGCATGGAAGGGGGCAACATCGCGATAAACGGGTTCATGATCGGTTGCGGATCGGTACGTGTCACCGTGGTGAAGGTATCGTCTATGTCTTCTGTGCGCGCAGAGCGGTCAACCCGCTGGCTGAACAGAACGCCAATCAGATCACTGACCTGAACCTGCGTCAGCGGCGTGGACAGCGTCGCGCTGAAACGATTTTCGGCATATTCCGTCAGTTGATGAATTTCATGGGTGCTGGCCGGCTGCTTGAGCACGCTCAGCAACGTGGTCAGCGTCGGTGCGGTGGTCTGCTGGCTGAGCGACGCTTTCACCTGCATAAACTGGCTGAGCACCTGAAAATGCTTCGCCGGTATCGGTTCGCCCACTTTCACACCAACCAGCGTAAACAGTTCCTGCCAGACTTTCACAGGGGCTTCGCCGGTAGCAGCGCTGAGACGGGTTACCAGTTGTTGCAGGCTGTTATGCTCGGCAGGCAGCAACGGACGATCGGTGACCGGTGTCTGCTGGGGCTGCGGAATATTCATCTGACGGGTCTGGATCAGATCCAGCACCTGTTGCAGCTGCGGATGTGTCAGCTGACTCAGTACGGTATGACCAAAATTCTGGCGGATAAAATCGCTCACCGCCTGACGGTTGTTACCCTGCGGCAGCAGCTCGGTCAGTTGCAGCATCAGCTGGCGTGAGGCAAGGCTGTCCTGGGCCTGTGTAAGTTTTCCCTGTAACAGCGCTTCGGCCTGCGGGAATTGCTGAGAGGTGATTTCCGCACCGTTTGGCAACGCAAGTTCGTGGCGCAGATTGGCCCAGATCTCAGCAGATTTGATGGGCGTCAGCGCCATCAGTTTGACGATCAGTTTTTCCAGCGTGGTGCGCTGTACCGGCGTTAAGGGCAGTTCAGCGCCCGTTTTAGCCGGAACGGTCTGACCCTGCGGTTGTGTTCTGTTGTCGCCAACCGGCATGCCCGGGCCGCTCAAAGGTTGCATATCACCGTCCTTCGCTGGAAATTTAAAACGTCGCTTAAACTCAATGATAAGTCAAAAGCACGGCGCAGAGCGCGGAAGCGCCTCATCATACCTGCAAAGTGTTTTAATCGACACCGTGAATAGCAGGCTGAGAAAGATTCTTCAGAATATTGTTTCCTAAAACAGCAGAGAAAAACGTCTGGCGGGGCGCGAAAGCAGAAAGTGGGGGAGGTGCCACCCTCTTATTAAGGATGGCATACCCTTTAGCGAATTTTGTTTTGTTCCGCAGGCGCGGCGCGGGTGAACAGCGGTTTACGCAAGCGCTGCGCCAGAATGACCCCGACAAGCGTGATACCGCCGCCAATCAGATGGTAGCTGTGCAGGTGCTCGTGCAGGAACAGCACGGCGATCACTGCCGTGAAAATCGGCGACAGGTTCATGAAAATAGACGCTTTGTTGGCACCCAAACGGATCACACCCTGGATCCACAAAAACGGCGCGATGATCGACGCCGGGATCCCCGCGAAAAGCACCAGCGGAATATTATGTGCGGTCAGGCTGACATCCTTCGCGAGCAGAAAGTTTGGCAGCAATAATAAAACGCCGAAAATGATCTGCACATATAACGATTGCCAGTTCGGCAGCGGGATCGCCCAGCGCTTGGTCAGCACCCCATACAGCGCATAGGAGGCCGAAGCCGCAAACATCATCAGCTCACCGGTGCCGATACCGTGTTGCAGCAGCTGCGCCGGCGAACCGGCACTGACCAGCCAGACTAAACCGCCGAGTGAAATAATACTGCCCAGTGCGACGCCCACTGTTGGCACTACGCTCAGCACAAACAGGCCAATCAGCACGGTCAGCAGCGGGATCAGCGAATTCAGGATGCCCATAAACAGCGCACTGACGCTGTGTGCGGCGTAGTATGCCAGACTCTGATACAGCACCATGCCCAGCAAGCCCAGTATCAGCAGTTTCCACCCGTATTGTTTCACCGCCCGGAGGTTACGCAGCACGCCGGGCAGCACGAAAGGTGTCAGCGTCAGCAGTGCCAGAAGCCAGCGGTAGAACGAAATGGCAGCAGGATCAATTGCGCTGGCCGAGGCTTTACTGACCACAGCATTCAGTGACCAGATCAGGACGGCAAGCAGGGGAAAGAGCACATTCATTGAGTCGTATTCCTGAATAAATCGTCACGCCAGTGTACGGTTGTCTTGTTTGTTATATATAACGATAATCAGACAACACATTGCGTAATTCAGACAATCCCCGTTTGGCGCACAGACAAAAGGTTTTTATGCCCGCACCGCGTTCTTCTTTACCCCGATATTACCCGCCGTTACCTGAGAAGATACCGGTTACTCTGCTTTTTCGGGGTGAAATTGTGGAGGGGAATTCTGAGTATGTTGAGCATTCTCATCCGTGGAGCCAGATTATCTGCGTAAAATCCGGCGTTCTTGCCATGCGCGTGGCCGGACAGCGCTATCTTGCCCCGCGCGAATTCGCCATCTGGATACCTGCCGGGGTTGAGCATTCAAGCTATAACCGCAAAACCACACGTTTTTGCGTCATTGATATCGCCCCCGAACTGGATATCCATCTGCCTGTTGAGCCTTGCCTGCTGACGCCGACAGCCATTTTTAACGCCATTGCTGATGACTGCTTCTCACGAAATATGACTGAACCGCAGAGTGAAACGGATCTGCGTATGTGTCGCGTTTTGCTGGATCAAATCAGTCTGGCACCCCGTCAGAACACTTATTTACCCACATCGGAAAATAAATTACTGTCCCCCGTGCTGAGCGCACTGGAAAAGAATCCGGCGGATAACTCGTCGCTGGCACAATGGGCGAAGCAGGTGTATACCACCGAACGAACCCTGTCGCGGCGTTGCCAGCAGGAACTGGGGATGAGTTTTGCCCAATGGCGTCAGCGGCTGCGCTTCCTGCATGCTGTCTCTTTGCTGGAGCAGGGGAAAACGGTACAGGAGGTCTCACTCGAACTGGGTTACAGCTCGTCTTCGGCCTTTATCGCCATGTTCCAGCAGGTGTCGGGCACCACACCGCAGCGTTTTCGTAACGACAGGTAAACCCGTGCCCTGAAAGTTGGGATCTGACCCTGTATCGTGGCAAAATCAATGCCCTCTTTATTTCCTATTCTTTCTTTAGGCCATGCTGCCGGAGACAAACGTGAAAATCCTGGTTGATGAAAATATGCCGTATGCCGTCGAGCTTTTTAGCCGGCTGGGCAACGTGCAGGCCGTTCCTGGCCGTCCTATCCCGCAAGATGCGCTCAATGATGCCGATGCGCTGATGGTGCGGTCTGTGACCAAAGTGAACGAGAGTTTGCTGGCGGGAAAACCGGTGAAATTCGTGGGGACTGCCACGGCGGGCACCGATCATGTCGATGATGCATGGCTTGCCAGCGCAGGGATTGGTTTCTCGGCCGCGCCTGGCTGTAATGCGATTGCCGTGGTGGAATATGTCTTTTCTTCATTGCTGATCCTCGCACAGCGCGATGGTTTCCAGCTGCGCGATAAAACGGTCGGGATCATTGGTGTCGGTAACGTCGGGTCACGCCTGCATGCCCGCCTCGAGGCACTGGGGGTCCGCACGCTGCTGTGCGATCCGCCGCGTGCCGATCGGGGTGATGCCGGTGAATTCTGGCCACTTGAGAAACTGGTCGCCGAAGCCGATATCCTGACATTCCATACGCCACTGAATATGTCCGGCCCTTATGCCACATATCATCTGGTGGATGCGGATTTACTGGCGCGTCTGCCTGCTGAGCGCATCCTCATCAACGCCTGTCGTGGCGAAGTGGTGGATAACACTGCGCTGCTCGGCGCACTGAACGGCAGCAAAAAGCTGACCGCTGTGCTGGATGTCTGGGAACCGGAACCCGATTTGTCGCTGGCGTTGCTGGATAAAGTTGCCATCGGCACGGCACATATCGCCGGTTACAGCCTGGAAGGGAAGGCTCGCGGCACCACGCAGGTGTTCGAAGCATTCAGCCAGTTTATCGGTCAGCCACAAACGGTGCCGCTGGAATCGTTACTGCCCGCGCCTGAATTTGCCGAAGTGACACTGAGTGGCGCGCTGAGCGAAGCCAAACTGCTGCGTCTTATTCACTTAGTGTATGATGTGCGCCGCGATGACCGGCCTTTGCGCCGTGTAGCCGGAAAACCGGGCGAATTCGACAAGCTGCGTAAGTTCTATGAAGAACGTCGTGAATGGTCATCTTTACGGGTGATTTGCGACGATGCAGCGACCGCCGGTGTGCTGAAAAAACTGGGTTTTAACAGCCAGTTAGCCACGGCGTAAATCATTGAGTTCCTGCCCTGATATTTCACGTTGAAATATGACGGGTAAAACGCGTTAAAACAGGGCGGTGATGTTCATCGCCCCTTTGTATTTTGTACTTTATATTTTCTGGAGAATACCAACATGTCTGATGGCTGGAATATTGCGCTGCTTGGCGCAACGGGCGCAGTCGGTGATGCGTTACTGGAATTATTGGCTGATCGTCAGTTCCCGGTTGGTGAGCTCTTCCCGCTGGCCAGTGAACGCAGTGCCGGTCAGACCGTGCGCTTTAATGGCAAAAGCCTGCGCGTACAACAGGCATCTGAGTTCGACTGGTCTCAGGTTCAGCTGGCATTCTTTGTTGCAGGCTCTGAAGCCTCTGCCTTGTATGCCGAGGAAGCTGCAAATCAGGGATGTCTGGTGATTGACAGCAGTGGCCTGTTCTCGCTTGAACATGACATTCCTCTGGTGGTGCCGGGCGTGAACCCTGATGCGCTTTCTCATTACCGCAATCGTAATATCGTGGCCGTGGCTGACAGCCTGACCAGCCAGTTGCTGACTGCCATCAAACCACTGACCGAACAGGCGGGTTTGTCCCGTCTGCACGTGACCTCTTTGCTGTCTGTTTCTGCGCTGGGCAAAGCCGCTGTTGACGATCTGGCCGGGCAAAGTGCCCGTCTGCTTAACGGAATTCCGGCAGAAGAGGGTATCTTCAGTAAACAGCTGGCGTTTAACCTTTTGCCGCTGGTCAGCGATGAAGAGGGCAGTGTGCGTCAGGAACGCCGTCTGGTGGATCAGGTTCGCAAAGTGTTGCAGGACGATGGCCTGCCGGTTTCCGTCAGCTGCGTGCAGTCGCCGGTGTTCTACGGTCATGCGCAGGTGGTACATATGGAAGGTCTGCGTCCGCTGTCAGCAGAAGAAGCACGCGCTGAACTTGAACGCATTGATGATATCAATCTGAGCGATGAAGATGATTTCCCGACGCAGGTCAGCGATGCATCCGGCAATGCCAATCTGAGCATCGGGTGTATCCGTAATGACTACGGCATTCCTGAGTTACTGCAATTCTGGTCAGTGGCTGACAACGTTCGTTTTGGCGGCGCACTGATGGCGGTGGAAACCGCAGAGAAGCTGATTAATGAGTACTGGTACTGATTATGTCCGATGAAGTGATCGCTGACGTCAGCACCGCACCGGTTGCCGGGCGTGTGGCGTTAGGCATTGAATATGACGGCAGTGCTTATTTTGGCTGGCAGCGTCAGCAGGGTGTTGCCAGTGTGCAGGAGTGTCTGGAAAAGGCACTGAGCCGGGTGGCCAATTCACCGATCGTGGTGTTTTGCGCCGGACGGACAGACGCAGGCGTCAGCGCGACGGGGCAGGTGGTGCATTTTGACACGCCGGTGCTGCGCAAAGACGCGGCGTGGACGATGGGGGTGAATACCCATTTACCCAAAGATATTGCTGTGCGCTGGTGCGCGAATGTGGGCGAAGATTTTCACGCCCGTTTCAGCGCCACTGCGCGCCGCTATCGCTACGTTATTTACAATAACCGTTACCGTTCAGCAATTTTGCATGCCGGCGTGACGCATGTTCACATGCCACTCGACGTCGGAAAAATGCAGATTGCCGGCCAGGCGCTACTGGGTGAGAACGATTTCACGTCTTTTCGTGCATCACAGTGCCAGTCGCGTACACCGTGGCGTTATGTGATGCATGTGAATGTGAGCCGTCACGGCAGTTATGTGGTGGTGGATATCAAGGCTAATGCATTTGTTCATCATATGGTGCGCAATATCGTGGGCAGTCTGGTGGAAATCGGTGCCGGTAACCAGCCTGTTGGCTGGATGGGAGAACTGCTGGCAGCGAAAGATCGCAATCTTGCGGCAGCCACCGGCAAGCCGGAAGGGTTGTATCTGGTTTCAGTCGATTACCCTGAGAAGTTTGCGCTGCCTCAGGTGAATATGGGACCCCTGTTCCTCGAAGACTAAGGAACGGATAAAGCGATTGTTTAAATGGGCTGTTAAACCGAAAAAGGGGGAGTAAATCAAATGGGTTTTATTCACTTTGTCATTGATTTTATTTTGCATATTGACGTGCATTTAGCGGAGCTGGTTGCGCAGTATGGCATCTGGGTTTACGGCATTTTATTCCTGATTTTGTTTTGCGAAACCGGTCTGGTGGTGACACCTTTCCTGCCAGGGGACTCATTATTGTTTGTGGCAGGCGCGCTGGCGGCGTTGCCGGGCAATGACATTAACGTCCATCTGATGGCATTCCTGATGGCCATTGCGGCGATCCTGGGCGATGCGGTGAACTACACTATCGGACGGGTATTTGGTGAACGTCTGTTCAGTAATCCTGATTCAAAGATTTTCCGTCGCAGTTATTTGGACAAGACGCATAAGTTTTACGAGAAACATGGCGGTAAAACGATTATTCTTGCGCGCTTCGTGCCGATCGTCCGCACGTTTGCACCGTTTGTGGCCGGTATGGGACATATGTCTTACCGCCATTTTGCTGCGTATAACGTGATTGGTGCACTGGTTTGGGTACTGTTATTTACCTATGCTGGCTACCTTTTCGGTGATCTGCCGATTGTTCAGGAAAATCTGAAATTACTGATCGTGGCGATCATTGTGGTTTCCATCCTGCCGGGTGTGGTTGAAATCTGGCGGCACAAACGCGCAGCGGCCAAAGAAAAGCGTCAGCAGGATTAATTCCGCACGTTTTTTACGCAAGCGCTTTAAAATTTAAGGCATTAAACCTGAGGGTAAGACCAGTTTTTTATCCACAGTGTCTGGCCGTTATGGTTTAATGAGCGACAATTTATGGTCTGTTCCTGCGAACAACCCTTCTGTGGCGCGGTGTGTGAGGTTTTTTATCACCCCGCACACAGGTGATTTTGGGTAGGTTTCAGGGGACTTGTTACAGCATGAACAGCGGACTGGCTTCGGCCGGGTTCAAACAGAAAGGTTATCGATGAGCTGGATTGAACGAATTCTTAGTAAGAGCACTGACTCGCAGACCCGTAAGGCAAGTATTCCTGAGGGCGTCTGGACTAAATGTGATAGCTGCGGGCAGGTTCTTTACCGCGCCGAGCTTGAGCGCAACCTCATGGTGTGCCCTAAGTGTGACCACCATATGCGCCTCAGTGCGCGTATGCGTCTGTCCACTTTCATGGACGAGGGCAGTGAGGTTGAATTAGGCAGCGAGCTTGAGCCTAAAGATGTTCTGAAGTTTAAAGATTCCAAAAAATACAAAGATCGTCTGGTTGCAGCACAAAAAGAAACCAACGAAAAAGACGCCATGGTCGTCATGAAAGGTACGCTGTTTGGCATGCCAATCGTGGTCGCGTCCTTTGAGTTTGCCTTCATGGGCGGATCAATGGCGTCTGTGGTGGGGGCCCGTTTTGTACGTGCCGTTGAGCAGGCGCTGGAAGATAATTGCCCGCTGGTCTGTTTCTCTGCCAGTGGCGGCGCCCGTATGCAGGAAGCGCTGATGTCGCTGATGCAGATGGCGAAAACCAGTGCAGCACTGGCGAAATTACAGGAACGCGGCTTGCCGTACATTTCTGTACTGACTGACCCGACCATGGGCGGTGTTTCTGCCAGTCTGGCAATGCTGGGCGACATTAACGTCGCTGAGCCGAAAGCGCTGATCGGTTTTGCCGGTCCACGCGTTATCGAGCAAACCGTGCGTGAAAAACTGCCGCCGGGCTTCCAGCGCAGTGAATTCCTGATCGAAAAAGGTGCGATTGATATGATCGTACGCCGTCCGGAAATGCGAGCTAAACTGGGCAGCGTTCTGGCGAAATTAACCGGGCAACCGGAGCCGAACGTGGCTGACGTCCATGTTGCTGTCAACGGTTCTGCCGCTGACAATCAGGATGCCTGATCGAACAGGGTAAACGCCGGTCAGTTATTCGGGCGGCCATCGTGTATTGTGCCGCCCACACTGTTTTTCTGCAAAAAAGACAGCCGTGCTTTTACTCTGTTGGTATGATCTGACAAAGAGGGCATTGCCTGCTGTCACAGTCTGGTGATGTAGCGTCGAAGTGAACCTGACAAGGTTGAACGGGACTCATGCAAAATCAACTTATTCCCCAAGCCACGTCGCCTTTGGCCACGTGGCTTTATTATCTCGAACATCTTCACTCTCAGGCGATTGAGCTTGGTCTTGATCGGGTTAAAGCGGTAGCCGCGAAACTCGATTTACTGACGCCTGCGCCACAAGTTTTCACTGTGGCCGGAACCAACGGTAAAGGCACCACCTGTGCAACGCTGGAATCCATCCTGATGGCAGCGGGCTACCGTGTGGGCGTTTACAGTTCCCCGCATCTGGTGCGCTACACCGAACGTGTCCGTATCCAGGGTGAAGAATTAGCAGAATCTGCGCATTGTGAATCTTTTGCGCTGCTGGAAGCTGGCCGTGGTGATATTTCGCTGACCTATTTTGAGTACGGCACATTGTCGGCGTTGCAGCTGTTTAAACAGGCTAAGCTGGATGTGGTGATCCTTGAAGTCGGGCTGGGCGGGCGTCTGGACGCGACCAATATTGTCGATGCCAGTGTGGCAGTCGTGACCAGTATTGCGCTGGACCATACTGACTGGCTGGGATCTGACCGCGAAAGCATTGGCCGTGAAAAAGCCGGTATTTTCCGCGCCGGTAAACCGGCCGTGGTCGGTGAACCGGATATGCCGCAATCTATTGCTGCCGTTGCGCAGGAAAAACACGCGGATTTATACCGCCGTGAGGTGAACTGGCATTTTTCTGCGGATGCCGGTCACTGGCGCTGGGCAGCACTGGAAGAAGGCCATGAGGTTAACGTGCTGGAAGGTTTACCGTTGCCGAATGTGCCGCTCGCCAACGCCGCGACCGCGCTGGCCGCGCTGCATTATTCCACTCTGGATATTCCTGAAGCCGCGTTGCGCACTGGTTTACAACGTGCGGCCTTGCCGGGACGTTTCCAGACGGTGAGTGAATCACCTCGTCTGATCCTGGATGTCGCGCACAACCCGCATGCGGCGGCGTATCTGGCCGGACGTCTGGCGGAACAGCCGCGAAATGGCGGTAAAGTGCGTGCTGTCGTCGGAATGTTGAAAGACAAAGATATTGCCGGTACGCTGGCTTGCCTGTCGCCTCAGGTGGACGAATGGTATTGCGCGCCGCTGGAAGGTCCGCGCGGGGCCAGTGTTGAAGAGCTGACGGCACACCTGCCGCAGGCGCACCAGTTTGACGATGTGGAGTCTGCCTGGAAACAGGCTATGCAGGAGGCTGCTCCTCAGGATATTGTGATTGTCTGCGGCTCGTTCCATACCGTAGCTCACGTAATGGATGCTATAGACACGGGGAAAACCAGTGGCAAGTAAGTTTCAAAATCGTCTGGTCGGGACGGTCATTCTGGTGGCGCTGGGCGTCATTATTTTGCCCGGTTTACTCGACGGCAAGAAAAAGCATTATGAAGACGAATTTGCGTCTATTCCATTGGTGCCAAAACCGGGTGATGTTGAGGAACAGGACTCGGTGCCACCGGTCACGCAATCTTTGCCGGCTCAGCCACCGGAAGGTGCGGATCAGGCGATGAACGGTGCTGCGCAGGAGTCGGAAGGTTCGGCGAATAACACGAATGCCGCGAATAAGGGCAATGTTGCACCGGGCAATACCACGATAGAAGCACCGCCGGTCACCACATTGCCTGAGCAGAAAAAAACGGTGCAGACTGCACCGGTAAAACCTGCGGCGCAGAAACCTAAAGTCATCGAACCTAAACCGATGGTGGAAGCGAAGCCAACGGTGAAACCGAAGGTCGTCGAGCAACCAAAACCGGTCGAGCAGCCGAAGGCCGTGGCTGAACAGCCAAAACCGGCAGAACAGCCGAAGCCTGCGCCGGAAGAAAAAGCGCCGGCAGGGCAGTCCTACGTGGTGCAGCTTGGCGCACTGAAAAATGCTGCTAAAGCCAATGAGATTGTGGCGAATCTGCGTTTGTCTGGTTTCCGCGCTTATACGGTTCCGTCAACGCCGGTACAGGGGCAGATTACGCGCCTGTACGTCGGGCCGGATGCGTCGAAGCAGAAGCTTGAGGCTTCACTTCCGCAACTGCAACAGCTGAGTGGATTAGGCGGGCAGGTTCGCGCCTATTCTGCTCACTGACTTTGCACCTCCTCCTGCGAAGGGGGAGTTGATAAATACATACAAAATACCACGGAGGGCACAAGCGATTGGTGCCCTTTTTCTATAAGATCCTCTGGTTGGTTTTTTTATAGGTTTATGCTGCGATTGAGGTTTTTTTAATCGCTATTATTAATTTGTCTGACCGGCTGATTTCCCCTACGCAAACGTTTTCTTTTTCTGTTAGAATTCGCCGCGAACGGGATGCCGGGGCAGATGTGACTGGATTAGATACTGGAATAGTTAATGGTCTGGATTGATTACGTCATTATTGCGGTTATCGGATTTTCTGCTTTAGTCAGTTTAATCCGTGGCTTTGTCCGTGAGGCTTTATCGCTGGTAACCTGGGCTTGCGCCTTTTTTGTTGCCAGCCATTATTACCCTTACCTCGCCATCTACTTCACACGTTTCGAAGATGAATTAGTTCGAAACGGGATCGCAATTGCCATCTTGTTCATCGCGACGTTGATCGTAGGTGCAATTGTCAACTATGTGATTGGTTCACTGGTTGAAAGAACCGGGTTGTCCGGCACTGACAGGGTGTTAGGTGTGTGCTTCGGCGCACTGCGTGGGGTGTTAATCGTTTCCGCGATGCTGTTCTTCCTCGATACTTTTACCGGTTTTTCGCAAAGTGAAGACTGGAAACAATCCCAGTTGATCCCACAATTCAGTTATATCATCAGGTGGTTCTTTGACTACCTGCAGAGCACGTCGAGTTTCTTGCCAAAACATATTTAGTTCTGGCAGCGCTGAAGAGGAAAAGACAACATGTGCGGTATTGTCGGTATCGCCGGTTTCATGCCGGTAAACCAGTCGATTTATGACGCGTTAACGGTGTTACAACACCGTGGTCAGGATGCCGCAGGCATCACCACCATCGACGCGAATAATAACTTCCGTTTACGTAAAGCCAATGGCCTGGTGAAGGATGTTTTCGAAGCCCGCCATATGCAACGCTTACAGGGCAACATGGGTATAGGCCATGTGCGCTACCCAACGGCTGGCAGTTCCAGCGCTTCAGAAGCTCAACCTTTTTACGTCAACTCTCCGTTCGGCATCACCCTTGCCCATAACGGTAACCTGACCAATGCTCATGAATTGCGAAGCAATCTGTTCGAAGGCCAACGCCGTCATGTGAACACCACTTCCGATTCTGAGATTTTGCTGAATATCCTGGCGAGTGAGTTGGATCGTTTCCAGCACTATCCACTGGAAGCTGACAACATTTTTGCTGCGGTTGCTGCAGTGAATCTGAAGATCCGCGGTGCTTACGCTTGTGTGGCGATGATCATCGGTCATGGCATGCTGGCGTTTCGTGACCCGCATGGCATTCGTCCGCTGGTGATTGGTAAACGTACGCTGGCAGATGGTCGTAATGAGTACATGGTGGCCTCTGAGAGCGTGGCACTTGATACGCTGGGCTTTGAGTTCCTGCGTGACGTTGCGCCGGGCGAAGCGGTGTACATCACTGAAAAAGGTCAGCTGTTCACCCGTATGTGTGCTGAGAACCCGCAGTACAATCCTTGCCTGTTCGAATACGTCTATTTTGCACGTCCGGATTCCTTCATCGACAAAATTTCCGTCTACAGCGCCCGTGTACGTATGGGTGAAAAGCTGGGCGCGAAAATTGCCCGTGAATGGGAAGACATGGATATCGACGTGGTGATCCCGATCCCGGAAACTTCCTGCGATATCGCGCTGGAAATTGCCCGTATTTTGGATAAACCGTACCGTCAGGGGTTTGTAAAAAACCGCTATGTGGGCCGTACCTTTATCATGCCGGGTCAGCAGGAGCGCCGTAAATCAGTACGACGTAAACTGAACGCTAACCGCGCTGAGTTCCGTGATAAAAATGTCTTACTGGTCGATGATTCCATCGTGCGTGGTACCACCTCTCAGCAGATTGTTGAGATGGCGCGTGAAGCCGGGGCAAAACGCGTTTATCTGGCCTCTGCGGCACCGGAAATCCGCTTCCCGAATGTTTACGGTATCGATATGCCAAGCGCGAACGAGCTGATTGCCCATGGCCGTGAAGTCAGTGAAATCAATCAGATGATTGGGGCTGATGCGTTAATCTTCCAGGATCTGAGCGACCTTATCGCCGCAGTGAAAGAAGACAATATGGATATCGAGAAATTCGAATGTTCAGTTTTCGACGGTGTTTACGTCACCAAAGATGTGGACCAGAACTATCTGGAATATCTTGAAGCGCTGCGCAACGACGATGCTCAGGCATTGCGTGGCCAGCAGGAAGCTGAAAATCTCGAGATGCACAACGAAGGCTGATCAGCCGGTTGCTGACATTCTCTCTGGCGCGCCCCTCCGGTGAACACCGGGCGGGCGCGTTTTTTTATGCCTGAATTTATGTCAGTATTGGCACCACCGGATCCGGGTTTATTTTTTCTAAGGCAGTGTTGATGAAACGACTTATTGTCGGTATTTCCGGCGCCAGCGGCGCAATCTATGGTGTCAGGCTCTTGCAGGTATTGCAGAGTGTGCCTGATATTGAAACTCATCTGGTGATGAGCAATGCAGCCCGTCAGACACTGACACTGGAAACGGATCTCACCCTGCGTGATGTTCAGGCACTGGCAGATGTGGTGCATGATTCCCGCGATATCGCGGCCAGCATCTCCTCCGGTTCTTTTAAAACTGCCGGCATGGTGATTTTGCCTTGCTCGATCAAAACGCTCTCCGGCATCGTGAACAGTTATACCGACGGTTTGCTGACCCGTGCGGCTGACGTAGTGATGAAAGAACGCCGCCGTCTGGTGTTATGTGTGCGCGAAACGCCGTTGCATCTGGGCCATTTACGACTGATGACACAGGCGGCTGAACTGGGCGCAATCATCATGCCGCCGGTTCCGGCGTTTTATCACCGCCCTGTTTCTGTGGAAGATATTATTGATCAGACGGTAAACCGGGTGATCGATCAGTTTGATATCGAGCTGCCGGAAGACTTATTTGTTCGATGGCAGGGCAGTCGTTAAACTTTCACGTCCCAATACGCACTTATTTCGCGCACTTTCGTTACATTGCACCAACAATGATCACAATTTGATTCATTGGGGTGCAGTGTCCAACCTTGCTTCGGCTATCCTTCCTTCAGACCTTTGAAAACTTTGATTATCCCGATGCTTTTTTGACCGGTTTTCACTCTCTCGCTGTGCAAAACGGCTATGCAGAGAAACGGCACGAAAAGTGCATGAGAAAATCTGGCAAAAAGCCATTTGCATCGTTCAGCAAACTATAAAAAGACGTTCATTCACGCACACGCAACCACAACAGATGAATAATCACTGAGGCTAATGTATGAAAAAGTTGTTCAAGGTTCTTCCGCTGGTTCTGGTTTTAGCCAGCGCAGGTAGTGCATTTGCTGCCGCGCCTAAAGCAATTAACATCGGTACTGATCCGACTTACGCCCCATTTGAATCGAAAGACTCCAGCGGTAAGCTGGTGGGTTTTGATATCGACCTGGCAAACGAGATGTGTAAACGTGCAGCCATTAAATGTACCTACGTTGAAAGCGATTTTGATGCGCTGATCCCGTCCCTGAAAGCGAAAAAGATTGATGCGATTATTTCCTCATTATCCATCACTGAAAAACGTCAGCAGGAGATTGATTTCACAGAGAAACTTTACGCTGCTAACGCCCGTCTGATTGCGCCTAAAGGCTCTAAAGTTCTGCCCACTCTGGATGCGCTGAAAGGCAAAAACGTCGGTGTTCTGCAGGGGTCCACTCAGGAAGCTTATGCGAATGCCATGTGGCAGCCAAAAGGCATCAATGTGGTGGCTTACCAGAACCAGGATCTGATTTATGCGGATCTGGCTTCCGGTCGTCTTGACGCAGCATTCCAGGACGAAGTGGCAGGCAGCGAAGGCTTCCTGAAACAGGCAGCGGGTAAAGATTATGCGTTTGCGGGACCGTCGGTTAAAGATGATAAGTTCTTCGGCGTAGGTACCGGCATGGGCCTGCGTAAGAATGAAACGGACCTGAAAGATGCGCTGAACAAGGCATTTGACAGCATGCGTAAAGACGGCACTTACGACAAACTGGCGAAAAAATACTTCGACTTTGATGTTTACGGCGGCTGATATTCGTCGTGAGACATGCCAAAGGGGGCGGTACGCCGCTCCCTGCGGTTCTGACGCCGGTGGTCGTGTTGCCTGCGCAGGGATCCACTAAAGACAGGAAAAAACCATGCTGTATGGGTATTCCCAGGTAATTATCCAGGGCACGTTAGTGACACTGGAGCTGGCGATTTCGTCAGTCATTCTGGCGCTGGTGATAGGGTTAATCGGCGCGGGCGGGAAACTGTCAAAGAACCGGATCGTTTCTGGTTTTTTTGGTTGCTACACCACGCTCATTCGCGGCGTACCTGATCTGGTATTGATGTTATTGATTTTCTACGGTTTGCAGATTGCGCTTAACAGCATTACAGAATCACTGGGGCTGACACAAATTGATATCGACCCGATGAGCGCCGGTATTATCACCCTGGGCTTTATCTACGGGGCATATTTCACTGAAACGTTCCGCGGTGCGTTTATGGCGGTCCCGCGTGGACAAATCGAAGCTGCGACGGCTTTCGGGTTCAGCGGTTCACAAATCTTTCGTCGAATTTTATTCCCGGCCATGATGCGTTTTGCGCTGCCGGGCATTGCCAATAACTGGCAGGTTATTCTCAAAGCCACCGCACTGGTGTCGTTGCTGGGTCTCAATGATGTGGTGAAAGCCACGCAACTGGCCGGGAAGGGGACATATCAGCCGTTCTATTTTGCGATTGTGGCCGGTGTGGTTTATCTGATTTTCACCACGCTGTCGAACGGCGTGCTGGTGTGGCTTGATCGCCGTTATTCGCTGGGTGTGAAGAGGGCTGATCTATGATCGAAATTTTACAACAGTACGGTATGTCCCTGCTTTACAGCGACGGCTACCGTTTCACCGGTCTGGCTATCACCTTATGGTTACTGATCAGTTCCGTTGTGATAGGCGGATTACTGGCTGTGCCGATGGCGGTGGGGCGTGTGTCTTCCAACAAATTCCTTCGCTATCCGATCTGGCTGTATACCTATGTTTTCCGCGGGACGCCGTTGTATGTGCAGTTACTGGTATTTTATTCCGGCATGTACAGCCTGGAGATCGTGCGTGGCACCGACTTCCTGAATGCTTTTTTCCGCAGCGGGCTCAATTGTACGATTCTGGCACTGACGCTCAACACCTGTGCATACACCACCGAAATTTTTGCGGGTGCGATCCGCGCGGTGCCGCACGGCGAAATTGAAGCGGCCAACGCTTACGGGTTTTCACGTTTTAAATTGTATACCTGCATTATTTTACCGTCGGCATTACGCACGGCACTGCCTGCGTACAGTAATGAAGTCATTCTGATGTTGCACTCCACCGCGCTGGCGTTTACCGCCACAGTACCGGACGTGCTGAAAATAGCCCGCGACATTAACTCGGCAACGTATCAGCCGTTTTATGCCTTCGGGATTGCTGCGGTTATTTATCTTTGCATCTCTTTTATATTGATTGGGCTGTTCCGCATGGCGGAAAAACGCTGGCTGGCACATGTAAAGCCTCAAACTCACTAATAAGAATTATTTTTGCGGAATCACGTTATGCCAGAAAACAAATTAGCGGTTCTCGATCTCCACAAACGCTATGGCGACCATGAGGTGTTGAAAGGCGTTTCATTGTCGGCGAATGCGGGTGATGTGATCAGTATTATCGGTTCATCAGGATCCGGTAAAAGTACCTTCCTGCGCTGCATTAACTTCCTTGAGAAACCAAGCGAAGGCTCGATCAGTGTCAATAATCAGGATATCCGGATGGTGCGCGACACCGATGGTCAGCTGAAAGTGTTTGATAAAAAGCAGCTGCAACTGTTACGTACCAAACTGACGATGGTGTTTCAGCACTTCAACCTGTGGAGCCACATGACGGTGCTGGAAAATGTCATGGAAGCACCGGTTCAGGTGCTGGGGTTGAGCAAGGCAGAAGCGCGGGAACGCGCGGTGAAATACCTCGATAAAGTGGGTATTGATGCCCGCGCACAAGGGAAATATCCGGTGAATTTGTCCGGTGGCCAGCAGCAGCGCGTGTCCATTGCCCGTGCGCTGGCGATGGAACCGGAAGTGTTACTGTTTGACGAACCGACCTCCGCCCTTGACCCTGAACTGGTCGGCGAAGTACTGCGCATCATGCAAAAGCTGGCGGAAGAGGGGAAAACCATGGTGGTAGTGACACATGAAATGGAGTTTGCCCGTCACGTCTCCAGCCACGTCATTTTCCTGCATCAGGGGGTGATTGAAGAGCAGGGCGAGCCTTCCGAGGTGTTCGGTAACCCGAAAAGTGCGCGGCTGCAACAATTCCTCTCAGGTGCTTTGAAGTGATTTCCGTGCTCCTTCCCCTCTCACGAGGGGAAGGCTGGGATGGGGTGTGGGTTTTGCTCAGCTAAAATAGCATCAGCCTTTCGCGGCCAGCAGGCACAGCTGAACGGTCAGCTCGTAGGATTTCACAAACGAATTCACCGGCAGGAACTCAAATTTTGAGTGGAAATTATGCGCGCCGGTAAAGTAGTTCGGCGTCAGCAATCCTTTGGCCGATAATGCCGCACCATCGGTGCCGCCGCGCATCGGGATCACTTTGGGCCCCACGCCAATTTCTTTCAGTCCTGCAAAAATCAGGTCGATCGCCCGGCGATCTTCGCCGATGGCACTGCTGATATTGCTGTAGGTGTCGCTGATCTCCACCGAGACTTTTGCGCTCGGATACTGCGCGGCAATCTCTTGTGCCACGTCCTGAATTTTCTGCTTACGGGCGGCAAAACTGACGTTGTCAAAATCACGGATTGAGGCTTTCAGTTCTGCTCCCTGCTGGGATGCGCTCATGCCGTTGAACCAGATATAACCTTCCCGGCCTTCGGTGTTTTCAGGGGTTTCAGCACGGTCAAAATGGCTGATGAAATCCTGTGCCATCAACAGCGGATTCACCAGTACGCCTTTGGCCGACATCGGATGCGCTGTCACGCCGGTGAAGGTAATTTCTGCCGCCGCCGCATTGAAGTTTTCATACACCACTTCGCCCAGTTCGCAGCAGTCGATGGTATAAGCAAAGTCCACATCGAAGCGGGCGAGATCTAACGCCTTGGCACCGCGCAGGCCGATTTCTTCGTCTGGCACGAACGCCACCACGATATCGCCGTATTCCTGCTCAGCCGTCAGGTTTTCCAACAGTGTCATCACTACCGTGACCGCCGCTTTATTGTCCGCGCCCAGCACGCTGGTGCCGTCGCTGAAAATAATGTCCTCACCTTTATACGGCAGGATTTCCGGGCGTTCGGAAGGGCGCAGCCAGATTTCCAGTTCTTTGTTCAGACACACATCCTCACCGGTAAAACGCAACGTCTGGGGATGAATATCCGGACGCAGGCCGACATCGACCGTATCTATATGCGTAATGAACCCGATGCGCGGACCGCCTTTTTTGGTGCCGGGTTTTACTGCCGTCACGGTCGCCTGTTCGTCGATCTGAATATTTTTCAGGCCCAGCTGATGCAGTTCCTCAGCCAGTAGCCGCGCCATATCATGCTGGCCTGGCGTGCTTGGCAGGGTGGTCGCGCTGGCATCACTCTGTGATGTTACGCTGAGATAACGGTAGAAACGTTCGGTAAGCTGTTTTGCGATTGTTGTCGACATCTTGACCTCTGAATGTGCGCAAATATTGTTCCCTGTTATAAGATTTTCATATATAACAAAGTATTACTACGTGTTATCCAGATGTTAATCTGTTTTTGCTTTAGGTTCCACGATGAAGAAGATTTAAACACTCTCCGGACAGGGAAAATAGGGAAAAGAATGAAACACAACATCTTAAAAATAAGCACAGGCTTACTGGCGTTAACTCTCACTGGCGGCGTTTGTGCTAAAACGCTGGTTTACTGTTCCGAAGGTTCGCCTGAGCAATTCAACCCGCAGCTTTATACGTCGGGCACCTCTGTGGATGCCAGCGCCGCGCCAATTTATAACCGTCTGGTGGATTTCAAAATCGGTACCACTGAACTGGTGCCGGGTCTGGCAGAAAGCTGGGAGGTCAGTGCGGACGGTAAAACCTATACCTTCCACCTGCGCAAGGGCGTGAAATTTCAGAACAGCAAGCTGTTCAAACCGACCCGTGATTTCAACGCTGACGACGTGATCTTCTCGTTCATGCGCCAGAAAGACGAAAATAATCCTTATCATAAAATTTCCGGCGGTACTTACCTTAACTTCGACAGCCTGAAAATGGGTGACCTGATCGGCAGTATTGATAAGGTGGATGATTACACCGTGCGTTTCAACCTGACGCGCCCTGAAGCGCCGTTCGTGGCCGATCTGGCATGGTATTTTGCTTCCATCCTCTCGGCGGAATATGCCGATCAGATGCTCAAAGCCGGCACGCCGGAAAAAGTCGATCAGGATCCGATTGGTACCGGGCCGTTTGAACTGGTGCAATACCAGAAAGACACGCGTCTGCTGTACAAAGCTTTCCCGGACTACTGGCAGGGTAAATCCAAAATTGACCGTCTGGTGTATACCATTACGCCTGATGCCTCAATGCGTCTGGCCAAACTCGAGAAGAATGAATGTCAGGTGATGCCATTCCCGAATCCGGCTGATCTGGAGCGTATGCGTGCCAATAAAGACATCAATCTGATGAGTAAGGCTGGCCTGAACACCGGTTTCCTGTCCTTCAACACTCAGAAACCCCCGCTGGATAATGTGAAAGTGCGTCAGGCGCTGACCATGGCGATCAACAAACCGCAAATCATAGAAGCCGTATTCCATGGTACGGGAACCGTGGCGAAAACACTGCTGCCGACCGGTGTATGGAGCTATAACGACAAACTGGTGGATTACGATTATTCACCGGAGAAAGCCAAAGCCCTGCTGGCCGAAGCGGGTATGCCGAATGGTTTTGATATCGATTTGTGGGCGATGCCGGTTCAGCGTCCGTATAACCCGAACGCACGGCGTATGGCGGAAATGATCCAGGCTGACTGGGCCAAAATCGGCGTGAAGGCGCATATCGTCAGTTACGAATGGGGCGAGTATCAGACCCGTATCCGTAACGGTGAACACATGGCGGCGCTGATGGGCTGGACGACGGCGAACGGCGATCCGGATAACTTCTTCGGCCCGCTGTTTACCTGTAATGCCGCGAAGGGCGGTTCAAACTCAGCTAAATGGTGTTACGCGCCGTTTGATAAGCTGATCACCGAAGCCAAAGAAACGACCGATCATGCAAAACGTGTAGCGCTTTACGAGCAGGCCCAGCAAATGATGCACGATCAGGCACCGGCGGTAATGATTGCTCACTCGACCATTTTCGAACCGGTACGTAAAGAAGTGACCGGCTATGAAGTGGACCCGTTTGGGAAACATGTGTTTTATCAGGCTGATATTAAGGAATAAATCCTGAGCGGGATTAGAACGGATGAAAATTGAAACTGTGAAAGTTTCGGTTTCTCAATAGCAGTTCTCATACGAGATATTTTGCCGAAACCGAGCAGAGGGGAAAGGCTTTTCCCCTCTGCACTCCCCTCGCTTTTTCACTGCGCGCTGTCGCTGGAACGAAGGACATGTTCTGGTCGTTCTGAGTGTGGCGCAAAATGTCATCGCTCCGCGATTCCCTCATTTCAGGCTTCGAGCCTTAGGTCTCGAACCGTTCATTCGGTGCCATTTTTGAGCACGCCAATCAACATTTCTAAAAGATAAAAAAACAATCTGCCTTTGAATTTAAGATCGCACGGGCGTTTCAGAAAGCTTGCTGAATGAGAGGTTGCAGACCCAAGGCTGCAATCCCGAAATGAAGGCACCGCGCAGCGGCAAGATTTCCAGCCTGTCGCAGTGATACCTGAAACATAGCTAGCGAGCGTTATCGCTTGTTGAAAAAGCGAGGAGGAATCCAAAGGAGGAAAAGCACTTTCCTCCTTTGGGCGGTTTCGGCGCAGAA
Organism: Rahnella sp. RFA10(1/100); assembly: GCF_004195115.1. Classification (NCBI taxonomy): domain Bacteria; kingdom Pseudomonadati; phylum Pseudomonadota; class Gammaproteobacteria; order Enterobacterales; family Yersiniaceae; genus Rahnella; species Rahnella sp. RFA10(1/100). The sequence goes on from NZ_SEWR01000002.1 coordinate 190,428, forward strand.
AGTTAAGTAATCTCAGTTATTGAGAAACCGAAACATCCCCAGTCTGGTACGGCAGGGTGAAGGGCTGCAAGACCCGTCACCCGAGCAAATCCTCCAGCGCCTCTTTCAGCTCCTGATGCTTAAATATAAACCCTGCGGCTTCCAGCCTGCGCGGGACGGCACGCTGTCCGCCGAGTACCAGCACGGCGGATTCCCCCATCAGTAACCTTATTACCGGCGCGGGTGCCCGCATAAATGCCGGACGGTGCAATACTTCGCCAAGCAGAGCGCTGAATTGCTCGTTACGTGCCGGGTACGGCGACACCATATTGAACGGGCCGGAAAGTGTTTCGTGTTCCAGCAGGAAAATAATCGCGTCAATCATGTCGCTGATGTGGATCCAGGGCATGTATTGCTGACCATCACCGAGCGGGCCACCGAGACCGGCACGGTAGGGCAGAACTATTTTTGCCAGCGCACCGCCTTTTTCAGCCAGGACGATGCCGGTACGCAGCAAACAAACACGCGTTGCCGGGCTTTGTGCTGACATCGCCAGTGCTTCCCAGCGGGCACATAACTGCCAGGTAAACTGCTTATTAGGTGGCTCGTCTTCCGGCACGAGCGCCTGACCCTGATCGCCGTAATATCCGACCGCTGAGCCGGAGATAAACACAGAAGGCGGCTTTTCACTGGCATTAATCAGCGTTGCCAGTTGTTCGGTCAGTTTCCAGCGGCTTTCACAAAGCAATGCTTTATGCTCTTTGGTCCAGCGTTTGTCGGCAATCGGTTCACCGGCAAGATTAATTACGGCATCGAAACCATCAAGTGAGGTTTTTCCTTGCAGCGTTTCCCAGACGGAAACCTGAGTGCCGAGTAACTTCGCCGCGCGTTCAGGTGCACGGCTCAGGGCGGTGATCTGATGAGATTGCGCAAGCAGCCGTTCGGTGAGTTTCCTTCCGATGAGGCCGGTGGCGCCGGTAATCAAGATCTTCATATCGTGATCCTTAACTGTCTGAATACGCGGATGAACTGCCTTTAATCATAGATGAGTCATCGCTATTAACGCGCGATATGGAGCACAATTAAGGGTTTTTTATTTTGAGACATTCACAATGCTGCCGGCAAACTGAAGGGGCTTACGGAACCTGCGCCAGCGCGTAGGCTTTTTGTGTCGCCGGGCGGCTTTTAACCCTTTCGAACCAATTGCGCACGGCCGGGTATTGTGCGAGATCAATTCGCTGACGTTCATGAGCCGCTACCCACGGATAAGTGGCTATGTCGGCGATACTGTAATTCTCCCCGGCGATATACGCGTTTTTCTCTAACTGGCGGTTCAGCACACCATACAGACGCTGAGTTTCCTGTAAATAACGCTCAATGGCATAAGGGACCGGTTGCGGCGCGTAATGCGTAAAGTGGTGGTTCTGACCCAGCATCGGACCAAAGCTGGCTACCTGCCAGGTGAGCCATTCCAGTGTCGCAGTCCGCTCGCGCAACTCTTTGCTGAGAAATTTTCCGGTTTTTTCTGCCAGATATTGCAAAATTGCGCCAGACTCAAAAATACCGATCGGTGCGCCGCCGTCAACGGGCTGACTGTCAACAATCGCCGGGATTTTGTTGTTTGGCGAAATGGCCAGAAATTCAGGTTTGAACTGTTCTCCGGCGCTGATATCAACGCGATGGAGCCGGTATTGCAGGCCACTCTCTTCAAGAAAAAGAGAAATTTTATGGCCATTCGGTGTGGGAGCGTAATAAAGATCGATCATATTGCCTCCTGCGTTGTTTTAATCACTGTCGCGACTGGCGGGGACGGGATACGCCAATAGGGAACGGGTAATCACAAACTTCTTATCCGGTTTATTAGGTTATCATAATGTAGATGTTTAGAAGTCTATGTCAGACTTGTCTGATGGCGAACTTTGCGGGGTAACATAGCTTTTAGGTTGCATCAACGCATCCATAGCTATTGAAGCTAACCAGCAGACCCAGATAGAATCTCAGCACATTATCGACGTGTTGCAAAATCACAGCGCACAGACTTATTGCGCACAGATCAGCGCTTAAAAGAGAAGGTTCCAGCGGATGTCAGAACAAGAGCAAAACATCAGTACGGATGAGTGGGTGGATATCGTCAACGAAGACAACGAGGTCATTGCCCAGGCCAGCCGACAACAAATGCGTGCTCAGGTCCTGCGTCACCGTGCCAGCTATATTGTGGTTCATGATGGAATGGGGAATATTTTGGTTCAGCGTCGGACTGAAACCAAAGACTTCTATCCGGGCTGGCTTGATGCAACGGCCGGTGGTGTAGTGCAAAGCGGTGAAAATATTCTTGATTCTGCCCGCCGTGAAGCCGAGGAAGAACTGGGCATCGCCGGTGTGCCGTTTGCAGAGCACGGTCAGTTCTACTTTGAAGAAGAGAACAAATGCCGCGTATGGGGTGCACTGTTCAGCTGTGTATCCCACGGTCCGTTTGCCCTGCAGGAAGAAGAAATTGATGCCGTGCGCTGGATGACACCGGAAGAAATTACCGCGCGCTGTGATGAATTTACGCCAGACTCGCTGAAAGCACTTTCTCTGTGGATGACGCGCAACAATGAAAAAGAACACGGTAAGCCTCTGACCCGTGAAGCCGACGCTGCTGTGGCTGACGCGTCTGTCTCTGAAGACCCTAAAAACGATGCCGTGGTGTCGTCACCAAAAGACGCTATCTGAGACACACTTACGGGCGAGCTCATATCGCCCGTTTTCTTTAGCAACTCTCCCGCTTGCACAACGACGAAGCGATCATCACTTCTTCCCACTCCTCGTCATTAATCCTCGCCAGTAACGCCTGGGCAGCCCGTATCCCGATTTCTTTATGCGGTATGGCAATGGTGGTCAGCGGTGGCTGGCATACTTTACTGACATCGGCGTTGCCAAAGCCGACCACGGCAAGATCGTCAGGCACTTTGATGCGTCTGCGCTGACATTCATACAATGCGCCACAGGCGAGATCGTCGGAAACACACACCAGCGCGTCAATTTCCGGCCAGGCGAGCAGAAATTCCGGCAATTGCTGAGCGCCGGTGGAGAAGCTGGCTGGCTCAGCGGCGTTTATCACCCGGTGCGGAGACATGTGCGCTTTTAACATGGCCTTGCGCCAACCCTGAAGGTGTTGCTGGAAAATCCACTGCTCCTGATTAGCACACAACATGCCGATATTCTGATACCCCCTGGCGATCACCGTCCGGGTTAGCTGAAACATCGCCTCGACATAATCAATGCCGATATTCATGTCGATCGGCGAATCGGTCAGCGCGCCGATTTCCAGCACCGGTATGGTCAGGTTATCCAGCCATTGCCGTACGTTGGCCGAATGCTCAACGGACAGCAAAATCGCCGCCGCCAGATTATAGGAAAGCAGCGTTTCCAGCAGTTTTTCTTCCCGCTCAATACGATGCTGAGATTCCGCCAGCATGATCTGATAACCCGCCGGTTGCAGCACTTTTTGTAACCCGGCAAACATCTCGGCGCAGCCCGCTTCGGAAAGGCTCGGTACAATCATCGCAATGGTATTTGATGAAGCAGAAGCCAGCGAACTGGCGGCCTGATTGGGCAGGTATCCGAGCTGGCTCACGGCCTCTTCGATCTTCTCCCGCAGCTTGTCGGAGACCTGTTCAGGTGTTCGCAGTGCACGGGAGACGGTCATACTGCCCACGCCTGCCAGCTGCGCAACATCGGCCAGCGTCACTCTTCCGGTACTGCGTCTCTTCTTGTTAATGGACATTCACGATCCTGACCTTAACTGCGCATCTTGCGCACAATGTATACCCATGGGTATAGCGAAAAAAGCGGGCCGCAGCAGGACCGGCAAAACGGGAACCACGGCAGAATTCGGTAAATTATCGGCAATTTCCAGACAAAGTATACCGTTATTTATGTGATCCACGGGACGGTGGTACCGCCGCGCGATTATTTTTGATAGCGCTATCACAGTTCTCAATGATAGAAGTTTGGTAGCGCTATCTTTGGGATGTGTGTCACAGATGTTAACGCTATCGCTGAAGTAGAGTCAGGATCGTTGGTGCGGTCCGGGGGAAATTTGACCGGCCATCTTAAAAAAATACGGAGCCTGACTATGTTAAATGATTGGCTGACATCTGAACGAATTCAGATCAGAACGGATATCACGGACTGGCGGCAGGCGGTGGAGGTCAGTGCACAACCCCTGCTGAAAGAAGGGACCATAACCCCGGATTACCTGACGGCAATTTTCGCTCAACGGGAAAAGCTGGGGCCGTATTTTGTTCTGGCACCGGGTATTGCCATGCCGCATGCCAGACCAGAAGAAGGGGCGAACGGGTTGGGACTCTCGTTACTGACACTGCCACACGGCGTGGTGTTTAATTCAGAGGATAACGACCCGGTCTATACGGTGGTGATGTTATCGGCTGCTGATAAACACAGTCATGTTGAACTGATTTCTGAACTGGCGGAATTATTTTCCAGTGAAGAAGATATGCAGAAAATACATCAGGCAAAAACGATCAGAGAAATTCAGGACATTATATCCCGCTATTAGTCTGCCTTTATATCAGAAGGGCATGGGGTTCAAGCCTAAAGAAATCCTGAAATTCAGGGGCATGAATATGTGCAACTGAACTGTGATCCTACGCAATGTAAACTTTTAAAAAACAGATAAAGAACAGGTGAAAAAATGAAAATCATGGCGATTTGTGGCTCCGGTTTAGGCAGCAGTTTTATGGTTGAAATGAACATCAAGAAGGTTCTGAAAAAACTTAATATTCAGGCAGATGTTCAGCACTCCGATTTGTCCTCAGCCATTCCGGGCGAGGCCGATCTGTTTGTGATGGCAAAGGACATCGCTGCCAGCGCCAGTATTCCTGAAAACCAGCTGGTGGTGATCACTAACATCATTGATATTAATGAACTTGAAACAAAACTGATGGCTCACTTTGAAAAGCATCCGGTGTCCTGACCGGCACGGAATAACCCTACAAATAAAACAAATAGACAAACGAGGTGGATATGTTTATCCAGGAAACGCTCAAGTTTGTGGTCGATATATTAAAAGTGCCTTCTATACTGGTGGGGCTCATCGCATTAATCGGTCTGGTAGCGCAAAAGAAAAACTTTTCTGATGTGGTGAAAGGCACGGTTAAAACAATACTGGGTTTTTTAGTCTTAGGCGGTGGTGCCACAGTATTAGTCGGTTCATTAAATCCTTTAGGCGGCATGTTTGAACATGCCTTTAATATCCAGGGTATTATTCCTAATAACGAAGCGATTGTTTCCATTGCGCTGGAGAAATTCGGTGCACCGACAGCGTTAATTATGGCGTTTGGTATGGTGGCAAATCTGATCGTGGCCCGTTTCACCCGTCTTAAATATGTGTTTCTGACCGGTCACCATACGTTTTATATGGCCTGTATGATCAGCGTTATTCTGACAGTGGCCGGTTTCGAAGGCGTTTCACTGGTGTTCACCGGTTCCCTGACGCTCGGGCTTATCATGGCGTTCTTCCCGGCGCTGGCGCAACGCTATATGCGTAAAATCACCGGCAGCGATGACGTCGCATTCGGTCATTTCGGCACTATCGGTTATGTCTTATCGGGCTGGATAGGCAGCAAGGTCGGTAAAGGTTCACGTTCTACGGAAGAAATGAATTTGCCGAAAAACCTCAGCTTCCTGCGTGACAGTTCCATTTCTATCTCGCTCACCATGATTATCATTTATCTGATTATGGCGGTATTCGCGGGGCAGGTCTTTGTTGAAGCCACTTACAGCGCAGGTCAGAACTATCTGGTGTACGCCATTATTATGGCAATTACTTTCGCGGCGGGCGTGTTCATCATTCTGCAAGGGGTGCGTCTGATCCTGGCTGAAATCGTTCCGGCATTCGTCGGCTTCTCCGAGAAACTGGTGCCTAATGCCCGCCCGGCGCTGGATTGCCCGGTGGTGTATCCGTACGCGCCGAATGCGGTGCTGATTGGCTTCCTGTTCAGCTTCCTCGGGGGGCTGGTGGGGCTGTTCCTGTTAGGGCAGATGCATCTGGTGCTGATCCTGCCCGGTGTAGTGCCGCACTTCTTCACCGGTGCAACGGCGGGCGTGTTTGGTAATGCCACCGGCGGGCGTCGCGGGGCGATGGTCGGTGCATTTGCCAACGGCGTGCTGATTACCTTCCTGCCGGTTCTGTTGTTACCGGTACTCGGCGCGCTGGGCTTTGCCAATGCAACCTTCTCTGATGCGGATTTCGGCGTTATTGGCATTCTGCTGGGTAACCTGGCCCGCTTCATGTCGAAGGAAGGCATCATGGCGCTGATTGTCGGAATCTTCGCGGTACTGGTTGCCTGGAACTATCTCGGTAAAAAACCGGTGGCTGAGAAAGAAGCCACTGAGAAGTAATAGCCTGCATCACTGCGTTTTTAACTCCATCCGGGAAACACTGTCCTGCCTGTTAGAAATAACAGGTCAGGATAAGCATTCATTAAAATAAGGACCCATGAAGATGAAAGATGTCCAGAAGGTTCGTGATCTTGCCCGCCATATCCGCATCGAGACGCTGAAAATGCTGACCGGTCTGGGATTCGGGCATTATGGCGGCAGCATGTCCGTGGTGGAGACGCTGGCCGTGTTGTATGGCGATGTGATGCGCATCGATCCGGAAAAACCAGACTGGCAAGATCGTGATTATTTCGTGCTGTCAAAAGGCCATGCGGGGCCGGCGCTGTATGCCACGCTGGCACTGAAAGGTTATTTCCCGGTCAGCGAATTACACACACTCAACCAGAACGGAACCCGTCTGCCGAGCCATCCGGACCGGCTGCGCACCACGGGCGTGGATGCGACCACCGGCTCGCTGGGACAAGGCGTGTCCATTGCGGCGGGCATGGCGCTTTCGCATAAGCTGGCCGGTCGCAGCAACCGTGTATTCTGCATTCTTGGCGACGGCGAACTCAACGAAGGACAGTGCTGGGAAGCCTTCCAGTTTATTGCACACCACAACCTGCACAATCTGATGCTGTTCATTGATTACAACAAACAGCAACTCGACGGCACGCTGGATGAAGTCATCAAGCCGTTTGATCTGGCCGGAAAATTCAGTGCATTTGGCTTTGATGTGCAGACCATTAAAGGCGATGACATTGCAGCGATAAGTGAGGCGGTCACACCGGTTCGTCATGCTGAGCAACGTCCGCTGGTGGTGATACTCGACAGCATCAAAGGGCAGGGCGTGAAGTATCTCGAACAACTGGCGAACTCGCACCATCTGCGTCTAACGCCGGATGTGAAACTGGAAATCGAAAACGCTATCGCTGAGCTGGAGGCCACCCATGTTTGAAGTCTCTCTGGAATTACAAAAAGACGCGGTGGAAATGCGCAAAGTTTACGCCAATACCGTGCGCCAAAAGATCGTAGAGAACACGCCGGTTATCGCGCTTGAAGCCGACCTGATGAGCTCGATGGCGATGGACGGCGTGCATAAAGATCACCCTGATCATGTGATTAACTGCGGCATCATGGAAGCCAACGTGATCGGCGTTGCAGCAGGTTTGTCGCTGACCGGTCGCGTGCCTTTTGTGCATACTTTTACCGCATTCGCCAGCCGCCGCTGTTTCGATCAGCTGTTTATGTCACTGGATTATCAGAAAAATAATGTGAAGATTATTGCGTCCGATGCGGGCGTCAGTGCCTGCCATAACGGTGGTACGCATATGTCGTTTGAGGATATGGGTATCGTGCGCGGGCTGGCGAGTTCGGTGGTGATGGAAGTTACCGACGCCGTAATGTTCCGCGATATCCTGTTGCAACTGATGGATTTGAAAGGCTTTTACTGGGTGCGCACCATCCGTAAACAGGCCACGCAGGTTTATCAGGAAGGTTCGACATTCACCATCGGCAAAGCCAATGTGCTGCGCGATGGCAAAGACGTGACGCTGATTGCCAACGGCATTATGGTCGCTGAAGCACTGAAAGCGGCAGAAATGCTCGGGCGCGAAGGCGTGAGTGCGGCGGTCATTGACATGTTCACCCTCAAGCCGATTGATAAAGACATCATCATTCAATACGCCGCGAAAACCGGCAAAATAGTGACCAGCGAAAACCACAGTATTCACAACGGGCTGGGATCTGCGGTGGCGGAAGTACTGGTAGAAAATCAGCCGGTGCCGATGCGCCGTGTCGGCGTGAAGGAACGTTACGGTCAGGTGGGCACGCAGGAGTTTTTACAGCAGGAATATGGCCTGACGGCTGAGCATATTCTGGAAGCCGCGAAAACATTGCTCTGAATTTTTATCGAAAGAAATGTGACCCAAAAAAAACGCCGGATATTAAGTCCGGCGTCTTACCTTCAGAAGTTCTGACTTATTTAGCCGGAACAGCCGCTTCTGCCTGAGCAGACTGAATCGCTGTCAGTGCAACGGTGTAGACGATATCGTCTACCAGTGCGCCACGTGACAGGTCATTGACCGGTTTACGCATGCCCTGCAACATCGGTCCGATTGAGACCAGATCCGCAGAACGCTGTACCGCTTTGTACGTGGTGTTACCGGTATTCAGGTCAGGGAAGATGAACACGGTCGCTTTACCCGCAACCGGCGAGTTTGGCGCTTTGGACTGAGCAACGTCAGCCATGATAGCGGCGTCATATTGCAGCGGGCCATCGATGATCAAATCCGGGCGTTTTTCCTGTGCCAGACGGGTCGCTTCACGCACTTTTTCAACATCGCTACCTGCGCCGGAATTACCGGTTGAGTAGGAGATCATCGCAACGCGTGGTTCGATACCGAACGCCGCAGCAGAATCCGCAGACTGGATTGCGATTTCAGACAGCTGTTCAGCGGTAGGATCCGGGTTGATCGCGCAGTCGCCGTAAACCAGAACCTGGTCAGGCAGCAGCATGAAGAATACAGAGGAAACCAGCGAGCTACCCGGTGCGGTTTTGATCAGCTGCAACGGCGGGCGGATGGTGTTTGCTGTGGTGTGAACCGCACCGGAAACCAGACCGTCAACGTTACCTTGTTCCAGCATCAGAGTGCCCAGAACCACGTTGTCTTCGAGTTGTTCACGTGCAACCACTTCGGTCATGCCTTTGTTTTTGCGCAGTTCAACCAGACGGGCTACATATTCTTCACGGACAGCCACCGGATCAACGATTTCGATGCCTTTACCCAGCGTCACGCCCTGAGCTGCTGCAACGCGTTTGATTTCGTCAGGATTACCCAACAGTACGCATTCAGCGATACCACGTTCAGCACACAGCGCTGCCGCTTTTACGGTACGTGGTTCGTCGCCTTCCGGCAGAACAATACGTTTACCGGCTTTACGGGCCAGTTCGGTCAGCTGATAGCGGAATGCCGGCGGTGACAGACGGCGTGAACGTTCGGAATGTGCGCTCAGGGAGTTGATCCAGTCAGCGTTAATGTGAGACGCCACGTACTGTTGCAGTTTCTCTACACGCTGATGGTCATCTGCAGGTACTTCCAGATTAAAGCTCTGCAGGCTCAGGGAGGTCTGCCAGGTGTTGGTTTCTACCATAAAGACAGGCAGGCCGGTCTGGAAGGCACGTTCACACAGGCTGTTGATGCGTTCGTCGATTTCATAACCACCGGTCAGCAGGATAGCGCCAATTTCCACGCCGTTCATGGCGGCCAGACAGGCTGAAACCAACACGTCAGGACGATCAGCAGAGGTCACCAGCAGAGAGCCCGGACGGAAATGCTCCAGCATATGCGGAATGCTGCGTGCACAGAATGTTACGGATTTCACGCGGCGGGTTTTCACATCGCCTTCGTTGATAATACGTGCGTTCAGATGCTTAGCCATGTCGATTGCGCGGGTGGCAATCAGCTCGAAGCTCCAGGGAATGCAGCCAAGAACCGGTAGCGGGCTGTTAGCGAACAACTGGGTCGGGTCGATATTCGCCACGCTGGCTTTGGTGGAATCATCAAAGATTTCGGACAGGTCAGGACGTGTACGACCCTGATCGTCAACCGGCGCATTCAGTTTGTTAATGATTACGCCGGTGATATTTTTGTTCTTGCTGCCACCGAAGCTGGAACGGGCCAGTTCGATACGTTCTTTCAACTGTGCAGGAGAATCATTGCCCAGCGCCAGCACAAAGACGATTTCTGCATTCAGGGTTTTGGCAATTTCATAGTTCAGCGCATTGGCGAACTGGTGTTTACGGGTAGGCACTAAGCCTTCAACCAGCACCACTTCCGCATCTTTGGTATTTTCATGATAACGCGCGATGATTTCTTCCATCAGTACGTCTTGCTGGTTTGAGCTCAGCAAGGTTTCCACATGGCTCATTTTCAGCGGTTCTGCAGCGGTCACGCTGGAGTTAGCACGAATAATGGTGGTGGTTTGGTCAGGAGCATCTCCGCCAGTACGCGGTTGGGCGATAGGCTTGAAGATACTCAGGCTGACGCCTTTTTGTTCCATGGCACGGATCACGCCCAGGCTGACGCTGGTCAGACCGACGCTGGTGCCTGTAGGGATCAACATAATTGTACGGGACACGGCTAAACCTCTTTAACGGTTGCCAGGCAGGGACCTTCGCAGGTTTGTACAGGGAGGATAATGATCAGCATAAGCGCGATGATTATCCTGCGCGGTGCGTCCAAACGGGCGGCGTTTGCCTATAAGTGAAAAATTGCCCGCATTACGCGGGCAGTCTTGAATCGAATTATGCAGTCAGACGCGCGGCGTCTTGTGCAATCACCAGCTCTTCGTTGGTTGGAATAACCAGAGCGGCGCGGGTGCCTTCTTTATTGATCGCCCCGGATTTGCCAAAACGGGCAGCCAGGTTACGTTCGTGATCCACTTCAAAGCCCAGCAGACCCAGTTTAGCCAGCGACAGTTCGCGAACCATTGCAGCGTTTTCACCGATACCACCGGTGAATACGACGGCATCCAGACGGCCTTCCATCAATGAGGTATACGCACCGATGTATTTCGCCAGGCGGTGGCAGAAGACATCCATGGCACGTTTAGCATCTGCTTTGGTGGTGTAGTTATCTTCAACATAACGGCAGTCACTGGTGACTTCAGTCAGGCCCAGCAGACCTGATTCTTTGGTCAACATTTTGTTGATTTGATCAACGCTCATGCCCAGTGAATCGTGCAGATGGAAGATGATGGCCGGGTCGATGTCACCGCTGCGGGTACCCATCACCAGACCTTCCAGTGGGGTCAGGCCCATGGAGGTATCAACACATTGACCGTTACGGATTGCACTGACAGAACCGCCGTTACCCAGGTGGCAAGTGATCAGGTTCACTTCTTCCACGGGTTTGTTCAACATTTTTGCGGCTTCCTGTGTCACGTAGAAGTGACTGGTGCCGTGTGCGCCATAACGACGGACGTGATGATCTTTATACAGGCTGTACGGCAGTGCGTAGAGGTAGGATTCTTCTGGCATTGTCTGATGGAAAGCCGTGTCGAAAACGGCAACGTTTTTATCAGCCAGTTTAGGGAATGATTTCAGGGCTTCATCGATACCGATCAGGTGAGCCGGATTATGCAGCGGCGCAAACGGAATAGATTCTTTGATACCCTCAATAACCGCGTCGTTGATCAGCATTGATTTGGTCAGCTTCTCGCCGCCATGAACGATGCGGTGGCCGATCGCAACCAGTTCTGCGGACAGCTCAGGTTTTTTGCTCAGAATGTTATTAACGATGAATTTCAACGCTTCACTGTGTGCGGCACCCGCACCCAAAGCGGCTTCTTCTTTGCCACCGTCCATTTTCCATTTAATGCGCGCTTCTGGCAGATGGAAACATTCGGCTAAACCTGAAATGTGCTCTTCGCCGTTTGCAGCATCAATGATGGCAAACTTGAGGGAAGAACTACCACAGTTAAGAACCAGTACAAGCTTACTCGACATGGAAGTACCTATTTATTGTTGGTGCTGTTTAAAAAAACAATACACGTGGTTAATAAATCGTCAGTCTGACATCAAGCGTAGCGCATAATGGCGGCGACAATTATGATTAACATCATGCCAGAGAGCCAAAACGGACATGACGATGAAAAAGCTGAAGAATCGCCGGGCTTTGGTTTTTTTAAGCGTCCGGATAACAGAAATAAATCAGTAAACAGCACTGTATATTTCGGTTTACACGTCTTCAGGATGTTACTAATCAGTAAAAACACTAACAAAAAATACAATAACTAATTACAAATCCTCTCAGACCGAGGCACTATGCTTATTATGGGGATGAAAGATTGCAATTCACCGCTTTCACCCCAACTTTATATTGATCCCGTTACCTGAGAGGGTTGCGAGGCTGCGATAGAATACCGACAGGTGCCAGCAAAAACAAAATATATTTTATCGTGGTAAACTCCAGTTTGTGTTTTACAACTATTTTTTAAATTTTATACGCGAAGTTGAGGTGCAACGATGACGAGTAAGCCAACAGGCTCCGTAGGCTGGTTCCAGGTATTCCAGCGCGGGCAGCACTATATGAAGACATGGCCGTCAGATAAGCGCCTGGCTCCGATGTTTCCCGAGAACCGGATTTCTACGGCTACGCGTTTCGCCGTGCGCATCATGCCGCCGGTAGCGGTCTTTACCCTGACGTGGCAAATCGCTTTAGGTGGACAACTCGGTCTGGCCGTCGCCACGGCGATTTTTGCCTGCAGCCTGCCGATGCAAGGATTATGGTGGCTGGGTCGCCGTTCTCTGACGCCGCTGCCGCCGGGATTACTCGGCTGGTTCCATGATGTACGCAACAAGCTCGCTGAATCCGGACTGGCACTGGCACCGATTGAAGGTACGCCGACGTACCAGTCACTGGCTGATGTCCTTAAGCGCGCGTTCAAACAGCTGGACAAAACCTTCTTAGACGATCTGTAAGCCTGTTTTCCCCGCTTGCTGCGCCTGTCATCAATGACAATCTTTCATAAGTCGTATCTCGCCGGGGAAATCTCCCCGGTGATTATTTCAGGTGAGATCCCGACTCAAATCAAAGAATGGTGTGCTTGCGATTTCGCAGAACTTTGCGCTATGCCATGCTTTGCGCATTATGCAGACATGAGGATTTTCACGATGGAAATGACGAACGCTCAACGCCTGATTTTGTCCAATCAATACAAAATGATGACCATGCTTGATCCCGATAATGCGGAACGCTATCGCCGGTTACAAACCGTTGTAGAACGGGGTTTTGGTTTGCAAATGCGCGAGCTGGACAGAGATTTCGGCGAATTGCCGGAGGAAACCTGTCGCACAGTGATTAATATTATGGAAATGCATCATGCGATGCAGGTGTCCTGGACCCATTTGAAAGATACGCAAGATTTGGATCGCCGCCGTATTGATTTTCTGGGTTTTGATGCCGCAACGGAATCCCGCTATTTAAGCTATGTTCGCTTTATGGTGAACACCGAAGGACGTTACACCGATTTTGATGCAGGCACTCACGGATTTAACTCGCAGACCAAAATGTGGGATAAATACCAGCGTATGCTGGCGGTCTGGCAGTCGTGCCCGCGTCAGTATCATCTGAGTGCGGTAGAGATCGCGCAAATTATCAATGCCTGATGTCAATACTTAAAGGAGTCGCCTGTGCTTTGTAAGGGTTTTTTGTTCGACCTTGATGGAACGTTAGTTGATTCATTACCTGCAGTTGAGCGTGCCTGGGTGAACTGGGCGCTTAGCCGGGGCATCAGCCCCCAGGAGGTACTGGCGTTTATTCATGGCAAGCAGGCGATCACTTCTTTGCGTCATTTTATGGCGGGTGAAAGTGAAGAAGCGATTCAAAAAGAGTTTCTGAAGCTGGAACAGATTGAAGCCACGGACACCGAGGGGGTAGCCGCGCTTCCCGGTGCCCATTTGCTGTTAAGTGAACTCAACCGGCAGAATATTCCCTGGGCAATTGTGACATCCGGTTCCTTGCCTGTCGCCAGCGCGCGCCATAAAGCGGCGCATTTGCCTGAGCCTGAAGTGTTTATCACCGCTGAACAGGTCAAACATGGCAAACCACAGCCTGACGCCTATTTGCTGGGAGCAGAACGTTTGGGTCTGGCACCGGAAGATTGCGTGGTGGTTGAAGATGCCGCCGCCGGTGTGATGGCCGGGCTGGCCGCGGGCTGCAAAGTCATTGCTGTAAACGCACCGGACGATACGCCCGGGATTGAAAATGTTGATTTCGACCTGACGACATTGGAAGTTCTGCTGATCAGCCGTACCGGCGAAGGTGTGAAAGTCAGTCTGCGTTAAGGTCAGAAAAAACACAATTTCCCTGTTTAAATTGATATAAACCCCGCCTGTGCGGGGTTTTTTTATGCCATTCTGGTACCCGTTCCTGCCTCTCAATCTCAACGCAAATGGAGTGTGTTTTGACCGGTGAATTGCTTTGGGTCGTCACGTTGCTGGCTATTGCGATGGTGCTGTTTGCACGCAATACGCTGCGAATGGATATTGTTGCTTTACTGGTCATTATTGCTTTTGTGCTCAGCGGCACGCTGACTATCAATGAAGCACTGGCCGGATTCAGTGATCCGAACGTTATTTTGATCGCGGCGCTGTTTGTGGTCGGCCACGGGCTGGTGAGAACCGGTGTGGCGTATCAGGTCGGTGACTGGCTGATGAAAGTGGCGGGCAACAGTGAAACGCGGATGCTGGTTTTGCTGATGCTTACTGTCGCAGGTCTGGGCGCTTTTATGAGTTCAACCGGCGTGGTCGCGATCTTCATTCCTGTGGTGATGAGCGTCTCGGCGCGCATGAAAACCTCTCCCGCACGACTGATGATGCCGCTGAGTTTCGCCGGGCTTATCAGCGGTATGATGACATTAGTCGCTACGCCGCCGAATATGGTAGTCAACAGTGAATTGTTGCGTGAGGGATTCGACGGTTTTGGTTTCTTCGGCGTCACCCCGGTGGGACTGGTGGTACTGATAATGGGTATCGGATATATGCTGATTGCCCGTCGCTGGCTGTCATCAGAAGATGCGGCACGAGGTCAGCAACACTGGAAGCGGCGAACTTTCCGGGATTTGATCCGTGATTATCATCTGACCGGCCGTGCGCGTCGCGTCACTATTCGCCCCGGTTCGCCTTTGGTCGGGCGTACACTTGATGATGTGCATCTGCGTTCCCGTTACGGCGCGAACGTCGTAGGCATTGAACGCTGGCGTAAATTTCGCCGTGTGATGGTCAGCGCGACGGGGAATACGGAACTGTTTGCCCGCGATGTGTTACTGCTCGATATGTCGGATCCTGACATCTCCATCAGACAATTTTGCACTGACGAAATGCTCGAGCCTATGGTGCTACGTGGTGAGTATTTTTCTGAGCAATCGCGGGATGTCGGGATGGCCGAAGTGTCATTAATTCCCGATTCCGAACTGCTCGGCAAAACGCTGCGTGATGTGGCATTCCGCTCCACCTATGGCTTAAATGTTGTGGGTATCCGCCGCCAGGGTGAAGCGCTGGAGGGAAAACTGGTGGATGAGGAATTGCAGCTGGGCGATATGCTGCTGGTGATTGGCGACTGGAAACTGATCCGCCAGCTTCAGCAACAAATGCATGATTTCATTGTACTTAATCTTCCCGCTGAAGTGGATGAAGTCGCGCCCGCTCTGAGCCAGGCACCCCATGCGCTGTTTTGTCTGGCGCTGATGGTGGCGCTGATGCTCACCGATGATGTGCCTAACGCTATCGCCGCCATTATTGCCTGTATTCTGATGGGTAAATTCCGTTGCATCACGATGGAAAGTGCTTATAAAGCCATTCACTGGCCAAGTTTGCTGCTGATCGTCGGGATGATGCCTTTTGCGCTGGCTCTGCAGAAAACCGGCGGTGTGGCACTGATTGTGAAGGGATTGATGGAGATAAGCGGCGGCTATGGCCCGTATGTAATGTTGCTGAGCTTATTCATTCTCTGTGCAAGCATCGGGCTGTTTATTTCTAATACTGCAACGGCCGTCCTGATGGCGCCGATTGCTATTGCGGCGGCACACCAGATGGGGGTATCACCGTACCCGTTCACCATGATTATTGCTATTGCGGCTTCTGCCGCTTTTATGACACCGGTATCGTCACCGGTAAATACGCTGGTTATGGTGCCGGGCAACTATCAGTTTGGCGACTTTCTCCGCATCGGTGTACCGTTCACTTTGCTGGTGATGGTCGTCAGCATATTTCTGGTACCTGTCTTATTCCCGTTCTGATCGCAGGTTCAGAGCGGCGAATCGAGACTGATTTCGTCCAGCGAGAGGCTGAAACTCGGAATGAAGACTTCCATAAAGTAATCCATTTCCGGGCTTTTTCTGTCTGCCAGCGTTTTCTCCAGACGGGCTTTCGCCAGAGTGAATTCGTTATTGCCTGCCGATAATTCCTCCAGACATTTCAGATAGGCGCACAGCGCATCAGCCTGTTTTACGGTCAGTTTTTCTTCTTCCGTATAATAATGTTCGTCAATCAGCGGGCGGAAATCCTCCTGTAATTCCTTCGGCAGCATTTCAATCAGTTTCTGCTGGGCAATTTTCTCAATCTTTTTGTACTCATGGGCAATCTGCGGATTGTAATACTTGATTGGCGTCGGCATATCGCCGGTAAGCACTTCGCTGGCATCGTGGTACATGGCGAGCAGAGCAACGCGTTCCGCACTCAGATTGCCATTGAATTTACGGTTCTTGATCACGGCTAAAGCATGGGCGACGAAAGCGACTTGCAGACTGTGCTCCGACACGTTTTCAGTACGGACATTGCGCATCAGCGGCCAGCGGCTGATCAGTTTAAGGCGGGAAAGGTGGGCGAAAAAATGGCTCTGATTCATAACACTCTCGATTACTGCGGTGAATGAATGACTATTGTGAGCAGTGCGAAACCGTTATGCAAATGCGGAAATTGAAAGGAAAGGCGAAAGGGCGCTGTCGTCAGCGCCCTGATTTCATCACTGGCGATAGGTTTCGAGGAAACGTCCCAGTTTATTGACAGCCATTTCCAACTCATCCACACGTGGCAGCGTCACGATACGTACATGATCCGGATACGGCCAGTTGAACGCAGAACCCTGAACCAGCAATACCTTTTGCTGTAACAGTAAGTCGAGCACCATTTTCTGATCGTCATGGATGTTGAAACGTTTGGCGTCAATGCGCGGGAACATATACAGGGCGCCCTTTGGTTTCACGCAGGAAACGCCTGGAATTTCATTGATCAGTTCCCATGCACGATCGCGTTGTTCGACCAGGCGTCCGCCCGGCTGAATAAACTCGCTGATGCTCTGATAGCCGCCCAGTGCAGTCTGAATGGCATGTTGCATCGGCACATTGGCGCAAAGGCGCATCGAGGCCAACATTTCCAGACCTTCAATATAACCTTTCGCATGTTTCTTCGGTCCGTTCAGAACCATCCAGCCCTGACGGAAACCGGCTACGCGGTAGGTTTTTGACAGACCGTTAAAGGTGACCGTCAGTAAATCCGGTGCCAGGGAGGCGATGGAGATGTGCCGGGCTTCGTCATACAGGATCTTGTCGTAAATTTCGTCGGCAAAAATAATCAGATTATGTTCCCGGGCGATGTCCACAATCTGCATCAGTAATTCTTTACTGTATACGGCGCCGGTCGGGTTATTCGGGTTGATAATCACAATGCCACGGGTACGCGGTGTGATTTTGTCACGAATATCGGCAATGTCAGGGAACCAGTCCGCCCCTTCATCACACAGATAATGCACAGCATTACCGCCTGATAACGAAACGGCTGCTGTCCACAACGGGTAGTCGGGCGCAGGGACTAACATTTCATCACCGGTATTAAGCAGTGCCTGCATGGACTGAACAATCAGCTCTGAAACACCGTTGCCGATATAGATATCTTCAACCGTGATGTCACGCATATCGCGCGCCTGATAATGCTGCATGATCGCTTTACGTGCAGAAAACAGGCCTTTCGAATCACAATAACCTTGCGCGGTTGGCAGATTGCGGATGACATCGACCAGGATTTCATCAGGCGCATCAAAACCGAATGGCGCGGGGTTGCCGATGTTCAGCTTGAGGACTTTATTACCTTCTTCTTCAAGACGTTTTGCTTCTTTGAGCACCGGGCCGCGAATGTCATAACAGACGTTGTCCAGTTTGCGGGATTTTTCAATCGGGGACATGTAAGTGAGAGCCTTTTGCAGTAAAGCCTGTTCTTCCCTGGTGCCGAGCGACCGTAGAACAGTGCGAAGGGGTCAATTTACTCTCCCGCAAAGGGCATGAGAAGGGCTGTGCACCGTTTTGGTGAAAAACAGTATTAAAGCGGTCTGTGGTGGGGTATTACCGTATAGCACCTGAGTCTTAATGGTTAATTGTGCTAATTTATAGAGATATAACGATTTTATATGTTGTGATTGTGGGTTTTTTGTACAATAAATTCACTGTTTTTGCTGCCCTGCGCGCGTCCCCTGACCGACCATTTCATTGCCTTTAGGCACAGAACATCACGAAATCTTACCAAAGCTCGACAAATTCTGAAAAAAATTCAGGAAGCTTTGTTTTTCCGCTAAAAAACCTTAGCAAGAATTAGTTTTATTTATCTAATCATTAATAGTGAATGCTGGATGAATGATCATGTTCTAAGTAAAGTCTCAAACGTATTTCCTTTGATTATGTAAATGCTTTTGCTGCATATATTTCAGCAGGTCAGTGTAAACTAAATTTGATGAAACAAGAAAAATCTTAATGTTACTTAAAGATAAGCCTTGGGGCTTAAAATGATTATTCATGTGACTTAATGAATTTATTGAATTATATTTCCAGTAGTCACTTTTATCGGTTAATTTGGCTTATGTTTGCGCATGATAATATTGCCGAATGTCGGCTTTATGTTAGTAGCAGGCGGTATTGCAAGGGATATGGAACGGTTGGCGGCAACAGGCTATATTAAATAAGTAAATCTAATCATTTAGCCTTTGTGGGGAATTATTATGCACAGGTTTAATGACCGAATGCCCACAATGTTGAAAACTTGCATGCACAAATATTTCTCAATTTAGGTTATCAAATGAGTGAGTATCCGACATATCTGGTATTCTGCTTTTTGCGGGTACTTTGACGCACCATCAGGGTAGCTTGTTATTAGATTCTATAAAGTGAAGAAAAACTATGACAATTGCAAATCGTCCAATCCTCAATCTCGATCTTGATCTGTTGAGGACATTTGTAGCTGTTGCTGATTTAAATACGTTCGCTGCGGCTGCTGCTGCGGTGTGTCGTACTCAGTCGGCGGTAAGCCAGCAAATGCAACGTCTAGAACAACTCGTTGGAAAAGAACTGTTTGCCAGACATGGACGCAATAAATTATTAACTGAACACGGTATTCAGTTGTTGGGTTACGCACGCAAAATCCTTCGTTTTAATGATGAAGCCTGCACATCTTTGATGTATAGCAATGTTCAGGGTGGGATAACGATTGGCGCGTCAGATGATACGGCTGACACCATTTTACCCTTCCTGCTCAGTCGTGTGACATCCGTATATCCGAAGTTGTCTATTGATGTCCGCGTTAAACGCAGTCCTTTCATGTTGTCGATGCTCGAAAGTGAAGAAGTGGATTTGGCCATCACGACGATGACGAATACCGATCACCCGCACATCGTTCTGCGTACATCGCCCACACTCTGGTACTGCTCAGCTGATTTTGCGTATCCTTCCGGCGATAGTGTTCCGCTGGTGGTGCTTGATGAGCCAAGTCCGTACCGGATGATGGCAATAGAGCATCTGAGTCAGGCGGGGATCCCGTGGCGTATTGCTTATGTCGCCTCGACATTATCGGCAATTCGTGCGGCCGTGCGTGCGGGACTGGGCGTGACAGCCCGTCCTATCGAAATGATGAGCCCGGAGTTGCGTGTTTTGGGTGAACAGGATGGTTTACCACGTTTGCCGGATACGCAGTATGTGTTGTACAAAAATGCCCGTTGTGAAAATGAACTGGCAATGGCGATTTTCAATGCCGTTGAGCAAGGGAATGATCCATATTCTCTCAGTGCCTATGGTCCCCGTCCGGTAGCGGATGACGATCATGAGTTTCTGGCAGACTCTCAAAGTTAAGATAATCCCCCGGCTTTACCTTCCGCCTCCGTCTGACGGGGCGGGGGTAAAGGTTTCTCCCTCTTTAGAAGTAGCAAAATGATTACTTTTAGTGATTTTGTTTACTATCCTTTCTAAAACCCCTGTTTTGATTTGTTTACCTTCCGTGTCCCCCGTAACGACTGTTATCATCATCAACTATCACCGCAGTAAACCACGCAAAATGCTGGCTTTTCCAGGTTAAAAAAAAGCATAAAATTTTTCCGTAAATCGCTTGTCGTTTTTTGAAAATCAATAAAACTTGTTAAATGTATGGCTTTTTTTCTCTCAAAATTGACAGAACTCTGACATGGATCAAAAAAATAACCCTATTAAGAGAGTGGAAGCGGTGTCTATTCCTGCGACAATAGTAAAGTACGTAAGATGTCATCACTCCCGACACAGGCCCATGCTTTATCTCAGTATTTAACTGACACGATTTAGCTTAAGTTCCGGCGCATGATATGTTAATTAAATGATAAGCATGTAAACTAATGTGGAGATACTTTTGTCAAAGTTGACAAAAGGTTATAGAAAGGGGTAAAAAGCCCACAACAAATCACTGGCTTAATCCCTTGTTGAGCCGTGAACTGTGTGGTTTTTAATCCTTCCCTTGAATCGATGTGGTGCGCAAGCTGCCGACCTTACAGAGCAGATGCCAAAGTGCCACTTTTGATGAGTAAGCAATGAGTATGTCAACAGCCACTGAAGTCATCGCTCAACACTGGGCGTTCGCCGTTTTTCTTATCGTCGCAATGGGCATGTGCTGCCTGATGTTACTGGGCGCCGCGTTTCTTGGCGGGAGAGCCAGAGCGCGCTATAAAAACACGCCTTTTGAGTCAGGTATCGCCTCTGTCGGTACTGCCCGGCTGCGCCTTTCCGCCAAGTTTTATCTGGTCGCCATGTTCTTCGTCATTTTCGATGTTGAAGCCTTGTATCTCTATGCATGGTCAACGTCTATTCGCGAAAGCGGCTGGACCGGATTCGTTGAAGCCACCATTTTCATTTTGGTACTGCTGGCTGGTTTGTTCTATCTGGTGCGAATTGGCGCACTCGACTGGACACCAACACGTTCGAAAGGACCTGTTAAACCAAGCCCGGCGATTAATACCAACAGTCACCCTCAGTAAGCAGTCATAGCGAGGCATTAAGATGGACTATACGCTCACCCGCATAGACCCGGACGGTGAGAACGACCGTTACCCCCTGCAGTCTCAGGAGGTCGTCGGCGATCCTCTTCAGGAGCAGGTTAAACGCAGCGTCTTCATGGGAAATCTCCAGGAGTCACTGCATGGCATGGTGAACTGGGGTCGCAAAAACTCCCTTTGGCCCTACAACTTCGGTCTTTCCTGCTGTTATGTCGAAATGGTGACGTCATTCACTGCGGTGCATGACGTTGCGCGTTTTGGCGCAGAAGTGCTGCGTGCGTCACCACGCCAGGCTGACTTTATGGTGATAGCAGGAACCTGCTTCACCAAAATGGCTCCGGTTATTCAGCGTTTATACGATCAGATGCTGGAACCCAAATGGGTTATTTCGATGGGCGCCTGTGCGAACTCCGGCGGCATGTACGATATTTACTCTGTGGTGCAGGGCGTGGATAAGTTCCTGCCGGTCGATGTGTACATCCCGGGATGTCCGCCACGTCCGGAAGCCTACATGCAGGCTCTGCTGCTGTTGCAGGAGTCCATTGGTAAAGAACGTCGCCCGTTGTCATGGGTTGTTGGCGATCAGGGTGTTTACCGCGCGAATATGCAGTCTGAAAAAGAGCGTAAACGTGCTGAGCGTATTGCTGTGACAAATCTGCGTTCGCCGGACGAGATTTAACACTGCGGTCTGAGAGTCAACCCTGAGGGGGTATAAATATCCCCCTTACGGCATAAATGACCATTTAGTGTGGTGAAAAAAATATGACAGATTTGACGACGCAAGATTCCGCCCTGCCAGCATGGCATACCCGTGATCATCTCGATGACCCGGTTATCGGCGAATTGAGTAACCGTTTTGGGCCAGAGGCCTTTACTGTTCAGGCGACCCGTACCGGCATTCCGGTAGTCTGGTTCAAGCGTGAACAGTTACTGGAAGCGATTACCTTTTTACGAAAACAGCCAAAACCTTATGTCATGCTTTTCGATTTGCATGGCTTTGATGAGCGTTTACGTACACACCGCGACGGTTTACCGGCCGCGGATTTTTCCGTTTTCTACCATCTGCTCTCGGTTGAGCGTAACCGCGACATCATGATCAAGGTGGCATTATCAGAAAACGATCTTCATGTTCCGACCATCACCAAAGTGTTCCCGAATGCTAACTGGTATGAGCGTGAAACATGGGAAATGTTCGGTATTACCTTCGATGGCCACCCGCATCTGACGCGCATTATGATGCCGCAGACCTGGGAAGGGCATCCGCTGCGTAAAGATTATCCGGCGCGTGCCACTGAGTTCGATCCCTACGAACTGACCAGGCAGAAAGAAGAACTTGAGATGGAATCGCTGACCTTCAAGCCTGAAGACTGGGGCATGAAGCGCGGTACCAACAACGAAGACTTTATGTTCCTCAACCTCGGCCCTAACCACCCGTCTGCGCACGGCGCATTTCGCATCATCCTGCAGCTTGATGGTGAAGAAATTGTCGATTGCGTGCCTGACGTCGGTTACCACCACCGTGGTGCTGAGAAAATGGGTGAACGGCAGTCCTGGCACAGCTACATTCCTTACACTGACCGTATCGAATATCTCGGCGGTTGCGTAAACGAAATGCCTTACGTGCTGGCTGTTGAAAAACTCGCCGGTATCGTGACACCGGACCGCGTGAACACTATACGTGTCATGTTATCTGAGCTGTTTCGCATCAATAGCCATTTGTTGTACATCTCTACGTTTATCCAGGACGTGGGCGCGATGACCCCGGTGTTCTTCGCCTTTACCGATCGTCAGAAAATTTACGATCTGGTGGAAGCGATTACCGGTTTCCGTATGCACCCGGCCTGGTTCCGTATTGGTGGCGTTGCGCATGATCTGCCGAAAGGGTGGGATCGTCTGCTGCGTGAATTCCTTGACTGGATGCCAGCCCGTCTGGATTCCTATGTTAAAGCGGCGCTGAAAAACACCATTCTGATTGGCCGTTCCAAAGGCGTGGCTGCGTATAACGCAGATGATGCCCTGGCCTGGGGCACCACCGGCGCTGGCCTGCGCGCAACGGGTATTCCGTTTGACGTGCGTAAATGGCGTCCGTATTCCGGCTACGAAAACTTTGACTTTGAAGTGCCGACCGGTGATGGCGTCAGCGACTGCTATTCCCGTGTGATGCTGAAAGTAGAAGAACTTCGTCAGAGCCTGCGCATTCTGGAACAGTGTTACAAAAATATGCCGGAAGGTCCGTTCAAAGCAGATCACCCGCTGACCACGCCACCACCGAAAGAGCGCACGCTGCAACACATTGAGACCCTGATCACTCACTTCCTGCAAGTGTCGTGGGGGCCGGTTATGCCTGCGCAAGAATCTTTCCAGATGGTTGAAGCCACCAAAGGGATCAACAGCTATTACCTGACCAGTGACGGCAGCACCATGAGCTACCGCACCCGTGTCCGTACGCCAAGCTTCCCGCATTTGCAACAGATCCCGTCCGTAATCCGTGGCAGCCTGGTATCCGACCTGATCGTGTATCTGGGCAGTATCGATTTTGTAATGTCAGATGTGGACCGCTAACGATGACAGATATCAATAAAGACTCAGAAGTTCAGTACATCAATATCAGCGAGCCTGTTGCGCCGCCGGTATTTGTGCTGAGTGACGCTGAACGCGAAGCGATTGAGCACGAAAAACATCACTACGAAGATGCCCGCGCGGCCTCTATCGAAGCGTTGAAAATCGTGCAAAAAGCGCGTGGCTGGGTGCCTGATGGCGCTATCTACGCAATCTCCGATGTTCTGGGTATTCCTGCCAGTGATGTTGAAGGTGTGGCGACATTCTACAGCCAGATCTTCCGTCAGCCGGTCGGACGCCATGTGATCCGCTATTGTGACAGCGTGGTGTGCCACATCACCGGTTATCAGGGGATCCAGGCCGCACTGGAACAACAGTTGCATATTAAGCCGGGCGAAACGACCGAAGACGGACGCTTTACTCTGCTGCCGACCTGCTGTCTTGGTAACTGTGACAAAGGTCCGTCAATGATGATTGATGAGGACACGCACAGCCATCTGACGCCGGAAGCGATCGGCTCGCTACTGGAGCGTTACGCATGACATATATTCCCCGACACATTGAACGTACACCCGAGATGCATCCGCTGACCTGGCGTATGCGTGATGATAAGCAGCCCGTCTGGATCGACGAGTACCGCAGCAAAAACGGTTATGTGGGTGCGGAAAAAGCCCTCAAAGGCATGGCGCAGGAAGAAATCGTTAATCTGGTAAAAGACGCGGGCCTGAAAGGGCGTGGCGGCGCAGGTTTCTCCACCGGTCTGAAGTGGAGTCTGATGCCGAAAGACGAAAGCATGAACATCCGCTATCTGCTGTGTAACGCCGATGAGATGGAACCCGGTACTTATAAAGACCGCATGCTGATGGAACAAATGCCACACCTGCTGGTGGAAGGCATGCTGATTTCGGCCTTCGCGCTGAAATCTTATCGTGGCTACATCTTCCTGCGTGGCGAATACATTGAAGCCGCTGTGAACCTGCGCCGTGCAATCGAAGAAGCCAAAGCCGCTGGCCTGCTGGGTAAAAATATCCTGGGTACCGGTTTTGACTTTGAACTGATTGTGCATACCGGTGCCGGTCGTTATATCTGCGGTGAAGAAACGGCGCTCATCAACTCACTGGAAGGCCGTCGTGCCAACCCGCGTTCCAAGCCGCCGTTCCCGGCCTCTGCCGGTGTATGGGGTAAACCGACTTGTGTCAACAACGTCGAAACGTTGTGCAACGTACCTGCAATCCTTGAGCACGGGGTGGACTGGTACAAAGGTATTTCGGCGGGCAAAAGTGAAGATGCCGGCACCAAGCTGATGGGCTTCTCCGGCCGGGTGAAAAATCCGGGCGTCTGGGAGCTACCGTTTGGGACCACCGCACGTGAAATCCTTGAAGAGTATGCCGGTGGCATGCGTGACGGCCTGAAATTTAAAGCCTGGCAGCCGGGCGGGGCAGGGACCGACTTCCTGACCGCTGATCATCTGGATCTGCCGATGGACTTTGCCAGCATTGGTAAAGCCGGCAGCCGTCTGGGGACTGCGCTGGCCATGGCCGTTGATAATGAAATCGGCATGGTCCCGCTGGTGCGTAACCTGGAAGAGTTTTTCGCCCGCGAATCTTGTGGCTGGTGTACGCCATGCCGTGATGGTCTGCCGTGGAGTGTGAAAATTCTTCGTGCGCTGGAGCGCGGTGAAGGCCAGCCGGGAGATATCGAAACTCTCCAACAGCTTTGCCGCCAGCTTGGCCCGGGCAAAACCTTCTGCGCACACGCGCCGGGTGCCGTGGAGCCATTGCAGAGTGCGATTAAATATTTCCGGGAAGAGTTTGAGGCGGGTATCGCCAAACAGCATTTCAACAACGCACGCGCGATTGGCGGAATTCAGCCAAACAATCTGCTGAAAGAACGCTGGTAGTGAAGGCAACAGGCAGCGGACGTGAGCCCGCTGTGCGCGAATTCCCGGAACAAGGGACGCGCTGTCGAATGATATACGCCAACCCGGCAAGAATTTTTGATTAACGCCCACTAAGTGGGCCACGTGGAAGCATGCTGACTATGGCTACGATTCATGTAGACGGCAAAGAATACGATGTAGACGGAGCGGACAACCTGTTACAGGCTTGCCTCTCTCTCGGCCTCGATATTCCTTATTTTTGCTGGCATCCGGCGCTGGGAAGCGTCGGCGCTTGTCGCCAATGTGCGGTTAAGCAATACCAAAATGCGGAAGACACGCGCGGTCGTCTGGTGATGTCATGTATGACACCCGCGTCTGATGGCACCTTCATTTCCATCGATGACGGCGAAGCGAAAGAATTTCGTGAAAGCGTTGTGGAATGGCTGATGACCAACCATCCGCACGACTGTCCGGTGTGTGAGGAAGGCGGTAACTGTCACCTGCAGGATATGACGGTGATGACCGGCCACAGTATGCGCCGTTACCGCTTTACCAAACGAACCCATAACAACCAGGATCTCGGCCCGTTCATTTCTCATGAAATGAACCGCTGTATCGCCTGTTACCGTTGTGTCCGTTACTACAAGGATTACGCGGACGGCACCGATCTGGGCGTTTATGGCGCACACGACAACGTCTATTTCGGCCGCCCGGAAGATGGACCGCTGGAAAGTGAGTTCTCCGGTAACCTGGTTGAAGTCTGTCCGACCGGTGTTTTCACCGATAAAACGCATTCCGAACGCTACAACCGTAAATGGGACATGCAGTTTGCGCCAAGCATCTGTCAGCAATGTTCTGTTGGCTGTAACACCAGCCCGGGTGAACGTTACGGCGAACTGCGTCGTATCGAAAACCGTTATAACGGTACCGTAAACCATTACTTCCTGTGCGATCGTGGTCGTTTCGGGTATGGCTACGTGAACCTCAAAGATCGACCGAAGAAGCCATTGCAACTGCGGGGCAACGACTGGATCGAACTTAACGCTGAACAGGCGATGCAGGGCGCGGCAGACATTATCCGTCAGGCGAAGAAAACGATCGGTATCGGCTCGCCACGTGCCAGCCTTGAAAGCAACTTTGCCCTGCGTGAGCTGGTCGGCGCTGAAAATTTCTATACGGGTATCAACGCGGCAGAGCAGGGGCGTTTGCAACTGATGCTGAACATTCTGCGCAACAGCGGTGTGCGTACACCGGCGCTGCGTGAAATTGAAGATTACGATGCCGTTCTGGTGCTGGGCGAAGATTTAACCCAGACCGGTGCGCGTATCGCACTGTCTGTTCGTCAGGCTGTAAAAGGTAAAGCCCGCGCGATGGCAGCGGCTCAGCGTGTTGCCGACTGGCAAATCGCGGCTGTACAGAATATCGGTCAGCATGCCAAACATCCGTTGTTTATCACCAATGTGGATAACACGAAGCTCGACGATATCGCCGCTTACAATTACCGCGCCCCGGTTGATGAGCAGGCGCGTTTCGGCTTTGCTATCGCCCATGCGCTGGATAATTCTGCGCCAGCAGTCAGCGACCTTGCTGATGGTCTGAACAAGAAAATCGACGTGATTGTGCAGGCGCTGACCGGTGCACGCAAGCCGCTGATCATCACCGGTACAAGCGCCGGTTCAGATGCCATCATTGAAGCGGCTGCTAACATCGCGAAAGCGCTGAAAGGTGCAGGCAGCGATGTCGGTATTACCTTTGTGGCTTCCGCAGCTAACAGCATCGGTCTTTCGATGATTGGTGGCGGCTCGCTGGACGAAGCACTCGCGTTGCTGACCCGGGGTGAAGCCGACAGCGCCATCGTGATGGAAAATGACCTTTACCGTCAGGCGCCTGAAGCGGAAGTGAATGCGGCATTAGCTAACGTGCAGAACCTGCTGGTCGTTGACCATCAGCGCACGCGCATCATGGATCAAGCCAGCCTGATCCTGCCTGCGGCAAGCTTTGCGGAAAGCGACGGTACTTTGGTGAATCAGGAAGGCCGCGCTCAGCGCTTCTTCCAGGTTTACGATCCTGCCTACTACGACACTACCATCACCATGCTGGAAAGCTGGCGCTGGATGCATTCGCTGCATTCCACCATCAACAGCCGCCATGTTGACTGGACGCAACTGGATCACGTCATTCAGGCGTGTGTTGCTGCGTTGCCACAACTGACAGGCATTGTTGAAGCTGCGCCTGATGCCACTTTCCGTATTCGTGGTCAGAAACTGGCACGTTCTCCTATCCGTTCGAGTGGTCGTACTGCGGCACGTGCGAATATCAGCGTGCACGAGCCGCGTCAGCCGCAAGATAAAGACACCATGTTTGCCTTCTCTATGGAAGGAAACAACAGTCCGACAGCCCACCGCAATCAGATACCCTTTGTCTGGGCACCGGGCTGGAACTCCCCGCAAGCCTGGAACAAATTCCAGAGTGAAGTCGGTGGCAGCCTGCGCTTCGGCGATCCGGGTGTACGTCTGATTGAAGCTGGCGAAGCCCGTCTTGAATACTTCACCGCCATTCCGGCTGCGTTTACCGCACAGAGCGATAGCTGGCGCGTTGCGCCTTATTATCATCTGTTCGGCAGTGAGGAAATGACACAGCGTTCAAAGGTGATCCAGCAGCGTATGCCACAGGCGTATGTGATGGTTAACCCGGCAGATGCTGCACAGTTAGGCGTGAACGCAGGTTCACAGGTGGAGTTCACCTGTGCCGGTCAGACACTGAAATTGCCGGTTCGTCTGAGTGAAACATTGAACCAGGGCCAGGTCGGCCTGCCGCTGGGCTTACCGGGTATTCCGCCGGTGCTGGTTGGCGCAACGGTTGAAAATCTGCGGGAGGCAGCACAATGAGCTGGTTTACACCTGTCGTGATTGATTCGTTGATCGCCATTCTGAAAGCTGTCGTGATCCTGCTGGTCGTGGTGATTTGCGGGGCCTTCATGAGCTTCGGCGAACGCCGTTTGCTGGGGCTGTTCCAGAACCGTTACGGACCAAACCGTGTCGGCTGGGGCGGTTCCCTGCAGCTTGTGGCTGACATGATCAAGATGTTCTTCAAGGAAGACTGGGTTCCTAACTTCACCGACAAAGCCATCTTTACGCTGGCACCGATGATTGCGTTTACGTCCCTGTTGATCTCCTTTGCGATCGTTCCGGTCAGTCCGACCTGGTTCGCCGCCGATCTGAACATCGGTATTTTGTTCTTCCTGATGATGGCCGGTCTGACCGTCTATGCGGTGTTGTTCGCTGGCTGGTCCAGTAACAACAAATACTCGCTGCTGGGTGCAATGCGTGCCTCTGCCCAGACGCTGAGCTATGAAGTCTTCCTCGGTTTATCACTGATGGGCGTCGTGGCGCAGGCGGGTTCTTTCAATCTGCAAGACATCGTCAATTCGCAGGCGCATGTGTGGAACATCATTCCGCAGTTCTTTGGCTTCGTGACCTTTGCGATTGCCGGCGTTGCTGTTTGCCACCGTCACCCGTTTGACCAGCCGGAAGCCGAGCAGGAACTGGCCGATGGTTACCACATTGAATATTCCGGTATGAAATTCGGCCTGTTCTTCGTGGGGGAATACATCGGTATCGTGACGGTCTCCGCGTTGATCGTCACTTTGTTCTTCGGTGGCTGGCAGGGCCCGTTCCTGCCGCCGTTTATCTGGTTTGCGCTGAAAACTGCTTTCTTCATGGTGATGTTCATTTTGATCCGTGCTGCTTTGCCGCGTCCCCGCTACGACCAGGTGATGTCATTTGGCTGGAAAGTTTGCCTGCCACTGACGTTGCTTAATCTGCTGGCGACCGCTGCGGTCATCTTGTACAACGCGCAATAAGGGGTGATGAAACCATGACATTGAAAGACATAGTGGTCGGGTTCGGTACCCAGGTTCGCAGCTTGTGGATGATAGGCATGCATGCCTTCGCCAAGCGCGAAACCCAGATGTATCCTGAAGTTCCGGTTAACCCGCCTCCACGTTATCGTGGCCGTATCGTGCTGACGCGCGATCCGGACGGTGAAGAGCGCTGCGTTGCCTGTAACCTGTGTGCCGTAGCGTGTCCGGTAGGTTGTATTTCTCTGCAAAAAGCAGAAATGAAAGATGGCCGCTGGTATCCGGAATTCTTCCGCATCAACTTCTCACGTTGCATTTTCTGCGGACTGTGTGAAGAAGCTTGCCCGACAACAGCCATTCAGCTGACGCCGGACTTCGAGTTGGGTGAATTCAAACGCCAGGACCTGGTATACGAAAAAGAAGATCTGTTGATTTCGGGGCCGGGTAAATATCCGGAATATAATTTCTACCGGATGGCCGGTATGGCGATTGACGGCAAGTCGAAAGGCGAAGCTGAAAACGAAGCCAAACCGATCAACGTCAAAGGTCTGATGCCTTAAGGAGCCGCAAGCATGGAATTTGCATTTTATATTGCAGCCCTGGTGGCCGTGTTGGCGACATTGCGTGTGATCACGCATACCAACCCGGTTCATGCACTGCTGTACCTGATCGTCTCTCTGCTGGCGATTGCTGCGGTTTTCTTCTCGCTCGGTGCGTATTTCGCCGGTGCCCTGGAGATCATCGTGTACGCCGGTGCCATTATGGTGCTGTTCGTCTTTGTGGTGATGATGCTCAACTTGGGTAACGTGCAGGAGCAGGAACGTGCATGGCTTAAACCTGCCACCTGGATCGGACCTTCAATCCTGTCGGTCATCCTGCTGGTGGTGATGATCATGTCAATCCTCGGGTTGCATGCTCACGGTATCAAAGGCGACATGATTGATGCGAAAGCCGTCGGTATCGCGCTGTTTGGACCTTACGTTCTGGCGGTTGAACTGGCATCAATGTTGCTGCTGGCCGGTCTGGTCGTGGCATTCCATATCGGACGTGAACACAAACCAGGTGAAGTCTTTGGTGACGCACCGGTAACGACCGAAATGGCAACAAAAAGAAAAACGGAGGAGAGAGCATGATCCCTCTACAACATGGTCTTATTTTGGCCGCCATCCTCTTTGTGTTGGGGCTGACCGGGCTGCTGGTTCGTCGTAACCTGCTGTTTATGTTGATCAGCCTTGAAGTGATGATCAACGCAGCGGCGCTGGCGTTCATCGTGGCAGGAAGCTACTGGGGTCAGGCGGACGGGCAGGTGATGTACATTCTGGCTATCAGCCTGGCTGCGGCGGAGGCCAGTATTGGTCTGGCGTTGCTGCTGCAACTGTATCGCCGTCGCCACACTCTCAATATTGATACTGTCAGTGAGATGCGCGGATGAACTTACTCTATTTAACAATTCTGTTCCCGCTGATTGGCTTCCTGTTACTGGCCTTTTCACGCGGTCGCTGGTCTGAAAATACCTCCGCTACCGTAGGTGTCGGGTCGATTGGTCTGGCAGCGCTGACCACCCTTTATGTGGGTATCAATTTCCTCAGCCAGAAAGCGGCGGGCGTTGAAGTCTTTAACCAGAATCTGTGGAACTGGATGCAGGTCGGGGATTTCAATATTCCTGTCACGCTGACGCTCGATGGTTTGTCGATGACCATGCTGTCCGTGGTCACCGGCGTCGGTTTCTTCATCCACATGTTTGCTTCCTGGTACATGCGCGGTGAAGAAGGCTATTCACGCTTCTTTGCTTACACCAACCTGTTTATCGCCAGCATGGTCATTCTGGTACTGGCCGATAACCTGTTGCTGATGTACCTCGGCTGGGAAGGCGTGGGCCTGTGCAGTTACCTGTTGATCGGCTTCTATTACACCCATCCGGCAAACGGTGCGGCCGCAATGAAAGCATTCATTGTGACCCGTGTCGGTGACGTGTTCCTGGCTTTCGCATTGTTCATCCTGTACCGCGAACTGGGTACCCTGAACTTCCGTGAACTGATGATCCTGGCACCACAGAAACTGGCCGTTGGCGATACGGCTATCACCTGGGCAACCCTGATGTTACTGGGTGGCGCAGTGGGTAAATCCGCACAGCTTCCGCTCCAGACCTGGCTGGCAGATGCTATGGCTGGCCCGACGCCGGTTTCTGCGCTGATCCACGCCGCAACCATGGTGACCGCCGGTGTTTACCTGATTGCACGTACGCACGGCCTGTTCCTGATGGCGCCGGAAATTCTGCATCTGGTGGGCATTATCGGCGCGGTAACGCTGGTGCTGGCGGGCTTTGCTGCGCTGGTGCAGACCGACATCAAACGTGTTCTCGCGTACTCGACCATGAGCCAGATTGGTTACATGTTCCTGGCGCTGGGCGTTCAGGCGTGGGATGCCGCCATCTTCCACCTGATGACGCACGCGTTCTTCAAAGCACTGCTGTTCCTTTCTTCCGGTTCAGTCATTCTGGCCTGCCACCACGAACAGAACATCTTCAAAATGGGTGGATTACGTAAGTCCATTCCGCTGGTGTATATCTGCTTCCTGGTCGGCGGTGCTGCACTGTCCGCCTTGCCAATCATCACTGCGGGCTTCTTCAGTAAAGATGAAATCCTCGCGGGTGCGCTGGCTAACGGCCACCTGAATCTGATGGTTGCGGGTCTGGTCGGGGCGTTTATGACCTCGCTGTACACCTTCCGCATGATCTTCATCGTCTTCCACGGCGAAGAAAAAATCAAAGCACATGCGGGTAAAGGCATCACTCACCACCTGCCGCTGCTGGTGTTACTGGTTCTGTCCACCTTCATTGGCGCGATGATTGTTCCGCCACTGAAAGGCGTACTGCCGGATACCACTGAACTGGCGCACGGCAGTGTGCTGACGCTGGAAATCACATCAGGCGTGATTGCAATTGTTGGGATTCTGCTGGCGGCGGCCCTGTATCTGGGTAAACGCTCGCTGGTCAACAGCATTGCGAAAAGCGCACCGGGCCGTTTCTTCACGACCTGGTGGTTCCATGCCTGGGGCTTCGACTGGCTGTACGACATGATTTTCGTGAAACCTTATCTGCTGGTCGCGAAACTCCTGCAACGTGATCCGCTGAACTCAATGATGAATCTGCCTGCGCTGTTTGCCCGTCTGGGTAACCGTGGTCTGACTCTCAGCGAAAACGGCCAGGTGCGTTGGTACGTTGCGTCAATGGGGCTCGGTGCAGTGGTCGTTCTGGCGCTGCTGCTGGTGATTTAAGCCTGCATTCCAGGTGTAGTTATCAATGCCGGTCTGTTCCCGTAACGGGCCGGCAAGTGAAATAGCCTTCGGGCATAAAAGAAGGGAACGACACGCCATGCTATTACCTTGGCTAATATTTATCCCCTTTATCGGCGGGCTGCTGTGCTGGCAGACTGAGCGCTTTGGGAGCAAAGTACCGCGCTGGATCGCGTTGATTGCGATGGGGCTGACGCTGGCTCTTTCCGTGCAATTGTGGTTGCAGGGAGGATATTCATTAACGACGCCTGCGGGGATTCCGCAGTGGCAATCCGAGTTTTCGTTGCCATGGATCCCACGTTTTGGCATCAGTTTCCATCTGGCACTGGACGGTTTGTCCCTGCTGATGGTGGTACTGACCGGTTTGCTGGGTGTGCTGGCGATCCTCTGTTCGTGGCGTGAAATCCAGAAATATCAGGGTTTCTTCCACCTGAATTTATTGTGGATCCTCGGCGGCGTTATCGGCGTGTTCCTCGCCATCGACATGTTCCTGTTCTTCTTCTTCTGGGAAATGATGCTGGTGCCGATGTACTTCCTGATCGCTTTGTGGGGCCACAAAGCGTCAGACGGTAAAACACGTATCAGCGCAGCAACCAAATTCTTCATCTATACACAGTCCAGCGGACTGGTGATGTTGATTGCGATCCTCGGCCTGGTGTTTGTGCACTATAACGCCACCGGCGTGTGGACATTTAATTATGCCGACCTGCTGAAAACGCCAATGTCGCACGGTGTTGAATACCTGCTGATGCTCGGCTTCTTTATTGCCTTCGCGGTGAAAATGCCGGTTGTGCCATTGCATGGCTGGTTACCGGATGCACACAGCCAGGCGCCAACCGCAGGTTCCGTCGACTTAGCCGGTATCTTGCTAAAAACTGCGGCTTACGGGATGTTACGTTTCTGTCTGCCACTGTTCCCGGAAGCCTCACACCAGTTCGCCCCGATTGCTATGTGGCTGGGTGTGATTGGTATCTTCTACGGCGCGTGGATGGCCTTCTGCCAGACTGACATTAAACGTCTGATTGCGTACACCTCCGTTTCGCACATGGGCTTCGTACTGATTGCTATCTATACCGGCAGCCACCTGGCATACCAGGGCGCAGTCATTCAGATGATTGCACACGGTCTGTCCGCAGCCGGTATGTTCATCATCTGTGGTCAGCTCTACGAACGTCTGCATACCCGCGACATGCGTCAGATGGGCGGATTGTGGGGGCGTATTAAATACCTGCCAGCGTTGTCTCTGTTCTTCGCTGTCGCCACGTTAGGGATGCCGGGTACAGGTAACTTCGTTGGTGAATTCCAGATCCTGTTTGGCAGCTTCCCGGTTGTGCCGGTGATCACTGTCATCTCAACCTTTGGTCTGGTATTCGCTTCGGTTTACTCACTGGTGATGATGCAGCGCGCTTACTATGGCAAAGCAAAATCTGACGAACCGCTGCAGGGTATGACCTCACGCGAACTGTCGATCATCCTGTTGCTGGTGGTATTGCTGGTGGTGCTGGGCATCTTCCCGCAGCCAATTCTGGATACTTCGAGTGCTGCGATGAGTAACATCCAGCACGGGTTCGGGTCTTCAGTTTCCACTATTTCAACGACAAGGCCGTAACTCGCCATGACATTTACACTTCAAAATCTGATCGCACTATTACCGCTGATGATCGTCGGATTGACGGTGGTGGTGGTGATGCTGTCCATTGCGTGGCGACGCGACCATTTTCTCAATGCCACACTGACAGTCATCGGGCTGAACGTTGCCTTACTTTCCCTTTACTACGTCGGGCAGGTCGGTCCGCAGGATGTCACACCGCTGCTGCGCGTTGACGGCTACTCGATGTTCTACATCGGGCTGGTATTGCTGGCTAGTCTGGCCACCAGTACGTTTGCTTACCCCTGGCTGGCCGGTTATCCGGACAACCGCGAAGAGTTCTATCTGCTGGTGCTCATCGCGGCCATGGGCGGCATTCTGCTGGCATGCTCTAACCATCTGGCGTCAATGTTCCTCGGGATCGAGCTGATTTCATTGCCACTGTTCGGCCTGATCGGTTACGCCTACCGCCAGAAACGCTCGCTGGAAGCGGCTATCAAATACATGCTGCTGTCGGCTGCTGCGTCTTCCTTCCTGCTGTTTGGTATGGCGCTGCTGTACGCACAGTCCGGTGATTTGTCCTTCGCGTCTTTGGGCAAAAATCTGGGCGATGGCGTAATGCTGCATCAGCCTTTGCTGATGGCCGGTCTCGGAATGATGATTGTGGGTCTGGGCTTCAAACTGTCGCTGGTTCCGTTCCACCTGTGGACGCCAGACGTGTATCAGGGCGCACCTGCACCGGTCTCGACTTTCCTGGCAACCGCCAGCAAGATCGCTATCTTTGCGGTGGTCATGCGTTTGTTCCTGTATGCGCCTGTGGCTGACAGTGAATCAATCCGCATCGTGCTGAGCATCATTGCCTTCTGTTCGATTCTGGTCGGTAACCTGATGGCTATCAGCCAGAGCAACATTAAACGTCTGCTCGGTTATTCCTCCATCGCTCACCTTGGTTATCTGCTGGTGGCACTGATTGCGGTACAAACGCACCAGTTGTCGATGGAAACCGTTGGTGTGTATCTGGCCGGTTATCTGTTCAGCAGCCTCGGCGCTTTCGGTGTGGTCAGTCTGATGTCCAGCCCGTACAAAGGCCCGGACGCAGAATCACTGTTCTCTTACCGTGGCCTGTTCTGGCATAAGCCAATCCTGTCTGCGGTGATGACCGTGATGATGTTGTCACTGGCCGGTATTCCGATGACGCTGGGCTTTATCGGTAAGTTCTACGTGATTGCGACCGGTGTGACCGCACATCTGTGGTGGCTGACCGGTGCTGTAGTGGTGGGTTCTGCGATTGGTCTTTATTACTATCTGCGCGTCACCGTGAGCCTGTACCTGAGTGCACCGGAAACGCTGGTACGTGATACCCCGAACAACTGGGCACTGACCGCAGGCGGTGTCGTGGTGCTGATTTCTGCGATTTTAGTGCTGTTGCTGGGTATCTTCCCGCAACCGCTGATTTCGCTGGTACAGATGGCCCAACCGCTGCTCTGAGAGCATCTGCAAAACCTGACGAAGCCGCTCACATGAGCGGCTTTTTTAATCGTATTGATTGATTTGTGTGATGTAGGTCGCATTTATATGTACGTTCAGCTAATCATTACATTGGTTTTGTGATCTCTCCCATTTCATTATTCCTGCCAATGCGTACACTGCGCGCTTGTTCAGATTCGTACAGGTTCACACCATGAATGTTTTAGTGATGATCGCCATCACCACCGGCATCCTCTCTGGTATCTGGGGTTGGGTGGCGATAAGCCTTGGCCTGATAAGCTGGGCGGGTTTCCTGGGATGCACGGCGTATTTCGCATGCCCGCAGGGCGGATTACGCGGGTTGCTGATCAGCACCCTGACCTGTCTCAGCGGTGTATTTTGGGCGGTCGTGATTATTGCAGGCAGCGCCATGCGTCCCGAATGGAACATTCTGGGTTACCTGCTGACTGGCGTAGTGGCATTCCTGATGTGTATTCAGGCTCGGCAGCAATGGCTGGCCTTTGTGCCGGGCACCTTTATCGGTGCCTGCGCGACCTTCGCCGCGCAAGGTGACTGGCGTCAGGTGGTGGTATCTTTGCTGGTGGGGTTAGTGTTCGGTTACGCGATGAAAAACAGTGGATTGTGGCTGGCCAAACAGCGTGAAAAGCAGCAAAACGAGGCCGTGAAAAGAACCGTTTTTACTGAAACTAAAGGGTCGGAAGGTTCTTAAAACCTCGATTTTTCGGCAGTTTAGGGCGGATCCTTCAGGCAATTACTCCCGATATGCGCTAGGGTTAAAGGCAGTCTATGCTTTTACACGAACCCATCATAAGGAGATAACCATGGCTGAACAATTTGAGACACAGCAGAATTCGTTGGATGACGATTTACGCATGTTGACTGAAACGCTGGAGGAAGTACTCAAATCCTCGGGTGACAAAGCGGATGAGAAATACATTCAGGTCAAAGCACGTGCAGAAAATGCGCTGAAAGATATTAAATCACGTATTGACCCGGCGGCACGTTCTTACTGCAAGAAAGCCCGTCAGGTTGCAGAAAGAACTGATGATTATGTGCATGAAAATCCATGGCATGGAGTCGGCGTCGGTGCTGCCGTAGGTCTGGTTGTCGGCCTGCTTCTGCGTCGTTAATCTCACTGAACAGGGGCAGCGTCTGCTGCTCCTGTTTCTGCCCGGTGACTTACTCCTTTCTCCCTTCTTCTACTCCTTCTTAGCTAACGGCACTCACTTCAGCTTGATCTGTCGCATATTTTCATTTTTCGTATCGCCGCATAATTCTTCCGTTATTGATCCAACCCGTTTTTTGATCCAGAAGGGTATTTCTGCCCGTCACTAAACATCCGGTATGGTCCGAGGTAGCGGTGAAACAAATCTCAGCAATCATTGAACAGCTTGATACGAGGCTGGCAGGCGAATGGCCTGCTGCTGCGGGGATCCGGCAATTCAGTTATTCCCTGCAAAAACAGCCTGACACTGGCCTGCTCGAATGGCTGGCTGCGCAGCCTTGTTACCCGAAATTTTACTGGCAACAACGTGACGGAAATGAAGAAGCTGCCGTTTGTGGCGATGCTTATTCTTTTGGGCATATTGCGCAAGCGCAGGCGTTTATTCGCCAGTTTCCTGAGGTTCCCGATTTGCATATCTGGGGGCTGAATGCGTTTAACGGTACGGCGGATGATGCATCCGCTGCCAACGCACTGTTTCTTCCCCGCATCGAACTTTGCCGTCAGGGCAATACCTGGTGGCTGCGTTGTACCCTTTTCAGTCCGTATTCTTTACAGGATGAGGCACGCCGCACACGCTTGTTCCTGCGTTCACTGGTGGCCAGTCGCACCTTACCACCGCTTACCTCCCACGTATTACAGCATCAGCATTTACCGGCCGAGTCGCAGTGGAAGGCGCTGGTTGAACGTGCGCTTTCAGGTATTGAACAGCATCAGTTCGATAAAGTCGTGCTGGCACGCAAAACAACCTTAACGCTCAGTCAGCCACTGAATGCCTGTGCATTTCTTGCTGCCAGCCGCAGCGTTAATCATCACTGCTATCATTTTATGCTGGCGTTCACCGCACAACAGGCGTTTCTGGGTTCCAGCCCGGAACGTTTATTTCTGCGTGATAACACCGAACTCTATACCGAAGCGCTGGCGGGAACCGTGGCTAATCATCCCGATGATCAGCAAGCGCAGGCACTGGGTGACTGGCTGCTCAGCGATGGCAAAAATCAGCGTGAAAATTTACTGGTCGTTGACGACATCTGTCAGCGTTTACAGGGCGGGGCGCATTCGCTGGATGTCACACCGGCAGAGGTTTTACGTCTGCGCAAAGTGCAGCATTTACGCCGCAATATTCACGGTGAACTGACCGGGCCTGATGATGCCGGTTGTCTGCAACGCCTGCAACCGACCGCAGCCGTGGCCGGATTACCGAGACAGGCCGCACGCAAGTTCATTGCTGAATTTGAACCTTTTGATCGTGAATGGTATGCCGGTTCTGCCGGATATCTCAGTGCTGAACAAAGTGAATTTACCGTCGCGCTGCGTTCTGCCATGGTGAAAGGACATCATCTTGAACTCTATGCCGGTGCGGGGATTGTCGCCGGTTCTGACGCCGCTCAGGAATGGCTGGAAATCGAAAACAAAGCCGCGGGTTTGCGCACTTTGCTGGAAGAGCATTACACGCCTGCCGTTCAGGCCGGATAACCCTTTGCCGGAGTGAGTTGAACATGTCTGTAGCCGTTTTTAACCGCCGTTGGGCGACGCTTATCCTCGAAGCCGTAACCCGCCATCAGGTGCAGCATGTGTGCATCGCACCCGGTTCCCGGTCTACGCCGTTAACGCTGGCCGCCGCCGCACATCCGCATCTTATCTGCCATACTCATTTTGATGAACGCGGCCTCGGCCATCTGGCACTCGGGCTGGCAAAAGCCAGCGGGCAGCGCGTGGCGATTATCGTTACCTCCGGTACGGCGGTGGCAAATTTATATCCTGCGTTGATCGAAGCCGGGCTGACCGGCGAAAAACTGGTATTGCTCACCGCTGACCGTCCCCCGGAACTCATCGGTTGCGGTGCTAATCAGGCTATCCGCCAGACCGGTATGTTCGCCAGTCATCCGGTCGGGTCGCTGGAATTACCCCGTCCGACACCGGAAATCAGTGCGAGCTGGCTGGTTTCCGCGCTGGATAATGTGCTGGCGCAGCAGACACACGGTGCCGTGCACATTAACTGCCCGTTCGCTGAACCGCTGTATGGCGAGGACAATGGCGAACATCTGGACTGGCTGCAAACGCTGGGCGACTGGTGGCAGGGACAACAGCCGTGGCTGAAGTATTCTCAGGTTTTGCCGGTGACCGAACAGCCGGACTGGTTTTCATGGCGGCAAAAACGCGGCGTCATTATCGCAGGCCGCCTTTCGGGACGTGAAAGTGAACGGGTGGCACACTGGGCGGAGCAACTGGGCTGGCCGTTGATCAGTGATGTGCAGGCATCAACCGGTAATCCGCTCCCTTGCGCGGATTTGTGGCTGGCGTCACCTCAGGCACAGGCAATACTGGCGCATGCTCAACTGGTGATCCAGTTCGGCGCAGGTCTGACCGGTAAGCGCCTGCTGCAATGGCAGGCGGCCTGCCAACCTGATGAGTACTGGCTGATTGATCCGCTGTCTGGCCGTCAGGATCCGGCACAACATCGTGGTCGTCGGATACAGGCCAGCGTCAGTGAATGGTTGCAGTCTCATCCGGCTCAGCCTCAGGGTGACTGGGCCCAAGCCCTTGAACATTGCTCGCAGCGCGCGTTACATGCCGTGGAAACCCGTCTCGAAGGTGTATTTGGCGAGGCCGCCGCTGCGTGGCAGCTACCGGCTTTATTACCTGAGCAGGGCCAGCTATTTCTCGGCAACAGCCTGATTGTGCGTCTGGCCGATGCCTTTGCTCAACTTCCCGCCGGTTATCCTGTTTTCGCCAATCGCGGCGCAAGCGGTATTGACGGGCTGCTGTCGACCGCTGCGGGCGTACAGCGCGCAACCTGCAAACCGACGCTGGTGCTGCTGGGTGATATCTCCGCGCTTTATGATTTAAACGCGCTGGCGCTGATGCGTCAGTGTTCTGCACCGACGGTGATTATTGTGGTGAATAACAATGGCGGGCAGATTTTCTCGTTGTTACCGACACCGGAAGCCGAGCGGCAGCGCTTTTACTGTATGCCGCAGAATGTGAGTTTCAGCCACGCAGCGGCAATGTTTGGTCTGGATTATGCCTGTCCGGTGTCGATGTCTGAGCTGCATCATGCAGTCAGTCAATGCTGGCAGCATGGGGGCGTGAAACTGATCGAGCTAAAAGTCAGTGAAACAGAAGGGGCAGAATGCCTGCGTTCGCTGGTACAGGAGATGAGCGCATCATGACGCTGGCCTGTCAGGTTCTCAACGCCGGGGTCACAGACCGTCCGTGGCTGGTGTTTCTCCATGGCCTGCTGGGCAGTGCAGACGACTGGCAGCCCTTGCTTCCTGCGCTTGGTGGCTGGCCTTGTCTGTTTGTGGATTTGCCGGGACATGGCCGTTCTGCGTCGCT
The DNA here is from genome assembly GCF_004195115.1 of Rahnella sp. RFA10(1/100). NCBI lineage: Bacteria > Pseudomonadati > Pseudomonadota > Gammaproteobacteria > Enterobacterales > Yersiniaceae > Rahnella > Rahnella sp. RFA10(1/100). The sequence continues at coordinate 230,859 of NZ_SEWR01000002.1, forward strand.
GACGGCTGCCGGTTTTGCGGATGTCAGCCAGCAGTTAACCGACACCTTGCGTGTGAAAAACGTCGCCGCGTATTGGCTGATTGGCTACTCGCTGGGCGGGCGCATCAGTCTGTATCACGCCTGCCAGGGCGATCGTACCGGTTTACAGGGCCTGCTGGTCGAAGGCGCACATCCGGGGCTGACCTGTCAGGCCGAAAGGGCACAACGCCGCCATCATGACCAGCAATGGGCGGCTCGCTTTTTGCAAATGCCGTGGAAACAGGCGCTGGACATCTGGTATCAGCAACCGGTGTTTTCCAGCCTGTCCCGTTCGCAACGCCAGCAAATGATTATGTTGCGTGAGAACAATAATCCGCACACTGTCGCCGCCGTGCTGACCGCTACGTCGCTTTCGGTACAACCTGATTTACGCGAACAATTGCTGCGGATTTCCCTGCCGGTTGTCTGGCTGTGTGGCAACCAGGACATCAAATTTATTCATCTTGCGCAGCAGTCCGGTTTCGGGCTGCGCACTGTCGCCAATGCCGGGCATAACGCACACCGTGATAATCCGGCCGAATATGCCCGTCAGGCGCTGGAATTTATTACTTCACCTGTCTTAAAGGAAGTTAAGCATGATTTATCCTGATGAAAAACAATTATATGCACCTGTCGAATGGCGTGAGTGCACCGGCGAGTTTGAAGATATCCGTTATCACAAATCCACTGACGGCATCGCTAAAATCACCATCAACCGGCCGCAGGTTCGCAACGCGTTTCGTCCGCTGACCGTCAAAGAAATGATCCGTGCACTCGACGACGCCCGTAATGACGAAGGCATCGGTGTGATCGTGCTGACCGGTGAAGGTGAAAAAGCCTTCTGCGCGGGGGGCGATCAGAAAGTCCGTGGCGATTACGGCGGTTATCAGGATGCCAGCGGTGTGCATCATCTTAACGTGCTGGATTTCCAGCGTCAGATCCGCACTTGTCCGAAACCTGTGGTCGCGATGGTAGCCGGTTATTCCATTGGCGGCGGTCATGTACTGCATATGATGTGCGACCTGACCATCGCAGCAGATAACGCCATCTTCGGCCAGACCGGCCCGAAAGTCGGCTCTTTCGATGGCGGCTGGGGCGCGTCCTATATGGCGCGTATCGTCGGTCAGAAAAAGGCCCGTGAAATATGGTTCCTGTGCCGCCAGTACGATGCCAACGCGGCACTGGAAATGGGGCTGGTTAACACCGTGGTTCCTCTGGCTGATCTGGAAAAAGAAACCGTGCGCTGGTGTCGTGAAATGCTGGAAAACAGTCCGATGGCACTGCGTTGCCTGAAAGCCGCACTGAACGCCGATTGCGATGGTCAGGCGGGGCTTCAGGAACTGGCCGGGAACGCCACGATGTTGTTCTACATGACCGATGAAGGTCAGGAAGGCCGCAACGCGTTTAATGAAAAACGTCAGCCGGACTTCAGCAAATTTAAGCGTAATCCATAATGCGTCGCGCCACGGTGTACCGGTACAGCGTGCCGATGGAGGCTGGGGTGGTGCTGCGCAATCAGCGCCTGAAAACCCGCGACGGTTTTCTCGTGTCACTGTGGCAGGATGAAAAAACAGGCTGGGGTGAAATTGCACCGCTGCCGGGGTTCAGTCTGGAAGATATGTCTCAGGCGCAGGATGCCGTTCAGCATGGTCTGAGCCAGTGGGTGCAAGGTGCGTCGCTCCCGGCAGTTGCCTCGGCCTTCAGCGCCTTGCCTTCGGTGGCATTTGGGCTAAGTTGCGCGGATGCCGAACTGCGCGGCGAATTGCCGGAAGTACTGAGCACGCGCTGTGCGCCGCTGTGTCATGGTGATCCGAATGAACTTTATGCCCGTCTCGGTGCACTGCCGGGCGATTTTCGTGGCAGGAAAGTTGCGAAAGTAAAGGTGGGGTTGTACGAATCCGTCGGCGATGGTCTGAATGTCAGTATGCTGCTGGAAGCCTTACCGGAACTGCATTTACGCCTTGATGCTAACCGCAGCTGGACGCCGGTTAAAGCCGAAGGATTTGCCCGCCATGTGGCGCCTGAACTGCGTTCGCGTATTGCGTTTATTGAAGAGCCGTGTCTGACCCGCGGGCAGTCCCGTGATTTCGCCCGTCTGACCGGTATCGCGATCGCCTGGGATGAAAGTGTGCGCGAAACCGGTTTTACCGTGCAGGCCGAACCCGGGCTGGCGGCAATTATCATCAAACCTACACTTACCGGCAGCCTGATGCGCTGTCGCCAGTTGATCGCGCAGGCGCATGCCGCAGGGCTGGAAGCAGTGATCAGTTCCTCCCTCGAATCCAGCCTCGGGTTGACGCAACTGGCGCGCATTGCCCAGTGGCTGACGCCGGACACCATTCCCGGACTGGACACGCTGGATCTCATGCACACGCAGCTTATCCGTCGCTGGCCGGGCTCTGCATTACCGCTGACTGACGAGTCTGATCTGGAGATTGTGTGGCAGAGCAAATGATCAACGACTGGCCATGGCGTGAAAGGGCAAACCTTTCACCTTTTGCCGTGGCGCTGAAAGCGGGAGATATCACCTGGTGCTGGCGTGATTTACAGCACCGTATTGATACGCTGGCAGCCGGTTTTATGGCACAGGGCGTGGGAGAAGGTGCGGGTGTTGTTCTGCGCAGTAAAAATACCCTGGATGCTGTACTCAGCTATCTGGCGTTATTACAAACTGGCGCACGCCTGTTGCCGCTTAATCCGCAACTGCCTCAGGCATTATGTGACGAACTGCTTTCACAGCTTGATATCGCTTTTATGCTGGATCTGGCAGAGCCGGGGCTGCTGCTGAATATCCCCGCGCTGACCCTGCAGAATGCCTGCTGGATCAGTTCTGCCGGATGGCAACCGCAGCGCATCGCCACACTGACGCTGACATCAGGTTCCAGCGGGTTACCGAAAGCTGCCGCGCACACGGTTGCCGCACACCTGGCCAGTGCGGCGGGTGTGCTGAAGGTGATCCCTTTCACCTGCAACGACAGCTGGCTGCTTTCCCTGCCGCTGTTTCATGTTTCCGGGCAGGGCATTCTCTGGCGCTGGCTGACGGCGGGCGCCACGCTGGTGCTGACTGAAGGGCAGCCGTTTGAACTGGCCCTGGCCAGCTGCAGCCACGCTTCGCTGGTACCCACGCAGCTCTGGCGCTTGCTGCAAGGGACTGCGGTGCCTGAAAAGCTGAAAGACGTTTTGCTTGGCGGCGCGCAAATTCCTCCTGAACTCACCGGACAGGCTGAAAGCGCGGGAATACGCTGCTGGTGCGGCTACGGGCTGACCGAAACCGCGTCTACCGTCACGGCGAAACGCGCTGATGGCCGCGCCGGTGTCGGTCAGGCACTGGCGGGAAAGGAAGTTAAAATTGCGGATCAGGAGATCCTGATCCGCACTGACAGCCTGGCCAGTGGTTACTGGAAAAACGGTCAGTTATCGCCGGTAGCCGACGCCGGTGGCTGGTTGCATACCCGTGACCGCGGAGAATGGCGTGATGGCGAACTGCTGATCGCCGGGCGGCTGGATAATCTGTTTTTCAGCGGCGGGGAAGGGATCCAGCCTGAAGATATCGAAAAAGTGCTGGTCAGCCATCCGCAGGTTTTGCAGGCGTTTGTTGTGCCGGTGGAGGATGAGCAATTTGGTCAGCGGCCGGTCGCTGTGCTCGACGCACAAGCCGGGCTGCGGTATGAGGAACTTAACCTCTGGCTGAGCAATAAGATCCCGCGCTTCCAGTGGCCGGTGGCCTATTATCCGCTGCCCGTAGCCCTGTCGCAGGGCGGGATTAAAATCTCGCGGGCCAGCGTCCGGCGATGGATAGAAAGGCTTGCGTAATACAGAGTACTGAAATAAACCTGATATTAATCAGGGGTAAATAGGCGGGGGTTATCATTTCAACGGGAAAGCTTCGTTTCATTAATGAAAACGATGTTCCTTACAATTTTCCCGGCTTGACTGAACGTTTAAAAGATCCAAAACGTTGTGACAACAGAGTAAATTGCTTTAGACTTCGGGCGGAAGATTTAATGTTGTTTAGCAATTATTTGGGAAAAATAATGAAAAAGATCCTTGTCGCTGGCGCCGCTGCCAGTTTGATGTTCGCGGCTGCTGCCGCGAACGCGATCAGTGTAAATGGTGAAGTCGGTGAACATTACACGCATCTGGGTGTGGGCTTTGGCACCACGTCTCCGGGCCTGGCACTGAGCGGTGACTGGACGCATAACGACGATGACGGCGACGTGGCAGGTGTAGGGCTGGGATACAACATTCCGCTCGGCCCGTTCATGGCAACGGTTGGCGGTAAAGGTCTGTATACCAATCCGAAAGACGGTGACGAAGGTTATGCTGCGGCTGTCGGCGGTGGTCTGCAACTGCCAATCGCGAAAATGTTCACCCTGTACGGTGACTACTACTATTCTCCGGATTCACTGTCGAGCGGCATTGGCAACTACAAAGAAGCTAACGCCGGCGTGCGTCTGACCGCCATCCCGCTGGTTACTGTGAGCGTGGGTTACCGCTACATGGCGATGGATGGTAAAGACGGCAACCGCGATAACGTGGTGGCAGATGGTGCTTATGTAGGCGGCGCAGTGAATTTCTGATGTTGTCTGAAGCAAGATCTGAGGCTCGCATTCGTGCGGGCCTTTTTGTTTTCTGCCGTAGAGAGATTGTTTTTCTTGCCCAGCCTTTCTACAGTGGAATAACAAAAAATACAGAAGGAGAACGGGATGCTTAGGGTTGAGATGCTGAGTACGGGTGATGAAGTACTGCATGGCCAGATTGTAGATACCAATTCGGCGTGGCTGGCGAATTATCTGTTTGAGCAAGGTTTACCGATGACCAGCCGTGAAACGGTGGGCGACAGCCTGGATGCGCTGGTTGCTGTTCTCAAAGAACGTAGCCACATCGCTGATGTGCTTATCGTGAACGGCGGCCTGGGGCCAACGACCGATGATTTAAGTGCGCTGGCGGCGGCTAAAGCCTGTGGGGTGGAGTTGGTAGAAGATGCCGGCTGGATTGAAACCATGCAGGCGTTCTTCAGGGAACGCGGCCGTCCGATGGCTGAATCCAACCGTAAACAGGCCCAGATCCCCGCCAATGCCGAGTTGTTGGATAATCCGGTCGGGACTGCCTGCGGCTTCAGTGTGCGACTTAACCGTTGCCAGATATTCTTTACGCCTGGCGTACCCTCTGAATTTAAAGTGATGGTGGAACAACAAATCGTTCCGCGTCTGCACAAACAATTTCCGGCGCTGGAAGCCCCGTTATGTCTGCGTCTGACCACCTTCGGACGGGGTGAAAGTGATCTTGCCACCGAACTGGATAAACTCGAACTGCCCGAAGGCGTGGTGATGGGGTACCGTTCGTCATCGCCTATCATTGAACTGAAAGTGACCGGTCCGCGTTCGCAGGAAAACGCGATGCACAAAGCATTCGAACGTGTGCGGGAAGTGGCCGGGGAAAGCACTATTTTCGAAGGACAGGGCAGCCTGCCGGATCGTCTTGCTGAACGTCTGCTGGCACAGGATTTACGTCTGGCGGTCAGCGAAAGTTTTACCGGTGGCCTGTTGAACTGGCGTTTGCAAAGTGCAGGAGTCCCGCTGACCAATGGTGAATTATTGCCACAGGACAACGAAGCTTCCCCGGAGAAATCCCTCGAATGCCTGCTGGCACGCGCACAGACGCTGGCCGAAACTACCGGTGCCCAACTGGCGCTGGCTGTCGGGGCGCTGTCTGGTGAAGAGTTAAGTCTGGCACTGCATACCCCGGCCGGCACCCGTGGCCTGACGATCCGTTATACCGCGACGCGTCACGGGCTGGCATTACGGCAGGAGACGATGGCGATGGTGGCGATGGATATGTTGCGGCGCTATCTGAATGGCTGGGAGCCGGTGGCGGATTACCCGTGGCTGGATCGGGTTGCTAAGGTCTGAGTTTTAGCTCCTCCCCTGCGAAGGGGAGGAGCAAGGACTAAAACTCGACTTCAATATCCCCGACCGGCATGCAGCAGCACGACAAAATTTCGCCGTCTGAGATGAAGGCTAAAGGTTTTTCACTGTAAGTGACTTCCCCGCTGATAAGCTTCATCCGGCACGATCCGCAATAACCTTCCCGGCACTGGTATTCCACTTCAACCTGATGATGTTCAAACACTTCCAGCAAATTGCGGTGCCCGGCTTTACAGACCAGTTGCTGTCCGTTGGCTGAAAGTGTGAGTATCCTGTCGGTCATTTAAAGCTCAAAATCACTCAGGTCATCGGCGTTAACTTCAGAGTCGATCTGACCGACCAGATACGAACTGACTTCCACTTCCTGCGGCGCAACTTGCACGTTATCGGACACCAGCCAGGCGTTGATCCACGGGATTGGGTTCGAGCGGGTTTTGAACGGCGCATCCAGCCCGACAGCCTGCATACGGATATTGGTGATGTATTCGACGTACTGGCAAAGAATGTCTTTGTTCAGGCCGATCATGGAACCGTCTTTGAACAGGTATTCTGCCCAGTCTTTTTCCTGTTGTGCCGCCAGAACAAACAGGTCGTGGCATTCCTGCTGGCATTCCCGCGCAATTTCAGCCATTTCCGGATCGTCCTGGCCTGAACGCAGCAGGTTCAGCGCGTGCTGAGTGCCGGTCAGATGCAGCGCTTCGTCGCGGGCGATCATCTTGATAATTTTCGCGTTGCCTTCCATCAGTTCACGTTCAGCGAACGCAAATGAACAGGCGAAACTGACGTAGAAACGTACCGCCTCCAGCGCGTTAACGCTCATCAGACAGATGTAGAGCTTCTTCTTCAGCTCACGCAGATTAACCACGACCGTTTTGCCGTTGACCTGATGCGTGCCTTCCCCCAGCAGATGGTAGTAGCTGGTCATTTCAATCAGCGTGTCGTAATAACCGGAAATGTCTTTCGCGCGTTTGAGGATTTCTTCGTTGGTCACGATATCGTCAAATACCATTGCCGGATCGTTAACGATATTACGGATGATATGAGTATAAGACCGTGAATGAATCGTTTCTGAAAACGCCCAGGTCTCGACCCAGGTTTCCAGTTCCGGAATGGAAATCAGCGGTAGCAGTGCGACGTTCGGGCTGCGGCCCTGAATGGAATCCAGCAGCGTCTGGTATTTCAGGTTGCTCAGGAAGATGTGCTTTTCATGTTCCGGCAGCGCCTGGAAATCGATACGGTCACGGGAAACATCAATCTCTTCCGGACGCCAGAAAAATGACAGTTGCTTTTCGATCAGTTTTTCAAAAATTTCATGCTTCTGTTGGTCGAAACGGGCAACGTTAACCGACTGGCCAAAGAACATTGGCTCAAGAAGCTGATCGTTTTTATTCTGGGAAAAAGTACTGTAGGCCATAACTTCCTCGACATTCTCGGCAAAAACCCCCTGACGGGGGTTTTGAATAATATTTTTAATTAAAACAGAAGATTAGATTTTGCAGGCGCCGCTTTCACAGTCATCAGCCACCTCGGCTTTCATGTCTTCCTGTACATCATCGGCACCGTCACGGGTGTTCTGATAGTACAGAGTTTTCACGCCAAATTTGTAGGCGGTCAGCAAGTCTTTCAACAACTGTTTCATCGGCACTTTGCTGTTCGGGAAGCGCGACGGATCGTAGTTGGTGTTTGAAGAAATCGCCTGGTCGATGAATTTCTGCATCACGCCCACCAGTTGCAGATAACCGTCGTTGTTCGGCATATCCCACAGCAGCTCATACTGATCTTTGAGACGCTCATACTCAGGCACAACCTGACGCAGAATGCCGTCTTTCGAGGCTTTAATACTGATATGGCCGCGCGGTGGCTCGATGCCGTTGGTGGCGTTGGAGATCTGCGAAGAGGTCTCAGACGGCATCAGCGCAGACAGCGTCGAGTTACGCAGGCCGTGCGTTTTAATGCTTTCGCGCAGTGTATCCCAGTCCAGATGCAGCGGCTCATCGCAAATGGCATCCAGATCCTTCTTGTAGGTATCCACAGGCATGATGCCTTGCGAATAAGTGGTTTCATTGAACCACTGGCATGCGCCTTGTTCTTTCGCCAGCTCGTTGGAAGCTTTCAGCAGGTAATACTGGATGGCTTCGAACGTTCTATGAGTCAGGTTGTTGGCACTGCCGTCGGAATAACGCACGCCATTTTTTGCCAGATAATACGCGTAGTTAATCACGCCGATACCCAGGGTACGACGGCCCATCGCACCGCGTTTTGCGGCTTTAATCGGGTAATCCTGATAATCGAGCAGGGCGTCCAGCGCACGAACCGCCAGTACCGCCAGTTCTTCCAGATCGTCGAGGCTGTCAATTGCACCGAGGTTAAAGGCAGAGAGCGTACACAGTGCGATTTCGCCGTTTTCGTCGTTCACGTCATCCAGCGGTTTGGTTGGCAGCGCGATTTCCAGACAGAGGTTGGACTGGCGAACAGGCGCGATAGCCGGATCAAACGGGCTGTGGGTGTTGCAGTGATCAACATGCTGAATGTAGATGCGGCCGGTTGAGGCACGTTCCTGCATCATCAGGGAGAACAGTTCAACTGCTTTCACTTTCTGTTTACGGATGCTGGCGTCCTGCTCGTATTTCTCATACAGGCGTTCGAACTCGTCCTGATCGGCAAAGAATGCATCGTACAGGCCCGGCACGTCAGACGGGCTGAACAGGGTAATGTCGCCACCTTTCACCAGACGCTGATACATCAGTTTGTTGATCTGCACACCGTAGTCCATATGACGGACGCGGTTGCCTTCAACACCACGGTTGTTTTTCAGTACCAGCAGGCTTTCCACTTCCAGATGCCACATCGGGTAGAACAAGGTGGCTGCACCGCCGCGAACGCCACCCTGAGAACAGGATTTCACCGCAGTCTGGAAATGTTTGTAGAAAGGGATACAACCGGTGTGGAAGGCTTCCCCGCCACGGATCGGGCTGCCCAGTGCACGGATACGACCGGCGTTAATGCCGATACCGGCGCGTTGTGAAACGTATTTCACGATGGCGCTGGAGGTGGCGTTAATGGAATCGAGACTGTCGCCACATTCGATCAGAACGCATGAGCTGAACTGACGGGTCGGGGTACGCACGCCGGACATAATGGGCGTAGGCAGAGAAATCTTGAAAGTTGAAATCGCGTCGTAGAAACGTTTGATGTAATCCAGACGGGTTTCGCGCGGATAGCCGGAGAACAGGCAGGCCGCGACCAGAATGTAGAGGAACTGTGCGCTTTCGTAGATATCGCCGGTCACACGGTTCTGCGCCAGATATTTCCCTTCCAGCTGCTTAACCGCCGCGTAAGAGAAATTCATGTCGCGCCAGTGGTCAATAAAACTGTCCATCTGCTCGAACTCTTCAGCCGTGTAGTCTTCCAGCAGATGTTTGTCGTATTTACCCATTTCAACCATGCGGGTCACCTGGTCGATCAGTTTTGGAGGTTCAAACTGGCCGTAGGCTTTTTTACGCAGATGGAAGATGGCCAGTCGCGCCGCCAGATATTGATAATCCGGTGCATCCTTAGAAATCAGATCAGCAGCAGCTTTGATGATGGTTTCATGAATATCGGCGGTTTTAATCCCGTCATAGAACTGGATGTGTGAACGGAGCTCTACTTGAGAAACTGATACGTTTTGAAGACCTTCCGCTGCCCAGTCAATGACACGGTGGATTTTATCAAGGTTAATGCGTTCTGTGCGGCCATCACGTTTAGTAACAAGCAGACTTTGGTTCATGGGGTGCGATACCTTAAAGGTTTATAAAAGGTCTGACCCGACCGCGTTAAACACGCGCGGCAGCACAAGAGGTCCCTAGTGTGCTGGTCAGGATATAAACACAATATATTGTGGGTTTGTTATTTTCTGATGACAAGATAGTGACTGAATGTCCCTTTTGCAAGTGAACAAAATCGGCAGATTTGTGGATAAGTTGGGGAGAAATTTTACGCTCCCGTCTGAGGAGTCCGCCATTGCTGGTGCGACAATCCTGTCAATATCTGAGATACGATTTTCTTATATTTTTACGAAAGGTGATCGACTGCCGGTTTATTAAACGTTAGAAAAAAACGCTATATTGATCTGAATAACTATTCTAAAAAATCATGTTGCGGCGTCACTATTCACCAAAGCCCTAAAAACTAACGTTTTAACCCCGGTATGACCTGTTGCTTAACGCAAATTCAGCAAAAGCCGATGAAAAAAGGGCTTGCAACCGCAGAGGGTTTGACGTTGCCCGCACAGCGGCAGACTGGCTGACACGCGCCTTGACCTGACAGAGGACAGTATTAGCTGTCCTCTTTTTACCGGTAGAATTTTATAACGCCTGGGTGTGGATCATGTAATTTACATCCACATTCGGACCGAGCTTGAAATGGTCGGTCAGCGGATTGTAGTGCAGGCCAATGATGTGGCGCTCGGACAAGGACGTGCGGTCAATCATCCCCAGTAACTCAGACGGTTTGATAAATTTTTTAATATCATGCGTGCCTTTTGGCACCATTTTCAGCACATACTCAGCGCCGAAAATCGCCATCAGCCAGGCTTTATTATTGCGGTTGATCGTGGAGAAAAATACATGGCCGCCGGGTTTCACCAGACGCGCACAGGCGGCAACAACAGAAGCCGGATCAGGAACGTGCTCCAGCATTTCCATACAGGTCACCACATCGTATTGTTGTGGATGTGCATCGGCATGTGCCTCAACGGTTTCCTGTACGTAATCGACTTTTACGCCGCTTTCCAGCGCATGCAAACGTGCCACCTGTAAGGGTTCGCCCCCCATATCCAGCCCGGTGACTTTCGCCCCTGCCACCGCCATGCTTTCACTCAAAATACCGCCACCGCAACCGACATCAAGAACATTTTTCCCGAACAGGCCACCGGCGCGTTCGAGAATATAATTCAGACGCAGCGGATTGATGCGATGCAGCGGTTTGAATTCACCTTCCAGATCCCACCAGCGCGAGGCAACAGCCTCGAATTTGGCAATCTCTTCATGGTCGATGTTTTGGGGTGTTGCTGACGGTGTGGTTGTCATGAGCGTGATGAACTCCTTATAACTTGATTAGCGGATTATACATATTCCATCTGCTTTGGCTCAGTTTTGTCGTTCTGGTTAATGTTTATACGAAATGATGCCGATTGTGCAAGGGTTTGAATCGTGTTGAGTAATAGTACGCAAAAGGGGGCGGTTGTTTTCCACGTTTCGCTGGTTTGTGGTATAGTTTTACACCTTTGCCTATACAGGCAGCGGCCATGAATAATCAGTAGAGGGATAGCAGCTCCATGAGCGACCTTGCCAGAGAAATCACACCGATTAACATCGAAGAAGAGCTGAAAAACTCTTATTTGGATTATGCGATGTCCGTTATTGTCGGACGTGCGCTACCAGATGTGCGCGATGGTTTGAAACCGGTGCACCGCCGCGTACTTTTCGCAATGAATGTCCTCGGTAACGACTGGAATAAAGCCTATAAAAAATCGGCCCGTGTGGTCGGTGACGTTATCGGTAAATATCACCCACACGGTGATACTGCGGTATATGACACAATCGTGCGTATGGCACAGCCTTTCTCACTTCGCTATATGCTGGTGGACGGGCAGGGTAACTTCGGGTCAGTGGATGGCGACTCCGCAGCCGCCATGCGTTATACCGAAATCCGCATGTCAAAAATTGCTCACGAATTGCTGGCAGATTTAGAAAAAGAAACTGTCGATTTCGTGCCAAACTATGACGGCACAGAGCAAATTCCTTCTGTTATGCCAACCCGTATCCCTAACCTGCTGGTTAACGGCTCGTCAGGTATCGCTGTCGGTATGGCAACCAATATTCCGCCACATAACCTCACCGAAGTGATCAACGGTTGTCTGGCGTATATTGAGGATGAAAACATCAGCATTGAAGGGCTGATGGAGCACATCCCGGGGCCAGATTTCCCGACGGCGGCCATCATCAACGGTCGCCGTGGTATCGAAGAAGCCTACCGGACCGGCCGTGGCAAAATTTACATCCGTGCCCGTGCTGAAGTAGAGGCCGATGCTAAAACCGGTCGCGAAACCATCATTGTTCACGAGATCCCGTATCAGGTGAACAAAGCCCGTCTGATCGAAAAGATCGCCGAGCTGGTGAAAGAAAAACGCGTCGAAGGTATCAGTGCACTGCGTGATGAGTCTGATAAAGACGGCATGCGCATCGTCATTGAAATCAAACGTGATGCAGTGGGTGAAGTGGTTCTGAACAACCTGTATTCACTGACACAACTGCAGACTTCTTTCGGTATCAACATGGTGGCATTGCACCAGGGTCAGCCGAAAATCCTCGGCCTGAAAGAAATCCTTTCTGCGTTTGTTCGTCACCGCCGTGAAGTCGTCACGCGCCGGACTATTTTCGAACTGCGTAAAGCCCGTGACCGTGCGCATATCCTTGAAGCACTGGCGATCGCTCTGGCTAACATTGATCCTATCATCGAACTGATCCGTGCTGCACCGACACCGGCTGAAGCAAAGGCTGGCCTGGTCGCGCGTTCATGGGATCTGGGCAATGTTTCAGCGATGCTGGCAAGCGCCGGTGACGATGCTGCCCGTCCTGAATGGCTGGAGCCACAATTTGGTATTCACGACGGGAAATATTTCCTGACGGAGCAACAGGCCCAGGCCATTTTGGATCTGCGTTTGCAGAAGCTGACCGGCCTTGAGCACGAAAAACTGCTGGATGAATATAAAGAGCTGCTGGTGCAAATCGGCGAGCTGCTGTTCATCTTGTCCAGCCCTGACCGTCTGATGGAAGTCATTCGTGAAGAACTGGAAGCGATTCGTGATCAGTACAATGATCCGCGTCGTACTGAAATTACGGCGAACACTTCTGACATCAACATCGAAGACCTGATCAATCAGGAAGACGTTGTGGTGACGCTGTCGCATCAGGGCTACGTAAAATACCAGCCTCTGACCGATTACGAAGCACAGCGTCGCGGTGGTAAAGGTAAATCGGCAGCGCGCATCAAAGAAGAAGATTTCATTGACCGTCTGCTGGTGGCTAACACCCACGACACTATTCTGATGTTCTCAAGCCGCGGACGTTTGTATTGGATGAAAGTCTATCAGTTGCCGGAAGCCAGCCGCGGTGCACGCGGTCGTCCTATCGTCAACTTGTTGCCGCTTGAACCGAACGAACGTATCACGGCGATCCTGCCTGTACGCGAGTACGAGGAAGGTCGTCATGTGTTCATGGCAACCGCCAGCGGTACAGTGAAGAAAACTGCCCTGACCGATTTCAGCCGACCACGCAGCGCCGGCATCATCGCCATCAATCTTAACGAAGGTGATGAGCTGATCGGTGTGGACCTGACTGACGGCCAGGACGAAGTCATGCTGTTCTCTGCGGCCGGTAAAGTGGTGCGCTTCTCCGAAGCAGCGGTTCGCTCAATGGGCCGTACGGCGACCGGTGTTCGCGGTATCCGTCTGGGCGAAGGTGACAGCGTTGTTTCGCTTATCATCCCGCGGGGTGATGGTTGTATCCTGACTGTGACGCAGAACGGTTTCGGTAAACGTACTGAATCGACTGAATACCCAACTAAATCCCGTGCAACCCAGGGCGTTATCTCCATCAAAGTGAGCGAGCGTAACGGACCGGTTATTGGCGCGATCCAGGTTGATGAAGCGGATCAGATCATGATGATCACCGACGCTGGTACGCTGGTGCGAACCCGTGTTTCTGAAGTGAGTACTGTCGGCCGTAACACCCAGGGTGTGACGCTTATCCGTACCGCCGATGATGAGCATGTGGTTGGTTTACAACGTGTTGCAGAGCCGGTTGAAGACGAAGAACTGGATGGTGTCGCCACCGAAGCGGGCGAACTGGAAGCGGCACAAGCAGCCGATCTGCCAGACGACGCGGAAAGTGAAGACGATCAGCCGGCTGATGACGAAGAAGAATAAGTTTTCGTAGCTGGCAGACAAAAGGGCATAACAATAGTTATGCCCTTTTTTATTGAATTCGTCTTAAAACAAATCTTTCACCTAAACTGCATTATCAGGCGCTTTTTAGAACGTCTGGCAATAGTGTATCCTGATCCACATTCCGCTCACTGAGCCGCTTTGCTAATGGTTAATCTTTGAAATATCTTGCTTCGTTTCGCACAACGTTAAGAATCTCCCGTTATCTTTTCCGGGTGCTGGCGCTTATGTTGTGGACGCTGGGGGTGCTGCTGACCACCTTTTATGTGCTGAATATTTTCCACAACAAAGAGTCCGAGATCCGCGATGAGGATAACCTCAATTACGATCTGGCGCAGAGTTACATTAAGAACTCCAATGATGTGATGCACAGCATTAAGTTCATGGCTGAGAATCGCCTGAGCGCGTCGATGAACGGGCTGGATATCATCAATGGCATTATCAGCACGAAGAACACGGCGCCCACTTATCTCGCCTTGTTCCCTGAGTCCGATTGTTCCGGGATTAATGACAGCTACCGTAATTCGCTGGCTTCGTTGGGCAACATGATCCATTACTGGAAAGATAACTTTTCCGACGCCTACGATCTCAATCGTGTGTTCTTCATCAGCGGCGAGAATTTATGTCTGGTTGATTTTGGGATCAGCAATGAACCGTTCGAGCGCGAAAGCCAGGAACAGTTGAAATCCTTACATGAAAAAATCCTGCAATATCGCAATGCGAAGAGCAAAGCTAAAGAAAACAGTCTGTACTGGGTGTCGCAGTCCGGCAGTAAAGATTCCGGAAATCTGTATGTGCTGACCCCGATTTATGTGGGCAATAAACTCGAAGCGCTGATGGGGATTCAGCAAAATCTGCGGGCTGAAGATTTATTGAATCCGAATTCTCAGCACACTGCGGTTACCTTACTCGATGAAGACGATCAGCCTCTGCTGGAGATTTCCGAGGACGAGCATTCCGCTAGCGCCCCGGAGGGTTATCCGCAGGACAGTTCATTCTTCGGGTATGTCAATGGCTACAAAGATTTGGTTTATAAAAAACCGCTGACACCGTCCTCGCTGAGTGTGGTGTATTCAATGCCGTTTAATACAGTGATTGACCGGTTTAAGATCCTGATTTTTAATGCTGTGTTATTGAATATTTTCTCCGGTTTGTTGTTGTTCATCCTGGCCTGGGTGTTTGAGCGCAAGATGTTTTTACCGGCCGAGGAAAACGCATTCCGGCTTGAGGAACATGAACAGTTCAATCACAAAATCGTGGCCTCAGCGCCGGTCGGCATTTCCATTTTGCGTATCAGCGATGGGGTTAACATCCTCAGTAATGAACTGGCGCACAATTACATCAGTATGCTGACTCAGGAAGACCGGCAGCGTATTACCCGAATCATCTGCGATCAACAGACGAATTTTGTCGATGTCATTACCAAGAACAATAACAATATTCAACTGAGTTTCGTCCATTCACGCTACCGTAATGAAGATGTGGCGATTTGTGTGCTGATCGACGTCAGTGCGCGCGTGAAAATGGAAGAGTCATTGCAGGAAATGGCCAATGCGGCCGAGCAGGCCAGCCAGTCGAAATCGATGTTCCTGGCGACCGTCAGCCATGAATTACGCACACCGCTTTACGGCATCATCGGCAACCTGGACTTACTGCAAACGCAAGGGTTGCCTCAGGGGGTGGACCGTCTGGTGACGGCGATGAATAACTCGTCGGCGCTGCTGCTGAAAATCATCAGCGATATTCTCGATTTCTCCAAAATTGAATCCGAGCAACTGAAGATCGAGCCGCAGGAATTCTCCTGCCGTGAAGTGATCACTCATATTGCCGGTAACTATCTGCCGCTGGTGGTTAAAAAGCGTCTGGGGCTTTACTGCTTTATCGAACATAACGTGCCGCTGTCGTTCAATGGCGATCCGGTAAGGTTGCAACAGGTCATCTCCAACATTCTTAACAATGCGATTAAATTTACCGATACCGGATGCATCGTTCTGAATGTCAGAACCTGCGGTAACTATCTTGAGTTTCAGGTGCGCGATACCGGCGTCGGTATTCCTGAGCGGGAAATCACGCGCCTGTTTGATCCGTTCTTCCAGGTGGGGACCGGTGTGCAGCGTCATTTCCAGGGCACCGGGCTGGGGCTGGCTATCTGTGAAAAGCTGATTAACCTGATGGATGGCGATATCGAGGTAGAGTCAGAACCGGGACTGGGCAGCTCGTTCACGGTGCGTATTCCGCTTTACAATGCCACATTCCCGTCGGGTGAACCGCTGGATCACTGGCAGGACAAAACGGTCTGGCTGGATGTGCGCAATGCTTATCTGGAAAGCTACCTGATGCAACTGATGCGCTATCACGGCGCGAATGTTCAGCGCTGCGAGCCGGAGCTGCAAAGCCAGCGGGAAGATGTCTTGATCACCGATACGCCGCTGATCCATAAGGGCGAACTGGCCGCACAAATTGAATTCTCCATCGACCATATCGGGCCGCCCGTCGAAACGCGGCCAGGTTACTGGGTTCACAGCACCTCGACCCCGCTGGAAATCACCGCACTGCTCAACCGGATTTATCGCCTTGATACGACACCGGAAGAAGAGGGCTGTGCAGCGCCGGAAGCCGCTGTGGCGCAGGATTACAGCGATATCACATTGCTGGTCGTGGATGATCATCCGATCAACCGTCGCCTTCTGGCGGACCAGCTGGGCACAATGGGATATGTCGTGATAACGGCGAATGACGGGATTGACGCACTGGATGCCATGCGTGCACACGAAATTGATATTGTGCTCAGCGACGTCAATATGCCGCGTCTTGACGGTTACGGGCTGACGGCAAAACTGCGCGAACTTGGCCACACTTTACCGGTGATCGGCGTTACCGCGAACGCGCTGGCGGAACAGCGTCAGCGTTGTCTTGAGGCGGGAATGGATAACTGTTTATCCAAACCGGTTACGCTGGAGACGCTGCGTGATACGCTCAGTTTTTACAGCGCGCTGGTACGTAAGAAACGCTAATCCTGCGGGCGGAAAGTGGACAATAAAAAGGCACCGCCCGGTGCCTTTTTTACAACTGAAGTAACGTAACCTTCTTAAATATCAGTCTTTATCCACCGGCTGGGAACTGACAGAAGACAGATAGTTCAGCAGGGCGATATCGTTTTCCACGCCCAGTTTCAACATCGCAGATTTCTTCTGGCTGCTGATGGTTTTGATGCTGCGGTTCAGCTTTTTGGCAATCTCAGTGACCAGGAAGCCTTCTGCAAACAAACGCAGAACTTCGCTTTCCTTCGGAGACAGACGTTTGTCGCCGTAACCATTAGCGCTGATTTTTTCCAGCAATTTCGCCACGCTGTCCGGCGTGAATTTTTTGCCTTTCTGCAATGCGGCCAGTGCCTTCGGCAGGTCGGTGGGCGCGCCTTGCTTGAGGACAATCCCTTCGATATCCAGATCCAGCACAGAACTCAGGATCGCCGGGTTATTGTTCATGGTCAGAACAATGATGGATAACTGCGGGTAATGACGCTTGATGTATTTGATCAAGGTGATGCCGTCGCCGAATTTATCGCCCGGCATGGACAGGTCAGTGATCAGTACGTGAGCATCAAGCTTGCTTAAGCTGTTAACCAGTGCAGTTGAGTCTTCGAACTCGCCTACAACATTCACCCATTCAATTTGTTCAAGGGACTTACGAATACCAAACAGGACGATAGGATGGTCATCAGCAATAATTACGTTCATATTATTCATGTGATTAGCTACCTTGCTGGAGCAGTCTGGAGACAAAAGAATCAATGTGATTGATGGTTTCAGTAATCTGTAAAACATCGCCATCTGCGATGTATTGTTCTAACGATTCACACATTTGCTTGCCTGGGGTCAGGTTCAGCATGGCGAACACCCCCTTGAGACGATGTGCTGTTTGGGAAAGTGATGTGAAATCACGGCGCTGGTTTTCATTATACAGTTTCTCAAGATCTTCCGGTACTGTCTCAACGAAAAGCTGATAGTAATCGCTTGATTTTAGCTGCTTTTCATAATGGTCGAGAGAGTTTTCGCCGGGTTCTTCGGGTGAAACACTGTCATCGGATACAGAAAATTGCTGTTCGATTAACAGTAATGTTGCGTCGATCAGCGCACTGCTGATGTTGTAATTGACGCGAATATAATGCTTTTCAAGCTGCTGTAATCCCGACTCATCGTCGGTCAGCAGCAGGGTAAATTGGTCACTGTTTTGCGGGTTATCTGTCAGTAAAACATCATATTCCCGCGCGGCCAGTCGGTCGTCAGCCACGATGCACACCGCACCGTAGGCGTTCATGGTCCGGGTCACAATACCGCGAACTTCATCTGATGTGATATCGAGTAATACCGTCACATCAGTCAGTAATTTTTCGTGTTCTGCTTCGACTTCCTGCGCTTCCTGACGTTGTTTTATACGCACAGTATAGCGTGTGCCGATATTAAGCTTGCTGCGGATTTCCAGCTGGCCACCCAGTTTTTTGCACAGCTGGTTACACAGGAAGAATGTTAGCCCGGAGCCGTGGTTAAAGCGATCGACTAACGTCTGACTAAGGAAAGGATAATTCAGATTACTCAGTTCTTCTTTGGAAATTCCGCTACCCGTATCGTTTATGTGGAAAATCAACTGATCCGGGCGATCTTCGTCCTGTTCGCTGGTCAGGGTTACCTTGCCCAGTGAGGTTGTAACGATGGCGTAGTCGAGCAACAGAGACAGAATTTTCTTCACCGCCTGCATATCGCCGATAAAGGCCGCTTCAGGGGCTATCTGGAAATGATTCAGTAACCCGAGGCCTTTCTGAGTCAGACGGGGAAGGGCCTCAAGCAACAACTCGTCTACCATGGCTGAAAGCACGTACCTATCACTTGCCGGTTGCCAGTCCTGAGTTTCCAGACGGGTCAGCAGTGTAATGTTATCGACCAGCGTCAGCGCATTGCGCGATTCATTCAGTAGTTTGCCTTCCAGCGTCTGACGGGTTTCCGGCTTCTGTTCTTCCACCAGAGCTACGGCCAGCCCGTTCAGTTCCTGCAAGGGCTGATTCAGCTCAATGCCCAGGTTATGCAGCATCAGTTTGCGTGCCTGCAGGTTCTTCTCAAACTCACGTTTGGCCTGTTGCAGCGTGCGGTTCACCATCACTTCTTTATCCTGATCGTGGAGCATAAACAGGTAAGTTTCCGGCGATATCTGACTGCGGATCATTCGGATTTCATAGACTTCGTTATTGACGGTCGCCTGTATCGTGCCGTGATGCTGTTCGGCCATATTGGCAATTTTGTTCAGGCTCAGGTGCGGCAATAACTGGTCGGCAATTTTATTGCTGAGGATCACGCTGTGATTGCTGAAGTTATACACCAGCAAACCCAGCGGCAGACCCGAAATGATTTCCTGATTCAGTGCCTGCTGCATTTGCAATTGTGCCGCCATATTCTCGCTCGGGCGGATGTACTGGTGGCGAATGAAATAGATGCTGATCATCGCCAGCCCGATCAGGAACACGTTGATCAGGATCAGCCAGAAGTTATTGTGTGCAAGATCAACCACCAGGCCAAACAGCGGCACATGGTAGGTCAGTGACAGCGGTGAATTGCTCAGCGGCACATCAAACACCAGCGACCATCCCTGCATCATAATGCTGCTGGCTGCCGTATTATCGTCGGTCGGATCACCTTCATTTACCGCCGTGGTGTTGCCATTAAGCTGGAAATTATCCCTCGCCATGCCGGAAGGGATCAGATCACTCATCGGTAAATCGAAGGCAATCACGGTCGCCAGATGACCCGGATTATTAAAGGTGGTGCGCAGGGAGAAAGAATAGTCGTTGCTCTGGCGCGATTTGCGCAGGGGAGAATAACTTTCACGCTCATCGAGGGTGTTTGCCTGCTGTAACATTTCGGCACGGCGTGACTGCAGCGTGCTGGTGAAATAGTTTTCTTTCAGGCGGGAATCCTGCTGCTCAAGCGGCACTGTGGTGATCAGCAACATACTGTTGTCCTGACCGTTCAGGTAATAGAGCGAATAAGGATGAGTTGTTGAACCCCACTGGTCATCCAGGAAGGATGAAATTTTCAGGGTTAAATCCAGGGTGGAGCTGTCATGAGTACCGAAAATCAGCGCATCGGTTTTCTTGTGAGATTTGGAAACAAAATACATGTCCTGGCGCAGGCGGATTTCCTGTGCATTGACGGCCTCCGCAGACATCGGCTGACCCGTGAAATTGTCGTAAATCTGGTAGGTCATGTAGCGGTACTTATCGATGCGCTTTTGCAGTAAATCTGCGGTGTTTTGTACCGTGAGCAGTTTGTCTTTCAGATAAGCATTGGTGTAGTTATACCCGTAAAGGCCAAGCCCCAGCGCCAGCAGTAAAATGAACAACCAAAAGAATCGCGTGATATTGGTTGATGTCAGCGATAAATATTTACCAGCCATGATGATGAGTTTTTCCCTTCATTCTTGTTATGACGCTTTTAGCGGACGACGGTTTTTGCACAAACAGTGACACACAACATCGTTGCCGCAACGCACCCTAATGCTACAGATAAGCTGCTGACTTGCGCGATAAAACCAATCAGCGCCGGACCCGCTAAAATACCGGCATAGCCCAGCGTTGTCACGGAGGCGATAGCCATTCCTGCTGGCATGGAGGTCTGATTGCCTGCCGCGCTGAACATGATCGGTACCAGATTTGACGCGCCAAATCCAATCATGACAAAACCCAGGCCCGCGACCCACAGATTATCGACGGTGGTCAGTAAAATCAGACCGAGGCTTGAAAACAGGCTGCCATACATCAGCACTTTATAACGACCCAATATGCTGATGATGCGATCACCGGTCAGACGTCCGGCCGTCATCGCGACGGAGAAAACGGCGTAACCGAGACCGGCCTGATGCGCTGACACACCGCGTTCGGTGGTAAGGAACAACGCGCCCCAGTCCAGCATCGACCCTTCGGTCATGAACATCACAAAACATAAAATCCCCAGCAGCACAACCCAGCCGCGGGGCAGAACAAATATCGGTCCGTCACCCTCATGACGCGTTTCGCGCCACAGATGCGGGCAGGTAAATATCACCAGAATTGCCAGTAAAACCACGACCAGCATTACTGACTGAAACGGCGACAGTCCGAGGAATAACAGGCCGGTTACAGCAAGCGCCCCAAAAATACTGCCCATGCTGAAAAAACCGTGAAAGCCCGACATCATCGCACGGCCACTGGCTTTCTCAACCACAACGGCATGAACGTTCATCGCGACATCAATCATGCCGATGGCGGCCCCGAAGACCAGAAGAATTAGCGCCATTCCGGCAGTGCTGTTCATGAGTGTCAGCAATGGGAGGGACAACAACAACAGTGAACTGGCGATCAGAATGACCGTTTTACACCCCAGTTTACTGGTCAGGAAACCGGTCAGCGGCATCGAAAATGTTGAACCTGCCCCGAGGCATAACAGCAGCAACCCCAATGTTCCGTCACTGATTTCCAGCCGCAATTTGACGAAAGGCACCAGCGGTGCCCAGGCAGCCATTGCAAATCCTGACAACAGAAAAATAAGCCGCGTAGCATGTTGTTGTGCCACGCCAGGTTGCGAAACGGGCTCAGCCATCATTTCCTGCGGGGGCGGTGTGGTTATCGGGTCGTGAGACATATCGTGAAAATCCCTTTGCATTTAAAAAATTAAACCACTCACCGCCCGCAAACGTACTGGCCGGATACTTTAGCAGAAAGCATAAGTGCTGTGATTGCGCATAGTCTTAATTGTGTGCTTGCCGGATACCCTGACGCCAGGAAATCTCAAAGACCATCACACAATCAGTAAGTCAATTTGATGAATTTCTTTGCCGTCACCTGATTGATTTTATTATTAATAATCCCTTTTATCTTGTATGGGTAATAAGTGATTGCGTTGTTTTTTATGAAGATAAATGTAAATAACCATGATTAAACCAAAATTTTACATTTGTTAAACTGATGATTTGACTTTCTTTAATGAATTATTTCAATCTTAACGATATTTTCTTTTTATGGCACTTAACTCAAATCATGCATATAACTTATGGAGTTTCGGGAAAAAATGCCGAAACGATGATTTACCGAAGCCCCTAAAAAATATTTACATGCAATAACCGCACTTTTTTGATTGTTTTGTTGTTTGTGGCCTTACCTCACACCAGTTGGAAGTTTATCCATTTTTTCTTAATGGTCTTCATTACCCGCAGAACCGCTTTTTGCCTGAAAAAGGAAGAGCGGTCGTTAGCGTGTATGGACAAAAACTGGCGTAACAGGGGTACAACATGGCTCAGAACGGTAGTGTGGTTATTGATGTTCTTTCTCGTACTAATGGTGCAGTAATCTCCCAGCTCTCAAACGCCAGCCAGGATGTCACTCTCAATCAAATCAGCATAATACGCGTGCACGCGACACGCGATGTCGTCGCCCGCTACGAGCGGGTAGGGAATGATCTGATCATTCACATGCAAGACGGACGCACCGTCCGCTATCACAGTTTCTTTGATACAGATGGCAAAGGCCATCACAGCGAACTGATTTTCGATGATGGAGAGCATCCTGTCGAACACGCCGCTTTTATCGATACCGGCGCGACAGCGGGAGCTGTTCCGATTGTTCCCGCCTATGAGACCCTTCCTGATGTCGGTGCGTTGCTTATCGACTCCTCGAATTTTGATCCTGCTGTTTTGGGGGCTGTGCTGGGTGTGCTTGCCCTGGGTGCAGGTATCGCTATTGCTGCAGGGGGAAGCGGCGGTGGTGGCGGTAGCAGCAGCAATAACGGCGGCAGTGACGGGGGTGGAAATACCGGGGGCGGGAATACCGGTGGGGGTAGCACGGGCGGAAATAGCGGTGGCAATAATGGGGGAAATAACGGCGGCACGACCGGGGGCGCTGCACCCACCCTGACGCTGTCGACCTTTGCCAACGATAACACCCTAAACCGCGTCGCCGTTGCCAGCCAGCAAACATTCAGCGGCATATCGACCAACGCGGCTGCCGGCAGCACGATAGTGCTGACGATCAACGGAAAAACCTTCACCACGACCGTGGATGGCAGCGGTCGCTGGAACGTTCCTCTTCCTGCCAGCGAACTGCAAACGCTGGCGGACGGCACCTATGTCATTTCCGTGACCCTGACTAACACGTCAGGCGAAACAGTAACCAGGAGTGTGACGGTGGTGGTGGATACCACGCCGCCAGCGCTGACGATAAATCCTGTGGATGGCGATAACGTTATTGATGCAAACGGGCATCAGCAACCGCTGATTCTCACCGGTACGGCATCTGTTTCTGAAGCAGGCCGTGCGGTGGATATCGTGCTCAACGACATTCATTACAGTGCAACCGTCGGTGCTGATGGCACCTGGTCTGTGACCATCCCGGCAAATATTGTCTCTGCGCTGGCAGAAGGGGCTTATACGCTAACGGCCTCCCTGACCGATGCGGCAGGTAACCCGACCTCTGCGCCGGAAAGTTTTATCATCAGCGACAGCGCCGGGATCCTGACCGTCAATCCGGTTTCCGGTGATGGCCAGCTCAATGCCAGCGAAGCGCAAAGCGCACTGGTGATCACCGGGACGACAGCCAATGTGCCAGCCGGAACAGAAATTACCGTCACGGTAGGCAGTGTGGTTTATCACACGACCACCACCACGGGTGGCGGATGGAGTCTGAGCATTTCTCCAGCGGACTTACAGGCACTGGCTGACGGTTCGACTACCGTGACGGTCAGCATGGTGGATTCACAAGGCAATACCCTCAGTCAGACGACGGGTCTCAATGTGGCTATCCACGGTGTACCGCCGACGCTGGATCCGGTATTCGGCGGTGACAACACCCTTGATGCCAGCGAATCCACGACCAGCCAGACACTGACAGGGAATACCGGTCTGACCGGCAACGGACAGACCGTGACTGTCACGGTGGGCGGTCAGCAAATTACCGGCACCGTAGCACCGGACGGTACGTTTACCGTCACGGTGCCATCCTCCGTACTCGGTGCCCTGCCGCAGGGCAGCAATAATATCGTGGTCGCCGTGACAGATCCGGCGGGTAACCACAGCAGCATCACGACGCCGGTGACAGTCGATACGGTGGCTCCGACGCTTGTGATCAATCCGCTGGCCGGAGACGGGCAGATCAGTCTGGCCGAAGCCGCTGGCGCACTGACTTTAACAGGTACGGCCTCGTCCGCAGACTCGGGCAGAACGGTGAATATCACGATTGACGGCCATCCGTTCACCGCCATTGTGGGTGCTGACGGTGCGTGGAGCACGTCAATCCCGGCGGGTACGCTGAGCGGGCTCAACGGTGATTTCCCGATCAGCGCTACCCTGACGGATGCCGCGGGTAATACCACGACCAGCACCCGTCCGCTGCACGTGGCTGCCGATTCCACCCTCCAGCCGGGCATTACAGTGAACGCGTTTGGTGGTGATAAGGTGGTTGATGGCGCAGAAGTGCAGACGGCGCAGGTACTGACCGGCTCCACGACGCTCGTCGAAGCCGGCCAGATCGTCACTGTTACGCTCAACGGCCGCATCTACGAGGCCACGGTACAGGCCAGCGGCAACTGGAGTGTGATTATTCCGGCGGCTGATATGGTCACACTGACTGACGGCACCAAAACCATCAATGTCAGCGTTTCTGATAAAGCCGGTAACCCGGCGACCGGCAGCGATACCTTCGACGTTGATACCTCACAGAACGGCATTGCGATTGATCCGGTGACCGGTGATAACGTGATTAATGCCGTTGAAACCGCAAACGGCATTGAAATCAGCGGAACCACACTGGGTGTTGCGGAAAATGCCATCGTCACTGTGCGTTTCGGTTCGCTGTTTAAAACAGCCACGGTGGGGGCGAATGGCAGATGGTTCATGCTGTTAAGCACGGGTGAGATTGGGGATATTAAGGGCGCGAATCCGGACCTCAGCAGCATTTCTGCCACTGTCGAAGGGCCGGGCGGGGTGATTTTATCCAACAGCATTAATATCGGTATCGACAACACCAATCCGGTACCGACTCTCAATACGCCGTTTGGTGATGGCCTGCTCAATAGCGCAGAAGCCGCCGCCGGACAAACTCTCAGCGGCACAACGGGTAAATCTGGTGATGGTCAGACGGTGACCGTCACATTAGGCGGACACACCTATAACGCGACAGTGGCCGCAGATGGCAACTGGTCAGTTCAGGTTCCGGTCGCAGATTTGCAGGCGCTGCCGCAGGGCAATGTGGCTATCTCTGTTACCGCGACGGACAGTGCAGGTAATACCGCTGCCATAAGCGGCAATGCCACGGCTGATTTTACCGCGCCGCTTCTGACCGTTAACCCGGTTTCCGGCGACGGATATATCAACGGTACTGAAGCGGCCGCAGGCGTGGCGATCACCGGCACCGCCTCTATTTCTGAAGCAGGACGTACTGTAACCGTGACCCTCAACGGTGAAACCTATACCGGCATCGTGCAACCCAACGGCCAGTGGAGTGTTTCCGTGCCTGCTGCCGCGTTTAGCGGGATTGCAGACGGCAACTATCCTCTGCAAGTCCAGCTGTCAGATGCAGCCGGTAATACCACCACTGTGGGTTCAAACGTGCAACTGGTCGCAGATGCGGCCAACGGTCCGACCATCACCGTGAATACTTTTGCGGGTAACAACGTACTGGATGGCGCAGAACAACAAACCGCGCAGTCACTCAGTGGCTCGACCTCACAGGTTGAAGCGGGCCAGACAGTGCTGATCTTGCTTAACGGTCATTCTTACACGGCTGTGGTACAGCCAAGCGGAAACTGGAGCATCAGTATTCCGGCTGCGGATCTGGCGACCCTCGCCAACGGTACCACCCCGATCAGCGTATCCGTGGCAGATAAAGCGGGCAATATCGCGACCGGCAGCGAAACCCTGACGGTCAACAACCAGCTCAGCGGGCTGTCGGTTAATCCGGTGGCGGGCGATAACCAGCTCAATGCCAGTGAAGCCGCCGCCGGCATTACTCTCAGCGGGACGTCCGCTAATGTGCCTGTGAACAGCGTGGTCACCATTACGCTGAACGGCAAAACGTATACGGCAACCACCGGCACTGGCGGTGCCTGGAGTACGCCGATCCCGGCAGCCGATCTGGCACTGCTCAGTGACGGTAACAACACGGTGAAAGTCAGCGCGACAGATGCCGCAGGCAATCCGGTATCCGGCAGCAGTGACTTCGGTGTGATCATTCACTCCCTCCCCGTTGCGACGCTTGATACCCCCTTTGGCGATAAACAACTGAATGCCAGTGAGGCTGCTGCCGGGCAGACACTGACCGGCAGCACCGGGGTAAGCGGCGACGCACAGGCCGTCACGGTCACCGTCGGCGGTATTCTGTACACTGCCACGGTGGATGCTAACGGTAACTGGAGCGCCATCGTACCTGCCGGAGATTTGCAGGCCATCCCTCAGGGACCGGCCGCCGTACAGGTTACGGTGACCGATGCGGCGGGAAATACCAGTAATATTTCTGTGCCGGTAACCATCGATACGGTGGCACCGGTAGTTACTATCAACCCGGTCGCCGGTGACGGCATCATTAATGCCGCAGAAGCAGGGGCGGTTATTCCTGTCAGTGGCACTGCCGGTGCCGGTGAGGCCGGGGATATTGTTACCCTCAGTATTGCGGGTCATACCTATACAGGTACCGTGGTGACTGGCGGTGGCTGGACAGTCAACATTCCGGCGGATGCACTGGCGAATGTCGCCAATGGCACTTACATCCTGACGGTCACCGTCACCGATGCTGCCGGTAACGCAGGAACCGCAACCACACCGGTGACGGTGAAAGCGGATCCGGCATTATTGCCGACGATTGAGATTGATCTGTTTGCCGGAGACGGCACGCTCGATGGCGCGGAACGCACCAACCCGCAGACTGTCAGCGGCACGACAACTCAAGTTGAAGCCGGACAAATTGTCACCGTAAGTATCGGAAGCGGAACATATCAGGCGACGGTGTTAGCCAGCGGTGCATGGAGTGTCAGCGTTTCGGCGATTGACTTACAGGCGCTGCAAAACGGCACCGCAACCATTGAGGTTTCTGTCGCCGATAAAGCCGGCAACCCGGCCAGCAACAGCGAAGACTTCACGGTTAACAGTGCGCTGGGCGGAGTGACCATCAACCCGATTACCGGCGATAATAAAATCGATGCCACCGAAGCGGGCGCAGGTTTTGACATCAGCGGTAAAACCGCCAACGTGCCGGAAGGTACGCCGGTTACCGTCAAACTGGGCACGGTGACCTATACCACGCAGACCAACGCTGACGGCAACTGGACCATTAATGTGCCCTCGGGGGATGTCGCTAACCTGGCGGACGGCACCAGCCACGTCATTGTAACTACCGTGACGACCGATCAGGGCGCGGTTACGGCGACGCAGGATCTGGGCATTTACACCACATTGCCGCAACCGACGCTGAATACGCCGTTTGGCGATGGTTTGCTGAGCAGCACGGAGGCTGCCACCGATCAGATACTGACCGGTAAAACGGGGCTGACCGGTGACGGTCAGACGGTGACAGTTATCATTGACGGCACGCCTTACACCGGTACGGTGGCAACCGACGGTAGCTGGACCGTGACCATTCCTTCGGCGGATTTACAGGGGCTGGGTGAAGGGACGAAAACCCTCACTGTGAATGTGACCGACGCCGCAGGCAACACCGCTACGTTGCCGGGATCGGTGGATGTGGACTTCACACCGCCTTCGCTGTCACTCGATAATGTGGCGACGGACAACGTGATTAACGCGGCCGAAGCTGGCGCGCCGATTACCCTGAGCGGAACCAGTGATCCGGCCGATGCAGGGCAGACGGTGACACTGACCTTCAATGGACAGACATATACCGCAGAAGTGCAGCCAAACGGCAGCTGGAGCACCACCATTCCGGCCAATACCCTCAACGGCTTGGCTGACGGCAGTTATCCGCTGACCGCTGAACTGACCGATGCGGCAGGTAACACCACTACGCTGCCACCGGTCAATATTGAGCTCGCGACGCAGAACGTGCCGGTGCCCACCATTGAAACGCCGTTTGGCGATACCTTCCTGAATCAGCGGGAAGCGGATACCGATCAGACGCTCACCGGTACCACCGGAGTCACAGGCGCAGGCCAGACCGTGGTGGTCAATATCGGAGGGGTGGATCATTCCGCTGTTGTTGATGCCAATGGTATCTGGACGGTGAACCTCAGTGCGGCAGATTTGCAGGCGATACCGGAAGGTCCGCAAAACGTGGTAGTGACTGCCACTGACAGTGCCGGTAACGCGGGCACCGTTAACAGCGCTATTACCGTCGACTATACCTTGCCAACGCTAACCTTTAACCCGGTGGCGACGGATGACATTATTAATGCGGCCGAATCGCTGCAACCTGTGGTAATCAGCGGAAGCGCGGATATCCCGGATGCCGGTCAAACCGTTTCCGTAGTGCTGAGTTTTAACAATGTGACGTACACCGCAGTGGTTCAGCCGGATGGTACCTGGAGCTTTACACTGCCAAGTAGTGTCGTGCAGTCGCTGACAGATACCACGTATACGCTGACCGCCACGATCACTGATGCGGCAGGGAACAGCACTACAGCCCCGCATACCTTCAGCGTGGATGCTAATCCGGTTGATTTGCCGACGCTGCTGATTACCGCGGTGTCCGGCGACGATTACATTAATGCGATCGAAAAAGGCGCGGATATTCCGATCACCGGGACATCCACCCATCTCGAAAACGGACAGATTGTGGTGGTGAGCTTTAACGGTAAAGCCTACAACGCCGTGGTTGATGCGAATGGCAACTGGACGGCTACCGTGCCTCTGGCTGATCTGGGTAACTTATCTGACGGGCCGGTTACTGTCACGGCGACCGCCACGGATCTGGCCGGTAACCCGGCATCTGCCTCGCACAACGCCACGGTTATCACCCAGCCGGGTGACCTGCCAACCCTGACCATCAATGCCATTTCCGGCGATGATTACATTAATATCATTGAGCATAATCAGGGAATGACTGTCAGCGGGACTTCCACTCATGTTCCTGTGAATGGCACCGTCACCGTGGTCATTACCGGCGAAAACTACAGCGCGACCTATACAGCCACTGTGCAGGCCGACGGTAGCTGGAGCCTCCCGATGACGGCTGCTCAGGTTCAGGCGCTGCCAGCAGGCAATAATACCTTCACCGCCACCGCAGATGACGTGGCGCAAAACGTGGCGACGGCAACACACAATGTGGCCGTTGATACGGCGGCGCCGATACTGACCGTGACCGTCGATACCGGCGGGGATAACATCATTAATCTGGCGGAAGCCGCGCTGGGTATTCCGGTCAGTGGTTCGACGGATCCTAACCTGACCGTTACCGTCACGCTCAACGGAAAAGATTACACCACGACCGCGGACGGTACCGGTGCCTGGAGTCTCACGATTCCGGGCGGAGATGTGCAGGCCATTACTACCGATGGCAGCAAAACCATCGACGTCCGTGTCACCGATGCGGCCGGGAATAACGTGAGTACCTTTGCTGATTTCACGCTTTCGACGCACGCATTACCCGTGCTGACCTTTGGTGTGATTGCCGGGAACGGTATTCTGAATATCAGTGAAGCGGCCAACGGTTTCACCCTCAGTGGAACCAGCTCAGGTCTGGCACCGGGAACGACTGTGCAGGTGACGGTGCCGGGGCTGGCGGATCCAATTTCCGGTACGGTGAACCCTGACGGACTCGGCTGGACGGCCATCGTTTCGCCGGGCCTGCTCAGCGGACTGACCAGCGGTATCGTGCAGGTGACCGTGACGGCAGAAGATGTTGCCGGTAACCCGGCGTCTTCCAGCGCCAGTCTGGATATTGAGCTGTCTGCGTTGCCGGTACCGACCATCAACCCCCCGTTTGTGGACGGCATTCTGAACGCCACCGAAGCGGCGGGTAATCAGCTGATTACCGGTTCAACCGGCACTACCGGCGCGGGTCAGACCGTTCTGGTGACTGTCGATGGCACGCCGGTGCTGGCCACCGTGGGCAATGATGGCACCTGGACGGCGACGGTGCCTTCCGGTGTGCTTCAGGGGCTGGCGGATGCCACGCACACCATCAGTGTGACCGCAACCGACAGCGCGGGGAATACCAGTGCGGCCGGTACCCTTGATTTCACCGCTCTGACCCATGTTCTGCCAGTGGCTGGCATTAACCAGCCATTCGGCGATGGCATTCTGAATTTCGATGAAGCGTCAAACCCGGCAGGTCAGGTGATTACCGGTACCACCGGGATCACCAGTCCGGGGCAGACCGTGACCGTGGTCATCAACGGCAACGCGGTACCGGTTGTGGTCGATTCTGCGGCGGGAACCTGGAGCGTTTCGCTGACGTCCCCTGAACTGCTGGCATTGCAGGATGGCAGCTGGCCGGTGGTGGTGACCGTGACCGACAGTGCGGGCAACTCATCTGTGCTGCCGGTTTCTGTCGGTGTACAAATCCACAACGTTCCTGCACCGACCATCAATTTGCCATTCGGCGACGGTACGCTGAACATTGCCGAATCCACGGCTGTTGGTGGCCAGACGCTCACGGGTACTACCGGCGTGACCGGAGCCGGGCAAACCGTCAGTGTGGCTATCGCGGGCATAACCGGCAGTCCGTTTACAGCCATAGTGGATCCGGCTACCGGTAACTGGAGCCTGAACCTGACACCCGCCCAGCTGGCAACGCTGGGTCTGGCGACGGCGACATACGAGATTACCGTCACGGCGACAGACAGCGCGGGGAATCATACCGATGCGACACTGACCTTCACGTCCTATCTGTCCGCCCCTGTGCCGGTTATCGACCTGCCGTTTGGCGACGGCAATCTGAATATCGCTGAAGCGGCTGCCGTGAACGTGATTACCGGTAATACCGGCATCACCGGCAACAACCAGAACGTTAAACTGACCATTGATGTGGCTGGCACCACCTATACCGCGACCGTCGATCCGTCGACCGGTGACTGGTCGGTGAGTCTGCCTGCAGGCGTACTGAATTCTCTGGGCAGTGGTCTGCATGATATCAACGTGACGGTAACAGATGCCGCGGGCAACAGTACGCCAGCGACGCAGCCTTTTAACAGCTATCTCACCGTGCCGGATGTCACCATCAATACGCCGTTTGGCGATGGTTATCTGAGTGCGGCCGAAGCTGCCACACCGCTGACCCTGACCGGGACCACCGGGCTGTCGGGAACGGGGCAAACTGTGGTGGTCACCCTTGGCGGAATACCTCTTCCGGGTGTGACGGTGGATGCGGACGGTAACTGGTCGGTTCCGGTGACAGCGGGTGAAATCGCCGCTCTTCCGCAGGGCGCTCAGCAAATCTCCGTGTCTGTCACGGACGGCGGCGGCAATACCGGTTCAGCCTCGGCGGATGTCGGCATTGCCGTGACACAACTGCCTTCCGTGGCGGTGACGTCCTTTGCCGGTGCCGGTTTTGATCTGACCTACGCCGAGAGCCAGAGCACGCAAACCATTACCGGTACGACGGTGAATGTGCAGGCGGGACAGCAGGTGACAGTCACGGTCGGCAGCATCAGCCATCAGGCAACGGTGCAGGGTGACGGTTCATGGAGTGTGACACTGACCCCGGATGAACTCGGTACGCTGTCAACCGGTCAGACGATTGGTGTCGCAGTGAGTGATCTGGCGGGTAACCCGGCGACGGCAACATCATTGCCAGTCACGGTAAACCTGATACCCCCTGCGTTCTCCATTACCCTTGATCCGGTCACCGGTGACAACATTATTAACGTGGCGGATGGCAATCCGGCGGACATTACCCTTTCCGGTAAAACAGTGAATGTGCCGGATGGCACACTGGTCACCGTCACTGTCGGCGGGAATCCGCACACGACGACGGTTAACGCCGACGTCTGGACACTGCCTGTTCCAGCCTCCGAATTTGTGAATGGCACGACCACGACGGTGACCGCATCAACGCTTATTCCGGTGACCAATGTCACGCAAGGCGTGCTGGTGGATACCACTGCGCCGACCCTGACCATCAGCGCCTTTACCGGCGATGATATTCTCAATAATACCGAGTCGAAATCCGCCCAGCTGATTTCAGGGACGGCGGATACCAGTGAAGTGGGCCGTGTGGTCACGGTCACACTGAATGGCAAAACCTACAGCGGCACCGTGCAGACCGGCGGCACCTGGTCAGTCAGCGTACCCGCCGCCGATTTGCAGGCATTACCGCAAGGTACCGGCGCAACCAACGTGATCTCCGCCACCCTCACGGATGCGGCAGGCAACGTGGGTACGGCGGTTCCGCATACGGTGAACGTTGATACGTCAGCGCCGTTACTGGCGCTGAATGCGGTTGCCGGTAATAACGTCATTAATCTGGCGGAATCACTGCTCAACGTGCTGGTGGGGGGGACCTCCAGCGGTGCGGACGGGCAGACAGTGAACGTCACTCTGGGCGGCGCCTCTATTGGGACAGCGCTTATCCAGCCTGGCGGTGCATGGTCGCTTAACCTGACACCTGAACAACTGATTTTGCTCAATGACGGTACCCTGACCCTGGCCGCCACCGTAACAGATGCGGCGGGTAACACCACCAGCGTCAGTACCGGTCTGGATATCTTCTTCAACAAACTGCTGGATCTGAATGTGGCCAGCGGACTGGGGCTGACCGACGGTTTCCTTAATCTGGCGGAATCACAGGTAGCGCAAACCCTCAGCGGCACGGTGATTGGCGCGGGCGTCGGGTCAGTTATCTCAACGGTAATTGACGGTACGCCATTGTCGGCAATCGTGGGCGCTAACGGATTGTGGTCACTTACCATACCGGCCGCCGTTCTCGGCGCACTGACCGATGGTGCGCAGGTTATCAATCTCACCCTGACCGATGCGGCGGGGAACACCAAGGTTGAAGCACTTAATCTTGATGTGCTGAAAACCTTGCCGGTGCTGGGCGACCTCACGCCAATCTTCGGCGGCAATGGCCTGCTGAATGCGGCGGAATCTCTGCTGGCACAAACCATCGGGGGCGCAGCGACGGCGGTTGACGGCACGCTGGTGACCGTGACCCTTGGCGGTAAAACCTATAACACTACCGTGACGGCAGGCACCTGGAATATCCAGATCCAGCCGGGCGATCTGGGCGCACTGCTGGATGGCACCCTGAATCTGGGTATCACCCTGACAGACCCGGCGGGCAACACGTCTTCTACCCCTATTCCGGTGGGGATTGCCATCCACAATCTGCCGCAGGTGGTGCTCAATACCGTGTTTGGTGACGGCGTGCTCAATATCGCTGATCTGCTGGTTAATCAGACGATTAGCGGCACGGTCTCGAACGTTGCGGCAGGTACCGCGATCGCCGTGCAGGTCGGCACACAAACCATTAACGGCGTAGTTGATGCGACCGGACATTTCCTGGTCACTGTTCCGCCGTCCGTTCTCGGCTTGCTGAGTGGCACGACCGCTGCGGTCAGTGTGACGGTGGCGGATGCGGCGGGTAATGTTGGCAGCGCGGCCGCGAATGCGGTGCTGGATCTCGTCAGGCCGGTCATTAACCTGACGTCGGTCCTGGGCGACGGCTTGCTCAACGCAGCGGACGCACTGACTACCCAGGTGATTGGCGGGACAGTCAGCGGCGTGGCGTCGGGAACGCAGGTGCAGGTCACGCTGGGCGGGAAAACCTTCCTCGGCGCGACCGACGGGACGGGCGCATTCAGCATCACCCTGCAACCGGGTGACCTGAAAGCGCTGGGCGACGGCACCTTCCCGGTCGTGGTTTCTGTTACCGACAACGGCGGTAATACCAGCACCAGCAGCAGCACGCTGACTTCCATTATTAACGCGGTACCGAAAATTGTGCTGGATCCTGTTTTCGGTGCAGATGGCATCCTGAATGCGGCTGAAGCGCTGCTGACACAGACCATCAGCGGTACGGTCACCAACGGGCACGTCGGCGAAACGGTCAACATTAACGTCGGCGGCGGCCTGATCAACCTGACAGCAACCGTTGGCAGTGACGGCAAATTCTCCGCGTCACTGACCCCGCTGCAACTTGCCGGATTGCTTGACGGCAATCTGACCATCGTCACCACCGTGACCGATGAAGTGGGTAACACGGCGTCAAATACCGTGGGGCTGAATGTCGGTATTCACAATCTGCCATCGATTGTCCTGAATCCGGTCTTTGGCGATGGCGTGCTGAACGTGGTTGACCTGCTGACCGGTCAGACCATCAGCGGTATCGCGACCAACGTCGCGCAAGGCACCCAAGTGCAGATTTCCCTGAATGGCAAAAACTACCTTGCCAATGTGGGCGCTGGCGGCGTGTTCAGCGTGACGGTACCGGTGACGGATCTGGGCGCTATTCTCAACGGCTCTCAATCGGTGGTCGCCAGCCTGGTGGACGGCTCCGGTAACCCGGCATCGGTCACCAACCTGCTGAACGTGGTATCGCAGTCACTGCCAACCATCACGCTGAATCCGTTATTTGGTGATGGCCTGCTGAACGCGGCGGATGCACTGCTCACTCAGACCATCAGCGGAACCACCACCAATGCGCAGGGATCGACCGTGACCCTGAACGTCGGCGGCAATACCCTGACGGCACTGGTGAAAGCGGATGGCACCTTCAGTGTGGCCATTCCGCAGCTTACCCTCTCCAGCCTGCTTGACGGTGCGCTGAATGTCGGTGCGTCGGTAACCAATGCTGCCGGTCATGCCGTCAGCGGCAGTGCGACAGCAACGGTGGGTATTCACACCCTGCCAACGCTGTCACTCGGCTCGTTGTTTGGCGGAGACGGTTATCTGAATGCCGCTGAAGCGGGTGCCAGTACTAATATTACCGGGACCTCCAACCTGCTCAACGGCACGGTGTCGGTCACTATTGGTGGCGTGACGCACACCGGTACCATCACCAACGGCGCGTGGAGTGTGCCGTTCACCTCGGCAGAGCTGAAAGGGCTGGCGGATGGTTCGACGCAGGTCTCTGTTTCGGTTGCGGATCTTGTGGGCAACACTGCAATCATTTCTAACCCGCTGAACGTACTGACACATGCATTGCCGCTGGTGGCGCTGAATCCACTGCTCGGCCTGACGCTCGGTGTGGTTGGCGGCATTCTCGGCGGTCAGGGTCTGACGCTGAGCGGGACCAGCCGCAACATCGCCCAAGGTGGCCTGGTCAGTGTCACTCTGCTGGGCAATACGCTGGCAGGGACCGTGCAGGCAGACGGTTCGTGGACAGTGAAACTGTCCAGTGCGCTGCTGAGCAGCTACGGACTGGTGGGCTTACTGAACGCACTGCTCGGCGCGGTGGTGGAACTGAAAGCGGTGGATGCGGCGGGTAACGGATTCGATGCCCATGTCGGGCTGACCGTCGGTTCGACCTTGCCGGCAGAGACCAGCAGCCTGGCCGTTCAGTCACTGGCCGTGGACGATACCCATACACTGGCGGCGGTTCACACCACCGATACCAGCAGTGCAACCAGCGATACTTCAGCGACGCATGCTACCAGTACGCTGACAGATCCGCTGGTCACTGCGGACAACAGCTCTTCAACTACCACTACGCCTGACACCACCACTGCAGACACCATCGCGCACGCGGATACAGCATTCTCTATTGGCGGTATGACCATTGATCTGACGGCCATTGAGGGCGTGGCCCTCGGCGGCGCGGGCAATGACACCATTTCGGTTCACACCCTCGATTTCTCGCAAATCGACGGCGGAACCGGTGTCGATACCCTGTTGCTGGCGGGCACCCATCAGCATCTGGACCTGACGCTGCTCGGGCTGAAAGTTGAACATATCGATATCTTCGATTTAGGCAATTCCGGCACTAACAGCATCTCACTGAACCTGCATGAGGTGCTGAATGTGAAGGATAACCCGTCCGACGAAGTGATCATCAGGGGGGGCGAGGGCAGTCTGGTGAATCTGCAAATGGGCACCGACGGCGCATGGAACGAAACCGGGCAACGTACGGTGGACGGACTGACCTTCGACGTTTATCACAACGCATCTTTGGATACCTCAAACACTCTGGGAGACGTCCTGGTGCAACACGGTCTGCACGTACAGCAGAGTTAATTCTGTACGCCTCCCCCTGCGAAGGGGGAGGCGGGGAGGGGTTTTGCTGGCGACTGCGATGCCATTGATACCCCGCCCCAACTCTCCACTTCGCAGGGGAGAGAGCAGTACCCACAAAAAAATCGGCGTAATTAAGTGGTGTCGGTAATGAAAAATAAGAAAGTGATGCGGTCACTGACCGCAATATTGGGCACCTTGTGTCTGACGGTTTTAACAGGGAATTCGGGGGGGGTGGCGGCGGTTAAACAGCCGGAATTTAACTGGCAGGCCGCGCCGACTGAGGAGATGCGTGCCAGCCTGACGTTGCAGGATGCTATCCTGCGGGCGTTTGCGCGCAATCCGCAAATTTCTGAAGCTGCGGCGCAAATCCGCGTCGGCAGAGGCAACCTTGATGAGGCCAAAAGTGCGTGGTACCCGCAAATCTCCTTACAGGGAACCGCCGGGAAATCGCATCAGACTGACTCGGCAGGGAGCCTGAGCAACAACGCGTCGGCGGGCGTCCAGCTCAGCCAGTTGCTGTATGACTTCGGTCGTACCGGCGGCAGCATCAGTCAGCAGGAATACCTGTCTGATTCCTATCGTTATTCGCTTTACAGCACAATGACCGACGTGGCGCTCAGCACCCTGCAGGCCTATCTCTCGGTCAAACGCTATCAGGCGCTGAGCCTGGCGGCGCGTGACAATATCGCTTCTCTCGAACGTGTGCGTGACACCGCCAGACTGCGGGCAGACGCCGGGCTGAGTTCGCAGTCTGACGTGTTGCAGGCAGAAACGCGTATTGCCGGGATGAGAGCCACGGTTGAGCAATATCGCGCCCAGCAACGTTCCGCACAGGCACAACTGACGGTGCTGACCGGCGTGGTTTCCGACAATTTACCGGATCTGCCGCAAAGCCTGTTGGATCAGAAAGTCACCCTCAACAAAATCCCTTACGAAAACAGCACGCTGGTGCGTGCCGCACAGGCTAAACAGCAGGCGGCGATCGAGGAAGTTAATCAGACCGAAGCTCAGCACTGGCCGACCCTGAAAGTGCAGGCAGGACGTACGCGCTATGAAAACAGCGGCGGTGGCGGTTCCTATTGGGACGATCAGGTACAACTGGCGGTGGATGCGCCGGTGTATCAGGGCGGGGCGGTCAGTGCCAAAGTTCGCGCGGCAGAAGGTCAGCGGCAGGCGGCACAGGCCGAAGTCGAAAAAGCCAAGCTGGATATCAACCAGAAAGCATCGGCGGCTTATGCCGACATGATCGGCGGTCAGCAGCGCCAGCTCGCGGGCGAGGAACAGTTCGGCAGCGCGACGCATACCCGCAGCGTCTATCAGGACGAGTACAAACTCAGCAAGCGCAGTCTGAACGATTTGCTCAGTGTTGAGCAGGACGTTTTTCAGGCCGATACGTCGCGTATTGGCGCGCTGTATGACGGCTGGGACGCGACGGTGCGCTACGCCGCTGCCGTAGACAATCTGGTCGATATGTTAGGTATCGACCGACACAAACAAACAGGTGACACCATCCCGTCGCTGTAAGGATCGGGCAGTACGGGAATAAACCAGAAGCATTCGATATCGAGGTTGAAATGAGTCATGAAGCCCCTGCACCTTTGTCGATCGACGTCTGGATAAGCGCCATGGGGCGCGTGGCCGAAACATTCGGCAAACCAGCAGATCCGCTTTATCTTCGCCAGCAGATGCGCTGGTTTGAACATCAGCCGTTGCGGCGTCAGCTGGACCGGCTCAGCGGCCTGATGGGGCTTCAGGTCGGTATGGTCAGCTGGAATCAGGTGCGCTGGCGTCAGGAAGTATTGCCCGCCATTATTACCCTGCAACAGGGCGGCATTGCGGTACTGGAAAATCTGCACGATGACGGCACTGTCGATTACTGGCTGAGCGACGGCGGCAATTTAGTGCGTTCCGCCGAACTGGTGATGTTGCTTGAGCAAAGCACCGGCCCGGTTTTTTTGGTGGGCGTTGCCGCACGCGGGCGGGATCAGCGTATCGACCCGTTCGTTCAGCCGCATAAAAAACACTGGTTCTGGGAAAATTTCCGTGGTTCAGGACGCAAAATCGCGGAAATTTCACTGGCCTCCGTTCTCGGTAATGTACTGGCGCTGGCCGGTATTTTGTTCTCAATGCAGGTGTATGACCGTGTGATCCCGGCGCAATCTTATCCGACCTTATGGGTGCTGTTTTTCGGGGTGGTGCTGGCGGCGGCCATGGAATATATCATCCGTCTGATGCGTACGCTGGTGTCAGATCTGATGGGCAAAAAAATCGACCTGAAAGTCTCCTCGTTGTTTTTCGTGCGGGCGATGAATATTAAAAACGATGACCGGCCAAAATCCACCGGTTCCTTTATCTCTCAGTTGCGTGAAATCGATCAGGTGCGTGAACTGCTGACCTCGACCACCATCAGTGCGGCGGCGGATATGCCTTTTGTGTTGCTGTTCCTTGGCATCATGTTTTTCATCGGCGGCCCGCTGGTCATTATTCCGTTGCTGGCGATCCCGCTGATTGTCATTCCCGGCATTCTGATCCAGTGGCCGATGGCTAAACTGGCAAAAGAAGGCATGCGGGAAAGTGCGCTGCGCAATGCCGTGCTGGTGGAAACCATCGAAGGTATCGAAGACATTAAAGCGTTACAGGCGGAAGCCTATTTTCAGCGTCAGTGGGAACAGACGCATGAAGTCAGCGCCGCAGTGGGCATGAAACAACGTGTCTGGGGCGCGCGCCTGACAGGCTGGGCTTCCACCGTGCAGCAACTGACCTATGGCGGCATGCTGGTGTTCGGCGTGTATCTGGTGCTCAGCGGTGACATTACTACCGGTACGCTGGTCGCCAGCAGCATGTTGTCATCACGCACTATCGCACCGCTGATGCAACTGACCATGGTATTTTCCCGCTGGCAGCATGCTAAAAGTGCCATGCGCGGACTGGATGAATTACTGAAAAAACCGGTTGACCGGCCCGCTGATGCCGAGCTGTCACATTGCCCGACGCTCAGCGGCCATTTCAACGTGCGCAACCTGCAATATACCTACGACAAAGAGAACGCGCCGAATGTATTAGGCATCGGCCAGCTGGAGATCAAACCGGGTGAACGCGTGGCCATCCTCGGAAAAGTCGGTGCGGGTAAATCGACATTGCTCAAACTGCTGGCCGGCCAGGCCAGCCCGTCACAGGGAAAAATCCTCATCGACGGCGTTGACATGACCAAAGTCGAACCGGCGGATATCCGCCGCCAGCTCGGTTATCTGTCGCAGGATTCGCGGCTGTTTTTCGGCACGTTACGTCAGAACCTGATGCTGGGTTATCCGCATGCCACGGACCAAGAAATGCTACAGGCGCTGCGTATCAGCGGCGCGCTGTCTATGGTGCAGGCCGACGCATCGAGCCTTGATAAAATTATCAACGAAGGCGGGCGGGGATTGTCCGGCGGTCAGCGTCAGATGGTGATGTTAAGCCGTATGATCCTGCGTAATCCGCAGGTGGTGCTGATGGACGAACCGACGGCATCGATGGATGAACAGCTGGAAGAATATGTCATCCGCCAGTTACACAGCTGGCTTGTAGGACGGACGCTGATTGTTGTGACGCACCGTCCGGCACTGCTCAAACTGGTGGACAGGATCGTGGTGATGGATAACGGGCGGGTGGCAGCAGACGGTCCACGTGATCAGATCCTGGCCAAAGCTGTCAGTACCACGCCCGCTGCGGCAGCAGCCGTGGGTGACAATAAAACACAAGGCGCAGCCTGAGCTGCTAAGGACACTGCATGGCACATCTGACATTGCATGATGAACTGGAGGCCGAAAGTCGCAAAGTCTCGTGGATTATCTGGGTCACGCTGGGCAGTTTGCTGGTGTTTTTCGTCTGGGCACGTTTTGCCGTGCTGGATGAAGTGACGGTCGGCACCGGCAAAGTGACACCATCGAGCAAGGCACAGCAAATTGATTCACTGGACGGCGGCGTAATTTTAAAACTGATGGTGCAGGAAGGCTCGGTAGTCAATCGCGGCCAGCTTCTGGCGCAGCTTGACCCGACGCGTTCTCAGTCGAACTACGGTGAAGCGGCTTCCCGTGTGCGGACACTTCGCGCATCTTCGGAGCGTCTGAGTGCAGAACTGACCGGCGCGCCGCTGAAATTCAGCCCTGAAACCATGAAATCGCCGGAGCTGGTGGCGCGTGAGCGTCAGTTATATTTATCGCGTAAGCAGAACCGTGATGAAACGGTGGCGAATTTGCAACAGTCGCTCAGACTGGTGAATGATGAAATCAACATGACGCAACCGCTGGTGGCAAAAGGCGCGGCAGGGCAGGTTGAGGTTATTCGTCTCAAACGTCAGGCCAGTGAACTGCGCGGAAAAATCGACGATGCAATCAACCAGTACGCGGTACGTGCGCGTGAGGAGCAGGTGAAAAACAACGCCGATCTGGATGCCGGGTTACAGGTAATGGCCGGTAAAGAAGACCAGGTTACGCGCTCTGAGCTGTATTCACCGGTTCACGGCATTGTTAAAGATATCCAGGTTTCCACCGTGGGAGGGGTGCTGCAACCGGGCGGTAAGCTGATGGAAATCGTACCGATTGAAGATCAGCTATTGATCGAAACCCGTATCAACCCGCGCGACATCGCCTATATCCGCCCCGGGCTGCCTGCCACGGTAAAAATCTCGGCGTACGATTCATCAATCTATGGTGATCTGGACGGCAAAGTTGAAGGGGTATCACCGGACACGTTGCAGGATGAAGTGAAGCGCGACCAGTATTATTACCGCGTGTATGTGCGTACCGATAAAGCTTTCC
Source organism: Rahnella sp. RFA10(1/100) (assembly GCF_004195115.1). Taxonomy (NCBI): domain Bacteria; kingdom Pseudomonadati; phylum Pseudomonadota; class Gammaproteobacteria; order Enterobacterales; family Yersiniaceae; genus Rahnella; species Rahnella sp. RFA10(1/100). Next base: position 271,727 of record NZ_SEWR01000002.1, read on the forward strand.
TGACCAACAAAGCCGGACGCCAGTTCCCGATTGTGCCCGGCATGGTGGCGAACGTGGACATCAAGACCGGCCAGAAAAGTGTGCTGGATTATCTGATTAAGCCGCTGAATAAAGTTAAAGAATCCCTGAGGGAGAGGTAAGCAGGACGCCGCTGCTGATGCGGCTTTAAAGTCAACACCGTGGGCGGCGAGCCCACGGTGTTGATCTTAAGGCCGGAGTGGGCGGCAACCCAAGATATCAGCCCGCTATTGCAGCGGCGCCTGCAATCTAAACTCCGCTACCGGATCTTCCATTTCCGCTTTCCGCTTATCCTGCCAAAGATTCATCCTCGCACGCAGGGAACCATTGAGGTCATCGTGAACCTGCTTCGCGGCCTCAGATGCCGGATTCAGTTCAAGCACAAATTCCATAAACCTGGCAGCGACATAACGGTTTTTCTTCACCCCGGTGCCGGTCAGCCATGCCATGCCAAGTGTATAGGCGGCTTCGGCGCGATCAGGATGGTCAGGGTTATGCAGGATTTCCGGTAGCCAGACCTCTGCGGCCTGACGTTTCTCAGCGTCTGAGCCGTTATCCAGCGCACAGCCGGCGCGGTAGTAAGCGGCGGACAGATGTCCTGCGTCCATTGCCCGCTGATACCACTGCATCGCCTGTTCATAATCCGGTTCGCCACCCAGCCCGTCGCGCAGCGCGTTAGCACAGGTAAACATGGCCGGAACCATGCCGGAGCGGGCGGCGCTGAGGACACAATCCATTGCATTACTGTCATTATGAAAATGCTCAGGCACATCATGATGCCAGCCGTTGCGGTAGAAGAAATACAGTTCGTAGCAATGAATGGCGCTGCCGTGGCGCGCCATACCGGTCATCAGAAAATGGGCGGCATCAATATCATCATTGATCGCCATATCATGCGCCAGCGTAACCAGATCGCTGACCGGCTGTTCATCGCCGGCTTGCCGGATAAGCGACCACGCATGTTCCATCAGCCCTTCACTTAATTCCGGACGGGCAGGTAGCCCGTATAATCCGAATTGCAACGCCGTGGCAGCAAAAGCCACCAGCACCGGATCAGTGGCCTGGCTGAGGCCGCGGGTCAGTAACTGGGTAAGTACCGGCAAGCCTTCTTCATGGCCGTTTGCCAGCACAGCACGGGAAATAAACATGTGGGCAGAATGGCCGGGCATGGCCTGCGGTGACACTGCAAATAACGCGTCATAAACGGCCAGACCGGCCTGATCATCATCCTGCCAGTACGCCGTACAAATTCCGGCGAGATCCAGCAGCCGGATGCGGGTGTCAGGCTCGAGCGGGCTGGCCAGTAAAGTGGCCAGCCGCTGCTCAAGTGCCAGCGCCTCTGGCGATTCGCGTTCGGCGATATCACCGGAGAGTGCATCGCACAGCGCATTCGCACGGAACTGGTTACGTTCTTCATCACTGAACTCCGCACACAACGGGCCGTCAATGATCAGCAACTGTTGCTCGTCGCTGCCACCCCAGAAAGCGGAATGGAATAACAGATAGGATTCCATCGTGCCGACGTCTGCGTGACGCACGGACATCGCCATGCGCAACCAGTAATCCAGCGCTTCTTCACCGTTTTTGCGGGTTTGCCGTAACGCGGCGGGTAACATGTGTGGCCAGTGCGTGGCGGGTTCAAAGCCGAGCGCATGAATATGCGCCACACCGGCCTGCCAGATTTCACTGCCCTGAATCGAGAACTTCTCATGCAGAGGTTTAGGTACTTCGCCCGCGAAAAGGGATTTTAGCCAGTAAGGCTCACCGAACCCTCCGCTGAGGTTCATCAGATGGCGGAATGCGTGGGTCGGTCGCGGATGTAATTCGATAGCGCGTAATAATGCCAGCACGGCGTAATCGCAACACAACTGCGCACCGAGCCACTGGTGATCTTCAATCTCATTTTCGCCCTGAGACCGGCGGATTAACCAGGCGTTTTCATGCCAGACCATGCCCAGTAATACGTGAGCGTGATAGCTCTGCGGGCATTGCTGCGCCCAGTCGCTGAGAATTTCCAGCGGATTAAGCGCAGGCGATTCCGTGCCGGTAAACAGGGTCGCCGGGTGCATCAGCAGGCCGTAATCGCTTTGACCTTCGCCCTGATTCTGCCAGCCACGCATCAGTGACAACAGCCACTCGTCGAGTTTTAAAAAACGGCGGGTTGCCAGAAGCATTCTGGCTTTAGAGAGGTTGTCGAGTTGATCCTGTTGTGGCATGAGGTTCCCTGAACTGTTGAATAAAGAAGCTGTTGCGTGGCTCTGCAGTCTATCGCTCTTCCCGGCAGTGAGCAGCGGGATTGGTCTGACTTTGGCTATAGTAACGGATCTGAAGTGTTGCTGCCCAACAAAGCCTCTCCCCAATAGGGATTAATAATCTTCCGAAAATATCTTATTAATTTAATGGATTAGATATCAACTATTAAGAAAGTCGTACTTTGAAAGATGGAGATAATGTGAAGTAATTATGGATAAATACAGTTAATGTGCGCGATATAATAAGTGATGAATATCACTGTATGTAATTATATCTTTGTAAACCCAAAAAAAAACCGGCCACAGAGGGCCGGCTGTTGTTTCCACAAAACGGGGAATGAGGGTAATAAAATAACAAATAATGATGATAGCAAGAGAGATTATATATTACCGGTGGATAGATCGTTTATCACTTAGTGCGGTAATTATTTGGCATAATTATTTGATAATATTGATTATTTTGTAAATTTAGCTTTGAGTGCTTTATTTTAACAAAAATAAATAGACGTAAATTTACCCGATATTAATATTTAGTTACAAGTTCTAATATGTAAGTAATGTCTTCACTAATTTCGTATCATTTTCTTTCTGGATTAAAAGAAATTATATCATGAGAATAGAATTGCCATGTCGGGCCAACATTTATACAGAAACAAAAACGTTATGCAGATCTAAAGCAGTAAAAACGTGTACTTTACATTCAGTGGCACGGTCCGACACCTACCGAGGATAAAAAAATGAAACTCCGTGTTCTTTCACTCATGATCCCTGCTTTAATGGTGGCAGGATCAGCAAGTGCGGCAGAAGTTTATAATAAAGATGGTAATAAACTGGACCTGTACGGTTTAGTTGATGGTTTGCACTACTTCTCTAACGACAAAGGCTCAGACGGCGACCAGAGCTACATCCGCCTTGGTTTCAAAGGCGAAACTCAGATTACTGATCAACTGACCGGTTACGGCCAGTGGGAATATCAGGTTCAGGCTAACCAGGCTGAAAGCTCGGATGACGGTGACCGTGCCTTTACCCGTTATGGTTTCGCCGGTCTGAAATTTGGTGACATGGGTTCATTCGACTACGGTCGTAACAACGGCGTGATGTATGACGTTGCCGCCTGGACTGACATGCAGCCTGAGTTCGATGGTTCTACTTACGGCGCTGACCAGTTCCTTTATCAGCGTACCAACGGCGTGGCTACTTACCGTAACGATAACTTCTTTGGTCTGGTCGATGGCCTGCATTTTGCCCTGCAATATCAGGGTAAAAACGACAGCGGTGGCGGTGAACCAGGTACCCGTGATGTGCTGACACAGAACGGCGACGGTTACGGTATGTCCCTGAGCTACGATATTGGCGCGGGCGTCAGCGTAGCGGGTGCGTTCTTCAACTCTGACCGTACTGACGAACAAAACTCCGCACCAAATATCATGGGCGACGGTAAAAAAGCGGAAGGCTACACCGGTGGTCTGAAATATGACGCCAATAACGTCTATCTGGCTGCGATGTTCACCCAGGCTTACAACGCTTCCCGTTTCGGTTCTACCGATTCAGAAGCTTACGGTTATGCTAACGAATCCCAGGCATTTGAAGCCTACGCCAGTTACCAGTTCGATTTTGGTCTGCGTCCGTTCGTAGCCTATAACCAAACCCGTGGTAAGGATTTAGGTTCAGACCGTCTGGGTAATAACTATCAGGATCAGGATCTGGTTAAATTTGTTGACCTGGGTGCGACTTACTACTTCAACAAAAATATGTCAGCCTATGTCGACTATAAAATTAACCTGATCGACAGCAGCACCTTCACCGACAACGCCGGCATCAATACCGACGATGTGACTGCGGTAGGCCTGGTGTATCAGTTCTAAGCGTGCCTTTCTCAGACACAGAATAGCGCGTTGCTTTAACAGTAAAGAACAGCAGTAAACAGCACGTTCTTCAGGAACGCGGCCTGAGAGGGCCGCGTTTTTTGTGGGCACAATTTGGCGTGAGAATGCTGTAAAACACCGCTATGGTGTTCAGGTGAATTTCTTACCCTGACCGAGGTGCTTATGTCCGTTAAACCGCCCTTACCGCCATTTACCCGCGAAAGCGCAATCGAAAAAGTGCGTCTGGCAGAAGATGCCTGGAACAGTCGCGATCCGCACCGAGTCAGCCAGGTTTACTCGGCGGATACTGTCTGGCGTAACCGCAGCGAGTTTGTGCACGGGCAGGACGCCGTGGTGAGCTTCCTGCAGCGTAAATGGGCCAGAGAACTGGAGTATCGCCTGATTAAAGAGCTGTGGGCGTTTGACGGGGCGCGGATCGCCGTGCGTTTTGCTTATGAATGGCGGGATGATTCGGGCAACTGGTTCCGCAGTTTTGGCAATGAAAACTGGGAATTCAATGAGCAGGGGCTGATGTTTGCCCGTCACGCCTGCATCAATGATCTGCCGATTCAGGAAAGCGAACGACAGTACCACTGGCCTTTGGGGCGCAGGCCGGACGAACATCCGGGCCTGAGTGATTTCGGTTTCTGACAGCCTCAGGCTGATTTCTGGTGGATCAGATGCAGCGGGGGAGACACATCGAGTTTGATGTCAGGGTTCTGGCGGAATTCATGTGGCGTTATGTTGAAACGCTTGCGGAACATGTAAGTGAAATGCGATTGCGAACCGAAGCCGAAATCCATCGCGATATCAAAAATCGGCGTTTCACTGCTGCTCAGTTGATAAACAGCACTGGCCAGACGGCGTTCCCGGATGTACTTCCCCAGAGAAATGCCGGTTGATTCTTTGAACAGTTTTTGCATGTGCCAGAGCGAATAGCCTGAATACTCAGCCAGTTCTTCAAGGTGGATCACACGACCCAGATGGCCTTCAATCCATTTGCTGAGTGCGCAGACGATAGCGATATGAATGTCTTGAGCCATAACCAGTCTGTATTAAGGTTGAATACCGCTATTATACACGAGTTCGTCAGGTTGGCGTGGCAGGTGTTGCTCAGAGATGTTCAGCGTCCCGGCGGACAATAATGGCCCGGTGGGCAGGACTGTTGTAATGACAGCCTGACGGGCCATGTTTTAACGCAACAGGATCCAGTGGATTAACCGGGCGATGCCATCGTCCACCACCACCATCCCGACGAGAATAAGAACAATCAAAATCACGAAGTTCTTACCGGTTGGCAAAATGATGTCTCCCTTTATCCCTTTTCAGGGAACGGAACTCAGTTACCACGGGCCGCTGCCCTGCATATTCAGGGCAATAACCCCCAGACAAACCGCGACAAATATCAAAAATACGATAAGAAGCCGTTTCATTCTTTTTCTTACAGAGCTTACGCTCTTCCTCCACAATGTGTCAGCCAGCAATTTCTTCAGCCAATAAACACTGCGAACGTTAACCGCTTATTTCGGTGAGATCCAGTCTGTCAGAAATGTTTAATGATTTTGATCGCGTTCGCTTAACCATCGGTGGCCGGGCGACGCACCAACTCGGTTTTCTGCCCGTCATTAATCACCGTCGTTGGTGGCGTTTCCGGCACCAGCGCATCCGGCGCTATGTTCATATGATTGAGGACTTCGCCCATAATATGTCCAAAAATCGGGCCAGCCACCGACCCGCCAAAGTGCTTGCCCGCTTGTGGATTATTGACCATCACCACCAGCGCAACACGCGGATTACTCGCGGGCGCAACACCGGCGGTGTAGTTAATGTAACCACCGTCGTATTTGCCACTGCTCCCCATTTTTTCCGCTGTACCGGTTTTAATCGCCAGACGGTATCCCGGCACTGCAGCGCTGAGGCCTGAGCCGCCGGGTAATGCATCACTTTCCATCATATGAATCACTGTTCTGACCACGTCAGCCGACATTACGCGGGTACCGAGCACCGGCGGTGTGACTTTGGTTATCGACAGCGGACGGTAAATACCTTCCGCCCCAATCGTGGCGTATTCACGGGCGATTTGCAGTGGCGTTACACGCAGGCCGTAGCCAAAGGAAAAGGTCGCTCGTTCGATATCGGCCCAGCGGTCGCGGTGGAGTGGGAAATAGCCACTGCTTTCGCCACCGATACCCAAATCTGTCGGTTTGCCTAAACCAAAGGATTGATACAGCTGAACCAGAACGTTGGCCGGCATTGCCAGCGCAATATGCGAAACTGCAATGTCACTGGATTTTTGCAAGATACCGGTGATGGTCAGCGCAGGCCAATGGCCGACATCGCGGATCAGGTGGCCGTTAACGGTGTACGGATGGGTATCGAGAACGGAATCCGGGCGGATCATATGCCGGTTCAGACCTGCCATTACCACCAGCGGTTTGACTGTCGAACCGGGTTCGAAACTGTCGCTGATTGCCACATTGCGCATGTCTTTTGCCTGAACACCGGCATAGTTATTCGGGTTATAGGAAGGGTAGGACGCCATCCCTAAAATCTCACCGGTGTTCACATCCACCAGAACAGCCGCGCCGGATTCGGCCTGGTTAAGCGTAACGCCATCGCGCAGCCGCGAGTACAAGACGTACTGCATAAAGCTGTCGATACTCAGATTGATGGTCGGCGGCTGTTGCGGTGCGACTTCTTTCAGAATACCGATCACATTGCCATGGCGATCCTGACGGTACTCGCGCATGCCAGGTTTGCCCTGTAGCAGGGCATTAAAACCTTTTTCGACGCCTGTCAGACCTTCATTATCCGTCCCGACGACACCGACCAGATTGGCGGCGGCTTCGCTCATCGGGTAGTAACGGCTGTCATCCAGCTGACTGCTGATGCCGCCAAGGTGCAGCTGACTGATATCTGCGGCGATACCTTCTTCTATTTTGCGCCCGAGATAAACGAAGCGGCGCTGAGGATCGCTGGTGATGGTTTGCTGTAGTTGTGAAAGTGGCATATTCAGCGCGGAAGCCAGATATTGCCACTTCGGGCTGTTCAGATCACTGTGCAGTTCCAGTACACGGAACGGGTCGGCGATAATATCTTTTGAAGCGACACTCAGCGCCAGCGGATGGCCGTTACGATCGACAATGGTGCCGCGCCCGGCAGGGATAACCGTGGAGCGCAACGAGCGGGAATCGGCTTCTTTTTCCAGCATCGGCTGGTTAAGCAATTGCAGGTAGCCCACCCGGCCGAGCAGAAGCGCCAGACAACAGACAATACCGAGACAAATCAGCGCAAAGCGCTTGGTGTAGAAATTAGGTTGGGCGCTGGATTTTTTTAGGCTCGGTGGCATGGCAGTTTCGCAAAGTCATTGGCGCATGTGAAGCGAAAAGCGAAGGTGCGGAGAACAACTTACCGGATGAAAATAGCCCGGTTTGTCCCTCATTATGTGCAACTCATCGCTCTGATTGATAATGAATTTCGTATAACATGCACATCTTATATTAAGCCATAGCGATGGATTGTTTATTTCAATTGCGCTTTGTAAGCAAGTGCAACGGCAAAGCGGATTATTTACTCCACGGCGAGCCAGTCATCGGCTTCTTCGAACATTTCCTCTAGCATTTGGTTTAATTGCGAACGTTCCTGCTTGCTGGCGCCGTGGGTATTCAGGCCATTAGCCTGCATTGGTTTCACTTTGACTTCAGCGTCAGGAAACAACCGGTGTACCCGTTTAACCAGTTCCGCTTCAATTTTTTTGCTGGCATCAGGGATGCCGGCGACATTCCGTTTGTCAAAAATCAGTTCGACCCGCATAGCTTTCCTCATAAAAGACAGGGAGAAATAACTGTTGAAATATACAGTGTTATCCGCGCGGGTCCAAGCAATTTTTAGTGTGTTATCTGCATCACGCCGCGCCCGCTGAGACGCTGACGATCGTGAGGGCGACGCAGGTCCAGTTCCGGGCCTGCCGGAACGATACCTGTCGGGTTCAGCCACAAAATACCGTAATAACCTTGTTTGATATGCGTCAGGTTCACCGTATCGCTGATCCCCGGCCACTGATAAAGTTCGCGCAAGTAATGGGATAAATTCGGATAATCTTCAATACGGCGAATATTACATTTGAATGCCCCATGATAGGCGCTGTCGAAACGCACCAGTGTGACGAACAGCCGCCAGTCGGCTTCGGTAATACATTCACCGGCAATGTAGCGGTGGTGGTGTAAATGCGTCTCAAGGGTATCCAGCGTACTGAAAAGTTGGGTTACGGCGGCGCTATAGCTGTCCTGCGTTTTTGCAAAACCCGTCTTATACACGCCGTTGTTAACGTCGTGATAAATCACCTCGTTCCAGCGGTCAATGTCTTCGCGCAGGGCAGCAGGGTAGAAGTCATCCTGATTGCCGGTCAGTGCATCAAACGCATGGTTAAGGATGCGGATAATATCAGCTGATTCATTATTGATGATGCGCCCTTCGCGGCGGTCCCACAGCACGGGCACGGAGACTTTGCCGGTGTAGTGTGCATCGCTGGCGGTGTAGAGTTGATGTACATAACGCACCGGCTCAATCTTTTCGCCTGCATCCTGCGGCGTATCAAACGTCCAGCCATTTTCACCAATCACCGGCTGAGCAATGGATACCTGAATGAATTTTTCCAGCCCTTTCAGATGGCGAAAAATTAACGTGCGCGAGGCCCACGGGCACAAGTAAGAGACGAAAAGCTGATAGCGTCCGGCTTCAGGCTCAAGATGTGTCTGGCGAAACGCCGTTTCCTGACGATGAAATGCGCCGTTTTTAATTTCTTCTTTTGCGACGTCGCCGCTTACCCATTGTCCGTTGACCAGTCCCGACACGATAGTGGCTCTCCGCGCTGTGTTTATAAGGTGATTAGGATGTATGGACCTACCGTAGCGGTTTCCGGCGGTGCTATAAACGACATTATTTTCAAGAAGAAGGTCAAATAATTTGACGGGGGATGCGGGCGTGGTGCCATTAAAAAAGCCAACCGGTCAGGGTTGGCTTTCATCATTTCGGTTAATGGCGAACGTCAGTTTGCCAGGAAGCGTTTTTCATCTGTCAGCACCTGAAGCAGCAAGCTAAGTTCTGGTTTCTGATCTTTAATCCGCTTGCCGTTAATATCAAAGGCGCGGTAATCACCGTTACTTTCCAGTTCCAGCGTCTGGTCTGGCGTGGTGATCACCAGCGTACCGTCGTCGCTGGTGGTGACCCAGTTATGGCGTCGCTTCGCGGCGAACAAATCTTCGCCCTGCGAGTAATCAGCCGGAGCTGTCGTCACATGCAACAGGCGTTGCATCAGCGTAGTCATCACATCCGCATTATCTGTCAGTTTATCGATATTCTGCGCGGGTGTACCGGGCCAGTGAATAATCAGCGGAACCTGTAACTGGCGACGGTTCATCGCATTGCCTGAACCCCAGGTACCGTTCTCGTTGAATTCAATACCGTGTGAAGCGGTAATGACGACCACTGTTTTATCCAGCTCCCCGCGATCTTTTAACGCCTGCAGGATAGCTTTGATTTGCGAATCCACATTCGCTGCACCGTTCTGATAACGATGAATAAAGGTATTACCGGTCGGCACACTGGCCCCGTCCTGACGCAATGCGTTACTGATCCCGCTCAGACTCAGGTAGGAGAACCACGGACCGTTGCCAGGTCCGTTCAGCCATTGTTGCCACTGATAAACGGTTTGTTGATCAGTCTGTTTGACCGGCGGCGGCAAGGTAAAATCGGTCAGTAATGCCTGGCGGTACAACGGGCTGTTAAAACCGTCTGAGGCAAATAAACCGAATTCGTAACCTTGTTGCTCCAGTGACGACACCAGTGCAGAAGGTTTACGCGCCGCCAGAATGCCCTGCATATAGCTCGGTGAAATCCCGTAGAACAGGCCGAACAGCCCGGTGTCATTACGGTTTCCGGAACTAAAATGCTGATCAAAACGAATGTTATGTTTGGCAAAATCGCTCAGCGTGGGCAGATCTTTATCCAGCGTGTCGGTATGGACACCATCTAGCACCACCATCAGCAAATTATACTTCGAACCGGTTTTCGCGAAGCTGATGGTGTTCAGCGGATATTCGACTGCCAGCGCTTCGGGATTGCCTTGTTCGATCAGCCGCTTCTGGTATTCCTCGGCATTGAGCAGGCCGTGTTTTTCAAGGAATTTACGTGCTGTCATCGGGTAGGAAAGTGGCAGATTCGCACGCTGCATGGTGATCGGACGATAGAAATTCGCATCTGCCCAGATGTACATCAGATGTGAAGCAAAGAAACTGGCTATAAACAGAACGACAATCGGTTTGGCGAAATTGCGGCGGTTCAGGCTGCGTAACTTTTGCCATGCCCAGGTACCAAACAGCATTTCGAGCAGGAATATTACCGGCACAGCAATAAACATCAGCTGCCAGTCACGGGCCATCTCACCCTGACCGGGATTGACCACCAGCTCCCACACGACCGGATTAATGTGCAGGTGGAAACGGGTAAAGACTTCGGTATCGACCAGAAGCAGTGTCAGTCCGGCAGTAGCCAGAATAGCGGATAAGAACCGCAGCAGCCGTTGCGACATCACCACGAAGGTGAGCGGGAAGATGATCAGTAAATATGTCGAGAAACCGATAAAACTGAAATGCCCAAGCCAGCTGACCAGCGCGTAAATGCGCCCCTGCAATGAAGAAGGCCAGTCAGAAACAAACAGGTAGCGGCTGCCGATCCCAAGGATGAGCAGGATATTAAACAGGGCGAACCAGTGGCCCCAGCTGATCATCTGGGATACTTTTTCGCGATAGCGCTGACGATTTGTCACCATGAGAGGTATTGGGCAAGTTGTGGATTAATGGGCTTTATCTTCTCTTATCGACGCTTGCAACGCTTTCGCAAAAGACTGCGACAAGGCTTTGCGCTGTGCAGGAGCGACGCTGGTATTAATCAGGTTTGTCACCATATTGCCCAGAACCATCAGAGACAAATCTGTCGGGGCGCGGTGTTTTTCCAGAACGGTTGCCAGCTCGGAAAGGAGCTGTTCAACGTGTTCGTCACTGTAACGGGATGATTGTGCCATAGAGTATTGTGCTTCTTGATCTGACAAAGTCCAATATCTTAGCGTATCACGCCTCTGTTTTCCGCATTTTTATAACTGAGTTAACGTTGTTGTATTGATTGTATCTATTAATCTTTATTTCAGCCTTCGCGATAGTTGCGGCCCCGGCGCTTCGGTGTTTGAATACGCCCCGCAGATCAACCCTTCTTACACGGCTGCAATTCTTACAGGAGAAAATCCCCATGAGTCTGGATCTTGAGCAGATCGCTCTGCACCAGTTGAACAAACGTGATGAGCAAACGCTGGATGTTGTGCTGCGTGATACGCTCCTGACGCCCAATGCTGCCGTTGATGAAATGATGGCAGAACTGCACCGCGTCTACAGTGCAAAAAGCAAAGCGTACGGTTTGTTCAATGAAGACAGCGAACTGGCGGTGGCATTACGCAGCTGCCGCAAAGGGGACGATGATTTTCTTTCATTCAGTCGCGCCGCCACTGGCCGTCTGCGTGACGAACTGGCGAAATACCCGTTTGCTGAAGGCGGCGTGGTACTTTTCTGTCATTATCGTTTTCTGGCGGTTGAATATCTGCTGGTTGCCGTACTCAACAGCCGCAGCAGTATGCGCGTCAATGAACAACTGGATGTCAGCAGCATTCATTATCTTGACATCAATCATGCCGATATTGTGGCGCGTATCGATCTGACCGAATGGGAAACCAATCCGGAATCGACCCGTTATCTGACTTTCCTGAAAGGCCGGGTAGGGCGCAAAGTCTCAGACTTCTTCATGGATTTTCTCGGTGCGTCCGAAGGTCTGGATACCAAGGCGCAGAACCGTGGCTTGTTGCAGGCGGTTGACGACTTCTGTAGCGAAGCGCAGCTCGATAAAAACGAGCGTCAGAACTACCGTCAGCAGGTTTATACCTATTGCAACGAACAGTTACAGGCTGGCGAAGAGATCGCGCTCGATGATTTGTCCGAAGAGTTGCCGCCGTGGAATGACAAGAAGTTTAAAGAGTTTACCCAGGAGCAGGGTTATCAGCTGGAAGAAACTTTCCCGGCCGATCGCAGCACTTTGCGTCAGCTGACTAAATTCGCCGGCAGCGGCGGCGGCCTGAGCATTAACTTTGATGCCATGCTGATGGGCGAACGTATTTTCTGGGATCCGGCCACGGATACGCTGACCATCAAAGGCACGCCGCCGAATTTGCGGGATCAGTTGCAGCGTAAAGCGGGTAATAAATAATCGCGCCCAATAAAAAACACCGCCTGGGCGGTGTTTTTTATTTGTTCTCGCACGGCGTCCCGATGCGCAACAACTTTTTACTCGTCATCCTTCACGTTGTTGCTGCGTTAGCTACGTTCGTTCACCTGAATCACTTACCAATGTAAGTTCATCAGGACTCACTCGCTTGCTACTTTGCTACAACCTGAATGATTTAGAGTAAAGTCGCGTTATTAAACGCGAACGAAGTCGATGTGAGCCAGTTTTGGCTTGAACGGGTGACGCTGTACAGCCTGAACTTTAACTTTGGTTTCTTGACCGTCGATAACCAGAGTAATAGCTTCAGAGTAGAACTCCGCTTTAACTTCCAGGTTCTTTACAGAATCATGGTCCAGTTTGATAGAAACCGGAGCAGCTGAGCCACCGTAAACGATAGCTGGGAATTTGTTAGCTGTACGCAGGCGGCGGCTCGCACCTTTGCCCTGCTCGTCCTGTGGACGTACTTCTACATTGATAGTGATCATTGTATGTTTCTCTAATAGAACTACTTCTAAAATGTGCCCCGCCACCTGCGACCGAGTGACGAGTTGAGTACTGCGACTTCCACACAAGGCGAAAGCGGGCGGTATGATACCGGAGTCCGGGCGCAGCAACAACGAATAATTACCGGTTTGGTCATCCCTGTTACCCGCGCAGTTCGTGAGCGCGCCGGTAGCGGCCTTCATAATCAAATATTTTCTCCCGCACCTGCCAGAACTGGCCTTTCATACGCGCGACCACAAAATCCGGATGACGCAATAACACCTGCTGCGCGGCAACATCCGCTGCGCTATTCCATTCCAGCGGTACGCCCGGTGCGCGCTGGTGCGGGCGCAGGAAGTTATGCAGAAACGCCATGCGTTGTGCAGGCGTTTGCAGACGAAAGCGCTCCGAAACGTCAGCGCCGTCTTCATCGTAATAGGTAATTTTCAGCCATTCGCCTTTGTCATCGCGTCCGTGTTCCAGATTCATACCACCGCAGCGTAAGACCAGCGCATCTTTCAGGCGCAGCGCGGCTTTCAGCATATCATCGGGGTCGACCAGAATTTCCTGGCACTGATGACAGCGCCGTGCGGCGATATCATTTTCCGCGCCACAGTGCGGGCAGCTTTTAAAACGGAAGCGGAAATCACATTGCTCACGGTTGCCCTCATCATCTTCCAGTACGCCCTGACAGCGGCGGCCAAAATGCTCAATGATCGTGCCGTCTTCGGTGGTTTTTCCCCAGAAAATATTGGCGAAGCCGCAGGCCGGGCAAAACACCTGCACGGGTTTGTTATCGCCTGCCGGCTTATGGCTGCCCACTTCCGGTGTAAAAAGGTCGTGCGGGTTTCCGGCATAATCAAGGATCAGACAATCCGTTTTACCCGGTGCGAGCCGCAACCCGCGACCAACAATTTGCTGGTACAGGCTGATGGATTCTGTCGGACGCAGGATGGCGATAAGATCCACATGCGGCGCGTCAAAGCCGGTGGTCAGCACGGATACATTCACCAGATAGCGTAACTGCTGCGCTTTAAACGCCGTGATCAGCCGGTCCCGTTCCACCGCGTGGGTTTGCGCGCTGATCAGCGCCGCTTCCCCTGCGGGCAGCAGACCAAAAATCTCACCGGCATGTTCCACCGTGGAGGCAAAAATCATCACGCCTTTACGTTCTTGTGCGAATTCAACAATCTGGCTGATGATGTGCGGCGTGATACGTTTTTGTTGTCGCAGTTCATCATTCAGATCCGCTTCACTGAACAGACCATTACTGTTGGCCTGCAGGCGGCTGAAATCGTAACTGACCACCGGCATATCGAGCCGTTCGGGTGGCACCAGAAAGCCGTTTTTAATCATGTAACGCAACGGCAGTTCATAGATGCAGTCGCGGAACAGGCTGTTGGCATCACCGCGCACAATACCCTGATGGTGATACTGATAAATCCAGCCTTTGCCTAAACGGTAGGGCGTGGCGGTCAGGCCGAGCAATCGCAGGCGCGGGTTTTGCGCACTGAGATGACCGATAATCTGCTGATACTGACTGTTATCATCGTCGGAAATACGGTGGCATTCATCGATAATCAGCAGGGAAAATTCGCCACTGAATTCCGCCAGATTGGGCGCAACAGATTGCACGCTGCCAAACACCACTTTGCCGCTGCTTTGTTTCAGGTTCAGCCCGGCGGCGAAGATGTCCGCTTCCAGCCCGTAGGAAAGATATTTGCTGTGGTTTTGCGCCACCAGCTCTTTGACATGCGCGAGCACCAGTACACGTCCGCGGGCAACGCGCGCGAGTTCGGCAATCACCAGACTTTTTCCCGCACCGGTCGGCAGCACAATCACTGCCGGTTCGTCGTGCTGGCGGAAATGACGCAGCGTGGCATCCACGGCATCTTGCTGGTAGGGGCGGAGAGTAAAAGCAGTCACGCGATGATCACCTGTTGATTATTCCGTTAACTTACCTGTTTATAAAAACAGTAATGCAGTATGCCAAGAAATGCTGCCGATGGCGATGATCAAAGAAATCTCCCGCAGTGAATGTTTAGCCTGCTTATTTTCCTTCTTCCTTACAGGATGCACGGCTATACTATTGCCCTCAACGCGGCAGTGTTTCTGCCCCCCCGAAGTAATAATAACTCTTTGCAATTATTACGAACCGAACAACCCTGAACCCTGTCAGTTGCAGTATTGCGACGGCGGGGTCTTGTGTTTTATCAGTAACGCGATCACTCAGATCGCCATGAAGGCAAGTTGATCCAATGCGTCTGGACAAGTTTCTCTCTCAGCAATTAGGTGTAAGCCGCGCGCTGGTTTTGCGCGAACTGCGTAACAAACGCGTCACCGTAGACGGTGAAATCGTCAAAACCGGCTCAATGAAAATCAGCCCGGAACAACGTGTCGAGTTTGACGGCAATGTACTGGATCAAATCACCGGTCCGCGTTATTTCATGCTTAACAAACCGCAGGGATATGTGTGTTCCACCGATGATCCGGATCACCCGACCGTGCTGTATTTCCTCGAAGAACCCGTGGCCTACAAACTGCATGCGGCGGGCCGTCTGGATATCGACACCACCGGTCTGGTGCTGATGACCGACGACGGGCAATGGTCGCACCGCATCACCTCGCCGCGCCATCACTGCGAAAAAACTTATCTGGTAACACTCGAACATCCGCTGGCTGACGACACCGCTGCGCAGTTTGAAGCGGGTGTGCAACTGCATAACGAAGATTCCCTGACCAAACCGGCGCAGCTTGAAAAAATCGAAGACTGTCTGGTGCGCCTGACTCTCAGCGAAGGCCGTTATCATCAGGTTAAACGTATGTTTGCTGCCGTGGGTAACCGCGTGGTTGCGCTGCACCGTGAGCGTATTGGTGAGATTGTGATGGATGAAGATTTGGAACCGGGTCAGTACCGGCCGTTAACTGAGCAGGAAGTGGCCAGCGTTGGCGTTCCCTCGCGATAGATTTTTCTATAACTGGAGCAGCTGAAAGTGCAAGAAAAACCGGTCTCCCATGTCGGACTGATTTTCATCCTGGGATTGATATCGATGCTGATGCCTCTGGCTATCGATATGTATCTGCCAAGTATGCCCGTGATCGCTCAGGAATATGGCGTGCCGGCGGGCAGTGTGCAAATGACGCTCAGTGCTTACGTGCTGGGTTTTGCGATAGGGCAGCTGTTTTATGGCCCGATGGCGGACAGCCTTGGGCGTAAGCCGGTTATCTTCTGGGGCGTGATGATTTTTGCCGTCGCGGCCGGTGCCTGTGCACTGGCGCAATCCGTTGAGCAACTGGTCTGGATGCGTTTCCTGCACGGTCTGGCAGCCGCTGCCGCGAGTGTGGTCATCAACGCGCTGATGCGCGATATGTTCACAAAAGACGAATTCTCGCGAATGATGTCTTTTGTGGTACTGGTGATGACGGTAGCGCCGCTGCTGGCGCCAATGCTCGGTGGTTTGCTGATGGCTATTTTCAGCTGGCATGCCATTTTCTGGGCGATGGCGATTGCCGCGCTTATCGCCGCAACGCTGGTGGGCGTGTATATCAAAGAGACGCTGCCCAAAGAACGGCGGCAAAAATTCCACCTGCGCACCAGCGTCGGCAATTTTGCTTCCCTGTTCCGACACAAACGTGTGCTCAGTTATATGCTGGCGAGTGGTTTCTCATTTGCCGGAATGTTCTCTTTCCTCAGCGCCGGTCCGTTTGTCTACATCGAGCTCAATGGCGTTTCGCCGCAAAGTTTCGGCTTTTACTTTGCGCTGAACATCGTCGCTCTGGTGATTCTGACACTCATCAACAGCCGTAACGTACGCCGTACGGGTGCGGTAAAAATGTTCCGCTTCGGATTGTTTGTGCAACTGACGATGGGGATGTGGCTGGTGATCGTCTGTACCTTCGGATTGCCGTTCTGGGCGATGGTGATTGGTGTGGCGGGATACGTTGGTGTGATTGCGATGGTCACGTCTAACGCGATGGCGGTCATTATGGATGACTTCCCGCACATGGCGGGTACAGCCGCTTCTCTGGCCGGCACGATTCGTTTCGGCACCGGTGCGGCGATAGGTTCTGTGCTGTCACTGTTTACCGCGAAAAGCGCCTGGCCGATGGTTGGGTCGATGGCGTTCTGCATACTTGCCGCCACCTTGTTGTATCTCTATGCCAGCCGTCCGGTGAAAGTGGCTGCATAACGCCCTCCCCTGCGAAGGGGAGGGCCGGGGTGGAGTATCAAGGTCAAAACCGAAAAGGAAAAGTGTGGTTTGACAAGGTGTTAGCTCTTAAAACCCCCTCCCAACATTCGGGGTTCAGTTCATCGCAGGGGGAGGAGCAAAACCAAAACGGTCTTCTCTGCTTCATGTGGGAGCTTGAGTATTAAACCATTTCCGCTTTCACTCCCTGAACCCGTCGCGCCGCTTTAGCGCGGGCGTATTCGTCTGCCATGGCTTTGGCTTTTGCCCCCGGCACGAGCGCCATATCGCACTCTTTTGGCAGCAACGTCGTGACCGCTGCGGCAATCAGCAAGGATGCCACCAGCGCGTAGATCGCGGTGCTCTGACCGTACAGGCTGACCAGCACGCCGACCAGATACGGACCGCAGAATCCGCCCAGATTCCCCAGACCATTTATCACACCACGCGCACTGCCTGCGACTTCCGGCGTGGTGACTTTGCCCGGAATCGTCCAGAAGGCGCTGGTTGCGGCTTGCAGGAAGAAACCGGCACCGACCAGGAAACCATATGCCGCCATGATGTTATGGCCGAATGCGACAGATGCCGCCAGACAGGCTGCGAAACCACACAGCGGCAGGGCAATGAACATACGGCGCTTACCGGTTTTATCCGACAGCACGGACATCGCCAGGATCCCCAACATAGTGCCCACGTAAGGGATAATCGCCAGCATACCCACTGAACTCATATCTCCGCCGGTCAGGTTTTTCAGAATGGTGGGCAGCCACAGGGTATAGCCGTAAATCCCGGTCTGATAGAAAAAATTAATAATGATCAGTTTGACGATAGACCGGTTGCGGAACACTTCTTTCAGCGGGGCGTTATTCACCGGTGCCAGGGCTCTCAGGGCTTCGCGTTCTCGGTTCAGCTCGGTAATCAGATAGTCGCGTTCACGCTCAGACAGCCATTTTGCTTCTTCAGGCCGATCGCTGATGGTAAACCACCAGAACAGCATCACGACAAAAGATAATGCCCCTTCAATGATGAACAACCAGCGCCAGTCGAGCGTATCCAGAATAAAACCCGACAGCGGCGCGGTGATCATTCCGCCGAGCGGGGCGAACATCAGCACATAAGCATTGGCGCGGCCACGTTCTTTATCGGGGAACCAGTTACTGACCATCGTCAGCACGACCGGCAGCATCCCGCCTTCTGCCACACCCAGCGCAAAGCGCAGGAACAGCAGCTGATACTGATTCGTAATCACACCGGTCAGAATCGAAATAATTGCCCAGGCAACCAGAGAGCAGGCGATAAATTTTCGTCCGCTGCCATGTACTGCCAGACTGCCGCCCGGAACCTGCAGGAATAAATACCCGATAAAGAAAATACCGGCGGCCAGACCGGCCATTGAAGCGGTAATTCCTAATTCAGCATCCATGCCGCCAGGCATAGCAAAACTAATATTGACCCTGTCCATGAAGGAAATAATGCAAGCAATAAGAATTGGCGTTATTACGCGCAGCCAGCGTGCCTTAGGAATCTTATTATCCATTCTGTGCTCCTCGGTGATGCTCGTCATACTTCAGGCTACAGATGCGTTGTCCGCACCCGCTAACGCCGGTCACTGACTTGTTTCAGTTCCCGGGGATTAACGCTCTTGCCGCCTTCCTGTAATCTGAATTATTTAGAGCATGTTCAATGCGACGTTTTATTAAATATCTCGTCTTTCGGCGATGACTTAATAAAAGCATTTTGAGGAAAGTATTTCGTGACAGACGTCACGTTGAATTATGTTAAGAAAAGGTGTTACCACTTACGTGATCCTGCACCGGAGTTTGTGTGCAGGTCCGCAGGGGGGAAATAGAGGGAAAAGGAGAGTTAAATGGTGCCGCCGAGGGAGATCCGGTAATGCAAATCCACGCGTTCGATCGTGGGCAGGTTTCTGATTTTTTTAAGCAATATCTCCGCCACCACTTTCCCCATTTCAAAGCGCGGAGTGATAACGCTGGCTAATAATGGTGTGGTTGCCAGACCGATATCCAGCCCGTGAAAACCGGAAATTGCCATATCCTGCGGGACGCGGATCCGCAGTTTGATACATTCCTGTAACACGCCGACGGCAATATCGTCATTGGTACACAAAATCGCGTTGGTCTGCGGATATAACTGACGCGCCATGGCCAGCATGCCCGCACCGATAGATACCGACGACACTTTATTCGGCGTGATATGCACCGGCGTCAGTCCGCGTTCATTCATGGCGCGGCTGTAACCCTGATAACGCTTCTGGTCACGGGCGTCAGACATCGAACCGAAATACACCACATGTTCTTTGCCGCTGGCGAGCAAGGTATTCGCCATATCATAACCCGCCTGCTGATTATCAAAACCGACGGCGATGCGCCCGTGCGGGTCGTCGAGATCCATCACCTGGGCCACAGGAATTTCTGCCGCATTCAGGTACTTATCGGCTTTCAGCGTATGCACGGAATCAGTGAGGATCAATCCGGCCAGCTGATAACCGAGCAGATTGATGATGTGTTCTTCCTCGCGTTCTTTGCTGTAATCGTAATTGACTACCAGCGTCTGAAAGCCCTGCGCGGAAGTGACCGACTCAATGCCCGCCAGTAAGTCCGAGAAAATCTGGTTGTTAAACGACGGCACTAAAATGCCGATACGCGGCGCTCTGGCCGGTCCGCGGGCTTCTTCCAGCGGATATCCCACCTCTTCCATGACCTTCGTGATGCGATCACGGGTTTCAGGAGACACCTTTTCCGGCGTGCGCAGAAAACGGCTCACCGTCATCTTCGTGACATCCGCCAGTTGGGCGATGTCCTGTAATGTCACGCGCTGGTTTCTCATGCGGAAAGTTCCTGGTTGGGCCTGCAAATAGTCCTGATTATTGAAACAGAAAGTGCCGGAGATTGTTACCAAAATGATGATGATCACACCGGGAGTAACAGGGTTTTTTAACATTCCGGCAGGTGATCTGCATCACAGTTTAGCGCAGAGTAAACCGGTGTAGTGAAGCTAACTTTTTAAATCAGCATTCAATAAGGCCAACGTCATGACAAATCTCTTCTCACTGGATAATAAAAAGATTCTGATTACCGGCTCGACGCGCGGTCTGGGTTTCCTGCTGGCGAAAGGGCTGGCGCAGCACGGTGCAGAAATTATCATCAACGGCACCCAACAGGAATCAACGCAGAAGGCCGCTGAAGCCCTGCGGGCAGAGGGCTTTATTGCCCATGCGGTGTCGTTTGATGTCACCTGCAGTCAGGCGGTGAATCAGGCGATTGAGCATATCGAAAGCACCATCGGGCCCATTGATGTACTGATAAATAACGCCGGGATCCAGCGCCGCCATAAATTCACCGAGTTTCCGGAAAAAGACTGGGACGATGTCATTGCCGTGAATCAGAAATCCGTATTTCTGGTGTCGCAGGCGGTGGCGCGTTACATGATCCCGCGCGGGCACGGCAAAATCATTAATATCGGTTCGATGCAAAGCGAACTGGGGCGTGACACCATTACACCTTATGCGGCATCGAAAGGCGCGGTAAAAATGCTGACCCGGGGCATGTGCGTTGAGCTGGCGCGCTACAATATTCAGGTGAACGGAATCGCGCCGGGTTATTTCAAAACCGACATGACACAGGCGCTGGTAGACAACAAAGAATTCTCAGAATGGCTGTGCAAACGCACACCGGCCGCACGTTGGGGCAATCCGGAAGAGCTGGTCGGCGGTGCAGTCTATCTGTCATCCAAAGCCTCTGATTTCGTCAACGGACATCTGCTGTTTATTGATGGCGGTATGCTGGCCGCTGTGTAGAAGGAGCTGATATGAGCACTGAAGACACCAAAATTGCATTAGTGACAGGCGGCGGGAGCGGCATCGGGTTAAGTGCTGCAAAAGCGCTGGAAGCTATCGGATTTAAAGTGATACTGGCCGGGCGTAATCAGGCAAAACTGGAGCAGGCTGTGTCGTTGTTTGCGCCGGGACAGGCGGTAGCCCGTGAGCTGGATGTGACCCGTCCGCAATCGGTCGCCGCACTGTTTGAGGATATTCAGGAAACCTTCGGACGACTGGATTTGTTATTCAATAATGCCGGTAATAACGTGAAGGATGTGCCCATTGACGAACTGCCGGTAGAAGACTGGCTGTCGGTGATCAATACCAATCTGACCGGTGCATTTTTGTGTACGCAGGCGGCGGTTAAGCTGATGAAACGCCAGTCGCCGCAGGGCGGGCGTATCATTAACAACGGTTCGATTTCGGCGCAGTCACCGAGGCCGAATTCCGCACCGTATACTGCCAGTAAACATGCGATCACCGGCCTGACGAAATCCACCGCGCTGGACGGACGTGCCTTTAATATTGCCTGCGGGCAAATTGATATCGGCAATGCAGCAACGGATATGGGGAATAAAGCGCTGGCAGGCAGGATGCAGGCGGACGGACATATTGCTGAAGAACCGGTTATCCCGGTGGAACGCGTCGGCGAGGCCGTGGCGTTTATGGCCGGTTTGCCGCTCGACACCAACGTACTGACCATGACCGTGATGGCGAGTGCTATGCCGCTGGTGGGAAGAGGGTAGTTTTAGCCTCCTTTCTGCCGTTCGGACCCAAAAAAACGGCCCTTTTGGGCCGTTTTGCGTTTCAGTCTGCGGATTACGCCACTTTCGTTTTGCGTTTCCGGCCGAGCCAGAAAATCAGCACCAGCAGTACAATCACCCCGGCCACCATCGCCGGCGCCATGAACGGCTGTAGTTTTGCCAGCAATGTGACCGGGCCGCCGGCGCGTAACACCGCGACATCGTGCGCATTGACCTGAATGGCTGCGTTACCGTAGTTCTTTAGCACGTAGTTGGAGATGTCAGCAATTTGCTGATCATCGAGCTGACCGACATACGAACCCACGCCAAATTTCGGCATCAGCACATGGTGGTCACCGACCTGACGATCCACGCCGTAAAGGATGGCTGAAATCAGGTTCGACGCATTGCCCATGCCGGTCGCGGTATTATTGAACAGCGACGGATAAGCCTGATTTTCACTGCCTGAGCCATCCGGCTGATGACAACTGGCGCAATAACCACTGAACAACGCTGCGCCGTTGTCGATGGTTTTATTCGCATTAAACGGATGTGCGCCGCGTAAACCTTCTTCCACATTCACCGGTTTACCGAAGGTGTCCGCCGCCTGCGTATCACGCGGGTCGCGAACCGGCGTGCTGTTTTTCAGGTAGAAGGCGATCGCGTTCAGGTCGCTGTCCGACATGTATTGCAGGCTGTTCTGAACGGCTTCTGCCATACCGCCCGCAGCCTGGTTTTTCCCGGCGGTGCGGCCGGTTTTCAGGTATTCCACCAGCTGAGCCTGCGACCAGTTGCCAATACCGCTGACCGGATCCGAACTGATATTGGGGGCATACCACGGGCCGACCATGCCGCCTGCCAGCGGTTGATCGGTCACAGAACCCATCATCAGGTTACGTGGCGTATGACAGGTATCGCAGTGACCGGCACCGTTGACCAGATACGCACCGCGGTTCCATTGCTCACTTTTCGATGTATCCGGCTTAAACGGCGTGCTGTCGAGATACATCATGTTCCAGCCCGCCATGGCAATACGCATGCTGAACGGGAACGGCAGGGCGGTTTCAACATTCGGTTGCTCGACCGGCTTTACCCCTTGCAGGAAGTAAACATACAGCGCGTGCATGTCGGCATCGCTCATATGGCTGTAAGAGGTATAAGGCATGGCCGGATAAAGATTGGCACCATCAGGACGAACGCCTTCACGCACTGCGCGGACGAACTGTTCTTCAGTATAGTTGCCGATACCGAACTGCTTCGATGGCGTAATGTTGGTGGTATAAATCGTGCCCATCGGTGAGTGGATTTCATAACCACCGGCAAAAGGTTTTCCCCCTTCCGGCGCAGTGTGACAGGCCTGACAGTCAGCTGCTGTGGCCACTTCCTGGCCCTGACGGATCAGCGCAGCCTGGGTTTCATCTGCCGTGGCGCAGGCGGTAAAGCCTGCGGAGGCGGCGCTCAGCAGGCAGACGGTGAGAAGTGTCTTCATGCGGCACCTGCCAGTTTTTTCGCCATGTCATCGGCGGCTTTAAGACCCAGCGCAGCCATGGTCAGCGTACTGTTTACCACACTGGAAGACGGGATCGCACCGCCGCCCGGTAACCACAGGTTAGCGTGGTCATGTGTACGACAGTTGCCGTTCACCACGGAATCCTTCGGATCACTGCCCATGATGGTGCCGCCCATAATGTGGTTATTAGCATTCAGGCTGGTAGTGATATTAAATTCTTCGGCCATAAACAGGGAACCGATATGCTCGAGTTGTTTATGAGCGGCTTCTGCGCCTTTACGCACGTAATCCCCGACATCGTAATGAATGTCCGGGCAAGGTAAACCGTGGGGATCTTTACGTGTGGTGCTGAGTGTCAGGCGGTTATCCGGATCCGGTAACGGCTCAAGGCTGATGGAAAGATCTACGCCGAAAATCGCACGACGGCGAATCTCTTCATCCAGCTCTTTACCCACCAGCCCCATCTGCAACGCTTTGGACGTTGCCGGGATCACACGGCTGATATTGTTGAGGATCATTTTGTTGGCGGAATAATCTTTGCGGAAATCGCCGTCACGCGGCCCTACCAGACAACTGCTCTGCGCCGGGCCACGACCAATCCACAGCGGCTCTTTGGCGATAAAGGTACAGTGGAAACCGGAGTGATCCATCATGTTACGACCCACATGATCAGACGAATTAGCAATACCGTTCGGGTTTTTTTCGTTGGCGGCCATCAGCAACAGGCGCGGTGTCTCGATACCATTACAGGCCAGCGCGAAGACTTTACCGGTCGCTTTATGCGATTTCTTCTGATTATCCAGCCAGTGAACAGCCGTCACATTGTTGTTTTCATCGGTGTCAATTTTGTAGACCACCGCTTCAGCCAGAACCACGGCACCTTTGTTCTCAGCGCGTTCGACGTGCGCAATTCCGTTATACATTGCACCAATCGGGCAAATCGGCTGACAGTTATTATTACCACAACACGTCGGACGGCCATTCCACGGGCGGGTGCTGCGACCTTGCGGAATAGGCACGGAGCGGTAACCGTGCGGATTCACGATTTCAGCAAAACGGGTATCGCCGTAACCGTAAGGCACCTGCTCCATCGGATAGGGTTTGCTGCGCTCAGACGGTGACTGCAACTCGGGGTCATTCGGGCCGGCAACGCCAATCTCTTCTTCAGCGCGGCAGTAATAAGGTTCAAGTTCATCATAAGAAATTGGCCAGTCACGACCCACGCCGTACAAGGTTTTCATTTTGAAATCGTTGGGAACATGACGCCAGCAGGACGCGGCCCAGTGCCAGGTGGTGCCACCAACAGTGCGCAGATAACCCTGTTTGAAACTGCTGGCGCTTGGCCCGGTCAGATGGACGTAATTATTTTCCGGGAAATACAGTGGCGCGGGCGCTTTTTCCGACTGCGGATAAAGCCCCTGGAAATCAGAACCGGCCCGGTTTTCAAAGGGCATATTGCGCCAGTTTTCAACGGCCTGAGCACGTTCAATGCGCAAACCCGCTTCCAGTACCAGAACAGAATATCCCTGGCTGACCAGCTGATCGGCAATCATGCCGCCTACGATGCCGGAACCGACAACAATCACATCAGCAGACGCATCGCCGTCTGCCGTAAATTCTGGTTTTTTCATCAGGCTTTGCTCACAACGTTTGTTTCAGAAGGATGGGTAAAACGATCTGCATTCATGGATTCCGGCATGGCTGCGGCAGGAGGCGCTGCGGTGAAGTACAGCGGACCGTTACCGCAGTATGTAGGCACAATCAGGCCGTCACTGACCGGGCGATACATCAGCGCGTCTTTATAGGCAATCAAAATGGAATCGGTTCCATGTCCAACCGTGCCAGTGTACCAGGCGGTAACGATGCGGGTCACCAGTTCACCAAGGCCATTCTGTTTCGCCACTTCCTGCAAATCTTTTGCCGCCTGGCCCGGTTTCACCAGCGCATGTAACTTGCTGACCTGCGCAGGGAAGTCAGGTTGTGAGCGGTAAAAAGCGTTGAAAATCTGCGCAGAAGAACCCTCGCTGATATTCCTGTGCTCAGTGATGGCCTGTGAGACCAGATAGAACTGGCCGAAGATGACCGGATCCTGTGTGGCGGTTTCTTTCTCCGCCTGGCTCAGGAACGGGAAGCCGAGCAGGGTCGTTGCCACCATGGCTGATGTCAGACCTTTTAGAAGTTCTCGACGACTGAAACCGGTTCCATTTTCGGTGGTGTTACTTCCAATGATTGAAGGATCGTTTTCCATCTCTTTCTCGCTGGGAATGGGTTTTTGCCAAAAGGCAGGGAGTTCGCTTATCTGGTTTTTATTATAATTTGCGTAACACGAGATTTATCAGCGGGTTAAGTTCTGCTGATGTCGGTCCCGGTAGGGTATACCATTTATAACGGTGCGGATGATAAGCCAGAGAAGAGGGATTTGTGCAAACAAATTGTGCTGATTAATTAACATTAGATCCAGATTTTAACGTATGATGCGCGACGCTAAAAAATGTAACCATCTGGTTCATTTCAAAGTGAAATTAACCATCGCCTCGTTACGTTTGGTCGTTCTTATTTTTCTATACTTTTGATGTATATGAAGTTATTGCATAAAGATGAAGGTATTGACTGCCTGATTTGTATATTAAATGTAAATAAATAAGTAACGGAAAGTAGCATCAAATGATTAAAATGGTTGTGAATAAAGGCGGAAAAGGTTACAAATAAGCCAAAATGAGATCTGCATCTCAGTATGTCCGGGAGCAGAGATAAAAATAACGACAGTTTGTCATTTTGTATCCAATAACGTTAATTTAATGTTAATTATTTGGGCGTTGAGTGGGCAAAGTGCCGCCTGTCGGCTATAACTTAAACAGTGCTGTTGTAGCTATTTTGTAAAAACATGATGTAAATGATTTGCATGAATCATTGTCTGGGGAACCACGTGAATAATATCCAACTTTCGGTAGTACATCGTTTGCCGCAAAGTTATCGCTGGTTATCAGGTTTTACGGGGATTAAAGTTGAACCGATTCCGCTGCCTGGTAATGATGAAGATAACAATCTGATCGGCCTTAAATTACTCAGTCATGAAGGTGAATTCGCCTGGCAGGTGATGCATCAGCTGACCGAGGCTTTGGAAGATATACAGGTTAAAGCGGCGATTGTAGAAATTGACGGTGAGCCTTGTTTATTCGTTCATCGGGAAGATGAAAGTGCAACGCTCTGTTGCCTGAAAAATATCGGCGCAGCCATCGCAGAATCTGTGACTGCACTTTATCCTTTTTGACACGCCGGCATCATAATGCATTCCGGCGTCTTCCCCCCGCGAGTCAGGGCTGGATATCGAAAGCCTCTGATGCGGCCAGCAATGTGCGGGTGTAAGCCTCTTGCGGTGCAGTAAAAATCTGTTCACATTCTCCCTGCTCAATAACTTCTCCGTTTCGCAAAACCATCAACTGATGGCATAAAGCCCGCACCACGTGTAAATCATGGCTGATAAACAGGTACGACAGACCATAGCGTTGTTGTAACTGACTTAAAATGGTCAGAATCTGTGCCTGAACCGATTTATCCAGCGACGAAGTGGGCTCATCAAGTATCAGCATTTCCGGCTGTAAAATTAATGCGCGGGCGATCGCGATACGCTGACGCTGGCCGCCGGAAAACTCAGTCGGGTAACGGTAGCGGGATTGCGGATCCAGCCCGACTTCCTGCATTGCGCGGATCACTTCTGTATCGCGTTCCTGTTCACTGACGGCGCGATGTACCCGTAAACCTTCAGCAATGATTTGCCCGACGGTAAAACGTGGATTTAACGCAGAAAAAGGATCCTGAAACACCACCTGAATCCGGCTTCTGAACGGCAGCATTTTCTTGCGTGAGAAGGCATGCAGCGGCTGGCCGTCAAACCATATTTCGCCTTGCGATTTGAGCAAACGCAGCAATGCCAGCCCGGTGGTGCTTTTTCCCGAACCGGATTCGCCCACAACACCGAGACTTTCTCCGCGACGGAGCTGGAAACTGATCTGATTTACCGCGTGTTTGATGCCGACCGTGCGACGTAGCAGACCGCGTTTGACGGGAAAGCCGACATCCAGATTTTTCACATCCAGCAGAACAGGGGGATTGCCCTTCAGCGGCTGCGGACGCCCCTGGGGTTCGGCCTGTAACAGCTGGCGTGTATAAGAATGCTGAGGCTGACTGAACAGCGCGGTTCGCGGCTGTTGCTCAACCACACGCCCGTTTTGCATTACCGCTACGGTGTCCGCCAGACGGCGCACAATGCGCAGATTATGGGTGATAAACAGCATTGCCATCCCCATTTCCTGCTTAAGTTCATCGAGCAGGGATAAAATTTGTGCCTGCACGGACACGTCGAGCGCGGTGGTGGGTTCATCGGCAATCAGCAG
The DNA here is from genome assembly GCF_004195115.1 of Rahnella sp. RFA10(1/100). Classification (NCBI taxonomy): domain Bacteria; kingdom Pseudomonadati; phylum Pseudomonadota; class Gammaproteobacteria; order Enterobacterales; family Yersiniaceae; genus Rahnella; species Rahnella sp. RFA10(1/100). The sequence goes on from NZ_SEWR01000002.1 coordinate 299,342, forward strand.
CTTCGGCCTTGTCAGCACCGCCATGGCAATCATCACGCGCTGGCGTTCACCACCGGAAAGTTGGTGCGGAAAATCCCGCAGGCGCGAGGCGGCCTGCCGGATACCAACCCGATCCAGACAGCGCAATATTTCAGTGCGCGCCGCGTCACCGCGGAGATTACGGTGCAGCGTCAGCACTTCGGTCAGCTGTTTTTCAATGGTATGCAGCGGATTGAGCGACACCATCGGTTCCTGAAAAATCATCGCAATCTGGTTGCCGCGGATCTGGCGCAATGTACCGGTACTGGCTTGCAGCAAGGACTGACCGGCAAACAGAATATCACCCTGCGGATAAACCGCCGCTGAGGGCAGCAGACGCAATACTGACAGCGCCGTTACGCTTTTCCCTGAACCGGATTCACCGACCAGCGCCAGCGTTTCGCCGGCACGGATATCGAGCGACACACTACTGACGACTTCACGTTGCTGTTTTCCCTGACGGAAGGCGACGCTGAGGTTTTTGATTTGCAGTAACGGGGCGGATAACGCAGCGTCTGTCATTTCAGAGCACCTCATTGTGGTGTGCGGACGGATTGAAGGCATCACGAACGGCTTCACCAATGAAAATCAATAATGACAGCAGCGCGGCCAGCACCACGAAAGCGCTGATCCCAAGCCAGGGTGCCTGCAAGTTATTCTTACCTTCCATCAGCAATGTGCCCAAAGATGGCGAGCCCAGCGGCAGGCCGAAACCGAGGAAATCCAGTGATGTCAGCGTGGTGATCGAGCCGCAAAGAATAAACGGCAAATAAGTCAGTGTGGCGACCATCGCATTAGGCAGCATGTGACGCCACATGATGGCACGGTCGCTGACGCCCATTGCCTGGGCAGCGCGGACGTAATCATAGTTTCGGGTGCGCAGGAATTCGGCACGCACCACGCTGACCAGCATCATCCAGCCGGAAAGCACGGTGATCAACAGCAGCCACCAAAAGTTGGGTTGAATCACGCTGGCCAGAATAATAATCAGGAACAGAGTCGGAATGCTCGACCATATTTCGATAAAGCGCTGCCCGAGCAAATCGATTAATCCGCCGTAATAACCCTGCGTGGCACCGACCATAATGCCAATTACGGAGGTTATCATCGTCAATAAAATGCCAAAGAACAGCGAAATCCGCAGCCCGTAGAGAATTTGCGCCAGTACATCGTGCCCGTTACTGTCGGTGCCCAGCCAGTTCTGCGCGGATGGCGGGGAAGGGAAGGGCTGTGCAGTGGAAAAATTAATGGAGCTATAACTGCTGCGAACCGGTGCCCAAAGCGCCCAGCCGTGATCTTCGATCTGGCGCACAACAAACGGATCCTGATAATCGGCTGGCGTTTCCAGCGCGCCGCCAAATGTCGTTTCGCTGTAACTGACCATAAAGGGCACATACCAGTGCCCCTGATAGCGCGCCAGCAGGGGTTTGTCATTCGCCAGCACATTGGATAACAGCACCAGAACCAGCATCACCATGAAAATCCACAGTGACCAGAAGCCGCGACGGTTCTGACAGAAACGTGCCCAACGTGCCTGGCTGATGGTGCCCAGCTTAAAGAGTTTTATATTCATCAGTGGCGGCCCTCAAAATCAATACGCGGGTCGACCAGGGTGTAAGTGATGTCGCTGACGATATTGAGCAGCAAACCAATCAGGGTGAAAACGTACAACGTGCCGAATATGACCGGAAAATCGCGTTGCACAATGGCATCGTAGCCCAGCATTCCGAGCCCCTGTAATGAAAACATGACTTCAATCAGCAACGAACCGGTGAAAAACATACTGATAAAGGTGGCCGGGAAACCGGCGATCACCAGCAGCATCGCATTACGAAAAACGTGCCGGTATAAAATTTGCTTTTCGTTCAGCCCTTTCGCACGGGCGGTCACCACATATTGTTTTTCGATTTCATCCATAAACGCGTTTTTGGTCAGCATCGTCAGGGTTGCGAACCCGCCAATCACGGTCGCCAGCACCGGCAAGGTGATGTGCCAGAGATAATCGGTCACTTTACCGTACCAGGGTAAGGTGTCGAAATTCGGCGATGTCAGGCCACGTAGCGGGAACCAGTCGAGATAGCTGCCGCCGGTGAATAACACAATCAATAAGATTGCGAATAAAAAAGAAGGAACGGCATAACCGATGATGATGAACGAACTGCTCCAGGTATCGAATTTCGTGCCGTTGCGCACGGCTTTGCGGATACCCAGCGGGATCGACACCAGATAGATGATCAGTGTGCTCCACAGGCCGAGGCTAACGGATACGGGCAATGCACTTTTCACCAGTCCCATAACGGATGCGCCACGAAACAGACTGTCCCCGAAATTGAAGCGAACATAATTGGATAACATCTCGAAATAGCGCACATGCAGGGGTTTGTCGAAGCCGAACCGATGCGTTATTTCGGCAATGACTTCCGGGTCCAGGCCACGCGCACCACGGTACTGCCCCTCACCAAACTGCGCTAAGCCCGGTGACGCTTTGCCATTTCCGCTGCCACCGCCGGCACCCGGCAAACCGCTGGATTGACCCATCTCAATGGTGGCAATGGCCTGATCAACCGGGCCGCCGGGGGCAATCTGCACAATAAAAAAGTTAATCGTGATGATTGCCCACAACGTCGGGATCACCAGAAGCAGTCGTCTTAACAAATAGGCGGCCACAATATGCTCCTCAGCGGCGTTGCGCAGGTAAACGGGCTGCGCGGTTAACGTCGTACCACCATGTATCAAGTTCCATTCCGTTGGACGGGGTGACAGCTGGCATAGAGAACTTATCCCAGTATGCGTAGCGCTCGTGGTTGGTGTACCACATCGGGATCATGAGCATATTCCATGTCAGCACCCGGTCGAGCGCATGGCCCAGCGACAATAAAGCGTCGGGTTTTCCCTGATTGGCGGCGATGTCATCGGTCAGCTGGTCAATGGCCGGATCGCTGACGCCTGATTTGTTGTAGCTCGAATCGAGATATTGGGTGTTCCAGTAAATCTGTAAATCACTGCTCGGATAAGACGTGGCGGGGTAAACCGTCGGGATCATATCGTAATCACGCTGGCGCATACGGCGTACAAACTGTGAGTTATCCACTTCACGGATAGACATATTGATACCCAGCCGTTGTAAATTATGCTGGAACGGCAAGACGTATTGCGAGTTCCCGCCCCCCGGCAACAACAGTTCGAAAGTAAACGGCTTGCCGGTTTTGCTGTTTACCAGCACCTGGTTTTTCACTTCCCAGCCCGCTTCTTTCAGCAGTGCGGTGGCTTTGAGCAAATTCGTCCGGTCATTGCCGGAACCGTCAGAATGCGGGGGGTGATACAGCGTGGTGAAGACCTCTGCGGGGATCTTATCTTTCAGCGGCCCAAGCCAGGCCAGCTCTGCAGAGTTTGGATAATCTTTCGCCGCGTAGTCGGTATTTTGAAAATAGCTGTTCACCCGCTGGTATGCGCCGAAATACAGCGCCTTGTTCATCCAGTCAAAATCAAAAGCCAGTGTGATGGCTTCGCGAACCTTGCGGTCTGCAAATTGCGGGCGATGAATATTGAATGCCAGCCAGCGCGTATCCTGTGCCGCCTGGTTTATCACATCAGCTTTAATGATAAAGTTTTTACTGAAATTACCGCCCTGATATTGTGATGCCCATTTTTTGGGTGAAGTTTCCATACGTAAATCGAATGCACCTGACTTAAACGCCTCCAGCGCGACGTTGTCGTCGAGGTAATAGTCGTAGCGGATGGTATCGAAATTATAGCGGCCCCGGTTAACGGGCAAATTGGCAGCCCAGTAATCCGGCACGCGGGAATAGGTAATGTACTGTCCGAGTTTGTAATCGCTGATGCGGTAAGGGCCGCTGCCCGGCGGTGGTGTACTCAGCGGTTCATTGAATTTATGTTTTTCCCAGAATGCCTGCGGCAGAACAGGCAGGCCCAGCAGACCGAGCATCATGTCTTTATCCGCTTTCGGCAACACCATACGCACCGTCAGGCGCGAAATAGCTTTCACTTCCACGCCTTTATACACCACGCGAAACTGCGGAACGCCTTCGGTCATGAACTTGCGAAAGCTGAAGGCCACGTCGCTGGCGGTAATTGGCGTATTGTCGTTAAAACGTGCACGCGGATTGATATCGACTTCGACCCAGCGGTACTGACTGTCATAACGGGCTGAGTCGGCAATCAGCGGATAATAGCTACCGATTTCGTCGCTTGACGTCGTGAACAGGCTGTCGTAAAGCGATCCGCTGCGTACCGCCGGATTACCGCGTGATGCGAAGCGGTTAAAGTTGTCGTAGGTACCAATAGCCGCCAGGGTAATCTGACCGCCTTTCGGGGCGGCAGGATTGACGTAGTCAAAACTGGTGAAGTTTGAGACATACTTGGGTTCGCCTAATATGGCGAATGCGTAGCTGTCCTGTATGACTTCGGCTTGTGCGCTGAGACTCAGCAGGCACAGCACACTGGCAAAAACGCGAGAAAACATCCTGAATATGCACTCCTGTGACGACGACGGCATGATGCGGCAGTACCGCAGGCTATTTCGAGAGTAATCAATTGAAAGCTATGATTTTGTCACCCACTACTTTTCGCTTTCTTCCCTGATTTTGGCCTTTTTATCACAACCGGATGCAGACGCCTAAAAGAAAAATGGGACAAAAGATGCAGGACTGATGCAGGTCAAATCTGCCAGGTGGCTTCTTTCTCGTTGAAATCACGTATAAAGGCCACAAGTTCCGCAACACCTAACGACTTGCTGTACAGGAATCCCTGTAAATAGGTCACGCCGTGGTTACGCAGATATTCAGCCTGCATCGGGGTTTCGACACCTTCTGCCACGGTTTTGATCTTCAGTTCTTCCGTGAGCCGGAGAACGGTATCCAATACTGGCGCGATAAGGGTTTTCTGATCAATTGACATGACAAATCCGCGGTCGATTTTCAGATAATCCAGCGTAAACTTCTCAAGATAAATCAGTGCGCTATGTCCGGTACCAAAATCATCAATGGCTATTTCAATCTTGTGGCGGCGCAGCCAGTTAAATTCCCGTAATGCGCCTTGCGTATCAATCATTCCGCGTTCTGTAATCTCGAAAATCACCTGGAAAGCATTTTCAGGGAGTGCTTCAATAAAATTCATCACATCGTCATGAAAGCTGATTTTATTCATGTGGTGAGGGGAAATATTGATACTGAGTTTACCCGGAGCTGCAAACGCGTGCTGCAGGGTATGAGCATCCGCCGCCACCAGTGCCATCATGTGTTGCGTCAGTTCGACGATAAGCCCCTGATTTTCAGCGTAGCTGATAAAAATATCGGGCGGAATGCGTCCCTCAATCGGATGCTGCCAGCGCAGCAGGGCTTCAACGCCGGTCACTTTCAGGCTTTTAGCGTCGATAACTGGCTGATATTCCACAAAGAATTCTTTATTTTTCAACCCGCGGAGGATCTCCCGCTCTACGTTATGGCGGTTCAGCAAGCTGTGATAAATCAGTGCACACACCAGCAGGCTAAGCAGCAGGCCGCCTGAGATCGTAAAAAGAATATTATCGCGGGTCAGTACAGGGGAATAGAGGCGAATACTGAAAGGATAATGGTCAACGTTGACTTGAGTAAAGTGGCTGCGAGGCAAATCACTGACAGGGATCAGCCCCGCCATGGAAGAAATCAATGCGCTATCTCCCACCAGGAGTGCAAAACCCCGGTAGCCGGATCCTGGCTGCGCAAAAAGCATATAAGGTGAAAGTGTCAGTTCCAGTGTGGCTATCACGCCATCATCCGCTGCCCCGGCATTACGCTGCCATATAAGGATCACCGCGCGGTTCGGAACGGCAGGCGTTCCCATCTGCAAGCTGATACTCATGTTTTTATCAAAATCGATGTCATGCAGGGCACTGTTTGCCGGAACGTGTTGATTGCCGGAAGCCGAGGAACAAAAAACTATGCCATTACGCACCAGTTGAAAATCACGAACGCCCACGCTGAATGCGGCGTCACGGTTTAATTCCCCTGCAATGGAAGGGCAGGGTTCCGCCGTAAGCAACCCGATTCTGAGCATTGTGTCGGTTAACTGGCGCAGGTAGTCAGACGTGAATGTTGCTGTTCTCTGCGCGATTTGATGTTGTTCACGCAGCGCGTTAGCTTTAATCACGGTGAGGGTGACGGCAGTAAATAAAATGAAAAACAGGGCTGAAAAAAACAGACTTCTCTTTAAATACAGATGCTTGGGCAATACGGTGTGTGCTAACGCCGTTTTTAAACCCATATGTTTTGCCCTTTTGCGCGGAAAGAATAAAAGTATAACGTTGTCAAAAAAAACAATAGATATTTAATACACTTTATTACAGGCATAAAAAAACGCCATCCAAAGATGACGTTTTTTTATTCGCTTGGCATAGGACAACAAGAACTAAATCATCAGGTAACGGCATTAACCGTTAGCTAAAACTCGTCTTGCTTCACGATAACGTGCATTCCAGTAGGACTCTTTCAGATTGGAAATCATCACACCGTTGCTGGTGGATGCATGCACAAACTGATCGTTACCTAAATAAATACCGACGTGACGGCCTGTAGAACCCGCGCGGAACAGAACCAGATCACCCGGACGCAGTTTCGTGCGCTGGATTTTCTTGCCTTTCTCTTCCTGTTCATAGGTTGAACGAGGTAAATCCATACCAAATTGTTCGCGGAATGTTACCTGTACGAACGCTGAGCAATCGATACCACGCTTGCTGTCACCGCCTAACCGATAACGAACGCCTTTCCAGCCAGCGTACTGATCCATAATTTTGGATTTAACGTTGACGTTGCGAACCATTGCTTCGAATTCATCCTGAGAGGCTTGCAGTAGAAGGCCATCATTGCCATTTACTGCACGCATATCAGTTTGTGCGTTTTCTGTGTTCGAAGAATGTGTACCACTACATGCAGAGAGAATAATTGCTGCACCAATCGCGGGAATTATCCGCGTGATATATCTCAGAAACGGTTGAGACTTGACCATTATTGTTGTTATCCCTTGGTGTCCTTAACGATTAAATCGTTATTAAAATTGCCAAACGAAGCGAGACTACCTGCCGTACATCTGTGGGACAAATGCCTTGAAGGGAAAATGTGTGTCAGAGCACGTTTTTTTCCTGAACCGGGGCGTTTTTAGCACAATTCTATGCAGGCGAATTGGAGATTACCGTAATGAACAGGTGATTGCGAGAGGTATTATGAGATTTCTTATAAGAAATTGTGATGTAAGGTGATGTAAGTAAACATGTTAAAAGTGATGGGTGATATTTATACAAATTTGGGTTAAAGCCGCATCATTAGTGCGTTCCTGGCACATAATACGAGAGAGAAGTGCTGAAAAGTTTCTTATAAAAAGGCCCGGCAGATCATAAACATCTGTCGGGCCATAATTATTATGTATGTAATTTGAAATTATGCCTGTGACTTAGGATTTTTTTTACCGGGTAACTTTTTCTCAAGCCAGTTAATCAGCATATCGCTCGCAGGCGTCATTAGCCACCAGCTGGCACCGACCAGCACGACGGACATTGAGCCGACCGCGATATCCGTAAACCAGTGTGCGCCAATCATCACCCGGGGGAGGGAGAAGATGAGGGTGATGATCAAAGCGATAGCGAATGCTGACCTGCCCAGGTAGCGCAGCATGAAGCATGAGAAAATAATCAGCATCATGCCATGATCGCCCGGGAAACTGTCTCCGGAAGCATCTTTGGTAGGAATGCCGGTCAGCTCGCTCACCCGGTTTACACCCGGGAAGCTCAGCGACGGACTCTTGTGGCTGACAGGCAATAAATGCCCTATCTGGTTGAGCACCACCGCGGTCAGCAGCATCACAATACCAATAATGATGTAACGCCGACGCCCGTTGCCATCCTGCTTCACGAAGTAGCTCAGATACAATATTCCCATCGCCAGGAGTGAAATAACATCAAAGGCACGGTTATTGGTCACGGCGACCAGGTGCAGGAACCACGCATCGGTTGCCAGATGTTGGTTAAAAAAGAAGAAAATCGATTTATCAATCGGGAACCAGAAACCATGGTTTGCTGGCAGATAGAAAGATAAAAATAAGGCAACGCCTAATACATTGAGTATCAGGATTGCCGGGATATTGCGGCGCCACATAAAGGAAAACCTATTCTTAGCAGGGTAAGGAATAACGTAGTTAGCGTTAACTTAATCCGATCAACTTAAACGAATCTTCAACAAAGATGATTGTAATGTATTCCATTGCACTTCGTTTTGCGTAATAAGCTCAATTCTGCTGTCTGAAGGCGGCACCGGTCTGGTTTCGATATGTAAGTCATTGCCCTGCCGGTTAATCATTAAGGTGCCTTCTTTAATGCGCATAATCCCTTTGACACGTTCAACCGGTACTGCACGCGCCCAGTCGAGAATGTCCGCCGCCTCAAACTGTGTTTCGCCATCAAATATCCATCCGCAACTGGTATAACCGTCTGCCTGATTCAGTGCGCGACGCCAGCGCTGTTTCGCCGGCAGGCTCAGCGCGGCCAGCCCAGGTTTTTCGGCATGAGCATGATGATGTTTACCTTGCGGTAACTCAGCCCGATTCTGGCGCGGTAAATCCAGTAAAGCCGGGTCTATCTTACCTTGCGAAGCGGTGATCAGAAGGCGCTGGCGGCCACTGTGTTGATACCATTCGTCCAGCTTCTGTTTGTCCTGCGCCTGCGTCACATCAGACTTATTCGCCACAATGATGTCTGCCGAGGCCAGCTGATCGCGAAAGTTTTCATTCTCAATGACGCGCTGATCGCTTAACTGACGTGGATCCAACAGACAAAGCGTGGCATTGAGTGTCAGCCAGTTGCTGTAAACGGCGGACGTCAGTAAAGAGAGGATCTGCTTCGGATGCCCCAGCCCGGTGGGTTCGATCAGCAAGCGGTCAGGTTTTGCCTGCTGCAATAACATATTCAGGCCCACCTGCATGGGCAAACCGTTCACGCAGCACATGCAACCACCGGGGATTTCCTTCAGGACCGCACCACTGTCAGCCAGTAATGCACCATCAATGCCGACTTCGCCGAATTCATTTACCAGCACGGCCCACTTCTCACCTTTAGGCTTCTGAGCCAGCAGATGGCGCAGTGTGGTGGTTTTGCCGCTTCCCAGAAAACCGGTGATCAGGTTGGTTTTGGTCATGGTTGCACATCCTTTTTGAAAAATTCCCCGTCAATGTGCAGCGACTTCTTAAGAAAATCCAGCGTTGTGCCGATGTAAGACATGGATTGCTTATTTTTAGCGGCAGGCGGGCACGGTTTATTTTGTATTCAGGCGTGTGAATTCAATGAGATGTATTAATGTTAAATTGCAGTTATGGGAACTTTAAAATTTATAATTATGATGAGGTGTCACCATGAACAGAATGACCTGTGTACTGTTTTTGGGAGTCATGGCCTCAGGGACGATTCAGTTTGCCACTGCCGCTGCATCAGGCGGAATCATTCACTTTACGGGCGCGATTGTTGACGGAGGATGCCAGTTTAACGCTGAACAGAACCGGGTGATCAGTCATTGTGAGCGTGACGGCCGGCAGATAAGACAGGTTCATACGGTAAATGTCCATACTCCATCCTCTTTCGCACTACCTTTGTCTCTCGGAAAGGTCACAACGCAGCATATTAATAATGATCCTCGTCTTGCCGTAATGACGGTGAATTATAATTAAATGCCGGAAATGAATTAACACGGCTAATGATTTGTAACCCGGTCATTGAGCGCGTCAGTATGATACCACCGAGTTTGGCCGGACAACTTTGTAAAGTGGCTGGCCCGGTTTTGATCGGACCGTCAGTTTTCCATTCCTGTCCTTTCCCTTTTTGCCGACATGTTATAATTTTCCCTCTTATTTCAGGCATCAGAACGATTTATCAGATGTCAGACCAATTAAGACTGTGGCAGAGAAAAGAGGCAAAACATGCGACTTTATCAGGAGATAGGCGGTCATCTGCGCCGCGATATCCATGCCGGGAAGTATGCCCCTGGTGATCGCCTTCCTCCGGAGCGTGACATTGCTGAATCTTATTCCGTCAGCCGGAGTGTGGTGCGTGAAGCGCTGATCATGCTGGAACTCGAAAAAGTGGTAGAAGTGCGTAAAGGTTCCGGCGTCTATGTGTTGCATCAGCCGCAAGACGGCCAGCCGGAAGATGCTGACAGCGGATATGGCCCGTTTGAGTTATTACAGGCGCGGCAATTGCTGGAAAGTGAAGTCGCGGCTTTTGCGGCGATGCAGGCCACTAAGACGGATATTCTGCAAATGCGCGATGCCATTGATGCACAACGTGAATGCATTGCCCGTGGCGTATCCGATGATGCTGAAGATCAGCGGTTTCATGCCTTGCTGGCGCAGGCTTCCCAGAACAGCGTGCTGGTTAAACTGGTGGATGATTTGTGGCTGATCCGCCAGCGCAGCCCAATGTGGCAGGGGATCCATCAGCATGTCGGCAATAAAAATTACGGCCAGATTTGGTTGCAGGACCATCAGAGAATTTTGCAGGCGGTACTGCGCAGGGATCCGAAAGCTGCCAAACAGGCGATGTGGCAGCATCTGGAAAATGTAAAAGATATGCTGTTACAGGTTTCGGATGCTGATGATCCGTCTTTTGACGGATTCCTGTTCTCTTCGGTCCCCTCCGGGCTGAACGATTAATCGCGCAGAACAAATAAAAACGGCTGCCGCAGCAGCCGTTTTCTGTGTCAGTTGTCGGGCTTAACGCATGTATTTTGCGACAGTCTTCTTCGCGCCGATTCTTTGGAGATCGCCATATGCGCTCAGGATGGCGTTTACGACTTTCTCTTCATGAGGCAACTGTTCACCGAATACACCTGTCAAGGTCAGCAGGGCTTTCACACGCGGTTCGCCATCTTCAGTCGACGCCACAATTTCAGCGACTGTTTCAGCCATCGGATCTTTAATCTCGATCGGTTGTCCGGCATCATCAGTCCCGCCCACATAACGCATCCAGCCTGCTACGCCCAGCGCCAGCAATTCATAGGAACCGCCATTTTTAACATGCCAGCGGATTGAGTCGAGCATACGCTGTGGCAGCTTCTGTGTACCATCCATCGCGATTTGCCAGGTCCGGTGTTTCAGCGCCGGGTTGCTGTAACGCGCAATCAGGCTGTCAGCATAGGCGTTAAGATCAACCCCCCCGACGCTGAGTGTCGGGGCCTGTTCATGCAGCATCAGATGATGGGCAGCGGCTTTGTAGTTGGCGTCTTCCATGCAATCATTGATGTGCTGATAGCCGGCCAGATAGCCAAGGTATGCGAGGAAAGAATGGCTGCCGTTCAGCATGCGCAACTTCATTTGTTCAAAAGGCAGAACGTCGTCAACCATCTGCGCACCGGCTTTCTCCCAGTCAGGGCGGCCTGCCACGAAATGGTCTTCCACCACCCACTGAATGAACGGTTCGCAGGCGATACCACAAGGATCGGTCACGCCACCGAGTGCTTCGGTGATTTCTTCCAGCGTGTTCTCTGTCGCCGCAGGAACGATGCGGTCAACCATAGTGCTTGGGAAAGAGACGTTTTCAGTGATCCATTTCGCCAGCGCCGGGGAACGGGCTTTCGCCATGCCCAGGACGGCTTTTTTTACGACCAGACCGTTTTCAGGAATGTTATCGCAGCATAAAACGGTGAAGCCCGGCAGGCCGCGTTCATGGCGCAGGCGCAGCGCTTCAACGAGTACGCCTGGCGCAGTACTGGGTGCCTGATCACCGGCCAGATCCTGCTGAATTTTTGGATTTTGCAGATCCAGTTCGCCAGTGCCTGGCTCAATGCAATAGCCTTTTTCGGTAATGGTCAGGGAAACAATCGCTATCTGAGGTTCGGTGAGTTTTTCAAGTACCGCTGTCAGCCCGTCAATCCCGCCATGCACTGATTCATGCGCGGAGCCGATGATAATCGCCTGGTTGCCGTCCGCGCCTTTTTCCAGCACGGTAAACAGATGATTTTGCTGACGTAAGCTTTTGATCAGGGTTTCATTGCCAAACAGGCTGATTTCGCAAATGCCCCAGTCGCCCCCCTGAAGGTTCAGTACGCGGTTGGTCAGCAGTGCCTGGTGAGCGCGATGGAAGGCGCCAAATCCGAGATGAACAATACGGCTTTTTAACGCATCGCGATCATAAGCAGGCAATGACACTGCTGCAGGCAGGGACGCTGTGGCAATAGTTTTCATGCAATACTCCAGACAAGTCAGAAATAAATAATTGGTCAGGCCAAATTGGGGCTGTTTACCCGTCAGTTCAATTTTATGCTGGATAAAGCGACGATTTAAGCCGAAATCAGGGTGTAGAGTGTAAAGTCATATGATAGAAAGGGGAATTGGTAAGTCCAGACAGCCACTCATTTTGTGATACAGATCCATTGTCTGAGAGATGAATTGCAAAATGCAGACAATAAAAAAGGAACGCCGGAGCGTTCCTTTTACCTAAGGGCAGGGCGCTGATTAATCCGCGCGGCCCATATAACGGCGTTCTGCAATATGAATACGGATTTTGTCGCCAGAACTCAGGTACTCAGGAACCTGAATGTTCAGTCCGGTGCTCATTACCGCAGGTTTGGTGCGGGAACTGGCGGATGCGCCTTTGATGCCCGGAGCTGTTTCCACGATTTCCAGATCCACAGTCTGTGGCATTTCGAGCGCCAGCAGCTGGCTGTCCAGCGTCAGAACCTGCATGCCCTGCAAGCCTTCTTCAGGGATGAACAGCAGTTCATCTTCGATCTGTGCCTTATTAAAGGTGTAGGGCGTGAAGTCTTCATCATCCATAAAGATATATTCGTCACCATCCACGTAAGAGAAGTTAACTTTACGACGGGTCAGGGTAACGGTATCCAGGATATCGTCGCCTTTAAAGCGCTCTTCCACTTTGCCACCCGTACGGACGTCAGCGAAACGCATTTTGTACAAGGTGCTGGCACCACGGGCGCTCGGGCTCTGAACATCAATATCTTTTACCAGCAGCAATTTGCCGTCGTAGTTCACAACGAAGCCGCGTTTAATTTCGTTAGCACGTGCCATATAAATAACCTGTCAGCAGAGAGATAAATAATTTGCGACACGTTACTCGCGCCGCTGATTTCAGGCAAGCAGATAGCGTAAAAAGAGTCGCGAAACTCCGCGTTACGGCGCATTTTTTGCGCTCCGCCTGCCGGTATGAAAAATGTTCGGGTAATGATGTTAAAAAGCCGTCAATATTTCGCTGGTGGCGCATTACCTCGCCTGCTATTGTCGCGGCTCAAAATGAGGCCTGAGGAGGCTGTTGATGGACTGTCGTACTGATTGCGGAGCCTGTTGCATAGCGCCCTCAATTTCAAGCCCGATCCCGGGGATGCCAGACGGCAAGCCGGCGAATACACGCTGTGTTCAGCTGGCCGATAATTTCCTGTGTAAAATTTTCGCCTCACCGCTGCGCCCGAAAGTGTGCGCCAGTCTGCAGGCCAGCCGCGAAATGTGTTTTACACATCGCGACCAGGCACTGACTTATCTGATTAAGCTGGAAGCGGATACGGCGCCTTAAACCGCCGCCGCTGGCATACTTTCAGCCGGCTTATCGACGTTTTTCACTTTCCAGATACACAACACTGAACCGATCACCATCACCAGTGCGGCGTAAAATACCGCATGGTATGTCCAGAACTGCGCGATCACTCCGGCCAGCGAACCGGCGAGGATCCAGCCCGCCCGTGTTGAGTTGGTGAAAAGCGTGGTGGCGGCTCCTGCCTGACCCGGCATCAGATCCTGAAAATACAGCATGCCGATCCCGGCCAGAATGCCGATGAAAATCGCGTTCAGCAACTGTAAAGCAATCAGCATGGCTGCACCGGTTGTAAACAGAAGGCAGCCGTAGAAAATCACCCCCGCCAGCACGGCAAAACGCATCAGGAAGCGTTTCCCTAACTGCTTAGCCAGATACCCGGCAATCAGCATGGTCGGAATTTCAAGACAGGCGGCACTGCCCATCAGCACGCCCGCCAGTTTTTCCGGCAGTCCCAGTTCACGCACCACATACAGCGGCATATTAATCAGATAAATGCTATTTGCTGCCCACATCAGCGAACAGGCAATGAACAGCATCAGTGTATCGCGGCGGTTACGGCGGGGTGCTTCCAGCGTGGCGGTGGTTTTGATGTGCGCTTTAGGCATTGAAGGCAGGAACATCCACACCATTACACCGCACAGTAAGAAGGCCAGCGCGGCAGCGCAGTACATAAAGGTAAAACCAAATCCCATCGACAGGGCGAAGGCCAGCGGCGGGCCGACCACCCATGCCAGCGAAACCTGTGCGCGCAAAATTGAGCTGAACATCACGGCTTCACGGCCGGTTTTTTCGGAATGCTCCCGGGCTAACGCGAACATCTGCGGGTTTGCCGTAGAACCGAAACTCGACAGCAAAACGCCGATGAACAGCAGAATAAAGTAATTACGGTTGAAGGCGAAAAGCACACAAGCCAGCGCACCCAGTATGCAGCAATACAAAATCAGCGTTTTGCGGTCACCGCGTTTATCAGACCACGTCGCCAGCAACTGGCTGACGAAAATACCGATCACGGCGCTGCCGGTAAAGAAGATACCGACCATAAACGGGCTGACGTGCACCTGAGACGTCAGGAACAGGCTGAGGGTTGGCGTCTGTAATGCGCCCGCAATGCCCGTGAGAAAGGCGATGATCAGAAAAGCAGTCGACGTCATGTCGGGTAAACGGCGGGCTGACGTTGTAGAAATTCGCATTAGGTAAATGAACCGGATGTAGGGGAGGGGACAAAATTTGCGCGAATGTTACGTCAGTTTAAAAAAAACAAAAACAGGTTTTGATCATCAAAAATGTAAACCGGCGTGAATTTGCCATACTGAAGAATAAAACCGCACTTTGTGTCAAAAACCGCCAGATCAGGGGGGCTTTTTTTACGGCATCATGCCTGACCACCACCGGTCAGCTTGTGTCAGCATTTTACGTCAGCCTGCTTCAGCATTTGCGTTAAGTAATCTGTTTCGGAAAGCCCTCAAAAAGGAAACTGTGCGTAACATCAAAAAATTGTTATGCAAAATCAGGGAAAGCTTGATTTAAAAACAGGCCGGATTGAGACTCCTTGAAACGTTTCAGCGTTGTCATTTTTCTCCTGAGATCTGATGGCGCTCCTTTTTTCTCAGTAAAGCTGAAACGATTCAATTTCAGCAGGAGAGGAGAATTATGTTCCAACTGTCACAGCAAGATATTCATCTCGGTGCGGCTGCCAGCGATAAGCAGGACGCTATTCGCCAGGTTGCAGCAGCACTGACTCAGGCCGGTCGCGTCAGCGAAGGTTATGTAGACGGCATGCTGGCGCGTGAGTTGCAAACCTCGACTTACCTTGGCAACGGCATCGCAATCCCGCACGGCACCACGGATACCCGTGACCTGGTACTTGATACCGGCGTGCAGGTTTTCCAGTTCCCGCAGGGGATTACCTGGGGTGAAGGTCAGACGGCATATGTCGTGATCGGCATCGCAGCCCGTTCTGATGAACACCTCGGTTTGCTTCGCCAGCTGACGCACGTATTAAGTGATGACAGTGTGGCCGATCGCCTGGCAAAAACAGATTCTGCTGAAGAATTACGCAGCCTGCTGATGGGCGAAAAAAATGCGGCTGAATTCCTGTTTGATACCCAGCTTATCGCGGTCGATGTGGCCGCTGAAAACCTGATCACATTACAGGCGCTGAACGCAGGCCGCCTGAAAGAGATTGGTGCGGTCGATAACGCTTTTGTCAGCGATGTCATCAGCCGAAAACCGCTGAACCTCGGGCAGGGCATCTGGCTGAGCGACAGCACCGAAGGCAACCTGAAAAGTGCGGCAACAGTAAGCCGTGCGCAGCAGGCGTTTGATCTGGATGGCGAAAAAGTCTCCATGCTGCTGACGATTTCCGTTGCCGACGGTCAGCCGCTCGATGTGCTGAACTATCTCAGCGATTTGCTGATTGCCAACAAAGCTGAACGCTTGCTGACGGCAGATTCCGTCGGTGTGCTGGCCTTGCTGACCAGCGAAGTCGAAGAACAAGCCAATGTGCTGACCGCTGAATACGTTATCCGTAACGAACACGGCTTGCATGCACGTCCGGGCACCGCACTGGTGAACGTAATCAAACAGTTCAGCAGTGAAATCACGGTAACGAATCTTGATGGCAGCGGTAAACCTGCCAACGGCCGCAGCCTGATGAAAGTCGTGGCGCTGGGCGTTAAAAAAGGTCACCACCTGCGCTTTACTGCCAGCGGTGAAGATGCAGAACTGGCATTAAAAACCATCGGTGAAGCGATTGCTGAAGGTCTTGGGGAGGGCGCATGAGCCGTCGGGTCGCCACAATTACTTTAAATCCGGCCTACGATCTGGTCGGTTACTGCCCTGAAATCGAACGGGGTGAAGTCAATCTGGTACAAACCACCGGCCTGCACGCGGCGGGTAAAGGGATTAACGTTGCCAAAGTGCTGAAAGATCTCGGCATTGACGTCACCGTTGGCGGTTTCCTGGGAAAAGAAAACCAGGATGGCTTCCAGCTGTTATTCAGCGATCTGGGTATCGCGAACCGCTTCCAGGTCGTCAACGGCCGTACCCGCATCAATGTAAAACTGACTGAAAAAGACGGCGAAGTCAGCGACTTCAACTTCTCAGGCTTTAATGTCACGCCTGCGGACTGGGAACGTTTCGTGACGGATTCACTGTCATGGCTGGGTCAGTTCGACATGGTGGCTGTCAGTGGCAGTCTGCCAGCGGGTGTTGATCCTGATGCCTTCACCGACTGGATGAAACGTCTGCGCGCACAGTGCCCGTGCATCATCTTCGACAGCAGTCGTGAAGCGCTGGTTGCCGGTCTGAAAGCTGCTCCGTGGCTGGTTAAACCTAACCGTCGTGAGCTGGAAATCTGGGCTGGCCGTAAATTACCGGAACTGAGTGACGTAGTAGAAGCCGCACACGCCTTGCGTGATCAGGGGATCGCCCATGTGGTGATTTCTCTGGGGGCTGAAGGTGCATTGTGGGTTAACGCATCCGGTGCCTGGATCGCCAAACCACCAGCCTGTGAAGTTGTCAGCACCGTAGGTGCCGGCGATTCCATGGTCGGTGGCCTGATCTACGGTTTGCTGATGCGTGAATCCAGTGAACATACGTTACGGCTGGCAACCGCAGTTGCTGCCCTGGCTGTCAGCCAGAGTAATGTTGGTGTCACCGATCGTCCGCAACTTGCGGCGATGATGGCCCGTGTTGATCTGAAACCCTTTTAACCCGCAGGAGGCAGAATGAAAATGCTGCTGATGATAGACAGTTCGCTGGGACAGGCTCGCAGCCAACTGGCGAAAAATTTGCTCGCTGCTGCTGCGGCGAAAGCAGGCCACCAGCTGACTGAACAGGCCGCTGAGGCTGATGTGGTGGTTGTGGCCGGTGAAACCGTACCTAATGAGCCCGCCCTGGCTGGCAAAAATATTTATACCGGTGACGTGTCTGACGCAGTCCGTGATCCGGAGACTTTCCTGCAACGCGCGCTGGCTGAAGCGAAACCGTATGTCGCCCCGGTTGCGGCAGCTGTGCCGGCTCCGGCCGCCAGCGGCCCGAAACGTATCGTTGCTATCACAGCCTGCCCGACGGGTGTTGCACATACCTTTATGGCGGCTGAAGCCATTGAAACCGAAGCAAAAAAACGCGGCTGGTGGGTAAAAGTCGAAACCCGCGGTTCTGTCGGTGCCGGTAATGCTATTACGCCGGAAGAAGTTGCAGCGGCTGATCTGGTGATCGTCGCGGCTGATATAGAGGTGGATCTGGCGAAGTTTGCCGGTAAGCCGATGTATCGTACATCTACCGGTCTGGCCCTGAAAAAGACCAAACAGGAACTGGACAAAGCGCTGGTTGAAGCTGATGTGTTTGAGCCGAAATCTCAGGGCAAAGCAACGGGCACAGGGAAAAAAGAAGCGGGTGGCGCAGGCCCGTACCGCCATCTGCTGACCGGGGTGTCTTACATGCTGCCAATGGTGGTAGCGGGTGGTTTGTGTATCGCGCTGTCATTTGTCTTCGGTATCAAAGCCTTTGAAGTGAAAGGCACGCTGGCCGCTGCGCTGATGCAAATCGGGGGGGCTTCAGCCTTCGCGCTGATGGTGCCGGTTCTGGCCGGTTTCATCGCCTTCTCTATTGCTGACCGTCCGGGTCTGACGCCGGGTCTTATCGGCGGCATGCTGGCTGTCAGCACCGGTGCTGGTTTCCTCGGCGGTATCATTGCAGGTTTCCTGGCGGGTTATGTGGCGAAAGCCATCAGCGGCAAGCTGAAATTACCGCAAAGTATGGAAGCGCTGAAACCTATCCTGATTATTCCGCTGGTGGCGAGCCTGATTACCGGTCTGGTAATGATTTACGTGGTCGGTACGCCGGTTGCCAAAATCATGGCGGGTCTGACTGCATGGCTGCAATCTTTGGGTACAGCCAATGCGGTACTGCTTGGAGCAATTCTCGGTGCGATGATGTGTACCGATATGGGTGGCCCGGTGAACAAAGCCGCTTACGCGTTCGGCGTGGCATTGCTGAGTTCTTCCGTCTACGCCCCTATGGCCGCCATCATGGCTGCCGGTATGGTACCTCCTCTGGCGATGGGACTGGCAACATTGCTGGCGCGTCATAAGTTTGAGCAAAGCGAACGTGAAGGGGGTAAAGCGGCGCTGGTATTAGGTCTGTGCTTTATCTCTGAAGGTGCGATTCCGTTCGCAGCCCGTGACCCGATGCGTGTTCTGCCATGCTGTATCGCAGGTGGTGCACTGACCGGTGCTTTATCGATGGCATTCCATGCGCAACTGATGGCACCACACGGTGGTCTGTTCGTGCTGCTGATCCCTGGCGCAATCACACCGGTACTCGGTTATCTGGTGGCAATTATCGCCGGTACGGTTCTGGCGGGTGGTGCATACGCGATTCTGAAACGTTCAGATGCTGCGGTAGCTGCGAAAGCTGCTGCATAACGGTAAATCGTTAAAAGCCAAAAGGCGCGACATGTGAATGTCGCGCCTTTTTTATTGCGCCTTCTCTGCGAAAGAAAAGAGAGTATGGAGCATGAGTCATTCTCTTTTTTACTCATCTCCTTCGCAGGGGGAGGGAGCCGACCGGAATTTACTGTAAAAACTAAGCTGCCGCTTCGCCACTTTCAGACGTTTGCTGTGCTTTCAGCCAGGCGATTTCATCTTTCCAGATGTCCGGATTGACTGTTTCGAGGATCATCGGGATACCGTCGAAACGTGCATCTTTCATGATCCAGCTAAAGACGGTATTGCCGATATTACCTTCGCCGAGGCTATGGTGGCGGTCAACGCGGCTGTTGAATGCGCTTTTCGCATCATTGAGATGCATACCACGCAGGTATTGAAAACCTACCACATCGTCAAAGTGCTTAAAGGTTTTCTCGCATTCTTCCACCGTACGCAGATCGTAACCCGCCGCAAAGGCGTGACAGGTATCGATGCAGACACCCACGCGGCTTTTATCTTCCACGCCTTCAATAATTTTGGCCAGATGCTCGAAACGGAAGCCGAGATTACTGCCCTGACCGGCGGTGTTTTCGATAACCGCTGTCACGCCTTTGGTTTTATCCAACGCAATGTTCAGAGATTCAGAAATCAGCGCCAGGCATTTATCTTCTGCGATTTGCATCAGGTGGCTGCCCGGATGGAAATTTAGCAGTGAAAGGCCCAGTTGTTCGCAGCGTTGCAACTCATCAAGAAACGCCTCGCGTGATTTCTCCAGCGCTTCGGCGACCGGATGACCGAGGTTAATCAGGTAGCTGTCGTGCGGCAAAATCTGACTGCTTTGGTAGCCGTATGTTTCACAAGCCACTTTGAATTTTCCGATGACGTCTTCCGGCAACGGTGCGGCTTTCCACTGACGCTGATTCTTGGTGAAAAGCGCAAAAGCCGTGGCTTCCAGCTCGTGTGCCCTCAGAACCGCCTGATCGACCCCCCCGGCTGCACTCACGTGTGCTCCCACAAACTTCATTTTTGCTCCTCAGTTATTCATCGCGTTTATGGGCAAATGATAGCGCCTCCTGGCAGGAGGCGCAGCACTGAAGTGTTAAAAGCAGCAACATCAGCCCAAAAGCTGCTGAACCAGCTGGTTGATACCGGCACCGCCGACAATCAGCCAGATGAACAATACCGCCGCCAGCAGCATCGGTTTAAGGCCCGCCTGACGTAATGCGCTGATGTGGGTGGTCAGCCCGAGCGCTGCCATCGCCATCGCCAGCAGCACGGTATCGAACGTAATCAGCATCGGGATCCAGCTGTGGGGCAGAATATTGAGTGAATTAACTGCCGCTATCAGAATAAACAGCAGGGCAAACCACGGGATAGTAATGTTACGCATGCCCGTCATCTGACCGCCTTGTTGCCCGGCTTTCCGTGACGTCCAGCCAGAGAGCAGCAACAGGAACGGCGCCAGCATCATGACGCGGATCATCTTGGCGATCACTGCCGCGTTTTCCGCATCCGGGCTGATACCCTGACCGGCTGCCACGACCTGCGCAACTTCATGCACCGTCGAACCGGTATAGATGCCGAACTGGGCAGCGGTAAAGCTCAGCCAGTGATACTGAGCATTCAGATGCCATAACCACGGATACAAAAAGATGGCTGCTGTTCCGAAGATCACGACAGTTGCCACCGCAACCGTCACTTTCTCGGCTTTGGCATTAAGCACCGGTTCCGTCGCCATCACCGCCGCTGCGCCACAGATGCTGCTACCCGCGCCAATCAGCATCGAGGTATCGCGGTCCAGTTTAAAGACCCGCTGTCCAAGCCAGCAGGCGAGGGCGAAAGTGGAACACAGCATCAGCGCGTCAGTCAGAATACCGGTCGCGCCGACATCCGCAATTTGCGCAAACGTGAGTCGTAAACCGTAAAGGATAATGCCCAGACGCAGAAGACGTTGCTTCGCCAGCGTCACACCTTCCTCACACCAGGGTTTTGCCGCCGGATACACCGTGTTACCGATTACCATGCCGATGACAATCGCCAGCGTCAGTGCGCTCAGGCCGAGATGATTTAGCGCAGGAATATCACTTAGCCAGATCGCCAGTGCAGTGATCATACCGGTCAGCGCCAGGCCGGGTAACACGCGGCGAAAGCCCGAAAAATGAGGGAGATGCGGGTTATCCGCCGCTTTTTTATTTTCGTTTTTAAGCGCAAGTGTATTCATTGTCCGTTCCTCATTCAGGAGTGATGAGATAAGGCTACGCCGCGCTTATATAAAAATGAAATAGATTATTACTTTATAACCTATCTATAAAAGTGGTATAGAGTATCCATTCAAAAGAGGCCTGCAAGGCAAGGGTCTATACTAAAAGCACAGCGTGCTATAGGGCGCATGAGAATAGCGGGACATTTATGCACATAACATTGCGACAACTTGAGGTTTTCGCCGAGGTGCTGAAAAGCGGTTCGACCACGCAGGCGTCAGTTGTGCTTTCATTATCACAATCTGCGGTCAGTGCGGCGCTGGCCGATATTGAAGGGCAACTGGGCGTGCAGTTATTTGACCGTGTCGGTAAGCGGCTGGTCATTAATGAGCATGGGCGTTTGTTGTATCCGAAAGCGCTGGCATTGCTCGAACAGGCTGGCGAAATCGAGCATCTGTTTAATCACGACAACGGTTCGCTGCGCATCGGCGCGAGCAGCACTATTGGCAACTATATGCTGCCGGCGATGATTGCGGATTATCGTCTGGATTTCCCCCACACACCGCTGGAACTGAACGTGGGTAACACCAACGATGTCATTAATGCAGTGTCGGACTTTCGTGTCGATCTCGGTTTGATTGAAGGCCCGTGTCAGTTGCCTGAACTGATCACACAGCCCTGGCTGGATGACGAACTGGTGGTGTTTGTCGCACCGGAAAACCCGCTGGCGGGGCGGGTGGTTTCGCTGGAGTCGCTGGCGCGTGAACCCTGGATCCTGCGCGAGCGCGGTTCCGGTACCCGTGAAGTGTTAGATCACCTGCTGTTGCCGCAGCTACCGGATTTTAATCTGGTCATGGAGCTGGGGAATTCCGAGGCAATTAAGCATGCTGTCAGGCATGGCATCGGGATCAGTTGCCTTTCACGTCGGGTGATTTCTGAGCAGCTAAGCAGTGGTTCTCTGGTAGAGATCCGGTTGCCGGTCGCGCCGATGGTGCGCAAACTTTACCTGATCCATCATCGGCAAAAACATATCTCCGGCGCATTATCACGGTTTCTGACCTATTGTCGCGAAGCCCAATAACGGTCTTTCACTAATGATCTGCAGCCAGTTATGAAGGTGTCTTATAACAGGTCGTTCCTGCTATTCAGAGCGGCAGGTTTTGCTACAATCCGCGCTTAAATTTCCACATGACGAGCGGATATAGGGAAAAAATGGCTCAACAACCTACAAAAAATACGCAGGTGGCTCCCACACTGCGTCGCGAGCTTAAGGCACGTCACCTAACGATGATCGCCATCGGCGGTTCAATTGGTACGGGATTATTTGTTGCTTCAGGTGCGACAGTTTCCCAGGCGGGCCCGGGTGGGGCACTGCTTTCCTACGCATTAATCGGCATCATGGTTTACTTCCTGATGACCAGTCTGGGTGAACTGGCGGCGTTCATGCCGGTTTCAGGTTCGTTCTCTACCTACGGCTCCCGCTATGTTGAAGAAGGCTTCGGTTTCGCCCTGGGCTGGAACTACTGGTACAACTGGGCTGTCACCATCGCGGTTGACCTGGTGGCCTCACAACTGGTGATGAATTACTGGTTCCCGGACACGCCTGGCTGGATCTGGAGCGCTTTGTTCCTCGGTCTGATCTTCCTGCTCAACTACATTTCCGTGCGTGGTTTTGGCGAGGCGGAATACTGGTTCTCGCTGATCAAAGTGGTCACTGTCATCATCTTTATTGCCGTCGGCGTACTGATGATCACCGGTATCATGCGTGGTGCTGAAACAGCGGGCTGGCATAACTGGGCCATCGGTGATGCGCCATTTGCGGGCGGTTTTGCCTCGATGATAGGTGTGGCAATGATTGTCGGCTTCTCCTTCCAGGGTACAGAACTGATCGGTGTGGCAGCGGGTGAATCGGAGAACCCGGGCAAGAATATTCCGCGTGCCGTGCGTCAGGTTTTCTGGCGTATCCTGCTGTTCTATATTCTGGCGATTCTGGTCATCAGCCTGATCATTCCTTATACCGATCCAAGCCTGCTGCGTAACGAAGTTGGCGATATCTCCGTCAGCCCGTTCACACTGGTGTTCCGTAATGCCGGTCTGTTGTCAGCAGCGGCAGTGATGAATGCCGTGATCCTGACCGCGGTACTGTCTGCCGGTAACTCTGGTATGTACGCCTCAACCCGTATGCTGTTTACACTGGCAAGTGAAGGTAAAGCGCCACGCATGTTCGCCAAATTGTCAAAAGGCGGTGTGCCGCGTAACGCGCTGTATGCCACCACCATCGTGGCTGCGCTGTGCTTCCTGAGTTCAATGTTTGGTAATCAGACGGTTTATCTGTGGCTGCTTAACACCTCGGGCATGACGGGGTTCATCGCCTGGCTGGGGATTGCAGTCAGCCATTACCGCTTCCGTCGTGGTTATGTCCTGCAGGGACGTGACCTGAAGAAATTGCCTTATCTGTCAGGTTTCTTCCCGTTCGGTCCGGTTTTTGCCTTTGTACTCTGTCTGATCATTACGTTGGGCCAGAACTATCAGGCGTTCCTCAAGGACACCATTGACTGGGGCGGTGTTGCGGCAACTTACATCGGCCTGCCGCTGTTCCTGATCATCTGGTTCGGCTACAAGTTGAGCAAAGGCACCAAAGTGGTGAAATACAGCGACATGGAATTCCCGGATCACGTCGATAAGTAACAGACCCGGATTTTCATATTCTGGAAACGCGGAGCTCAGGCTCCGCTTTTTTTTGCCTGCGATCCATGCCGGGAGACTTATAACGTCATGCTTTGTTACCCCTTGTTTAATCTGCATGCCTGATAGGTTTTGCAAAACACATTGATAATTATTATCATTTATTGCCTTCCTACGGGAACCGCAGAACAGGTTCTTCCGCCGTAAGTTTTTAACTTAATGAGATTGTAGCGAAAATGAGTGCAACTACCGAACCCGCCCTGGCGGTGAAAGGCAACGCAGAAGACAGCGTTATGGGGCGATACCAGAATATCGTACGTCGCCGTTTGTTTATTATGCTGATCCTGGTACTGGCGATTGTCGTCTCACTGGTGATTGATTTCATTATGGGGCCTTCGGGGTTATCACTTGGCACGCTGTGGAAAACGCTGTTTGATGCTGCGGCGGCGGATCCGGGTACGCGGGTCATTGTCTGGGACATTCGTCTGCCTTACGCGCTGATGGCGGTGGCGGTCGGGATGTCACTGGGCCTGGCCGGTGCTGAAATGCAGACCATCCTCAATAATCCGCTGGCCAGCCCGTTTACGCTGGGCGTGTCTTCTGCTGCGGCATTCGGTGCCGCGCTGGCGATTGTGCTTGGCATCGGTATTCCGGGGGTACCGGATCAATGGTTTATCTCCGCCAACGCCTTCATTTTTGCCTTATTTGCCGCACTGATGCTCGACGGCATCACCCGCTGGACGCGCGTTGCCAGCTCCGGCGTCGTGCTGTTTGGTATTGCGCTGGTCTTTACTTTCAACGCACTGGTTTCGCTGATGCAATTTATCGCCACCGAAGATACCTTACAGGGGCTGGTTTTCTGGACGATGGGCAGCCTGGCGAGGGCGTCCTGGGTCAAACTCGGTGTGATGGTTCTGGCTTTCCTGATCCTGCTGCCGTGGTCGATGATGAGCGCGTGGAAACTCACGGCGCTGCGGCTGGGTGAAGATCGCGCTGTCAGCTTTGGTATTGATGTACGCCGTCTGCGTCTGGGGACGCTGCTGCGCATCAGTATTCTTTCCGCGCTGGCGGTGGCATTCGTCGGGCCGATCGGTTTCATCGGGCTGGTGGCACCGCATATCGCCCGCCTGATGTTTGGTGAAGATCACCGTTTCTACCTGCCCGCCAGTGCACTGATTGGCGCACTGGTGTTATCGATGGCTTCGGTGGCCTCTAAAAATCTGGTACCGGGCGTCATTATTCCTGTCGGCATCGTAACGTCTCTGGTTGGCGTGCCATTCTTCCTGAGTATTATTCTTCGTCACCGGGGGAATGTCTGATGTCTGAGATGTTAGAAATGCGTCCTGAAGATTTACTGAATGTCGCTACGCAGGGGTTGCAAATCCGCGATTTTAACGCGGGATACCCGAAGCGCCACGTGATCCGCCATCTTAATGTGCCAATGTTACCCCGTGGGAAAATTACGGTACTGCTCGGGCCAAACGGTAGCGGTAAATCGACGTTGCTGCGTGCCCTCGCCGGGCTTAACCGGGCAGAAGGGCAGCTGATGCTTGACGGACATGATTTAATGCCGATGCCGTTTGCGCGACGTGCAGAGCAGGTGGTTTACCTGCCGCAAACTCTGCCTGCGGGTGTGCATCTGCATGTGCTGGAGTCGATCATCGTGGCACAGCGCGCCTCCGGTGGGAAAGGCAGGAATGCGCAAGGCACGGAGAAAGTGATGGCGCTTTTGCGCCAGCTGGGTATCGAGCATCTGGCGCTGAGTTATCTTGATCAGCTTTCCGGTGGCCAGAAGCAACTGGTCGGCCTGGCACAATCCCTGATCCGTCAGCCTTCGTTACTTTTGCTCGACGAACCGCTCAGCGCACTGGATCTCAACTATCAGTTCCATGTCATGGATCTGGTGCGTAAGGAAACCCGGAAACGCAATATCGTGACGGTGGTTGTCGTGCATGACATCAATATCGCCCTGCGTCACGGCGACCGTATACTGATGCTTAAAGATGGCAATCTGATTGCCGATGGCGAACCGGAAGAGGTGATCACCGCCGACAGTCTGGCGCGGGTCTACGGGGTGCGCGGCAGAATTGAGCGCTGCTCGCAAGGGACTCCGCAGATACTGATTGACGGGTTAGTGGGGGATCCGGAGATTTAACGTTATGTCCTGACAAAAGGCAGACATTACTCAGGCGTTCACCGATCCGCTTCCTCCCCTGCGAAGGGGAGGAGCAAACCGCAACGGGCTTATTTCCCGTTCCACGCTTTCAGATTCTGCTCGCGCGCTGACAATTTCTGCTCAGGCGTTAACTTGTTGTAATCCTTCGCCAGACCGCTTTCCCAGTCGCCGTACAGCGGGTTCGGTAGCACGATATATTGTGTGCCGAAGTGCTGATGGTTCTGATTCACAAACGCGCGGCGCTGCTCGTTACCCTGATGGTAGGTTGCAGAACCAAAATCATTCAGGTTGTCGCCGATGTAAATCACCACGTGATAGCCCGCAGCCTTGATGGAATCAAAACGTGGCTGTTTGTTGGAGGTATCAGAACTCAGCAACAAGGTTTTTTCGTTGGCGCCGGTAAAGCCCAGACGGTTCATGTTATCCAGTGTTGCGGCGTATTCGCTGGTTTTGCGGTTAGACACATAGAACATCGTGCCACCGTGGGTGTTGACGTAATTGGCGAATTCAACAGCGCCCGGAACGGCCATTGCCTGGCGGGCTGCGGTCCACTGAGCCCAGGTTTTGCTGTCGAATGGCTTGTTCGCTTTGACCTGCCACGCACTGTATGCGCTGTTATCGAGCATAGTTTCATCGAGGTCAACGACAACCGCTTTCTTCTGACCGGCCAGAGGCTGCGCCTGGTCATAGGCCATTTTTGCCGTATTAAATGCCTGATAAGCCAGTGCCTGATATTCACCAGATTGCTGGAACCAGTTCAGCGCCATGACGGACTGATCGTTCAGCTTCTGTTGGGCATCTGGTTTTTGCTGCGCACAGCCGCTGAGGGCCAGCATGATTAAAGCACTGGTGGTGCAAAGCGAAATTTTATTCATTGGTTGTCCCTATGCTTGTTAAGAAAGATTCGCATTCATGAAAATCGTTAAAACTGTAGCAGATTCAGCGGGGTGTGGAAGAATAAATGACGCATTACGCGAGATATAGCGGGAAAATGGCAGAAATGAAAAGGGCCGGAGGGTGAGTCCGGCCAAAAAAATCAAAGACAGAGAAATAACAATGAGGGGGTTAACGCTTAAATTTAGAACTGATAAACCAGGCCAACAGCAGTGACATCGTCGTTGTTCAGAGCCAGTTTATTGTCGTCAGACAGTTGGTTGATTTTATAATCAACATAAGCGGACATATTTTTGTTGAAATAATAGGTCGCTGCGACGTCAACGTATTTAACCAGGTCGGCATCACCGATGTTTTCAATATCTTTCGCTTTAGTCTGGACATAACCCAGTGAAGGGCGCAGGCCATTTTCAAACTGATACTGTGCAACAGCTTCGA
This sequence comes from Rahnella sp. RFA10(1/100), assembly GCF_004195115.1. Taxonomy (NCBI): domain Bacteria; kingdom Pseudomonadati; phylum Pseudomonadota; class Gammaproteobacteria; order Enterobacterales; family Yersiniaceae; genus Rahnella; species Rahnella sp. RFA10(1/100). The sequence goes on from NZ_SEWR01000002.1 coordinate 326,765, forward strand.
AGGTTTGTGTTTTATTCGCAAAACCGCTGCCAGCCGGTGCGCCAGCGATTCCGCCAGGCACAGTAATAGCCAGCATATTACGGGTTTCAGCATACATGGCGGCTAAATAAACGCCATTAGCATCATATTTCATGCCGCCTGTCCATGCGTCCGCTTTATCACCTTTGCCGTAAGTGGAATTACTCTGAGCCGTGGTGCGGTCTGAAGACGCATACGCGCCGCCGAAGCTCACGCCGGTGTCACCCAGTGCGTACGTGGTAGAAAGTGCATAACCGTCGCCGTTCGCTGTGCTGCTGCCGCGACCGTCGTTTTCATTTTTGCCCTGGTACTGAACGGCAACGTTCAGACCGTCAACCAGGCCGAAGAAGCCACGGTTACGGTAAGTGGCTACGCCGTTGGTACGGCCGGTCATGAAGCGGTCAGCTTTGGTATAACCGTCGCCGCCGAACTCAGGGAACATATCGGTCCAGGCTTCAACGTCGTACAGTGCGCCGTAGTTACGGCCATAATCGACGGAACCGTACTGACCGAATTTCAGACCTGCAAAGGCCAAACGGGTTTTCGTGCCGGTGGTGCTTGGCGTTTTGCTGTCAGATTCAGCATGGTTAGCCATGACGTTGTATTCCCACTGGCCGTAGCCGGTGATCAGGTCATTAATTTGTGTCTGGCCTTTAAAACCGAAACGAATATAACTCTGGTCACCGTCATTGCTGGCCGAGTCAGAGAAGTAATGCAGACCTTTTACTTTACCGTACAGATCCAGTTTATTACCGTCTTTATTATAAACTTCCGCTGCGTGAGCTCCTGATGCAATCAGTAAACCAGGAATTAAAAGTGCCAGAATATTACGTTTCATGAATTTTTACCCTGCATTTTCTATTAAAAGCTTTTCGGGAAAGCTTTATATGAAGTCTTATGGAAAGACGTTAATCATCATTTTTTGCTGTGCATTCCGTGTGGGCTCGGATTTTTCTCAGCGAGAGTTTTTTACCGTATATTTGTGATCAATTTATGACAGTCAGAAATGAACTTTTTCTTTTTTTACACGTCCTCCCTTTTTTCTCCATAAAATTCGACCACGTCAAATGCCCGGATCCGCGATTTCGGGCTGCGCCAGCCGCCGGTCTGTGTGACAATAGCCGCTGACACTCCGGTCTTACTTTCAACTAAAAAGAGATGCATGGCGCTTTCCCCCGCAGTAAAAAATCAGATAAGCCAGTGGTACAAAGCCCTGCAACAGCAAATCCCGGACTTTATTTCCCGCGCTCCGCAACGTCAGATGATTGCAGAGGTGGCTAAAGCGTTCTCGGGTGACTCGGCACGGCATCTGGCCATCGAAGCGCCAACCGGCGTCGGGAAAACGCTGTCCTACCTGATCCCCGGCATTGCCGTCAGCCGTGAGGAAGAAAAACCGCTGATCGTCAGCACCGCGAATGTGGCGTTGCAGGATCAGATTTTCAGTAAGGATTTACCCCTGCTGAAAAAAATCATCCCTGACCTGAAATTCACGGGCGCGTTCGGGCGTGGTCGTTATGTCTGTCCGCGCAACCTGGCGGCAATGAGTAATGAGAATGCGCAGGGCGATCTCGGGTTATTCCTCGGCGATGAGCTGGCGCCTTCCAGCGGAGAGGAGCAGAAATTCTGTAAAACGCTGGAAACCGCACTCTCCCGGTACGAGTGGGACGGATTGCGCGATCATTACCAGAAAACGATTGACGATCCGCTGTGGATAAAAATCAGCACGGACAAAGCCAACTGCCTCAGCCGTAACTGTCATTATTTCCGCGAATGTCCGTACTTTGTGGCGCGTAAAGAAATTGAAAGCGCCGATGTAGTAGTGACCAACCATGCACTGGTGATGGCCGCGCTGGAATCTGAATCGGTATTGCCGCCAGCGAAAGATTTGCTGCTGGTGCTGGATGAAGGCCACCATTTACCGGACGTGGCGCGGGATGCACTGGAAGTCGATGCCGAAATTACGGCGGTGTGGAATAACCTGCAACTGGATAACTTTGTGCGCCAGATTGAGCAATGTCTGACGCTGTTCACCCCGAAAAATCCGCCACCGCTGACCAATGCGGAACGCCTGCATAATCACTGCGCTGAAATGCGCGAACTGTTGGTGCTGGTCGAGCAATCGGTCAGCCAGTCTCTGCCGCCTGCTGAACCGGAAGCGGAGTACCGCTTTGAACTGGGCATTTTGCCGCCGGAACTGACTGAACAATGCAGCCGCCTGTTTAAACTCACCGATGGTTTGCGCAGCCTGGCAGAATACATGGTCAACGATCTGAGCGAGAAAACCGGCAAGCACGATATTTTGCGTTTACACCGCGCGATTTTACATATGAGCCGCATGCAGGGTTATCTCGAAACCATGAGTAAACTGTGGCGACTGGCGGCGCTGGATAAAGCCTCGAATGCACCGATTGGTAAATGGGTAACGCGTTCCTATTTCGATAACCAGACACATCTGGTATTTCATTGCGCGGGGATCCGTGTCAGTGAACAACTGGAAAAAATGCTGTGGCGAAAGGTGCCGCATGTCGTCATCACTTCCGCGACACTGCGCTCACTGAACAGTTTTTCCCGGCTTCAGGAAATGAGCGGACTGACGGAAAAGGCCGGTGACCGCTTTGTCAGTCTGGATTCGCCGTTCAGCCATGTTACGCAGGGCAAGCTGGTCATTCCGCAAATGACGCTGGAGCCGGTGATGGCGAATGAAGCCGCGCACATCGGGGAAATGGCGGATTTTTTCCGCGCTGAACTGGCGAAAGGGTTGCATACCGGCCAGCTGGTGTTATTTGCCAGCAACCGTGCGTTACAACAATTTGTGGCCCTGTTACCGGACTTACGTCTGATGTTACTGGTTCAGGGCGATCAGCCGCGTTACCGGCTGGTTGAGGAACACCGTAAACGGGTTGCGGCCGGCACCACCAGCGTGTTGGTCGGCCTGCAATCGTTCGCGGAAGGCTTAGATCTCAAAGGGGAACTGCTGACGCAGGTGCACATCCATAAGATCGCTTTCCCCCCTGTCGACAGTCCGGTTATTCTGACGGAAGGCGAGTGGCTGAAAACGCTGAAACGTTATCCGTTTGAAGTGCAGAGTTTACCCAGCGCATCATTCAATCTGATTCAGCAGGTCGGGCGACTGATCCGCAGCCATGAATGTACGGGCGAAATCGTGATTTACGATAAGCGCCTGCTGACCAAAAATTATGGTGCACGCCTGCTGGCTGCTTTGCCGGTATTCCCGATTGAACACCGTGAAATGCCCGCGCCCGGTTCAGTGAAGCGCCCGGATATTCTCAAGGCTGCGAAGAAAGACCCGGTTCGCCGCCGCACGCGCAGACGGTAGCGTCTTTGCACCCATATATGCTTGCACAGATTAAGGTAAGGCTACGATGGATTACACCAGACTCATCAAAGAAGTAGGACGGGGCAAAAATCACGCCCGCGATTTGGATCGTGAGCAGTCGTATGCGTTATATCGCGACATGCTGGCGGGCAAGGTGGCGGATCTGCAACTCGGTGCGCTGCTGATTGCGTTACGTATTAAAGGCGAAGCGGAAGAGGAAATGCTCGGTTTTTATCAGGCGATGGAGGAGCGCGTAATGCGCCTTCAGGCACCTGCTGAGCGCCCGCTGCCGGTGGTGATCCCCTCCTATAACGGTGCACGCAAACAGGCGAATCTGACGCCGCTGCTGGCGATCCTGCTCAGCCGTCTTGGTTTGCCGGTGCTGGTGCATGGCGTGGATGAAGATCCGACCCGCATCACCAGCGCTGAGATTTTCCGCGCGCTGGGTATCCGCGCAGCCCAAGGCCAACAGGACGCGCAACAACTGACAGATGCCGCTAATGCGCCGGTATTTGTGCCGGTTTCCGTGCTTTGCCCGCCGGTCAGTCAACAACTCGCGTTGCGCTGGCAGTTGGGGGTGCGAAACAGCAGCCATACACTGGCGAAACTTATCACACCCTTTACCGGCCAGGACTCCCTGCGTTTATCAAGCGTTTCGCACCCTGAATATGTGCAGCGTGTTTCGTCGTTCTTCCGCCAGATTGATGGCCGTGCACTTCTGACACAGGGCACCGAAGGTGAAGTGTATGCTAACCCTTCACGCTTCCCGCAGACACACTTTATCGCCGGTGGTGAACAGCGTGTACTGGCAGAAAAGGAAGAGATTTTCAGCGCGGACGTACCGGCAACCAAAGACGTGGAGACCACCGTCGCGTACATCACCCAGTGTCTGAATGGCGAGCGCGCTATCCCGCAGGCAATTCTGACTCAACTGATGTGCTGCCTGGTGGCGACCGGCGTTTGTGCCGATATGGCCGAAGCGAAAATGATTGTGGATCAGATTTTCTGATTACGTTCTGGCGAACTCGATCCGCTCCCTCTCCTGCGAAGGGGAGGAGTTAAAAAACAGCCCTTATTACTCTATAAATCCTGCGTTTAGGTTTGTCTCAGCTCCCCAAAAACTCCGTTACCCTGTTCAAAAGGGGGGTTAAACGTTAAAATAAAGGAACTACGAAATTTATTTTATGATTTCATTCGTTTTTTTATAAATATTTATGGAGACTTAACTATGGAAACATTGCCCGCTTGCCCGACTTGTAAATCCGAATTCACCTGGCAGGACGGTGAAATGCTTAACTGCCCTGAATGTGGACATGTGTGGTCCATGAACGGCGATGCCGCTGCGGATGATGATGTGCTGAAAGTGGTAGATGCCAATGGTAATTTGCTGGCGGATGGCGATTCTGTCACCGTGATCAAAGACCTTAAGGTGAAAGGCAGTTCTTCAATGCTGAAAATCGGCACTAAAGTGAAAGGCATCCGCTTAGTCGAGGGCGATCATAACATCGACTGCAAAATTGACGGTTTCGGTCAGATGAAACTCAAATCAGAATTTGTTAAGAAAAACTGATCTCCGCACACCCCAGCCTGACATTCAAAAGCGGTTCTGCCATATCGACATAACCGCTTTGCGAACATACACTCAATGCATAATCTCGTTAACTTTCAGCAGAGACGAATGCATGACACAGGCTCAGGACTACTTTAACGCCCTCAATCGCGATTACCTCAAAGTCCATCAGGATAAAGAGAATTTATTCTGGCAATACTATATGGGCACCGGTGATGATAGCGTTTCCGCCGCTTTCTCCGCTGCCGAAACGGCTTACAAACGTTTTATCGCTGAACCTTCCCGCCCGCAGGAATTACGTGATGCAATTACCCGCGTCGAAAAAGAATCTGCCAGTGAGACGCGTGATGCCTTGCTGCATGGCCTGCATGGCTGGCTGAATTTCTTTGACTGCAATGTGATTGAAGACCCCAAAGCGCAGGCGCTGCTTGATGAAATTATTCAGGCGGAATCCGTACTGTTCGGCAAACGTAAGCAGTACCGTATGACGCACATCAACAGCAAAGGCGAGCGTGTTAATGCCTCCCTCGGTGAGCTGCTGACTAATCAGGCGAATAACGAAAACGAAGCTTATCGCCGGAGCTCGCAAAATGCGTTGCGCGAACTGGAGGACTGGCTGCTGCATAACGGTTTACCTGAGTTGATTGGCTTGCGTAACCGCTTTGCGCGTCAGCTTGGTTACCGCAATTACTTCGACTACAAAGTGAATAAAACCGAGCGCATGTCGCCGGAACAATTATTCGCCATCCTCGATCGTTTCGAAGAACAAACCCGTGAAAGCAACACCCGCAGCCTCAATGAACTGGTGGCGCGTGAAGGCGACGCCGCGCTGCTGCCATGGAATATTCGCTTTGCCAGCGCCGGTGACGTCACCCGTCAGCTCGATCCTTACTTTCCGTTCGCTGATTCCCTGCGTCGCTGGATAGACAGTTTCAAACGCCTGAATATCGGTTTTAACGGTGCAGAGATGCAGCTGGATTTACTGGTGCGCGAAGGCAAGTTTGAAAATGGTTTTATGCACGGGCCGGTACCGCCGTTCTACGACAACGGTAAATGGGTGCCGGCGGTGATCAATTTCACCAGCCTGGCGAAACCTGATCAGATTGGGAGTGGTGCGAATGGTTTGAATACGTTGTTCCATGAAGGTGGCCATGCGGCGCACTTCGCCAATATCCGCCAGAATGCGCCATGCTTCTCGCAGGAATTTCCGCCGACGTCGATGGCCTATGCGGAAACGCAGTCCATGTTCTGCGACAGCCTGCTGGAAGATGCAGACTGGCTGAAGCGTTACGCGAAAAATACTGCGGGTGAACCGGTGCCGGATGAACTGATCCGTGCAAGCATTGAAGCCCGTCAGCCGATGCGTTCCTTCAATGAACGCCACATTCTGCTGGTGCCGTATTTCGAGTGGCAGCTTTATCAGTGGCCGGATGAGAAGCGCACACCGGAAGCCATGACAGCGCTGGCGCGTGATGTCGAAACCCATATTCTGGGCGTAACCGGCAGTCCGCGTCCGACGCTTGCCATTCCGCACTTACTTTCTATGGAATCTGCCTGTTCCTATCAGGGCTATCTGCTGGCGATGATGGCCGTTGAACAGACGCGTGCCTTCTTCCTTAAACGTGATGGCTATCTGACCGATAATCCGGCCATTGGCCCGGATCTGGCCAGACACTACTGGACGCCGGGGAACAGCGTCAGTCACGACGATACGTTGCGCAGTCTGACCGGTGAAGGATTTAATCCGGATTATCTGGCGCAGGCCTGTAATCAGACGGTGGATGCGGCCTGGCAGGACGCGCAGCGGACGATTGAAAAAGCATCTGAACGTGAGCAGCCTGCAGCGGACTTTGACCTGAATGTACATATCCGCGTAGTGGATGGCACGCTGATCCTGGCAGACAGCGCGGACGGCGATGATGCTATGTGTCAGGACTTTGCCGATTTTGTTGAGCAGAATTACGGCCGTAAATAGTTACGCCAGCACGTTATAATACGCCTGTAAAAGCCACCGCCGGTATCCATCGTGCGGTGGCTTTTTTTGGGCTGAATCTGAACTCAGCGGGCGTCCGGGCGGATAAGATCGAAGCGCAAATCTTCGGAAATACCATAGTAAGCGGAAGGGCCACCCGCGCGTAATACCGGTTCAGCGAGGGCCGTCTGATACACACCATCAACCAGTAAATGCCGGGCAATATGAACACCCACGACTTCGCCCAGGACCAGCCAGGTATCAATATCGCCGCCGGCTGCCGTTTTCAGCTGAATGCATTGCGTGAGCCGGCATTCAAAATTCACCGGACTTTCCAGTACGCGGTCGGCGGCAACGAGGCTGCCGGGTTGTGGCGTCAGGCCCGCGAATTCAAACTCATCCGCGCCGTGTTCCAGCGAAGCCGAACTCTCATTCATTTTAACGGCAAGCCCGCGGGTGGTCAGGTTCCAGACAAATTCACCGGTTTCGACAATGTTTGCCACGCTGTCTTTCCAGCCACTGCTGGCGAAACCGATGATCGGCGGGCGGTAATTGAAGCAGTTGAAAAAGCTGTAGGGTGCGAGATTGCGCTGTCCGGCGGCATTACGTGATGAGATCCAACCAATCGGACGCGGGCCGACAATGGCATTTAACGGGTCATGGGGCAGGCCGTGGCCTTTAGCGGGTTCATAGTAATAGCGATCATCAGTGCTCATGATTTTCCTCAGCAAATAATTCATAAAGACTATGATTTGTACATTACCCGATTTAACCGGGGGGTGACCGTTTTTATGTGCCCGTCTCAGTCTGTATGCATCCGGCAGGCGGCGGCACTTTGTGGTATCTTGTGCGCCATTGATGAATATCTAACGCCCCATCGCATATCTTATGCGTCGCGCACACCTTTCGGAGAGTCACTCAGGTGGAAAAAAAGAAAGTCTTCCCTCAGGAAAAAAGCGGTCTTCACCCGCGAAATCGTCATCGCAGCCGCTATGATTTCCCGGCCCTGATTGCCAGCAGCCCGGAACTTGCACCGTTCGTGGTCGAAAATAAATGGGGCGATTTGTCGGTTGATTTTGCCAATGCTCAGGCGGTAAAAGCCCTGAACCGTGCTTTACTGCGCGATTGCTATCAGATTGAAAACTGGGATATCCCGGCGGACTATCTGTGCCCGCCAATCCCGGGGCGTGCGGATTATATCCATCATCTGGCTGACTTACTGGCTGGCAGCAATAATGGCAATATCCCACAGGGAAAAGACATTTCTGTGCTGGATATCGGTGTTGGCGCGAACTGTATTTATCCGATTATTGGCTTGCGCGAATATGGCTGGCGCTTTACCGCCAGTGAGATCGATCCGGTATCGATGGCGGCGGCTAAAAAAATCGTCGCCACCAACCCGCAACTGACCAACCAGGTGCGTTTCCGTTTACAGGCGAAACCGCAGCGTATTCTCGACACCATTATCCGCCACGATGAGCGTTACGATGCAGTGTTATGTAATCCGCCATTCCACGCGTCGGCGGCAGATGCGGCATCCGGTAGCCAGCGCAAACGCCAGAATCTCGGTCTGGACAGACGTGCGGGTACGGCGGAGCTTAACTTCGGTGGTCAGCACAACGAATTATGGTGTGAGGGCGGGGAAGAAGCCTTTGTTGTCCGCATGGCAGAAGAAAGTGCCGGTAAGGCGCAGAACTGCTTCTGGTATACCGTGCTGGTTTCCAAAAAAACCACGCTGCCGTTATTGTATGATGCACTTCGCGAAGAAGGCGCGACAGATGTCCGCACGGTCGAAATGGTGCATGGCAACAAGATCAGCCGTTTTGTCGCCTGGACCTTCCTGACACCTTCGCAGCAAAAAAGTTGGGCAATCAAACGCTGGTCAGCCTGATCACGTTGTGAATTCCTGTATCCCAGCGTGTTCATCTGACGATGTATGCGCTGGAAAAAATACTGGTGCCAGCCCCTTTCTTTTTCGGTAAATTAAATTAAGCTTAATTCACTATAATAAAATTGATTAATTATCAGAGTAATGATTTTGCGGGTGAGTTTGTTTATTACCGCAATATTTATATTTTGTACACGCCTGCCTAAAACCCACCCAGGGGTCAGACTAATCTTTCGCAGAGTATGAGTAACTTTACTTATCACCTGTGGAAATTAGCACGTGCATTTTTTATCAATTAATTGCGTTTACGCATTAATTCACGTTATCAGCCACAGGGTGTCTGTCCTATGCAATTATTTTCTCATCAGTTTAGTGCGGCATGGCGTGATAAATTCGCTGCGATCCAGCTGGCGGTTCCGATGATTGCCTTTACGCCGGAAGGCGTGGTGCTTGAGGTCAATGATCTGTTTCTCAGCAGCATGGGGTACAGCAGAGGCGAGGTGATGGGCCAGCCTCATCGGATTTTTTGCACCCCGGAATTTGTTGCCAGTGATGCGTACCGTCTCCATTGGGAAGGTTTACGGCAGGGAAAGTCGGTCAGCGGGAATATTAAACGTGTACAGAAGAATGGAAATATCATCTGGCTCGAAGCGACGTATGTTCCGGTAAAAAACAAACAAGGAAAAGTGACTGAGATAATTAAAATTGCCAGCGATGTATCCGAAAGAATTAACGAATCGCACGAACACCAGGGAATTTTACAAGCGCTAGACCGCTCGATGGCACTGATTACCTTTACACCTGAGGGGAGTGTGATTTCTGCGAACAATAACTTCCTGAAACTCATGGGATATTCTTTACAGCAAATTAAGGGCCATTCCCACACGATGTTTTGTCTCCCGCAATACCGTGATTCCATCGATTACCGCCATCACTGGCAGCGTCTGCGAAGCGGTGAGTTTATTCTCGGGCGTTTTGAGCGCATCAATGGCCGCGGCCAGCCTGTCTGGCTGGAAGCGAGTTATAATCCGGTGATAGATGATGACGGCAAAGTGATAAAGATCGTTAAAATTGCGCATGACATTACGGATCAGATGCATCAGCAGCGTCAGCAGGAAAGCATGATGACACATGTGCATGAACTGTCGCTGACCACTGATAAAACGGCGGCAGAGGGGGTAACCATCGTCCGGCAAGCCGTGGAAGATATGCAGGAAGTGGAAGCGCTGGCACGGCGGACTTCCGATATCATCGGACAACTGGGTCAGACTTCGGAACGCATTGGCGAAATGGTTGACACCATCCGCCGTATTTCCTCACAGACCAATTTGCTGGCCATCAACGCGACTATTGAAGCTGCGCACGCGGGTGAGCAAGGGAGGGGGTTTGCTGTGGTGGCGGGGGAAGTCCGGTCACTGGCCGATCAGTCCCGCAAAGCGGCTGTTGAGATAGATCAGCTCACACAAAACATCCGCGACGGTGTGATGGCTGCGATTGACGGCATGGGGAATTGTGTCAGCCGCGCGGGCGGCGGCGTTGCACTGAGCCGCAATGCGGGTGATGTGATCAATCAGGTAAATCTCGGCATGCAAGATCTGGTGCGAATGATGGCGGAGTTTTCTGTCGTCGCGAGGGAAAAGGAACAGACGAGGCATTAGTGGCAGGAGGCCGCTCCGTTCAGCAAGATTTCTGAATCGCCCTTGGGCAAAAAACCTGTATCTGATGTAACTCCATGTAACGGCTAAAATTTACTCTGAATCAAGTTCTCAACTTCTTGATTTCGCAATTGGCACGCGGTAAGTCATTACGGTATGATCACTTCGCTGCGGCTCATCCGCAGTTGGGAGTTGCGGCCCAGATTACTGGAGGTAAGGAACGTTCAACGCGTTCGTTTCTTACTGATGCCTTGTCACATCCATCGAAAATGATCGCATCATGCGTGAATATAGATGTTCTATGGTGGCTCAGGTGGGGCTGACTTCGGTCAGGCCGGTTTCCAGTAATCCGGTACCGCAATCCCTGTCTGGGCTACCACCCAAGAGTATTGCGGCTCTCCGGTGGTGGCGTAATTCCATCAAAACTGGAAATGCAAATATGCGAACTCTCCACAATCCCACTTTCCTGCCATTTATACCCAACCTTCACTTTGTCCTCTGGCATGGAGGATACCAATGAAAACCTATACAGACTGGCATCAGGCCGACATTATTGCCGCACTGCGTAAGCAAGGAACAACGCTTGCCGCCGTTTCACGCGCAGCGGGTTTGTCCTCTTCGACTCTTTCAAATGCGTTGTCACGTTCGTGGCCGAAAGGCGAAATGCTGATTGCTTCTGCACTCAATATTGCACCAGCACAAATCTGGCCAAGCCGTTATTTTGATGCGCAAGGCCAACTCATAAGCAAGACATTAAGAAATAGCCACGATAAATCAAGAGACTAGTTTTTTGAATTTGTCGAATGGCGCGCTCAAAAATGGCACCGAATGAATGGTTCGAGACCCAAGGCTCGAAACCTGAAATGAGGGAATCGCGGAGCGATGACATTTTGCGCCACTTGCCGATGTAACAGAACATGTCCGTCGTTCCAGCGATAGCACGCAGTAAAAAAGCGAGGGGAAATCCAAAAGGGGAAAAGCACTTTCCCCTTTTGGGCGGTTTCGGCGCAGCGCGTTAAGCGATCACCGCACTTGAGAAACCGAAATTTTCACAATTCAGCCTTCACGGCGAGTGAGAAAGCGTTCGGTTAGCCGCCCCGTTGCAGCGGCCTTCTGCATCACGAAACGTGTTGCAGGAACTCACGCAGACGTTCACTCGGCGGATTGTTCACCAGATCAGCCGGTTTGCCGTCTTCTGCAATGCGACCTTTGTCGATAAAGATTAAGCGTGATGCCACTTTCTCGGCGAAGCCGACTTCATGGGTCACGATAACCATCGTCATGCCTTCTTCCGCCAGTTGTTTCATGACGGTCAGCACTTCGTGACGCAGTTCAGGATCGAGCGCAGAGGTTGGCTCATCAAACAGCATCAGTTTAGGTTTCACCGCCAGAGCACGGGCAATTGCCACACGCTGCTGCTGGCCACCGGAAAGCTCTGACGGATAGTGGTTGGCGCGTTCAGACAGGCCCACTTTTGCCAGCAACTCTTTCGCCAGTTTATTGGCTTCATCCTTCGACGCACCACGAACGCGGATCGGGCCGAAAGCCACGTTTTCCAGCGCCGTCATGTGCGGAAACAGATAGAACTGCTGGAACACCATACCGGCTTCCTGGCGGATCAGACGTTCATCCACTTTCGGATCATTCACTTTCAGGCCATCGACAATCAGTTCACCGGACGTGATTTCTTCCAGCTTATTGATGCAACGCAACAGCGTGGATTTACCGGAGCCGGATGGCCCGATGATAACCACGACTTCTCCCTGAGAAATGTTCAGATCGATGTCGTGGAGCACCTGGGTTTTACCAAAGTGTTTTGAGACGTTCTTGAATTCAATCATATAATTTTCAGTTTGCGTTCTAAGCGGCGCAGAACAAAGCTCAGAGCCAGCGTGATGATCAGATAGATAACAGCAACCGCACTCCAGATTTCCATAGCGCGGAAGTTACCGGCAATAATTTCCTGGCCCTGACGGGTCAGTTCGGCCACACCGATAACGATAAACAGCGACGTATCCTTGATACTCACAATCCACTGGTTACCTAACGGTGGCAGCATACGGCGCAATGCCAGCGGCATGATGATGTAACGTAGCGTCGCACGGCGCGACAGGCCCAGCGCCAGACCGGCTTCACGGAAACCGTTGTGAATCGACAACACCGCGCCTCGTGTAATTTCAGCGATATAAGCACCGGAGTTGATGATGATCGTCACCACCGCCGCGCTGAAAGGGTCGATCCGCAGATCGGGCACCATCATCGGCAGTGCGAAATAAATGAACATCACCTGTACGACGATAGGCGTGCCGCGAATAAGCTCGATAAACACCAGTGCGACGTTGCTGCTAAACCAGCCACCGAACGCGCGGGCAAAGCCCGCAATCACACCAATAATCAGGCCGCCAACCAGACCGAGGACCGAAATCCACAATGTCATTTTGGCGCCTTCGAGCAGGATAGGCAGAGCGGGCCAAATTACGCTCCAGTCAAACTGCATGGATTATCTCCTGGTATAACAACAAACTGCGCCTGGTCAGCATCACTGGCAGGCGCTTCTTATCAAGTGCTCTTTCTGAAAAAGGAACGACTTAAATGAAAAAGGGCTTATTTAGGTTCGCTATCAAACCATTTTTTGTAGATCGCCGCGTAAGTCCCATTCTCTTTGATGGTTTTGAGCGCCGCGTTGGCTTTTTCACGCAGGTCACTGCCTTGCGGGAAAGCAATACCGTACTGCTGTCCAGCCAGTGAATCACCGACTGCTTTGAACTGACCTTTACCGGCCGTTTTGATGAAGTACAGGATATTTGGCGTGTCGTGCATTACCGCATCAGCGCGGCCAGTGCCCAGTTCCATATAAGCGCTGTCGATGTTCGGGAACTGACGCAGATCTTTGGTCTGTACGTTAGCTTTCATGTAATCAACGGAGCTGGTGCCGCTTTTCACTGCAACGGTTTTGCCTTTCAGATCAGCCACGCTTTTGATGCTGTCGTTATTGCTCTTAACCATCACCATCAGGCCGCTGTTGTAATAGCCGTCAGAGAAGTCGATGGCTTTTTTACGTTCAGGTGTGATGGTGATCCCCGCCAGCGCCAGATCGATGTTGTGTGTCTGCAGGGCAGGAATGATGCCGCCGAAGTCCATCGGTTTCAGTTCATAGGAGACTTTCATCTCTTTTGCGACCGCGTCCCACAGGTCAATGTCGAAGCCGACGTACTTGTCGCCTTGTTTGAATTCAAACGGTACAAACGCAGTGTCGGTAGCTACGATCAATTTTTTGTCTGCTGCGTGTGAGCTAACGGCAAAGGCCAGGGTTAACGCGGCCAGGGAAACTTTTAAGAGTGACTTCATCAGGGAATTTCCTTTGTACATATTATGGGAACGACTTTATGTTACGGCGCTATAATGCAATATTTATGCCAAATTTTATATTTATTAAAATTCAATGTCTTATCGCGTTGCTGAACCGTTTAAGCAGTGATTGAAAGCCGGTTAGCACCAAATGAGTGCATTGTTACATGTGGCAATGTTCTTTTATGGTGCGTGGTTTTATCATTAACCATATCTTGTATTTTAAACAATCATTAATTAACAACTACGCTGCTCAAATGATAACTTGCTCTAACTTTATTGATACATGAGTAAAATGTGTGCTCAATTTTGAAGCAAACATATCAATGAGGGGGAGATAATAACGGGGGGGAGGACTTTCATTGAACCATAATGGTGCAGTCTGACATATGACAAAATATTAGCGTAGCTGACTGTCTTTGCTGCCGCGTCGGTTGTAGCCAGCGTGATCCTGCTGCTTTTTATCCAGCACTGCCTGACAGGTGACGCAGTACTGCACGCCCTGAAGCGCTTTACGGCGTGCCTCCGCGATCGGGTCACCACACTCTTTACAGTAATGCGCACTTTCGCCATGCCCGAGAGACTGACGTGCGCGATCGACCGCATCATTTACCGTAGAATCAATCTGTTCCTGCACGGCGCCATCTTGCGCCCATCCGCTTGCCATTATGACCTCCCCGCAAGGGTTCGTAAAAAGGTGAAACGGGCAGATGATTATCATCTGCCCGTTTTGTACTGAACTTGAAGAAGTAGGGTAGCTGCGGTTACATGCCTTCAGCTACCGGGGCGCTGATTACTCGATATTTGATTCAATGAACCACAGGAATTTATCCAGGTCGCGCGATGCGGCAGTGAAAATATCAGCGGTGTCTTCATCTTCGACTTCGCTTATGGCTTTGCGCGTGTCATTAGCGACGACGCCATAACGTTCTGCCAGGGCTTTCAGGTGTTCCTGCACGCTATGGATATTGGTCGGATAGCTCTTCAGGGGAGTTTTATCGTTAACAACCTGAACGGTACCCAACGCCACGCCGCCTAACTGCACAATACGTTCTGCAATGGTGTCCTGATGATCGATGATCGCGGTACGGAAGCCATCAAGCATTTCGTGTACGGCAATAAAGTTTGCACCACGCATATTCCAGTGTGCCTGCTTGGTGATCAGTGACAGGTCGATGTATTCGGTCACCAGACGGTTCAGCACCTTGATAGTATTGAGTTTGACGCTTTCATCTAAATCATTGCGTGTATAGATAAGCTCAGAAGATTTCGTTTTGACCAGTTTAGCGGTACTCATATACATATCTCCTTGTTTCATTAAAATTAATTGCTATTAATGTATTTCATAACTGTATTCAGTATAGCAATAAATTGAAAAATTGCAGGGCGACCATTCCTATCGTTCTGATAGTGTATGACTTATAAGCTCTGCAACAGGTTCGCTTTTAAATTATCATGCTGATTTATAAGGTAGATAGGATTCATCCGGAACTTCATCTACTATTACCCGGATAAAATAAATCAGGACTGATAATTATTTTCATTACGGGGGTCAGGATATTTTTAAGTGTAAGTGACAGTATGCGGATATATCTTTATCAGGTTTTTTCCGGCAGGGCATAGGAATAATAAAAGGTAACAACCTGTAGTATTCATTAGGGGAAATATAACGGCGGGATAATCCCCGCCGTTAATCAGCGCGTGTTGCCTTCAAAGCGCCATCGCACCGCTATACAATACGGCACCTGTGGGTTGCCCCGTCGGAGAACCGCCGCGAGGCTCAAGGCTTATCGCCAGCGTAAAGCCCGCATCCGGCATGTTCGTTGCCAGCGCCAGTTGTGTCGGTTGCTGCGTATTCAGTAACCCGAGAGAATGCGGCTTTCCGCCCGGCGCGATGGCCCACAGTTCGAGGCTGTGGTCTGCGGCGATATTCTGCGCATTAATCGGTGTCAGCAACAAACTGCGGGTGCTCCTGTCAGCACTGACCACCCATTGCCCGGCCTGCGGCGCGTTGCTGCTGGCCAGTATTGCCACCGGCATCGGCGCTTGCGGTTGAACCAGTAAGCGTGGGATCAACAATAAGGCGGCCAGCCCGGCGGCCAGTGCCCAGCCCATATAAGCCCGCACCGGTCGTCGTGCCGTTACCGGAACTCTTGTCGGTTGTAGCGCAAGGTTATGCTGAATGCGTTTCCACACCGAGGCTGGCGGGATGACCGGGGTTATCTGATTATCCAGTTGCGTGAAGGCTTCCTGCCAGCGGGCCACTTCGGCCGCCAGTTCAGGGTCGGCCTGCATTTTTTGCTCAAACTGAATCCGTGCCGCGCCGCGCAAGGTGCCGAGCGCATATTCAGCCGCGAGGGCGGCATGATAATGGCTTCTGCTTTTCATAATCCTACGCAGCTCTTTAAGTGATCCAGGGCGCGACGGATCCAGCTTTTGATCGTCCCCAGAGGTTGTTGAAGATGCGATGAGACCTCGCCGTGCGACAGGCCCTGATAATAGGCAAGGATCAGGCTTTGTCTTTGTTCGGCAGGCAGGTGTGCAAGGCAGGCGGCCAAAATTTTGGCATCACTGTCCTGTTGCAGCCGTTGCAAGGGTTCATCATGGTCGCTGGCATCACCGTCACTCATTGTCTCATCCAGTTCATCTAACTGGTTGTCGCTTCCGCGCATCCAGTCGATAGCGCGGTTGCGGACAATATGGGTGAGCCAGGTCATCGGGGAACTGAGTGCCGGATTGTACGAGGCAGCGCGATTCCACGCGGTGATATAGCTGTCGTGCAATACTTCTTCTGCCCAGGCATGTCGCCGCAACATACGTAATGCAACGGCGAACAGCCGGGGTGACGTCAGACGGTATAATTGTTCAAATGCCTGTCGGTCACCAACGGCCATCGCGTTCATCAGTTCCCGCTGGATTTCCAGCGCTTTCTCTGGTGTTGGCTTTATTAAAAGATTGTCATGCATTCGCCCGTCCTGACTTGCTGAGATGCTGTTTCATAAGAGAAATCATGCACTCAGTATAGCCGGTATTATTTTGGCATCAGCACGGTATCAATGACGTCGATCACACCGTTCTTCTGCTGGACATCATAAGTACTGATATTGGCGATATTCCCTTTGGCGTCTTTGAGCTGAATATTGTGCGGGCCGTTGTTGAGGATCCACAGCGGCTGGCCGTTAACGGTTTTCAGTTCCGCTGTGCCGTTACCTTTTTTCAGCAGTTTTTCGAGATCCTTCATCTCATATTTACCGGCCACGACGTGATAGGTCAGGATGCTGGTCAGGGTGGCTTTATTTTCAGGTTTCACCAGATTATCCACGGTGCCTGCCGGTAATTTTGCGAAGGCGGCATTGGTCGGGGCGAATACGGTGAACGGACCTTTACCTTGCAAGGTATCTACCAGACCGGCGGCTTTCACGGCAGCGACAAGCGTGGTGTGGTCTTTCGAGTTAAGGGCGTTTTCTACGATATTTTTGGACGGGTACATTTCTGCACCACCGACCATGGTGGTGCTTTGGGACATCATTGCAGCCATTGACGCGGTGCTCAGCAGAAGAGAAGCACAGATAGCGGTACGGATTAATGTTTTCATGATGGTGTCCTTGGGAGTTGAGTAGGTAAGGTCTTGCCTCACATCTATACATACGAATCACCCCCCGCTTTTGGATGCAGGAAAAACGATAAAAAAAAGAATTACATGAAAAATATTTTCAACCTGTTGATTGAAAAGAAAAAGCCACGTCGGCCAAACGTGGCTTTATGTGTTGCAGGGGCAGGATTATTTGCCAGAAGGATGGTTGCCGGGAATATCGACTGTCTCGATTTTGGTCTTCCGCTGGATAGTGAGTGTGGAACCTGCCGACGCCGCGATAATCGCTGCCAGACCCATCCACTGGGTCGCGGTCAGGAATTCACCGAGGAAGATAATGCCCGAAAGTGCCGCCATTGCCGGTTCCATGCTCATCAGCGTGCCGAAGGTTTTGGCTGGCAATTTGGTCAGCGCCATCATTTCCAGGGAATAAGGAATGGCAGAAGTGAGCAGGGCGATCAGCAAACCGAGCGGTAAAATCTCCCAACTAAAAATAGAGGTGTGAGCCTGTACTGCCCCAATCGGGAAGAAAATTAACGCGGCAATCAGTGACCCCATCGCCGCGGTACCCGGCCCGTAACTGCTGCCTGCGCGTTGTCCTGCGAGGATATAAACGGCCCAGCAGGCACCGGCGATCAGCGCAAAGCACGCGCCTTTGAGATCAACACCGCCAGCACTTTGCCCGAGAGGCAACAGCAACAGCAACCCCGTCACAGCCAGTACTACCCAGATGAAATCTACCGGGCGTCGCGAGGAGAACATCGCGACTGCCAGCGGGCCGGTAAATTCCAGTGCAACGGCAATGCCCAGCGGGACCGTTTGCAGGGCCAGATAGAACGAATAGTTCATACAGCCCAGCGCCAGTCCATACATCAGCAGCGCACGCAAATTACCGCCGCGCATTTTCAGACGCCACGGACGAAAATAGAGAAGTAATAAAACAGAGCCGAGCCCAAGACGTAATGCCGTGACACCTTGCGGACCGACTACCGGGAAAAGCGTTTTGGCCAGCGACGCCCCGCCTTGTAATGACAACATGGCGATCAGTAACAATAAAATCGCTATCAGCGGTGAGGTTTTTTTTGCTAACACTGGAACCGGCGGGCTGTTGTTATGCGTCGCCGTCTGCAGCGTGTTCTGCGGTTCCTGCGGCTGATGTTGTCCTGACTGTGTCATCCTTTGCGCCTTTTGAGGTGATCCATGAATCCGCAAACTCAAGATTTATAGTTTTGAAAAGAAAGGTAAAGTGCTGTCAGTGTAGAGGGAAATGTGGCGAGAAAAAATCCTCAAAGAAAAGTTTTTTCCGGAACGTTTCTGTTAAAAAGACGCAAAAAGCGGTGTTTTTTTAAGCATAATTTTAGGAATTATCTGCTAATCTCAAAAAGTTCAATAAGTTTACCTTATAGTTT
The DNA here is from genome assembly GCF_004195115.1 of Rahnella sp. RFA10(1/100). NCBI lineage: Bacteria > Pseudomonadati > Pseudomonadota > Gammaproteobacteria > Enterobacterales > Yersiniaceae > Rahnella > Rahnella sp. RFA10(1/100). Next base: position 345,554 of record NZ_SEWR01000002.1, read on the forward strand.
ATGGGGCTAAAATATCAATAAAATTAAAAGGATAGGACTCACTGGAAACTTCCTGTTACACCATATGATGCTTTGGACACCTTAATTGAGGCAGAGTTTCACACTGGTTTTTGTTATATTTTCAAACGTGAAGGTTACTTTGGTTTCTATTTTTGAGGTGGTTTATGAAAAAAATTGCATGTCTTTCCGCATTAGCTTGCGTAGTTGCTCTGGGCGTTTCTTCCAGCGCTTTCGCTGACACCAGCACCGTAACTGCTGGCTACGCTCAGGGTGACGCACAAGGCGTTGCTAACAAAGCAAACGGCTTCAACTTAAAATACCGTTGGGAACAAGATAGCAACCCACTGGGCGCTATCGGTTCTTTCACTTACATCGAAGATGACAGCTCCCCGGCATCTGGCGACTACCGTAAAGCACAATACTACGGTCTGACTGCGGGTCCTGCTTACCGTCTGGCTGACTGGGTTTCCATCTACGGTGTTGTGGGTGTTGGCTACGGTAAATTCCAGTACAACGAAGCAGCAGCATCTACTGCTAACCGTGAAAAAAATGACACCAGCGATTACGGCTTCTCTTACGGTGCTGGTCTGCAGTTCAACCCAATCCAGAACGTTGCTCTGGACGTGTCCTACGAACAGTCCCGTATCCGCAGTGTGGATGTGGGTACCTGGATCGCAGGCGTGGGTTACAGCTTCTAATTCTTCGCCGCAGCGTAACGCTTTGCCGTTACCCTCCCGCGAAAACGAAAACCGCTCAGCTGAGCGGTTTTTTTATGCCTGTTTTTTATACCTGTCAAATTCCACTGAACCAGTTATAGCCCTGATCTTCCCAGTAGCCGCCGGGGTATTCATTGGTCACGAAAATCGCGCCGATATGCTTGGCGTTTTTAAAGCCGAGTTTGGTGGGCATGCGCAGACGTAACGGATAACCAAAATCGGGCGGTAAGGGTTTACCACCAAAATCCAGCGCCAGAATAGTTTGCGGATGTAGCGCCGTTGCCATATCGATACTGGAATAATAGCGGTCATCGCATTTGAAGCCGACATATTTGGCCGTCAGATCCGCGCCAACCTGTTGCAGGAAGGTTTTCAGCGGCACACCTTTCCACTGACCAATTGCGCTCCAGCCTTCAATGCAAATCAGCCGGGTGATCTGGCTTTCCTGTGGCAGGCGCTGCAATTGTTCCAGCGTCCACGCAGCTTTCTTTTGTACCAGACCCGAAACCTCCAGCCGGTAATTAGGGATGTCGATTTCCGGTACGTTGTATTCGGGGTAATAAGCGTTGAAACGAAATGGCGTGGTGATCTGATCCGCGCGGTAGGTTTGCGCCAGTTTCTGGCCGCCGAACAGCCAGCTTTGAACCCGGTCATTCCAGCGGGACATTGCCCATAGCACCTTATCGACCTGATCACCGTCCTGCAAATTGCAGCCCGTCAGCATCGAAACGGCACCGAGCGTCAGCCCTGACCGCAGTAATAAACGGCGCTGGACATTGACCAGTTGTTTGCGCTGATCGGGCTCAAGAATAATTTTTGGCCGTTGTGGTTTTTCACTCATCGGCGTGGTCCTCCGTGCTTATTTTTTTGCCGCCGGTCAGCATTGCCACGAAGGTTTCAGGCACCAGCAGGACCATCAGTACGTGAATAATGACAAACAGCAGCACGCCGCTCATCGCAAAGAAATGCACATAACGCGCGATATCAAAACCGCCAAACAGCCAGACCAGCCCGCTGAACTGCACCGGTTTCCAGATGGACAAACCCGACAGCACCAGCAGTGCGCCCAGCAATAAAACTCCGCTGTACATCAGCTTTTGCACGGCGTTGTACTGACCGAGCTTGTGAGGGAGCCTGAATGTCAGTGCACGAACGGTATCGCGCCAGACAGAGCGGGGCGAAAAGGGGAAAAAGTCATGCCTGAAATGATCGCTGAAAATACCCCACACCAGATAGAGCAGGGCATTAGCCGCCAGCAGCCACATCACCGCCAGATGCCAGGCTATATTGCCGCCCAGCCAGCCGCCGAGGGTAGTGTTTTGCGGAAAAGTGAAAGCGAAAAGCGGATCGGCGTTATAAATCCCCCAGCCGCTCATCACCATGCCGATCATTGCCAGCACATTGATCCAATGACAGATACGAACCGGCCAGGAATGGATCCGGCGTTTTCGGGGTAATGAGAGCTGAGGTTTCACGCTTAATCTCCTGTTGACTGGCCGGATTACATCGGAGGCGCGATGCCGTCTTTACCGGCAGCGATACCCCGTGCAACCAGCGCACCTTTGTCGTCTTTCATGGCAAACAATACGATTTTAGTGCCCGGTTTCAGCAGGCTGCGGTCGCCCGGTGCCAGCAGAACAACCGGCACATCGTCAGGCACGACGACAGTTTTCTCAGCATCGTGATATTTCACGGTCAGGGTGCGGCCGTTGCTGTTCACCAGCTTGCCGACGGTGCCGTTGGTCATGGTATTGATTTTGCCATCGGCGGATTCAAACGGATTGAAGCCTTCACCGCTGCCGCGCAGGCTGGGTGCGAAGACGTGGACCTCCAGTGCTTTCAGCGTGCCGTTAGCCTGCGGAACGGCTGCCGTCCCGATAAAGCTGTCCGCTTTGATATCGCTGATGTTGCCTTTGGTGACGGCATTGATTTTGGTCTGATCGGTCAGTTTAACGTCAAGTTTTTCACCCTGACGGGTGGTGATTTGTACTGATGAGTCATTAACTGAATCAATGGTTCCGCGTGTGGGTTTAATCACATTATCGGCGGCAAAAGCGGATGTCATCCCGCTGCACATCAGCAGGGAACCCAGTAACAGACCAGCGATACGTGTTGGTGCATTCATAATTAACTCTCCATTTTCCAGCGTTATTTCATTCTGTTAGATGAATCACTGAACCTGCCAGTGATGGATAACTTCCTTAAGAGTGGACGATAAACCGGTATTGGCTGATGACAAATTGATGACAAAATTGTCATCAAAGATGACTGACGAAACTGATAAACTTTCAGATGAATCATTCTTTAGGTGAATGGTCATACGGCGCTGGGGGCCTGAATGCGAATACTGGTGATTGAAGACGATGTCAGTACAGGCGACTACCTGAAAAAAGGACTGACAGAAGCAGGTTACAGCGTGGATCTGGCGCGTAACGGTGCTGATGGCCTGTTTCTGGCGCTGGAAGACGGTTACGATGCGGTGATCCTCGATGTTATGCTGCCGGGGCTGGACGGCTGGCAGGTGATGGAAGTCCTGCGCAAAAAAAGCGACGTGCCGGTGCTGTTTCTCACCGCCCGCGATGAGGTGCATGATCGCATTCACGGGCTGGAACTGGGCGCTGACGATTATCTCATCAAGCCGTTCTCCTTCACCGAACTGGTGTTGCGTATCCGTACATTACTGCGCCGCCCGGCCACCCGCGAACCCGATATCTATTCGGTGGCAGACCTGAATCTTGATGTGTTGCGCCGTCGTGTCACCCGTCAGGATCAGGCCATTGCGCTGACCAACAAGGAATTCATGTTGCTGCAGTTGCTGATGCGTCGCGAGGGGGAAGTGCTGTCGCGGACGATGATCGCCTCACAGGTCTGGGACATGAATTTCGACAGCGATACCAACGTGGTGGATGTTGCCATTAAGCGCCTGCGTGGCAAAGTTGACCGCACCTTTGAGGTGAAACTTATCCATACCGTGCGCGGGATTGGTTATGTGTGCGAAGTGCGACATGACTGATCGGCAATTTACTCCACTCCCTGAGCGCGGCATGTCGCTGACGCTTCGCGCCACCTTACTGTTTGCGCTGATCGCCTCACTGGTCGTTAGCGCTGTTGGTTTTTATCTTTATTACTCGATGGATAAAGAACTGGTACGCCGTGCAGATTATCAGGTCAGCGGCCGCGTTCAGTATTTCCGTCATCTGCTTGCCAACGAATTTCCGCTGTCGCAGCTCAGCCGTAATCCCGGCCTGTTTGAAAATATGCTCGGTAACGAGCGCGATATCCTGACGTTTCGTTTGTCCGGTGAGAAGCCGCTGATCAACGTCAATCCATCCCGGCTGGAATTGCCGCCGGTGGTGGCCGTGCCGGACGGTTATCCGCTGACGCTGAATACAGTGCATCACCTCACCGCACCGGATGGCACGCCGGTACGCTTTGCCCGTGCGGCGGTACAAATCCAGGACGGGCGGACGGTTGAAATCACCGGCGCGCATTTCATGACCGAGGAGTCGCATCTGTTACAGACTTTTCGTTGGGAAATTACCGGGGCGGTGCTATTCGCTTATTTGCTGATTGCCGTTCTGGGTTATCTGGTGATCCGCCGCGGATTACGGCCGCTGCGCAATATGGCGCATGAGGCGGCGCAGATCCATCCGGCCAGTTTGTCTACGCGACTGTCTTCTGAAAATGCACCGCAGGAATTGCAGCAATTAATTTATTCTTTCAACGATATGCTCGACCGGCTCGCCGGAGGATATCAGCGACTGACGCAATTTTCCGCCGATCTGGCGCATGAAATACGCACGCCGGTAGGGGCGCTGATGGGGCATTGTCAGGTGGCGTTATACCAGCCGCGTACGGTGGAAGAATATGAAACACTGCTGGCGAACAATATGGAAGAGCTGGAACGTATTTCCCGTATGGTGGAAAACATCCTGTTTCTGGCGCGGGCTTCAGATGCGCGCTCCGTCCTGACCATCACCACCATTGATGTTTCTTCTGAAATGACCCGTATTCAGGAATATTTTGAGGGTCTGGCGGAAGAACGCGGTATGACGCTGAACGGTAAAGGTACAGGCGTGCTGTATGCCGATGCCATGTTGTTCCAGCGTGCACTCAGCAATCTGGTTGCCAATGCAGTGCGTTATGGCCGGGAGGGAAGTCCGATTGAGCTGCGCGCTGAACCGCACGCCCGGGGCATGGATATTCATGTGATCAGTCAGGGCGATCAGGTTCCGCCGGAAAAATGTGCAAAACTCTTTGATCGTTTTTATCGGGCAGATGCCTCACGCAGTGAAGGCGGCAGTTCCAGCGGTCTTGGATTATCGATTGTTCAGGCCATCATGGCATTGCATCGCGGAAGTGTAAGCATGACCAGCTCAGCACAGGGAGAAACATGCTTCACGCTGTCTTTTCCCGGGGCCAATCATAAGTTTCCTCAATAGTGACTCAATAAATGAGAAAAATTGTGTAAAATAGAGGGGAATCCTTCATTTTCATGTTATTGAAACATAAGGAATTCGTTAAGTTTGTTACATTATCACATTGGAACTCGTCATTCAGTTTGAACGAAAATGCCCAGCCCGGAGTCTGAATGTCCTAAGGAGTGGGGTCCCACCTCCGGTACGAGCGGTCAGTACGACGCAACCAGACTCACAAAAGAGCCAGTTATTTCTAATGCATAAAATTCGTTCACTTTCGCAACAGAGCATTTCTTTGTTCATTGCACTTTATCTCGGGCTTCTGCTAAACCTTCCGATTTTTATCCGTCGTTATCAGCAATTGCAGTATGACAATGCCTTGTCGATTGCTGTTGAAATGGTGGCCTGTTTTGCGCTGGTCTACTTCCTGTGTATGTTGCTGTCATATACCGGAAAAACGGTTTTCCGTGTGTTGATGAGCGCCATCGTGATTTCTTCTGCCGCCGCCAGTTACTACATGATTCTGTTTAACGTCGATATCGGCTACGGAATTTTAGCGGCGGCGCTGGCGTCTGATTCCATTGATTTATCAAAAGAATCCATCGGGACACATTTCATCGCCTGGACAGTACTGGTGAGTTTGTTGCCGGTACTGCTGCTGTGGCTGAGCAAAATGCCGGGCGCGGCACTGAAACAAACGACCTTTAAAAAACTGGCGGTCAGAACCTTGCTGCTCGCGGTCTCCGGCCTGCTTTGTTACATGCCGCTGCAACTGATGGGCAAAGTGCAGGATCGCCACGACATCGTGAACAACCGCATGATGGCGAGTTACGGCGGTGTGGTGGCCGGAACCTATTCGCCATCCAACTGGCTTTCAGCACTGGGTTTATATTCTTACAGCAGCTACAGTCAGGCGGAAGACACCAAAAATCTGTTCGATCCGGCCAGACACTTCACGTATACCGCACCAGCGGATGCCAAAGATATGTATGTGGTGTTTGTGATCGGTGAGAGCGCCCGCCGCGACCACATGGGGCTGTACGGCTACGATCGTGACAACACGCCCAATCTCGACAAAGAGAAAAATCTGGTCGCCCTGCAGGGTTATTCCTGTGACACCGCCACCAAGCTTTCCCTGCGCTGTATGTTTGTGCGTGAAGGCGGGGCCTCTGAAGAACCCCAGCGTACCCTGAAAGAAATGAACGTGTTTTCCGTGCTGAAAAGCAATGGCTGGAGTTCAGAGCTTTATTCCATGCAGAGCGAAGCCTGGTTCTATAACAAAACCCGTGCGGATGATTATTCGCTGCGTGAAAACATTGCCTCTGAGAAACGCAACGCCGGTAAACCGGTGGATGACATGTTGCTCATCGATGAAATGAAAGACTCGATGAACAATCATCCCAAAGGTAAGCACCTGATTATCCTGCATACCAAGGGGTCGCATTACCTGTATTCCGACCGCTATCCGCGTTCTTTTGCCAAATATAAGCCGGAATGTATGGGCATCGATGATTCCTGTTCTACCGAGGAAATGATCAACGCTTACGATAATTCCCTGCTGTATACCGATTACTTCCTGTCACAAGTGTTTGATCAATTGCGCGACAAGAATGCGATTGTGTTCTATGCCTCCGATCACGGTGAGTCGATTTCCAAAAGCATGCACTTCCACGGTACACCGCGTGATCATGCGCCGGCTGAGCAACGTGCCGTGCCGATCATGGTCTGGGCATCAGACAAATTCCTGTCCAATGATCAGAACAAGGCCAGTTTCGAACAGCTGCAAAAACTGGCTGTCGCGAAAACGCCTGTTTTCCATGAAAAGCTGTATGACTCTATTCTGGGCTGTATCGGTTATACCTCGCCAAATGGCGGGATTGTCGAACAGCATAACTGGTGCCATGTGCCTGAACAGGCCGCCGCCACAAAATAATCCTGGCTAAATCTGTCGCCTTTTTCTGATCAGGGGAGAAGGCGGCGACATCTCCCTGTTTTTCAGTCACAATCGGTTAACAACAAATACCCGTCTATGGCGGGTATTATTTTTGCTTTTTTATCAGGGTTGATAACCGATGCAAGCGTTACGAATCATCATTTGCGGACTGACGGTCATTATGACTTTGCTGACGCTCCTTCCTCTTTCTAAAAATCAGCGCTGGTGGGTGCGGGTCTGGGATTTTCCGCGGTTACAGATGGCCTCCCTGTGTCTGTTTTTTTTGCTGACCGAACTGGCGATCATGCCGTTCGGTGATGCGATCACCACCACCGTTATCATCCTGACCGTGGGATGCATGGCGTATCAGAGCTGGTGGATTTTGCCTTATACCCGCCTGTATCCGGTTCAGGTGAAGAAAACGGTCCCCAACGGCCATTCGCGTATCAAGATCATGAACAGCAACGTGCTGACCACCAACCGTGATCCGGAAAAGTTACTGGCGCAGGTCAGGCATTATCAGCCGGATATTCTGGTGCTACTGGAAACTGATCAGTGGTGGGAAGATCAGATGGCAGAACTGGATGCCAGTTATCCGCACAGCCTGCGCTGCCCGCTTGATAATCTGTACGGTATGCATGTGTATTCGCGCCTGCCGATGCACGCAGCGAAGATTCAGTATCTGGTGGCTGATGACATTCCTTCTATGCATTTTCGCGCTGAACTGCCGTCGGGTGAGCGGGTGATTTTGCACTGTCTGCATCCGATGCCGCCCAGCCCGACCGAAGCGGATGAATCTACGTCGCGTGACGGTGAGCTTATCGCCGTCGGTCATACCGCCGCCAAAGCGCTTTACCCGACGATTGTCACCGGTGACCTGAACGATGTGGCGTGGTCGCGCACCACGCGCCTGTTTATGAAAATCAGCGGCCTGCTGGATCCGCGTCGCGGTCGCGGCATGTACAACACGTTCCACGCCAGTTATCCGTTCCTGCGCTGGCCGTTGGATCATGTTTTCCACAGCAAAGATTTCACACTGGTTGATCTTAAACGTCTTGAATTTATGGGCTCAGATCACTTTCCTATCCTGGTCGAACTGGCACTGACGCCTGCTCAGGGAATCGATCAGGAATCACTGGAAATCGACAGTGAAGATATTGAGGAAGTGGAAGAAAAACTCTCCAGTGCCGGGGTGAAAAGTCATGATGTGCACAAAGCTGAAAAGCTTAACCAGCCGGTTTACGCACATTAATCACAATCCGCGAACGTGAGCGGCTGCCGCTGTTAATGCCGTTTCTTCGGGGAAAGGAGTCAACGCGTATAAAAAAACCCGCATTGCGCGGGTTTCTGGCGGGCTTGTATCAGACCGGTTGTTCGGGGAAGGTGAGGGTGTTTCCCGGCGCTTCGCGGTTGATATGCAGGAAGTTCAGATGACGTTCGTACTGATCCAGAATGTCATTGATGACCTGATGTTTGGTGAAGTCCATCAGGTCGTTGCCCTGTGTCCCTTCAAGGAGGAAAGTTTCCAGACGGTAATAATGTGATTTACCGGCGCGTGCGCGATAGGTAAAGGCAGGCACCGCATAGCGTACCGGCCAGATCTGATAGACAAAATTCTGCTCTTCGCCCAATGCGACCTGTAATTCCAATGGCCCGATTTTCTCGTCTTCCTGCGGCCCGTGCTCGGTAAACGTGACTTTTGCTCCGCGCAGTTCCAGTTCCAGCGCCACTTCCTGCATGGCAGGACGACATACGGTGTCCATCATTTTCTGCGTATGGCGTGTGCCCGGATAATTCATCACCCGTGACAGGCGCTGCTTCCAGTTCAGCGCCGCGTCGCTGGTGGCAGGCAGCGGTGCCAGAGTCTGCTGGGTACTGGCGCGGCGGTAATCTTCCAGGCGCAGTGATTTATACAATCCGGCCATGATGAAGAAAATCACAAAGCTGAACGGCAGACCCATAATCACCGTGGTGTTTTGCAGCGCGGAAACCCCGTCTGTCATCAGCATCCCCAACGTCAGCACACCGATGGTGACAGACCAGAAAATCCGCAGCCAGTTTGGGGCATCGTTGTTAATGTCTGCCAGTTTCGAGGTGAAGTTACCCAGCACCAGCGAGCCGGAATCGGCCGAGGTGACATAAAACAGCAGGCCGGTGATGGTCGCAACGGACGCGCTCAGCGTAAAGCCCGGATACTGCGCCAGCAGGCTGTAAACGCCGCGTTCAGGGTGTGAAATCACTTCGTTGGCGAAATCCAGATTGCCATGCAGGATCTGATACAGCGCACTGTTACCGAAAATTGACAGCCACAGCAGGGTGAAGACGAACGGAATGATCAGCGTGCCGAGCACGAACTGACGAATGGTGCGTCCGCGTGAGATACGCGCCAGGAACAGGCCGACAAACGGCGACCACGCTACCCACCAGGCCCAGAAAAACAGCGTCCAGCTGTTCATCCATTCCGTCGGGCGGTCAAAGGCAAAGGTGTTAAGCGTCATGCCCATAAAGCGGTTGATGTAATCGCCAATATTGAGCACCAGCGCATTGAGCAGGAATTCGGTATTGCCGAAGAACAGTAAAAACAGAATCAGCCCCAGCGCCAGCAGCACGTTAAGTTCCGACAGAATACGGATGCCTTTGTTAACACCGGATGTCACCGACACCGTCGCCATAATCACAGAAAGCAGGATCAGTGCGGCCTGCACGGTCAGGTTTTCCGGAATGTGGAACAGCACTTTCAGGCCATAGTTAAGCTGTACCACACCAATGCCGAGCGTCGTGGCGATACCGAAAATAGTGCCGACCACGGCAGCGATATCCACACTGTGGCCGATCGGGCCGTTAATGCGCTTACCGAAAATCGGGTACAGCGCCGAACGTATCGTCAGCGGCAGATTATAGCGGTAGCTGAAATATCCCAGTGCAATCCCCATCAGCGCATACATCGCCCAGCCGGTCAGACCGTAGTGGAACAGCGTCCAGGTCATGGCCTGTCGCGCGGCTTCCAGCGTTTGCCCGTTTCCTTCCGGTGGCAACATGTATTGCGTCACCGGTTCAGCAACGGAAAAGAACATCAGGTCGATACCGATACCCGCAGCAAACAGCATTGCGGCCCAGCTCATCATGCTGAATTCGGGTTTGGATTGTTCAGGGCCCAGTTTGATCGAACCAAAACGTGAACAGGCTATGAACACTACAAACACGATGTACAGCGTAGCCGCCAGCATGTAATACCAGCCGAAGGTGGCCGACACCCAGTTAAGGGTCAGGCTGATCCATTTTCCCGATAAACCGGTGAAGAAAATGGTCATTAATGTGAAGGCTAAAATCAGCCCGGCGGAGGTGAAAAACACCACCTTGTTCAGCTGGTCGCGCGGTTTTTCGCTCTTTTTCTCTGTCGTATTGGCAATCGCCATCTTTTCCCCTGTTATGTTAATTAATCACTATTTTTCAATAAATTGGATGCTTTAAGGTTCCAGAATTCATACAAATTACTAACGTATTGGTAATAAAATATATGCATTTTTAATTGAACGTTCAATCAAAAAAAAGTTAAATAGAGGGCGTCAGAGCGTTGAAACAAGGTTGAGCAGGAGCGCAAAAAAAGGCTGTTAAGCGCGTTCAACCCGCTCATTTTCAGGAGCCGGAACCATGCCCAAAGTAGGAATGCAGCCCATCAGGCGGCAGCAATTAATTGAGGCAACACTGGCCGCAGTGAACGAAGTCGGGATGCACGATGCGTCGATTTCGCAAATTGCCCGCCGTGCTGGCGTCTCAAATGGCATCATCAGTCACTACTTTCGTGACAAGAACGGTCTGCTGGAAGCGACCATGCGTTATTTACTCAGTCACCTGGGGGAAGGCGTACAGTTGCGGCTGTCGCAACTGACGGATACCGCACCGACGGCGCGGTTGCATGCGATTGCCGAAGCCAACTTTGATGACAGTCAGACCAACAGCGCGGCGATGAAAACCTGGCTGGCCTTCTGGGCGAGCAGCATGCATCACCCGCAGTTGTACCGGCTGCAACAGGTTAACAGCCGCCGGCTCTATTCAAATTTATGTGCTGAATTCAGACGTTTTCTGCCAAAAAATGAGGCGCGTCTCGCGGCGCAAAGCACCGCTGCATTGATTGATGGCTTGTGGCTGCGCGGGGCCCTCAGCGGTAAAGCGTTCAACCACGCTGAGGCGATGCAAATTACACACCGCCATATTGAATCGCAGATCGCACCGCATGCCATTGAGCAGTAAACCGGGCTGAAAAATTTCAGACCGCACAGACCGAGGAGAGATATATGTCCCGCTACGGCAAGCAAAAACTTTATATCGACGGGCGTTTTCAGGACAGCACCGGGGATGAAACCTTCGACGCAGTCAATCCGGCCAACGGCGAAGTGATTGCGACCGTGCAATCCGCCACGCACGCGGATGTCGATCTGGCCGTGAAATCCGCGCAGAAAGGCCAGAAAGTCTGGGCTGCGATGACTGCCATGAGCCGCGCCCGTATTCTGCGCCGCGCCGTGGATATTCTGCGCGAGCGCAACGACGAACTGGCGGCCATTGAAACAGCCGACACCGGTAAGCCGCTTTCTGAAACACTGGCCGTGGATATCGTCACCGGCGCGGATGTGCTGGAGTATTACGCCGGGTTAATTCCGGCAATTGAGGGGCAGCAAATTCCGCTGCGTGATTCGTCATTCGTCTATACCCGCCGCGAGCCGCTGGGCGTGGTCGCCGGTATCGGTGCATGGAACTACCCGATTCAGATTGCCTTGTGGAAATCTGCCCCTGCGCTGGCAGCCGGTAACGCGATGGTGTTCAAACCGAGTGAAAACACGTCACTGACGGCCCTGAAACTGGCTGAAATCTACACCGAAGCCGGTGTACCGGATGGTGTGTTCAGTGTGGTGACGGGTGCGGCCAGTGTCGGCCAGGCGTTAACGGAGCATCCGGATATTGCCAAAGTCTCGTTCACCGGCGGCATTAAAACCGGCAAGAAAGTGATGGCCAGCGCCTCGGCTTCCACACTGAAAGAAGTAACCATGGAACTGGGCGGTAAATCGCCGTTGATCATCTTTGATGATGCGGATCTCGATAAAGCCGCCGACATTGCCATGATGGCGAATTTTTACAGCTCCGGTCAGGTATGCACCAACGGTACCCGGGTGTTTGTACCCGCCGCATTGCATAAAGCGTTCGAAGCCAAAGTACTGGAGCGGGTGAAACGTATCCGCTCAGGCGATCCGACCGATGAAAACGTCAACTTCGGCCCGCTGGTCAGTTTCGCGCATATGGAATCAGTGCTGCGTTACATCGAAAGCGGCAAGCGTGAAGGGGCGACTTTACTGACAGGCGGTGAGCGCATCACTACCGGCGAATACGCCAAAGGCGCCTACGTCGCGCCAACAGTATTTACCGACTGTCGTGATGACATGCTGATCGTCCGGGAAGAAATTTTCGGGCCGGTAATGAGCATTCTGACCTATGAAAGTGAAGAAGAAGTGATCCGCCGTGCCAATGATACTGACTATGGCCTGGCCGCCGGGCTGGTGACGCAGGATCTCAACCGTGCTCATCGCGCGATTCATAAACTTGAAGCCGGGATCTGCTGGGTGAACACCTGGGGCGAATCCGCCGCAGAAATGCCGGTCGGTGGCTACAAACATTCCGGTGTCGGGCGTGAAAACGGCCTCACCACGCTTGAGCATTACACCCAAATCAAATCCGTGCAGGTCGAACTGGGCGAATTCAGCTCAGTATTTTGATCCGCTGCAACAGAGGAGATTCAATGGATTACGATTACATCATCATCGGTGCGGGTTCTGCCGGCAACGTACTCGCTACCCGTCTGACGGAAGACAGCAATGTGACTGTTTTGCTGCTGGAAGCGGGCGGCCCGGATTATCGTCTGGATTTTCGCACGCAAATGCCTGCGGCGCTGGCGTTTCCGTTACAGGGACGCCGTTACAACTGGGCGTATGAAACCGACCCGGAACCGCATATGAATCACCGCCGCATGGAATGCGGGCGCGGTAAAGGTCTGGGCGGTTCGTCGCTGATTAACGGCATGTGTTACATCCGCGGTAACGCAATGGATTTCGATAACTGGGCGAAAGCACCGGGTCTGGAAGACTGGAGCTATCTGGACTGTCTGCCGTATTTCCGTAAAGCAGAAACCCGCGATATCGGCCCGAATGACTTCCACGGTGGCGAAGGGCCGGTGAGTGTGGCGACACCTAAAAACGGCAATAATCCGCTGTTTGGCGCGATGATAGAAGCCGGTGTGCAGGCGGGATATTCGCGCACGGATGATCTGAATGGTTTCAAACAGGAAGGTTTTGGCCCGATGGACAGAACCGTAACGCCAAAAGGCCGCCGTGCGAGTACGGCCCGTGGCTATCTGGATCAGGCCAAACCGCGCGCCAATCTGACTATCATAACCCACGCGCTGACCGACAGGATCCTGTTCGACGGCAAGCGTGCGGTAGGTGTCAGCTATTTCCACGGTGACGAATACAACGCCAAAACAGCGAAGGCGAAACGCGAAGTGTTGCTGTGCAGCGGCGCGATTGCCTCTCCGCAAATTCTGCAACGTTCCGGTGTGGGTGCGGCTGAACTGCTAAACCGTCTGAATATCCCGCTGGTACACGACCTGCCGGGCGTCGGCGAGAATTTGCAGGATCATCTGGAAATGTACCTGCAATACAGCTGTACGCAGCCGGTCTCTTTGTATCCGGCATTACAGATGCATAACCAGCCGGCGATTGGTGCCGAATGGCTGTTTAAAGGCACCGGCACCGGTGCCAGCAATCAGTTTGAAGCGGGCGGTTTTATCCGCAGTCGTGAAGAATTTGCCTGGCCGAATATTCAGTATCACTTCCTGCCGGTGGCGATTAATTACAACGGCAGTAACGCAGTAAAAGAGCATGGTTTCCAGGCGCATGTCGGTTCAATGCGTTCCCCAAGTCGTGGGCGCGTTCAGGTGAAATCGAAAGATCCGCGCCAGCATCCGAGCATTTTGTTTAATTACATGGCGACGGAGCAGGACTGGCAGGAATTCCGTGATGCTATCCGCATCACACGTGAAATCATGAATCAACCGGCGCTGGATCCTTATCGTGGCCGCGAGATCAGCCCGGGCGAAAATGTGCAGACTGACGAAGAGCTGGATGCCTTTATCCGTGAGCATGCGGAAACCGCGTTCCATCCGTCATGCTCGTGTAAAATGGGCACTGATGAGATGGCTGTGGTCGACGGAGAAGGGCGTGTTCACGGATTGCAGGCGCTGCGCGTGGTAGACGCTTCCATCATGCCGCAGATCATTACCGGTAATCTGAATGCGACGACGATCATGATTGCCGAAAAGATTGCCGATAAAATTCGTGGCCGTCAGCCATTACCCCGCAGTACTGCGCAGTATTACACCGCAGGCGATGCCCCGGTCCGTACCCAGCCGCTAAAAAAATCTGCCTGATCAATTAGCTGTAAAACCGGTGTTAAAAAGAGATATTCTCAGGAATATCTCTTTTTTTTTGGCTTTCAGAAAACAGGCAGGGCATTCATTGATGAGCGGATTATCATCACTTCACTGGCAGGATTACCATCACAGCGAACTGAGCGCGGCGCAGCTTTACGCCATTCTGGCACTGCGAAGCGAAGTGTTTGTGGTGGAACAAACCTGTATTTATCAGGATATCGACGGGCAGGATCTGACCGGAGAAAACCGTCATATCGTCGCCTGGCTGGAGGGAAAACCTGCCGCCTATGCACGAATTTTACGTCATGCGGAAGACGTGGCTATCGGCCGGGTGATTGTCGCGCCTTCCGCCCGTGGCCTGAAACTGGGCCATCAGCTGATGGAACAGGCACTGGCTGCCTGCCAGAAACACTGGCCGGGTGAGCGCGTCGCGATTTCCGCTCAGGCGCATTTACAGGGCTTCTACGGCAGACTGGGGTTTGTGGCGTATACCGAAATTTACGATGAAGATGGGATTCCGCATGTGGGGATGGAGTTGAGGATTTAATCTTCAACTTCAACTTCAACTTCAACTTCAACTTCAAAGTCAAAACCGTGGGTTGCCACCCACACTGGCCTTAAGGGTGGCTTATCGCCGCCACCCTTAAGAATCCCTGGCTCTTAAACTGCGCGCTGCCGCTCGCTGACTATGTTTCATCAACCACAGCGATAGCCGCAAAATCCCGCCGCTGCGCGGTTCCCTCCGTTCGGGTTACAACCCGCGCATAAAGACGCGCGGTTTTTCACCTCTCCTGCGGCGTGATTTTGGAACCGGCCTCAGGCTTCAACTTCACAACCTCACCATATTTGATTTGAAAAACCGATTGGTTTTGAATTTAAGATCCTGCGGGCGGTTTAGAAATCTTGCCGAACGGAGCGGCCTGAAGACCAAAGGCTTCAGGACCGAGTGAGGAAACCGCGCAGCGGCAAGATTTCCAGCCTGTCGCGGTGATACCTGAAACATAGCCAGCGAGCGGAGCGCGTGTTGAGAAAAGCGAGGGGAGTTCAGAGGGGAAAAGCTTTTCCCCTCTGGTCGGTTTCGGCGCGGCGGGTCAGGTGATCGCAGTACTTGAAAAACCGAAATATTCTCGATCTGTCTTTAAAAAAGCTTTAGTGCAACGCCTCACTCCCAGTACGCCGGACTGCCAAATTTCTCCACCAGAAAATCAATCACCGCGCGGACTTTGATCGAGGGGCGGCGGCTGTTCGGATACAGTGCTGATATTGTCTGCGGTTCCGGCGAGGTCGATACCTGATAACTTTCCAGCACGCTGACCAGCCGTCCGTCGCGCAGGGCATCGCCAATCAGCCAGGTGGGAAAGACCACCAGCCCCACGCCGTCGATAGCCGCCTGCGTCAGCGTTTCTGCGTTATTGCTGGTCAGTAATCCCCCCAGATGCAGCGAGTGCCATTCCTGATCCGGCTGACGGAAGTACCAGCGCTGCGAACCGGCAAATCCCTTGAACACCAGACAACTGTGACCGGCCAAATCTTCCGGCGATCCGGGCGTTCCTGCACGGGCAAGATACGCAGGGCTGGCGGCAAGACGGAAAGTCTGATGGCCGAGTGTACGCGCCTGCAGAGTGGAATCCGCCATCACGCCGATACGGATGAGCAAGTCAACGCTGTCCTGCAACGGATCGACAAAATCGTCGGTTTGCATCAGCTCAATATTCAGACGCGGATAACGGGTACTCAGCTCATGCAACCACGGCGCAAGATGTCGCTGACCGAACACTACCGGTGCATTGATGCGTACCAGTCCGCCGGGTTCACTGTCCTGTTCCTGCAAATCCAGAGCCGCCAGATCTAACTGCGCCAGCACCTGCCGCGCATGGCCGGCCAGCAGTTTGCCGGATTCAGTCGGGCTGACGGCGCGCGTATTGCGATACAGCAGTTGTGTTTGTAATGCCTGTTCCAGCTGGGAAATCACCCGCGATACGGTTGACGGCGACATCGCCTCACGCCGCGCCACTTCTGAGAAATTCCCCTGGTCGAGTACTGCGATATACAGGCGTAAAGACTGGATGTTGATCTGATTAAAACCGTTCATCTGTGCATTTTCCGCAAAACTATTTTCCTGATTGTGCTGTTTTTCGCATAGTTGTGCCACGTTATAGTTGCCGTTTCGAAAAAACTAAAAGCAGGACAATGATGAATCTGATGTTAATTCCGCTGGTCATCCTGGCGGGGATGGGGCTTTCACTGGAGGCCGGGCTGATAGGCCCGCTGGGTACTGAAGTGGGGCATTTATGGGCCACACTGAGTATTTTTGGCGTGGGTGCGGTGCTGACCGGGCTGCTGGTGCTGTTTTTCAGCCCGCGTAATGCACCGTCGTTCAGTACGCAACCGGGCTGGAAGTTATTGGGCGGCGTGCTCGGGCCGGTCTATGTGGTAGTACTGACGCTCGCGACACCGGTTATTGGTATCGGCATGACCATGATCGCGATTTTGTCAGGGCAGGTGGCGAAAAGTGTGCTGATCGACCATTACGGCTGGTTCGGTACGCCACATAAGAAAGTCGGCGGTGAGCGCCTGCTGGCACTGCTGTTTATCGTTGTAGCACTTGTTTTGATTGCCTGGGACTGAACCATGACTGAACTGATTATGATCATTCTGGCCATTGTGGCGGGGGCCGCGCTGAGTATGCAGGCGGCAGTGAACGGACAGTTAGGCGAGAAGGTGGGGGTGCTGAAAAGTGCATTCCTGACGTTCAGCGTCGGAGCTGCCATTACCGCGGTACTGGTGCTGTTTTTGCAAACACCGCAACCGGAAACCTTGCTCACCGTGCCGAAGTGGCAACTTGCGGGCGCATTATTTGGCGTGCCTTACATTATTGTGATGGTGACTGCGGTACCCCGGGTCGGGACGGCGGCGGCAACGGTCGCGGTTATTCTCGGTCAACTGTCGATGGGCATGCTTATTGATAATTTCGGCTGGCTGGATAACCCGCAGATCGCGCTGTCATGGCACCGGGTGGCGGCTATTCCCTGTCTTGTCATCGCGCTGGCACTGATTTATCGCAGCAACCGGAAAGCACAGTGATCTTCTGACCGGGAGCGGGCCCGTGCTTTACTGAAGGCGCGGGTCAAACATCATCGGTTCGCGTTCGACAGAACTCAGCAAATCCCCAAACGTCGGGTGCAGCGGATTAAGTAATACGTTGTATTCTGACGGCACAATCACTGACGGCACTTTCAGCCCGACATACTCACCTTCCTCCAGCCAGTCATCACCCTGACGTTGTGTGCTGTCAGGTGCTGATGCACTGCGCCAGTCGGCGGGCAGCTCTGAAACTTCAAGCGTATCAAGCCATTCCTCCGGTACTTCAATACTCAGTAAAGTATAGGCGCGCATCAGCATACTGTTTTGCACATGCACCAGAATTTCCAGAATCGCCAGCGAGATGCTGGTGGTGACATAGACTACCGGTCTGCCCGGCGGATTCCAGCGGCCGCCATAAAGTTGCGCACCGGCTCCCGACCAGGCTGTGGCCAGATGACGGGTCTGCACGATACGAAACAGCTTCAACTGAAAACACCGTGCTGGAGACGACCAATCAGACGGCTGACTTCTACCGCGCCAGCTTCAGAAGACAGCAGTTCCAGCGGACGTGAACCATCGAGTGCCGGAGCAGGGCGGGTGAACCATTCGAGCGCCGAGACACGATCACCTTCGAACAAATCAGTGGCGGCATCCACGATGCGAACCAGCCGTGCCACCCGTTCACTCTCTTCACTTTTCAGCAAGCCGTTCCCGGCTTTACGCCGCGCATAGTTGCGTTCATTAATGCCCATGATTTCCAGTAACACCATTTTTGGCCATCCCAGCTCAGTATTAAGACGGCTGATACTATCAACCGGAAACCCTTTTTGTATGGCATTTATCAAACTGATTCCGCTGCTTGCGGGCAGGCCCGCAGATTGCCAAAGCGGCGTTGCAGAATCTTGCACAGAGCCGGAAGACAGCCCGGTAATTTTTGAATTCATGATGTATACCTCCATACCGTTATTTGTCGTAATTATAGCATGACAAATAACGGTATGGTCATTTTATCAACAGTGATTTTCTGCATCAGACCGTAGAAATAAAATTATGCTGAAACATTATTGTGATCGATATCACATTGGAGATGTATCGGAATGAAACAGAAATTGACAAACCTTGACCAAATCTATTTATTAGCTAAGAAAAGTCGACTCTTGTAGGAAGTAACTGGAAATTGCAGGTTTTTTGCACTATGTGCAGCAATCGGTTGCGGATCACAGTTTTAGGGTTTGTTTTATGCAACGCCTGAAGGTGGCAAGGCGTTGTTCCACCCCCCGCTTCTGGTAAAAATATGAAAAATACAATTATTGCAGCAGGCGCTTTGATGGCTTTGTCCTACAGCGCGACCGTGCTCGCTGATGATAGCAAGGGCGAATTTGTTTCTGACTGGTGGCACCAGAGTGTCAACGTTGTAGGTAGCGCCGATACCCGTTTCGGGCCTACGCTGCGTAACGATGTTTACCTTGAATATGAAGCGTTTGCACACAAAGACTGGTTTGATTTCTACGGCTATATCGATATTCCTAAAACCTTCGGCGCCGGTAACGGCAATGATACCGGTATCTGGGATAAAAACGGTTCTCCGCTGTTTATGGAAATTGAACCTCGTTTTTCTATCGATAAACTGACCGGTACTGATCTGAGTTTCGGTCCGTTCAAAGAATGGTACTTCGCCAACAACTATATCTACGATATGGGGCCGGACAGCGATAACCGTCAGAATACCTGGTACATGGGTCTGGGCACCGACATCGACACCGGTCTGCCGATGAGCCTGTCCCTGAACGTGTATGCGAAATATCAGTGGGAAAACTACGGCGCGGCGAATGAAAACAGCTGGGACGGTTACCGTTTCAAAGTGAAATACTTCGTTCCTCTGACGCAATTATGGGGCGGCAACCTGAGCTATATCGGGTTCACCAACTTTGACTGGGGTTCCTCACTGGGCGATGACGATTTCCGTGATCTGAACGGCAATAAAGCGCGTTCTAACAACTCTATCGCCTCCAGCCATATCCTGTCGCTGAACTACACACATTGGCATTACTCGTTCGTGGCGCGTTACTTCCATAACGGCGGCCAGTGGGCTGACGGCGCTGAGCTGAACTTCGGTAACGGTAACTTCGATGTGAAGTCCACCGGCTGGGGTTACTACGGTGTAATCGGCTACAACTTCTGATTTCAACCGTTGTTCTGGAAAACCCGGCTTATGTCGGGTTTTTGCTTTTGTTGCTTTCTGAAAAGTCCCCTGTCAGGCATTTTTTTAGCTATTGAATGAAAAATGACCACAACTACAGGCGATCCTGACGCGCCGTTGTGGCATAATGCGCGCCAAATCACATTTCCCAATTAAGAGCGAGCGTTGTGCTAAGTACTTACAACATCACCATGCAATTCGGCAGCAAGCCGTTATTTGAAAACATTAACGTGAAATTTGGCGGCGGTAACCGTTATGGCCTGATTGGCGCGAACGGTTGTGGCAAGTCCACTTTCATGAAGATCCTCGGTGGCGACTTAGTGCCTTCTGGCGGTAATGTCGTGCTGGACCCGAACGAGCGTCTGGGTAAATTGCGCCAGGATCAGTTCGCCTTCGAACAGTTCAGCGTGCTGGACACCGTTATCATGGGCCACACTGAATTGTGGGAAGTGAAGGAAGAGCGCGACCGTATTTACGCAATGGCGGAAATGAGTGAAGAAGACGGCTACAAAGTGGCTGATCTGGAAGTCGCTTACGGTGAAATGGACGGCTACAGCGCAGAATCCCGTGCGGGTGAATTGTTGCTGGGTGTGGGCATTCCTGTCGAACAACATTATGGCCCGATGAGCGAAATCGCACCGGGCTTTAAACTGCGTGTTTTGCTGGCGCAGGCGCTGTTCTCCGACCCGGAAATCCTGCTGCTCGACGAACCGACGAACAACCTGGACATCGATACCATTCGCTGGCTGGAGCAGGTGCTGAACGAACGTAACAGCACCATGATCATCATTTCGCATGACCGTCACTTCCTGAACATGGTGTGTACGCACATGGCGGATCTGGATTACGGCGAACTGCGTGTTTATCCGGGCAACTACGATGAATACATGACGGCGGCAACGCAGGCCCGTGAACTTCTCAGTGCCAATAACGCCAAGAAGAAAGCGCAGATTGCAGAACTGCAATCGTTTGTCAGCCGCTTCAGCGCGAACGCCTCAAAATCTAAACAGGCGACTTCCCGTGCCCGTCAGATTGATAAAATTCAGCTTGATGAAATCAAAGCATCCAGCCGTCAGAACCCTTACATGCGTTTTGAACAGGACAAGAAATTGTTCCGTAATGCGCTGGAAGTGGAAAAAATCACCAAAGGTTTTGACAACGGTCCGCTGTTTAAAAATCTCGGCCTGATGCTGGAAGTGGGCGAAAAAGTCGCGATTCTGGGTGCCAACGGCATCGGTAAATCCACCCTGCTGAAAACGCTGGTCGGTGAGCATGAGCCGGAAAGTGGTTCAGTAAAATGGTCTGAAAATGCCAAGATCGGCTATTACGCGCAGGATCACGAATATGAATTCGACGAAACCCTGAACGTCTTCGACTGGATGAGCCAGTGGAAATCCGAGAAAGACGACGAGCAGGCCGTACGCGGTGTGTTAGGCCGTCTGCTGTTTGGTCAGGACGATATCAAGAAGAAAGTGAAAGTGCTTTCCGGTGGTGAAAAAGGTCGTATGTTATTCGGGAAACTGATGATGCAACGCCCTAACATTCTGATTATGGATGAACCAACCAACCACCTTGATATGGAATCCATCGAGTCGCTGAACATGGCACTGGAAATGTACGAAGGCACGCTAATCTTCGTTTCTCATGACCGTGAATTCGTCAGCTCTCTGGCAACCCGTATTCTGGAAATGACCCCGACGCGTGTGATCGACTTCTCCGGTAATTATGAAGACTACCTGCGTAGTCAGGGCATCAATAGTTAATTCGCTGCATCCTTCGCGTTGTCTCGGCGTTGGCTGCGTTACTCGGCCCATCCATGGGCCTCGTTCCTGAAGGAGCCGCTGCAAGCAGCGTTCCAATCTGCTCCCGGCAGATTGGTCACTCACCCCGATCACTTACCGATGTAAGCTCCCGGGGATTCGTGCAGTTGCCGCCTTGATACAACGCGAATGATTTTGCGAATTGTTTTGGGTGTCATAAAAAATAGAAAACCGCCGATAAAGGCGGTTTTTTTGTGTCTGAATTTACTGATTCAAAAACCCCCACACACTTCGCAATGCGGGTCTTTCATCAGTTTCATTTCGCGGAACTGCAACGTCATGGCGTCATACATCAGCAGTTTGCCGCGCGGCGTTTCGCCGAATTTCGTCAGCAGTTTGATGGTTTCCATCGCCTGTAAACTGCCGATGGTGCCGACCAGAGGGGACATAACCCCGGCTTCCACGCAGGTCAGCGCATTTTCACCGAATAACCGGCTCAGGCATTGATAACAAGGTTCATGTGGCTGATAAGTAAATACACTGAGCTGGCCTTCCATGCGGATGGCAGCGCCGGAAACCAGCGGTTTTTTTTGCGCGAAACATTCACCGTTCAGCTGATTCCGGGTGGTGACGTTGTCGGTGCAGTCGACCACCACGTCACAGGCAGCAATCACCTCACGCAGCCTGTCGTCGCTGGCCTGTGCATTAATCTGATGGATAACGATATGCGGATTGATTGCCGCCAGCGCTATAGCGGCAGATTCTACTTTCGATATACCGATCCGGGCATCAGTATGCAGCGTCTGGCGTTGCAGGTTTGACAGCGAGACGGTGTCATAATCCAGCAATGTTAACGTGCCGGTACCTGCGGCAGCCAGATACTGAGCGGCGGCGCAGCCTAAACCGCCCAGACCAACAATCAGTGCGTGGCTGGATTTCAGCTGTTCCTGACCGTCGAAATCAAACCCTTTCAGTACGATCTGGCGGTTATAACGCAGGGTTTCGGCGTCCGTCAGTTCCGGCAATTGAGACATGTTCAGCTCCGCAGCAGGGCGTTAAACGGTTCGATTTCAACGGATTCGCCCGCTGCTACGTTGCCGCGCCCGCGTTCAAGCACGATAAAACAGTTGGCCTGACTGAATGAACTGAATACATGCGACCCCTGATGGCCGGTGGTAAGTACTTCCAGTTGCCCCCCGGCGCTGGTGCTGAATATACCGCGCTGAAAATCGAGACGTCCGGGGGATTTTTTCAGTGGCGTCACCGCTATTGCCTTCAGACGTGGCGGGAACTTCCAGGCCGTATGGCCGGATAACTGCGCAATAAAGGGCTGAACCAGTTGATAAAACGTCAGTGCGGCCGACACCGGATTCCCCGGCAAACCGCAGAACCAGCTGTTTTTCAGTTTGCCGAAAGCAAAAGGTTTGCCCGGTTTCATGGCAAGTTTCCAGAAACCGATTTCACCCAGTTCATCCAGAATTTGCCTGGTGTAATCGGCTTCACCGACCGACACGCCGCCGCTGGAAATCACCAGATCCGCAAAAGCATTGGCTTCTTCAAAAGCTTTACGCAGCGCCTGCGGATTGTCGCGAATAATACCTAAATCCAGCACGGTGCAGCCCAGTTGTTCCAGCATCAGGCGTACAGCGAAACGGTTGGTATCGTAAATCTGCCCCTCCTGCAAAGGCGTCCCCACCGGCTGCAGTTCATCGCCAGTCGAAAATACGGCGACTTTCAGCGGCTTCCAGACATTCACATCGGTGACGCCCAGAGAAGCCAGCAGTGGCAATTCTGCCGCACCCAGCCGGACACCGGCAGGTAGCACGCTGTCGCCCCGTTTTATGTCATCACCGGTCAGACGGATATTCTGGCCCCGGGTGATTTCAGCCGTGAAACGTACACCGGCATCCGAAACGTCGGTCTGCTCCTGCATGATCACGGCGTCAGCGCCCGCAGGCACCGGCGCACCGGTCATGATACGGATACAACTTCCGGCTGGCCATTCGCCATGAAAAGGCGCACCCGCAAAGGCTTTGCCCGCGACCGGGAAAACCGCACCATCCTGTAAATCTGCGCAGCGCACGGCATAGCCGTCCATGGCTGAGTTATCAAAAGGTGGGACGAAAACCGGCGAAAGCACCGGGGTGGCGGTAATGCGGCCAGCCGCGCCGGCGAGCGGGAGGGATTCGGCATCCTGAATTATTTTAGGCGATACACAGGCACGCATTTTATCCAGCGCTTCGTCGAGCGAGATCAGACCGGCAGTATTGAATTCCATGAAAAATCCTCAGTAATTCGTCCCGGTTGTGC
The DNA here is from genome assembly GCF_004195115.1 of Rahnella sp. RFA10(1/100). NCBI lineage: Bacteria > Pseudomonadati > Pseudomonadota > Gammaproteobacteria > Enterobacterales > Yersiniaceae > Rahnella > Rahnella sp. RFA10(1/100). The sequence continues at coordinate 369,452 of NZ_SEWR01000002.1, forward strand.
AGATAATTTCACCAGAGCCGGGCAGGGAAATGAAGCATACGCACAGTATGACAGAGAAACGCAGCGAACCAAAAATCGCTAAGGGCGTAAAAATTCGACGGAGATTCCTGAATAATTGAGATCGATCCCAAAATTAACAATGTAACGCGGGTATGATAGTTACCGTTATTTGTGATTCAAGTCACACAACTGTCATATAAACAGGAATAACCGGTGCTTAAAAAAAATCGCCATCAGGCCATCCTTCAGTTGGTTGAACAACATGAAGTACTACAGGTAAGCGAACTGGCACAATCGCTGGATGTAAGTCTCGAAACGATCAGACGCGATCTGAGTGAAATGCAGGACAAAGGATTGATTTTACGTCGCCACGGACGCGCGCGTCGTCTGGCCGCTCAGCCTGAAACATCCTGGCTAAACAGTTTGCAACGTTGCCCGCAGCTATAAACGCAGCAACGAAGAGGGAAAAGGAAGGCTTTTAAGCCTTCCTTTTTTTATATGCACGATACCGCGTTCAGCGTGCAGGCTGTTGTTCCAGGGCTTCCGCTTTGCTGTTTACTGCGGCGAAAATCAGCGCCAGCAGCAGGAAAACGTAAGCCACAGTCGCGCTATTGAGCGCCCAGAACAGACCGTACCGGCTGTATACCAGCGACGAGAGTGTGGAAAAAATTAGCGTGCCAAGGGTGCCGAGGGTAAGCAAGGCAGAGGTCAGCGTCGGCGGAGAATTACTGACTTGCAAGCTGCCATAACTCATGATGCCCGAGAACAGCCCCGAATTGCAGAAACCGAACAAACCGGCACAAACAAGGATCAACATCGGGTCCGCGCTGTTAGCGGCAACCGCCAGGCACATCAGTCCGACAAACGCGGAAAGCAGCAGATAAGTGCGCAGCTTAACGAAGCGGACAGTGAACTGATTCACAAACAGGCCGATGGATTTCACCGTCCAGTACGTCGTGATATAAAATGCGGCCCGATCCGCCGCCATGCCGAAATGCGCTTTCAGCCAGCTCGGCAGCCACATGGTAAAAATCGGCTCGGCCAGCAGGAAGGCAAACAGTGCAAAACACAGCACCCAGACCGACATCCCCCAGCGCGTCACCTCAGTTTCAGTTGCCATCGTGGTTTGTGCGGCCTGCGGAATCGACGGGAATGTCTGCCCGACGCACAGCACAATCATCGCCAGACTCAGCACCGCCATTACGCCATACATCGCCAGCCAGCTTGCGCCATGCTGGAACAGATAGCCCAGCAGCAGCGACAGCACCACGCCCGCCAGAGCGAAAAAGAAATCGGTGAGGATTAAATTCGCCGAGCGTTTTTTCGGATCTTCATTAATACGTACCACCAGATAACTGCCGATGGACATCATGATCCCCGACGACGCGCCAATCAGGAACACGCCGATGCCAAACATCGTGATGGTGGGCATCAGGAAAAGCGCAATGCAGGCCAGCACGGAAACGGCTGAACCGGTGATCAGCTGTTTGCCCGGATTGAATTTACGCATCAGCACGCCGCTGACCATGATCGGCAGGAACAGACCGATATTCATCAGCGTAAACATCTGGCCGATAAATCCCGGATCTTTGCCAAAGGCCTGCGAAACGGGGCCGATAACAATCCCGAGTGTGGAGACCAGCGCGCCGGTAAAGAAATAGCTTAGCCAGGAAATCATATTGATCCGCTGGCGGTTGAATGCCTGTTCCATAGCCGCTCCTTATTTTACGCTGGCTGAAAGATGGGCGAAAAAGGCGCGGATCAGTCGCGTGAAATCTCCGACGGCCAGCCTGGCGCAACGTAAGGTTTGTTCGTGGGAAAGCGGTGTATCAGAAAGCCCTTCGGCGAAATTGGTCATGGCGGAAATCGCCAGCACCTTCAGCCCGCAGTGACGGGCAGAAATCACTTCCGGCACGATGGACATGCCCACTACGTCGCACCCTAAAATTTGCATCATGCGGATTTCCGCCGGGGTTTCGAAATTCGGGCCGGTATAGGCCGCGAATACGCCTTCTGCGACCTCAATGTTCAGCCCTGCGGCAACGGTGTGAAGTTGTGCGCGGAGATCTTTGTCGTAGGCATTGGCGAGACTGAAAAAGCGCGGACCAAAACGCTCGTCATTCGGGCCTGTCAGCGGCGATTCGGGCATGAAACTGACATGGTCGGTCAGCGCAACTAACCGACCCGGCGCGACGCTTTTACGCATCGACCCGGCGGCGTTGGTGGCCAGCATAAATTCGCAGCCGAGCAGTTTAAAAGTGCGCACCGCACAGGTCATCACTGACATACCGTGCCCTTCGTACAGATGGCCGCGACCCTTCATGCACATCACCGGCACATTTTCCAGATAACCCAGTACCAGTTCACCGGCATGACCGGCGACACTGCTTTGCGGAAATCCCGGCAGTTCGTTGTAGGGAATGGTCACTGCGTCGCTCATGTCGTCGCACAACGTACCGAGGCCGGAGCCTAAAATCAGTGCGGCCTGCGGAATAAAATCAGGGGCGCGCTGGCGAATAATCGCGGCGCAGTCAAAAGCATGGTTATTGAGCATGATCACTTCTCTCATTTTTCACAGTAGGGGGAGGATGCGGGCAATGCTAGTGTGAGCAGCGTTTACGGTCTAATACCGTTCTTTATGCGGATTTATAGACAAAATCTATAAATGTAACTCATTAAATTTAAGAGAGAAATTATGTTGCGGAGTCCGGCATGACACGTCCGTTTACCGATTCGGTGTTTGATCTCGGCCAGATCAATCTCCGGTTATTGCACTATTTTCGCGTGGTGGCCGAAGAACTGAGTTTCAGTAAGGCGGCGGTACGGCTGAATATGTCGCAACCGCCGCTGAGCCTTCACATTAAAGAGCTGGAACATCTGCTGGGTACGCCGTTATTTCTGCGTACCACGCGATCTGTTTCGCTGACGCCGGCGGGCGCGGCGCTGATGCGTGAGGCCGGGCTGATGCTCGACGGTATCAACCGATCGTTACATCGGGTACGTAAAATCGGGCGCGGGGAGGTCGGGCATATTCAGCTGGGGACCGTCGGTACCGCAGTCTGGGGCCCGCTGATGCCTGCCCTTAACCGCTTTGGAAAAAATGCACCGGAAATAAGCTGGACGATGACCGAACTGACCCCGGTGCAGCAAATCGATGCCTTACAATTGCAGCGGATCGATATTGGCATCTGGCGTGAGGCTAAACTGACGCTGCCACAGGGGCTGAAAAGCCGGCTGATGGGACGGGAAAACGTCGCGCTGGCGATTTCAGAACACCACCGGCTGGCGACAAAAAACAGCGTGGTGCTGAGTGAGCTGGCGCATGAGGATTTCATTGTGATGCCGATGAGTGCTTCAAGTCTTGGCAGTTATTTGTATTCGATGTGCCGGCAATACGGCTTCTTACCGCAGGTGAAACATCAGGTAAACGAACCGCAAACTGCGCTGGCACTGGTGGCCAACGGGAATGGCATTACACTTTTACCGGAAAGCTACGCGCGCATTCACTGGCCGGGCGTGCGTTTTTGTGCGCTCAGCGAACGGCTGCCTGCAGATTTGTATGCCATTTATCAGGCGGATTCGGTGACGCCGGCGGCAACACGTTTTCTGGATTCACTGGGCGAGGTGAATTGAGAAAGCAGGGCCGGAGCCCTGCTGCGGGGAGAGTTTAGTGCGCGGTGACTTCGTGGTTAATTTTCTCTGCCTTGCTCTTCAGGCTGGCAAGCACCACCATCAGCACCAGCAACGCGTAAGAAACGGTCGCAATATTCAGCGCCCAGAACAAGCCGTACTCGTTGTAGATGAAAGAAGAGAAGGACGCGAAAATCAGCGTGCCGACGGAGCTGGTGGTCAGCAGTGCGGATGTCAGCGTAGGTGGGGAGTTTTTCACCTGCAAGCTGCCGTAGCTCATCAGGCCGGAGAACAGACCGGAGTTACAGAAACCGAACAGACCCACGGCGAAGAGCACCAGTACCGGTGAATTGCTGGTGGTCAGCGCCGCCAGGCTTGCCATACCGACAATCACGGAAACCAGCAGGAAAGTACGCAGTTTGACGAAACGCACGGTGAACTGATTCAGGAACAGGCCAATCGCTTTCACCATCCAGTAAGTGGTGATGTAAATCGCAGCACGGTCCGTTTCCATACTGAAATGCTCATGCAACCAGCTTGGCATCCACAATGTGAAGACCAGTTCGGTAAAGACAAAAGCAAACAGTGCGATACACAGGAAGAAGACCGCAATGCCCCACGGCTCTTTCGCCACGTTGTGCGTCGATTCATTTTTTACCGGTTGCGGTACATGCGGGAATTTCTGACCTGCGCACAGCAAAATCATCAGCAGGCTGAGTGCACCCATGATGCCGTACATTGCCAGCCAGCTTGCGCCGTGTTTGAACAGGAAGCCCAGCACCAGTGACAACGTCATACCGGAAAGCGCGAAGAAGAAGTCGGTGAAGATTAAGTTTGCGGAACGTTTTTTCGGGTCGTCATTAATACGGACGACCAGATAGCTGCCGATAGACATCATCAGGCCCGCCGTGGCACCGATCAGGAATACGCCCACGCCAAACAGGGTAATCGACGGCACAATAAATAGCGCGATACAGACCAGTACCGAAATGAAAGAGCCGGTCATCAGTTGTTTGCCCAGATCAAACTTACGCATCAGGATGCCGCTGATCATAATTGGCAGGAACAGGCCGATGTTCATTAAAGAAAACATCTGACCGATAAAGCCCGGATCTTTGTTAAATGCAGTGGCCACCGGCCCGATAACAATGCCCAGAGTGGAAACCAGTCCACCGGTAAAGAAATAGCTGAGCCACGAGATCACATTAATCCGACGGCGGTTATAAACAGTTTCCATAAACTGATTTCCTAAAAAGAGAAAATAAAAAAAAGCTGCAGGAAGTTTATCCGGAGAGGCATTTATCCGCAGTTAAGACGTTTATTATTGCTGTTCTTTGGTCATTTGTCCCGCGGGTATATTCAATTGCAGCATTTGTTTTTCTTAAACAATCTAAGCAATTAGCGACCTTTTGATGGCGCGACATTTCTGCTTTACATACTGTTGCGGGCTAAATATAGTCAAAAACAGCTCAACATTTTCCTCTACATAAATACAACATCGAAAGGTGCAGCGCTAATGAGTTTTTCTACTGATAATTCAGCGGCTTCCGTTTCGGACAAGAAGCGGCCGGTTATTGCGATCCACGGTGGTGCAGGGGCGATTACCCGCGCGGCGATGAGCGCTGAAAAAGAACGACTTTATTTAGCCGAACTGGAGAGAATAGTCGCCAGCGGACAGGCTATTCTGGCCTCCGGCGGCAGTGCACTGGATGCGGTCACCGAAGCGGTGCGTTTGCTTGAAGAGTGCCCGTTATTTAATGCCGGAAAAGGGGCGGTTTTTACCCATCAGGGCACGCATGAGTTAGACGCCTGCATTATGGATGGCCGTACGCTCGATGCCGGTGCCATCAGTTGTGTGAACCATATTCGCAATCCTGTTCTCACCGCCCGTAAGGTGCTGGAAGTCAGTCCGCATGTGATGTTTACCGGCGCGGGCGCGGAAGCCTTTGCCCGCGAACACGGCCAGGAAATGGTCGGACCGGACTACTTTTTCACGCAGGAACGTTATGATCAGTTGCAACGTGCCATCGCGGCAGATAACGGCGTGATGCTTGATCACGATGGCGCGTCGCTCAGTGCCCCCGTGTCTGATGATCCGCTGGATCCTGAACATAAATTTGGCACCGTGGGTGCCGTGGCGATGGATGCGCTGGGTAATCTGGCGGCGGCGACATCAACCGGCGGTATGACCAACAAACAGGCCGGGCGCGTCGGCGATTCACCGGTTATTGGCGCGGGCTGTTACGCCAATAACAATACGGTAGCGATTTCCAGCACCGGTACCGGCGAAGTGTTTATGCGCACGGTGGCAGCCTACGATGTGGCGGCGCTGATCGAATATGCCGGTCTTTCTCTGGAAGAAGCCACACATAAGGTGGTGCAGGAAAAACTGCTTTCTCTGGGCGGAAGCGGTGGAATGATTGCCGTGGATAAATTTGGCAACGTGGTGCTACCTTTTAACAGCGAAGGCATGTACCGCGGCTTCGCCCGTGTGGGTGACGCTCCCTGCGTCAGTATTTACCGGTCATGAACAGCCCGATGAACAGTTCGCTTATTCTGCCACCCGATCACGTGGTTGCCGTCAGCCAGCTCAGCGTGCAGTTTGCTCATGAAGGGCAGGTCACTCAGGCGGTCAGTAATCTCAGTTTTCAGGTAAAGCGCGGTGAAACGCTGGCGATTGTTGGCGAATCGGGTTCCGGAAAATCCGTGACCTCGCTGGCGCTGATGCGGCTGGTGGAGCAGGGCGGCGGAAAGATTTTACAGGGTCAAATGCAGTTTCGTCGTCGTAACGGTGAGGTAGTTGATTTGATCAACGCCACGCAGCCTGCCATGCGTAATCTGCGTGGTGCGGATATGGCGATGATTTTTCAGGAGCCGATGACGTCGCTCAATCCGGTCTTTCCGGTGGGCGAACAAATTGCCGAATCGATCCGCTTGCACCAGAACAAAGATCACCGCGCCGCCCGTGCGGAAGCGCTGCGGATGCTTGATCTGGTGCGCATTCCTGAAGCCCGGAATATTCTCGACAGTTATCCGCATCAGCTTTCCGGCGGCATGCGCCAGCGGGTGATGATTGCGATGGCGCTCTCCTGTAAGCCTGCGTTACTGATTGCCGATGAACCGACGACGGCGCTGGATGTCACCATTCAGGCACAAATTCTGCAACTGATCCGTGTGCTGCAAAAAGAGATGCAGATGGGGGTGATTTTTATCACGCATGACATGGGAGTAGTGGCCGAAATTGCGGACCGTGTGCTGGTAATGCATCAGGGCAACAGTGTCGAAACGGGGGAAGTAAACGCTATATTCCGTTCACCGCAGGCGCCTTACACTCAGACATTGCTGGCGGCGGTGCCCAAACTCGGCTCGATGGCGGGTAAAGCGCTGCCCGCACGCTTTCCCGCGCCTGAACAGCCGGAAAGTGATCCGGCGCTGATACAAAATACCCTCACACCAGGCGCGCCTCCTATATTGCAGGTGCGCGATCTGGTGACGCGTTTTGACCTGCGCAGCGGTGTTTTCAATCGCGTAACCCGACGGGTTCATGCCGTGGAAAAAGTCAGTTTTGATTTGCATCCCGGTGAAACGCTGGCGCTGGTGGGGGAATCAGGCTGTGGTAAATCCACTACCGGCCGTTCGCTGTTAAAACTGGTGAAAAGCCAGGGCGGTACTATCACCTTTAAGGGCCAGACGCTGACCGATATCGGGGGCAGTGAACTGCAACATCTGCGCCGTGATATTCAGTTTATTTTTCAGGACCCTTACGCCTCGCTCGATCCGCGCCTGACGGTAGGTTATTCCATTATGGAGCCGCTGCTGGTTCACAACCTGGCAAAAGGCGAAGAAGCCGAAGCCCGCGTGGCATGGTTACTGGAAAAAGTCGGGCTGTTGCCGGAACACGCGCAGCGTTATCCTCACGAATTTTCCGGCGGTCAGCGGCAGCGAATTTGCATTGCACGCGCGTTAGCGCTTAATCCAAAAGTGGTGATTGCCGATGAATCGGTTTCGGCGCTGGATGTGTCTGTCCGTGCGCAAATCATCAATCTGCTGATGGATTTGCAGAAAGAGTTTGGTCTGGCATTTTTGTTTATTTCACACGATATGGCCGTTGTTGAGCGCATCAGCCACCGTGTGGCGGTGATGTATCTCGGACAGATCGTGGAAATCGGCTCCCGCCGTGCGGTATTTGAAACGCCACAACATGCCTATACCCGCAAACTCATGGCGGCGGTGCCGGTCGCCGATCCGGCGCACAAACGAAAAGATCAGGCGCTGCTGGTTGATGAAATCCCAAGTCCGGTTCGCGGGCTGCACGATGAGCCGGTGGTGATGCCATTGGTAAAGGTGGGCGAAGGCCATTTTGTCGCCAGGCACAGTATTGCGGGTATTTACTGATTTTTCTGGCGGCTTATTTGAGCCGTCAATTCTTCGCAAGATAAACGGGTAAGACAGGAAAAGGAACTGACATGAATCAGCAGAAATCTAAAGGTAAGAACGTTGTCCGTCAGGCCGTGCTCGCTGCCGCTGTTTTTGGTTCGCTGGCGTCGGCTTCTGCATGGGCGGCAAAAGACGTGGTCATCGCCGTAGGTTCTAACTTCACCTCGCTCGATCCGTATGACGCCAACGACACCTTGTCGCAGGCTGTCGCCAAATCCTTCTATCAGGGCCTGTTTGGCTTTGATAAAAATATGAAACTGGAAAACGTCCTGGCGGACAGTTACACCGTCAGTAAAGACGGTCTGGTTTACACCATCAAGCTGCATCCGGGCATCAAGTTCCAGGACGGCACCGACTTCAATGCGGCGGCGGTAAAGGTTAACTTTGACCGCGCCAGTAATCCGGACAGTCACCTTAAACGCTATAACCTGTTCAAGAATATCGCCAGCACCGAAGCCGTTGATGACAACACGGTGAAAATCACCCTGAAAGAGCCGTTCTCAGCCTTTATTAATATTCTGGCACACCCGTCTGCGGTGATTATTTCCCCGGCGGCGCTGACCAAATACGGCAAAGACATCGGTTTCCATCCGGTTGGCACCGGCCCGTATACGCTTGAACAATGGAATCAGACTGACTTTGTGAAAGTGAAGAAGTTTGACGGGTACTGGAAAAAAGGCGAGCCGAAACTCGACACCATTACCTGGCGTCCTGTGGTAGATAACAATACCCGGGCGGCAATGTTGCAAACCGGCGAGGCTGACCTGGCGTTCCCGGTGCCTTACGAACAGGCGGCCTTGCTGGAGAAAAACGCTAAACTGGATCTGGTGACCGCGCCGTCGATTCTGCATCGTTACATCAGTTTCAATGTCACGCAAAAGCCGTTCGACAATGTGAAAGTGCGTGAGGCGATTAACTACGCGATTAACAAACAGGCGCTGATCAAAGTTGCATTTGCCGGTTACGCCGTGCCGTCTGAAGGGCCGCTGCCGCAGGGCATCGAATACGCGGCGAAATTTAAACCGTGGCCGTATGATCCGGCAAAAGCGAAAGCGTTATTGAAAGAAGCCGGTTATCCGGACGGTTTTACCACCACGTTGTGGTCTTCACATAACAACAGTACCGCGCAAAAAGTGTTGCAGTTTACCCAACAGCAACTGGCGCAGGTGGGTATTAAAGTGACAGTCACCGCAATGGATGCCGCGCAGCGTGCGGCGCAGGTTGAGAACGTCGGACAAAAAGAGGCGGGCATCCGTATGTTCTACACCGGCTGGTCTGCCTCTACCGGTGAAGCAGACTGGGCACTGTCTCCGCTGTTTTCCACCCAGGCCGCGCCACCGAAGCAGTTCAATACTGCCTTCTACAGCAACGCACAGGTGGATAAAGATTTGTCCGATGCGCTGAAAACGACCGACAAAGCCGAGAAAGCCAAACTGTACGCTGATGCCCAGAAACAAATCTGGACCGATGCGCCGTGGGCATTCCTGGTCACTGAACGTCTGGTTTCAGCCAAAAATAAACGTCTGACCGGTTTCTATGTGATGCCGGATACGGCTTTCAGCTTTGACGATGCAGATGTGAAATAATACGCGGTGAAGCCTTCAGGGCGCGTCATGTAACAGCATGGACGCCCTGAAATCGTGTGTTCCGGGGCCGGAACATAGATGTCTACCGTGAAATCACAGACAGCCAATCATGCTTAATTATTTTTTAAAACGATTACTCGGACTGATACCCACGCTGCTGATTGTGGCCGTGCTGGTCTTTTTGTTTGTGCATCTGTTGCCGGGCGATCCGGCGCGGCTGATGGCTGGCCAGGATGCTGATGCCAGCGTGGTTGCGCTGGTGCGTCAGGATTTAGGGCTGGATAAGCCGCTTTATCAGCAATTTTTCACTTTCTTCGGCAATGCGCTGACCGGTGATTTCGGCCACTCGATGGTTTCAAAACGCCCGGTCATTGAAGAAATCAGTTCGCGCTTTATGCCGACGTTTTGGCTGACGCTGACCAGTATGGTGTGGTCAGTGGTTTTCGGTCTGGTGATTGGCGTGGTCTCCGCCGTGTGGCGTAACCGCTGGCCGGACAGACTGGGCATGGCGCTCGCCGTCTCAGGTATTTCCTTCCCGGCTTTCGCGCTGGGCATGTTGCTGATGCAAATTTTTTCCGTTGAACTGGGCTGGCTGCCGACGGTCGGTGCCGACAGCTGGCGGCACTATATTCTCCCTTCTGTTACGCTCGGTGCAGCGGTGGCGGCGATCATGGCCCGCTTTACCCGCGCGTCCTTTGTCGACGTTATGCAGGAAGATTATATGCGTACCGCGCGCGCCAAGGGCGTGCACGAAGCGGTGGTGGTGGTCAAACATGGCTTGCGCAACGCGATGATCCCGGTTGTGACGATGATGGGGTTGCAATTTGGCTTCCTGCTCGGCGGGTCGATTGTGGTTGAAAAAGTGTTCAACTGGCCGGGGTTAGGGCGGTTGCTGGTTGATTCGGTCGAGATGCGGGATTATCCGGTGATACAGGCAGAAGTGCTGCTGTTTTCGCTGGAGTTCATCCTGATCAATCTGCTGGTAGACATGCTGTACGCCGTCATTAACCCTTCCATCCGATACAAGTGAGTAAGCGCATGAAAAACTGGCGGCGAAATGCCGTACTCGCGAGTTTACCGGTCATCACGCCGGAAACTGCGCAATTACAGGCGGGAAGGACACCGTGGAAAGCGTTCTGGCGTCGTTTTCGCCGGCAGCATATTGCGATGATTGCGGGGGCTTTTATCCTGCTGCTGATCGCGGCGGCCATTCTTGCGCCGTGGCTGGTGCCGTTTGATGCGGAAAATTACTTTGATTATGACCGTCTGAACGACGGGCCATCGCTGGTCCACTGGCTGGGCGTGGATTCTCTCGGGCGTGACATTTTCAGCCGCATCCTGATGGGCACGCGGATTTCACTCGCCGCAGGCGTACTTTCTGTGGTGCTCGGCGCGGCAATTGGTACGGTGTTCGGCTTGCTGGCGGGATATTACGAAGGCTGGTGGGATCGCATTACCATGCGCGTCTGTGACGTCCTGTTTGCTTTTCCCGGGATTTTACTGGCGATCGCCGTCGTTGCGGTAATGGGCAACGGTATGTCGAACGTGATTATCGCTGTGGCGATTTTCAGCATTCCTGCCTTCGCACGTCTGGTTCGCGGCAATACGCTGGTGCTGAAACAGCAAACTTATATTGAATCGGCGCGCAGCATCGGCGCATCCGACGCCACGATTTTGTTCCGCCACATTCTGCCGGGCACGTTATCGTCCATAGTGGTGTATTTCACCATGCGTATCGGTACGTCGATCATCACCGCCGCCAGCCTGTCGTTTCTGGGTATGGGCGCACAGCCCCCGACGCCGGAGTGGGGCGCGATGCTCAACGAAGCCCGCGCCGACATGGTCATGGCTCCCCATGTGGCCATATTCCCCAGTCTGGCCATATTCCTGACCGTACTGGCGTTTAATTTGCTGGGTGACGGATTACGGGATGCACTGGATCCAAAATTGAAGAATTGATTTTTGCTCCCTTCCCTGCGAAGGGGAGGGAGCAAGGCGAAACACTGCCCTATCAGCAGGGAGAGGAGCCGGTTGCTTCTATTTTTAGGATCCTGCACTCATGCCTTCGGGTGCAAAAACTCCGCATGGAATCTCAGGTGATCTTCCACAAACGAGGCGATGGTGAAGTAGCTGTGATCGTAGCCCGGCTGAACCCGCAGTTGTAACGGCCAGCCGCGCTGACGCGCTATCTCTGCCAGTTTTGCCGGTTGAAGCTGATCCGCCAGAAACTGGTCGCTGTCGCCCTGATCGACCAGAATCGGGAACGGCTTTTGATCCGCTGGCAATGCACTCAGCAGGTGACAACTGTCGTATTTCAGCCACTGGCTTTCATCATCGCCCAGATACGCACTGAACGCTTTACGCCCCCACGGTACCTGAGCCGGATTGACGATCGGCGCAAACGCTGATGCCGAACAGAAACGTTGCGGATTACGCAATGCCAGCATCAGCGCACCGTGGCCGCCCATTGAGTGACCGAAAATTGACTGACGCTCGCTGATTTTGAAATGGTCGCGGATCAGCGCAGGCAGTTCATCAAGCAGATAATCGTACATCCGGTAATGGGCAGCCCAGGGTGCCTGAGTCGCGTTCAGGTAAAAACCGGCGCCCTGACCCAGATCATAACCGTCATCGTTGGCAACACCCTCACCGCGCGGACTGGTATCAGGCATCACCAGAATGATGCCGAGTTCAGCTGCGACGCGCTGCGCCCCGGCTTTTGTCGTGAAGTTTTCATCATTACAGGTCAGGCCCGACAGCCAGTACAGGACGGGCGGCGGCGCGTCATCGGGTGACGGAGGCAGATAAACGCTGAACGTCATGCTGCAATTCAGGCTCTCAGAGGTATGGCGGTAGCGCTGCTGCCAGCCGCCAAACATCCGGTGTTCTTCGAGTAGTTCAACCGAGCTGCTCATTGACACATTCCTTACTTATTAAAATGAATAACCGTGCGGATAGATTTCCCTTCATGCATCAGGTCAAAGGCTTCGTTGATGTCTTCCAGCGGCAGGGTGTGGGTGATGAAATCGTTCAGGGCAAATTCCCCGTCCAGATAACGTTCCACAATACCTGGCAACTGACTGCGGCCTTTCACACCACCGAACGCAGAACCACGCCAGACGCGGCCGGTGACCAGCTGGAACGGGCGGGTAGAGATTTCTTCGCCCGCACCTGCCACGCCGATGATGACAGATTCACCCCAGCCTTTATGGCAGCATTCCAGTGCGGAACGCATCACGTTCACGTTACCGATACATTCGAAGGAAAAGTCCACACCGCCGTCGGTCATTTCAACAATCACATCCTGAATAGGCTTGTCGAAATCTTTCGGATTGATCAGGTCGGTTGCGCCGAGTTTACGTGCCAGATCGAATTTACTGGTATTCAGATCAATACCAATGATGCGGCCTGCACCGGCCATCACCGCACCGATAATCGCAGAAAGACCAATGCCGCCGAGACCGAAAATGGCCACGGTGTCACCTTTTTTCACTTTAGCCGTGTTGATGACCGCGCCCATACCGGTGGTCACGCCACATCCGAGCAGACACACTTCTTCCAGCGGCGCTTCTTTGTTGATTTTTGCCAGTGAGATTTCAGGTACTACGGTGTATTCAGAGAAGGTTGACGTGCCCATGTAATGGAAAATCGGCTTGCCGTCTTTGAAGAAACGCGTGGTGCCGTCCGGCATCAGACCTTTACCTTGTGTGGTACGGATCGCCTGACACAGGTTGGTTTTACCGGATTTGCAGAATTTACACTCGCCACATTCCGGCGTGTACAGCGGGATGACATGGTCGCCTACGGCGACGCTGGTGACCCCTTCGCCCACGGCTTCGACTACGCCGCCGCCTTCATGGCCAAGGATTGCCGGGAATACGCCTTCCGGATCTTTGCCGGAGAGTGTGTAGGCATCAGTATGACAAACACCAGTGGCAACAATACGCACCAGCACTTCGCCTTTTTGCGGCGGCATTAAATCCACTTCTTCGATGGACAGAGGTTGGTTCGGGCCCCAGGCGACAGCCGCACGTGTTTTGATCATTTGCATTTTTTAGCTCCAGTCAGGTGTTTTTGCTTATTCAGGTTTTTAACTTAATAGGTGGGATGCAGCACCGGATCATGTTCCCCGGCGAGCGGATGCTTCAGTAACGGGATGACCCCGTCATTTTGTTCAATAATCAGTTCCTTCAGCGCCCGGACATTCGGGCTGAACGCATCCCGGCGCCAGATAAGCCAGGTGGCGGTATCGGCGAATTCATCCGGAATGTCGTGAATTTCTACCCGCTCGTGGCCGGGCAGTTGTTCCAGCACAGAACGTGGGATCATGGCAATACCCGCACCGCTGGCGACACACGCCATCATGGAGTGGTAGGACTGAATCTCCAGAGTATTGGCGACCGGAACGTTCATCTGTCTGATCCATCCCTGTAAACGCTGGCGGTAGGAACAGCTGGGACGGAATGCAAAAACGGTGTGGCCGCTGCGACCGTCAGGCACTTCCAGCGGTGATTCACCCGGCGGGGTGATCACCACCATCCTTTCACGAAAAGAAATACAGCCGTTGATATCATCAAAATCGATCGGGCCATCAACCAGTGCTGCGGCGAGACGGCCGGCACGCACGCTGTCGATAATTTCACCGGAAGTCGCCGTCACCAGCGACAGTGCCACCTGTGGAAACTTCTGATGATAAGCCGCCAGCAACGAAGGCAGGCGGGTTGCCGCCGTGCTTTCCATCGAACCCAGCGCGAAATTCCCGGCGGGTTCACCGGCATGCATGATGCTCATGGCCTCATCACTGAGCGCCAGAATGCGCTCGGCATAGTTGAGGAAGTTATGCCCCATGGCGGAAAGACGGATGCGCTGCTTCTCGCGGATAAACAGATCAGTGCCCAGTTCAAGTTCGAGCTGACGCAGACGGGTGGTCAGGTTCGACGGCACACGATGCAGTTGCTCGGCCGCACGCGCCAGCGAACCGGTTTCCGCTACGCAGCAAAACATCCGTAACTGAGTCAGATCCATGGTAGGTTCCTGTGTTCTCTAATCGTAAACAAGTTGGTTTGTATTATTCAGTTTTCGTGATTGTACCCATAAGGCATCATAGCGACAACTTCCAATTAACTTTCTTTTAAGAAATCTGCTGTTTTCCGCGACAGGCTTTGAGTATGTTTATTCATTGTTTCTAATATGTTGCATTGCAGTTTCTTCTGACGGAGCAATTATGGCTTTTCGCATTGCGCTAAGTGGTTTTCTGGCTTTTGTGGTCGCGATGGGTATCGGGCGCTTCGCCTTTACACCGCAGGTTCCTTTAATGATAGCTGAACATCAGTTCAGCCTGACCGGCGCAGGTCTGGTCGCCGCGTTCAATTATCTCGGTTATCTGTGTGGCGCGTTTGATGGCATGCGTGCCAGCAAACATCTTGAGCGTCGTTTGTGGCTGGGGGTATGGGGCGGGGTGATCCTGACCTTACTGTCGGCGGTGATTTCCGGCGAAGTGCTGCACAGTATTGTACGCTTCCTGATCGGCTGGACCAGCGGCTGGGCGATGGTGATGGTATCGGCATGGTGTAACGAACGGCTGGCGCACTATGGTCGTCCGGCGCTTAGCGCGGCAGTCTTTGCCGGGCCGGGCGCGGGGATTTTCCTCAGCGGCATGCTGGCGGTGGGGATCCACAGTTTACAGCTGACCTCAGCGCAGGCCTGGTGCGTTTACGGTGTGCTGGCGCTGATTTTTGTGGCGATCATTACGCCGAATCTGCCGCGAAAAGGGGATTTGCACCGGTCGCATATGGCGTCATCACCGCTGGTGATGACGCCTGCACTCAGACGTCTGGTGTGGAGCTACAGCCTGGCAGGTTTCGGTTACATTCTGCCCGCGACCTTTTTATCGCAGATGGCGAGTGCACGTTTCCCTGACAGCCTGTTCGCCCAGTTTGTCTGGCCGGTGTTTGGCGGTGCGGCGGTTACCGGCATTGTCATCGGTATTCTCACCCGGCATTGTCTGACCACCCATACCCGTCTGGCGCTGACGCTATGGATCCAGGGACTGGGGATTTTGTGTGCGGAAGTGGTGCCGGGTGTCAGCGGACTGGTGCTCGGGGCATTACTGACCGGCGGCGGTTTCCTCAGCGTGGTGCAATTAGCCTTACAATACAGCCGCGAGCTTGCGCCTGACCACAGCCGTTATATGGCCGGGTTGCTGACGACCGGTTATGCCGTCGGCCAGTTATTCGGCCCGGTGCTCTCCGCCATCTCTACCGCGCTGACCCATCGGCTGGAGCCCGCGTTGTACGTTGCGCTGGCCGGTTTCATTATCGCCGGTGCGCTGGTGGTTCGCCACAAACGATAACTTGCCGCTATTTCATCCATCAGGGCTATTTCATCCATCAAGAAAGCAATCACTGGATTCTGAACCGGCTCTCTACTACAGTAAGCCACCTCACTTTGGCGTGATCTGCGTCAAAGTGATTACATCTGCCGGAGAAGAAACAATGCCAACCCTGAGTAAAGAAGCCGTCTTGGTTCACGAGGCCCTGTTAGCCCGTGGTCTGGAAACCCCTCTGCGTGAAGCTTTGCCGATCGACAACGAAACGCGCAAGCAGCGGATCCAGGAGCATATGACCGGTATTATGCAGCTTCTCAATCTGGATCTTTCCGATGACAGTCTGGCGGAGACGCCGCACCGCATCGCCAAGATGTACGTGGATGAAATTTTCTCCGGGCTTGATTATGCCAACTTCCCGAAAATCACCGTCATCGAAAATAAGATGAAAGTGGATGAAATGGTCACGGTGCGCGATATCACGCTGACCAGCACCTGCGAACACCATTTCGTGACCATCGACGGTAAAGCGACCGTGGCGTACATCCCGAAAGAGACCGTAATTGGTCTGTCCAAAATCAACCGCATCGTGCAATTCTTCTCGCAGCGCCCGCAGGTTCAGGAACGCCTGACCCAGCAGATACTGGTTGCACTGCAAACCCTGCTCGGCACCACCAATGTGGCGGTATCGATTGATGCAGTGCATTACTGCGTGAAGGCGCGTGGTGTCCGTGACGCGACCAGCGCGACCACCACGACCTCTCTGGGCGGTCTGTTTAAGTCGAGCCAGAATACGCGACAGGAATTCCTGAGAACGGTCAGACACGCCAGCTAACAGCGGCGTTTTAACCGGTCAGACACTTTATATTGCGGCACCTTACGGGTGCCGTTAGTCTGTCTGAAGCCCGCACAATTTTCAGCTCCTTACCGTTAACAGGAACGTCAGGTATGCGCTCACGTATTGCCACGCTCGACTTTGCCCGTGGTCTCGCCATTTTTGGCATTCTTCTGCTCAATATCAGCGCCTTCGGTTTGCCGAAAGCCGCTTATCTGAATCCGGCATTTGCCGGGACACCTTCTGCTTCTGACACCTGGACCTGGGCTGTGCTTGACGCTGTGGCGCAGGGCAAGTTCCTGATGATGTTCGCCATGCTGTTTGGCGGTGGCCTGTATTTATTACTGCCACGCGGCAAACACTGGATCCAGGCGCGGTTGTCAATTTTATTATTGTGCGGTTTTTTCCATGCCACGTTGTTATGGGACGGCGATATTTTGCTGTCTTACGGGCTGATTGGTCTGGTGTGCTGGCGGATGGTGCGGGAAGGGCGCAGCAGCCAGTCGCTGATATCAACGGGCATTATTTTGTATCTGATCGGTGTGGCTGTGCTGGCAATGCTGGGATTTATTTCCTCACCAAAACCTGGCAGCTTCTGGCTTCCGGGGCCGGCGGAAATTCAGTATGAGCAATACTGGCGACTGAAAGGCGGGTGGGAGGCGATTCAGAACCGGCTCGATTTGCTGTCGTCCAGTTTGCTGGCGATCGGCGCCCAATACGGCTGGGAACTGGCAGGTGCTATGCTGATTGGTTCCGGCCTGATGCGCAGCGGGTGGCTGAAAGGCGAGTTTCGTTCATCCCATTACCGCAAAGTCGCAGCCGTGCTGTTACCGTTTTCATTACTGATTCAGATCCCGGCGATTTATCTGCAATATCGTACCGGCTGGGACTACCGGTGGAGCGGTTTTTTGTTGCAGGTGCCGCGTGAGATTGGCTCGCTGATGCAGGCGGTGAGTTATCTGGCGCTGTGTTACGGCTTCTGGCCGCTGATTTCGCGCTGGCGCGTGACGCACTGGCTTTCGCAGATTGGCCGCATGGCGCTGACCAACTACCTGTTGCAGACTGTCATCTGTACCACATTTTTCAATACCCTTGGTTTCTATCAGCATTTCGACCGGTTGCAACTGATGGCGCTGGTGCCGCTGATCTGGGTATGTAATTTGCTCGTGACAGTGCTGTGGTTGCGTCATTTCCGGCAGGGACCGGTGGAGTGGCTGTGGCGGAAACTCACCATCAAAGCCTCCGGCGTAGAACTGAAAACGGCCTGAACCCGATGACGTTACATCATCCTAAATGATAGATTTGGGATGAAGGTTGCAGATTTGTATGTAAACGTTTTCTTTCCTGTGACGAGATTCACGCAGGCGTTTTCGCAAAATGTTTAGGATAGCGGTCGTGCCACTCCGATGACCACTACACTAAAAAAGGAAACGCCATGCGCACTTCACCTCGCTTCTCTTTGTCTGGTTTTTTTACTTCCTGGGTCAAAAATTTCCGTATTCCTCCGTACCATTCCCTGACTGATCACGGAGCGACGCATGGTCACAATTCGTGATGTCGCCCGGCTGGCGGGGGTTTCTGTCGCCACCGTGTCACGCGTTCTGAACAATCCGACCATTGCCAGCAAAGAGGCGCGCGAGCAGGTGCTACAGGCTGTCGCCACGCTGGGATACCGTCCTAATGCCAATGCGCAGGCACTGGCCACGCAAAGCAGCGATACTATCGGCGTTGTGGTTATGGATGTTTCAGACCCGTTTTTTGGGGCACTGGTGAAAGCCGTTGATACTGTCGCGCAGCAACATCAGAAATATGTCCTGATAGGTAACAGCTATCATATTGCCGAAAAAGAAAGGCACGCCATTGAGGTTTTGATTCGTCAACGCTGTAACGCGCTCATTGTGCATTCTAAGGCACTGGGTGATGACGAGCTTTCGCAGTTTATGGATCAGGTGTCGGGTATGGTGCTGATTAACCGTGTCATTCCGGGCTACGAACACCGCTGTGTCTGGCTTAATAACGTCAGCGGCGCAGAAATGGCAACCCGCCTGTTACTGTCGCAGGGACATCAGCGTATCGGTTACATTGGTTCAAGTCATGGCATTGAAGACGATTTGCAGCGTTATCAGGGCTATTCGCAGGCAATGACGCAGGCACATCATAGCGCTGAAGCGCCACCTGCCGCATGGCGGGCGCAAAGTTCGCCCGATCTGCAGGGCGGGGAAGCCGCCATGGTGGAACTGCTCGGGCGCAATCTGCACCTCAGCGCGGTGTTTACCTACAACGATTCAATGGCAGCCGGGGCGATGGCGGTGTTGAAAGAAAACGGAATTAATATTCCTGATGACTTTTCGCTGATCGGTTTCGATGACATTCCGATTGCCCGTTATACCAGCCCGAAAATGACTACCGTGCGTTATCCCATCGTTTCCATGGCGACGCTTGCCACGGAGCTGGCGTTAAAAGGCGCGGCAGAACAGCTAGCTACGGGGGTTTCGCATTGCTTCATGCCTACGCTGGTCAGACGCCATTCGGTAGCACCGTGGCAAAATGTGGCACCCGTCACCTTTTGATCAAATAACGCGATGTAACCGTTTTCAATCTGTGAGAACTTTCACAGTTTATTAACATCGCCCACATTATGATTCATTCGTTTTCAATATGATTCAATTTGGGTCCGGTTTGCCGGACTTGTTACACAGCGAGTCAGGACGTTATAAGTCAAGGATGGCAGGCACCCACAATCATGATGTGGAGCTGTACTGCTCCCGCAAGGATTTCCGGTGCCACATTCTGTAACACCCTACATAACCGGAGATACAAATGAATAAGAAGGTCTTCACCCTGGCGACTCTGGCTGCAAGCATGATGTTTGGTTTTGCCGCACATGCTGCTGATACTAAAATCGGCGTCACCATCTACAAATATGACGACAACTTCATGTCCGAAGTTCGCAAAGCCATTGAGAAAGATGCGAAAGCGTCTCCAGATGTGCAACTGCTGATGAATGACTCGCAAAACAGCCAGTCCACGCAGAACGACCAGGTTGACGTTATGCTGGCGAAGGGTGTTAAAGCGTTGGCCATTAACCTGGTTGACCCGGCTGCTGCCCCGGTAATCATTGAAAAAGCCCGCGGTGCCGGCATTCCTGTCGTTTTCTATAACAAAGAACCTTCCCGTAAAGATTTAGACAGCTACGACAAAGCCTATTACGTCGGGACTGACTCTAAGGAATCTGGCGTTATTCAGGGTGAGCTGATTGCTAAACACTGGAAAGCTAATCCGGCCTGGGATCTGAACAAAGACGGCGTGATCCAATACGTGCTGATCAAAGGCGAACCTGGCCATCCTGATGCTGAAGCGCGTACCAAATACGTCATCAGCACCCTGAACGGCAAAGAAGGTCTGAAAACTCAACAACTGCAACTTGATACTGCTATGTGGGATACCGCCCAGGCGAAAGACAAGATGGATGCATGGTTGTCCGGCCCGAATGCTAACAAAATCGAAGTGGTTATCGCCAACAACGATGCCATGGCAATGGGCGCTGTAGAAGCGCTGAAATCCCATAACAAAACCAGCATTCCGGTATTTGGCGTGGATGCCCTGTCAGAAGCGCTGGCACTGGTGAAATCTGGTGCAATGGCCGGTACCGTGCTTAACGATGCAAACAACCAGGCGAAAGCCACGTTTGATCTGGCGAGAAACCTGGCTGACGGTAAACCCGCCGCTGAAGGGACTACCTGGAAAATTGAAAACAAAGTTGTACGTATTCCTTACGTTGCCGTGGATAAAGACAATCTGTCTTCCTTTGTGAAATAAGACTACGTCAACAGCAGTAAAGGCAGACAGCAATAATAAACAAAGCTAAGCAGTGGCAAAAATAATTGCGGTTAAGCCGTAAATAAAGACTAAGTATGATTAGACGTTAATGCTTATCTGACAGGACGTCATGTCGCTCTGCGTGCGGTGCGTTTAACGGCTGCACGCAGGGCTGACATCAGGTATTAATACACCCGTTTATTTTTATCTTTAGCCAGGTATAACTATGGCCGATAATACGTTATCTGACACAACACATAAACCGGACGAATTCCTTCTGGAAATGAGTGGCATTAATAAATCATTTCCTGGCGTCAGGGCGTTAGATAATGTGAATTTAAAGGTGCGTCCTCATTCCATTCACGCCCTCATGGGTGAAAATGGCGCCGGTAAATCCACATTATTAAAATGCCTTTTCGGGATATACAGTAAAGACTCCGGTACCATTCTTTTTCAGGGACAGGAAGTTAATTTTAAAAGTTCGAAAGAAGCGCTTGAACAAGGCGTGTCGATGGTCCATCAGGAATTAAACCTGGTGTTACAACGTACGGTCATGGATAACATGTGGCTGGGACGTTATCCGACCAAAGGACTTTTTGTCGATCAGGACAAAATGTACAAAGACACCAAAGCGATTTTTGACGAACTGGACATTGATATCGATCCGCGTGACAAGGTCGGTAAGTTGTCCGTTTCACAGATGCAGATGATCGAAATCGCCAAGGCTTTTTCTTACAATGCAAAAATCGTCATTATGGACGAACCGACATCTTCCCTGACGGAAAAAGAAGTGAACCATCTGTTCACGATTATCCGTAAACTGAAAGATCGTGGCTGCGGCATTGTGTATATCTCTCATAAGATGGAAGAAATTTTCCAGCTGTGTGATGAGATAACCATCCTGCGTGACGGACAGTGGATCATTACCCAGCCGCTGGAAGGTCTCGACATGGATAAAATTATTTCCATGATGGTCGGCCGTTCACTGAGCCAGCGCTTCCCTGACCGCCAGAACGTACCGGGTGAAGTTATCCTCGAAGTGCGAAATCTGACTTCACTGCGCCAGCCTTCAATTCGTGATATTTCCTTTGATTTACACAAAGGGGAAATTCTCGGGATTGCCGGTTTAGTCGGTGCAAAACGTACAGATATCGTCGAAACATTATTTGGTATCCGTGAGAAAGTTGCCGGAACCATTAAATTACACGGCAAAAAAATTAATAATCACAGCGCCAATGAAGCCATTAACCATGGTTTTGCGCTGGTAACAGAAGAACGTCGCTCAACCGGTATTTATGCATATCTGGACATTGGCTTTAACTCGCTGATTTCCAATATTCGTCAATATAAAAATAAAGCCGGTTTACTTGATACTTCCCGGATGAAAAGCGACACCCAATGGGTTATCGATTCCATGCGGGTGAAAACGCCGGGACATAAAACCAGCATTGGTTCATTGTCAGGCGGAAATCAGCAAAAGGTTATTATTGGGCGCTGGTTATTGACCAACCCTGAGATATTAATGCTGGACGAACCGACGCGCGGCATTGATGTTGGCGCTAAGTTTGAAATTTACCAGTTAATCACCGAGTTGGCGAAAAAAGAGAAGGGGATCATTATTATCTCCTCTGAAATGCCGGAGTTGCTGGGTATTACTGACAGAATATTGGTTATGAGTAATGGACAGGTGGCGGGTATTGTTGAAACTAAAAATACCTCGCAGAACGAAATATTACGCCTGGCTTCCTTGCATCTCTAATTTTTAAGGGTTCTTATTATGAAAGCATTAAATAAGAAAAGTGTGCTCACTTATTTAAAAGAGGGCGGGATTTATGTGGTATTGCTGGTCTTACTGGCGATTATTATCATCCAGGATCCAAGCTTCCTCAGTCTCGTCAACTTAAGTAACATCCTTACTCAGTCCTCCGTGCGCGTCATTATTGCACTGGGTGTGGCGGGGCTTATTGTCACGCAGGGTACTGACCTCTCCGCCGGGCGGCAGGTGGGTTTAGCGGCGGTGGTCGCCGCCACCATGTTGCAGGCGATGGATAACGTCAATAAAGTTTTCCCGCATCTGGAAGTAGTGCCTATTCCGCTGGTTATTCTGACTGTATGTATTGTTGGCGCGTTAATTGGTTTGCTGAACGGTATTATTATCGCTTACCTGAACGTAACGCCATTTATTACCACTCTGGGCACGATGATTATCGTCTACGGGATTAACTCCCTGTATTACGATTATGTCGGTTCTTCACCGGTGGCGGGTTTTGACCCGGGCTTCTCCCTGTTCGCACAAGGCTTTATCCATTTAGGTGGCCTGAAGCTTTCCTATATTACGTTCTATGCGCTGATTGCTATCGCCTTTGTCTGGGTGCTGTGGAACAAAACGCGCTTCGGTAAAAACATCTTTGCTATCGGTGGCAATCCGGAAGCAGCAAAAGTCTCCGGCGTTAACGTCCCGTTAAACCTGATCATGATTTATGCATTGTCTGGCGTGTTCTACGCGTTCGGTGGTTTGCTGGAAGCGGGGCGTATCGGCAGTGCCACTAACAACCTCGGATTCATGTACGAACTCGATGCTATCGCGGCCTGTGTGGTCGGCGGCGTGTCCTTCGCAGGGGGGGTGGGTTCTGTGGCAGGGGTGGTGACCGGTGTACTGATATTCACCGTTATCAACTACGGCCTGACCTATATCGGCGTGAATCCGTACTGGCAGTACATCATCAAGGGCAGCATCATCATTTTCGCGGTGGCGCTGGATTCTTTGAAATACGCCAAGAAGAAATAAGCTATCAGGCAGTAAAACAAAAGGCCGCTTATGCGGCCTTTTTTGCTGTCTTAAATTCGGAACTCGATCAACTTCTCCCCTGCGAAGGGGGAGGCGCTAAAGGCCAAACCCTTTCGCAGGGGAGGGAGCAGTCCGGAGATCACTGCTGGAATGGATTTCTGCCTACCGGCTTTGCCGGTTCGGGTTTCGCGGTCGGCTCAACATCTTCCGTTTCATCCTCTGCCGCGTCATTGGCTTCCTGTTCTGCTTTCAGCCGGGCCGCTTCGTCTGCGGCCGCTTTGTCTGCTGCGGCCTTTTCAGCTGCTGCCTTATCGGCCGCGGCTTTGGCAATAGCCGCTTTCTTTTCGGCTTCCAGTTGTTGTTGCAGTTCAAGCAGTTGTTCCGGGGTTACTGCCGGATAGCCCTGAGCATCGTCCGGAATAGTGTGTACCGCAGGAATGGGGATCAGCGGGCCGAGGAAGCGGGGTTCGCGCTTAAGCAGATACAAATCCGTCAGTGCGCCGAGGCGGGCGAAGATCTCGCGGCTGCGTACACTGAGCATATTCTTCGGCGAAGGGACGGCGAAACATTGCGCCTGAATGCCCATATGCAATGCGATGAATAATGCCCGCTCGCAGTGGAAACGCTGCGTAATGATGATGAAATCGTTGGTGTCGAAGACCTTGCGGGTTCTGACGATGGAATCCAGTGTACGGAATCCGGCGTAGTCGAGCACGATATCGCTGGCGGGGATACCCGCAGCGATCAGGTCACGGCGCATGGTGCTTGGCTCATTATAACTTTGCTGTGCGTTATCACCGCTCAGCAGCAGATATTTTACCTTGCCGCTGTTGTACGCGTTAATCGCGCCCTGGATGCGGTACAGATAATACTGATTGATGACTCCGGTCCGGTAATACTTCGCCGTTCCGAGCACCACGCCAACCTGACGGTGTGGCAGGGTCTGGACCTCATCATAAATATAGGGCTGGGTACGTAAACTGATCCACTGATCAAGCCCAATAGCGACAGCCAGCATCAGAATCATGATGCCGAAAACGCCAGCTATAAGTCGCTTAATCATAGGTATCCCTGTTATGACCAGATGGAAATCGGATCCAAGGCTACTTTACCTCTTCGGGCTTCGCAATACGTGGGACTCCGCATCCACAGGCTTCGCAGGTTTTTTCAGCATTTTTCAGTAAATTACTTCTTAATCTGCGCGACGTACTGCAATTTGGACGAAAAAAAAGACCAACGCACCAAGCATTGGTCTGGATCATGGTCTCTGAACTCTTTTGCTACAGCGGGATCAGAAAGACGTACGTTTATAACTCCGGTACTGCGGTGCCCAGAAGTTGTGCTCGATGGCTTTCGACAGCGAATCTTCTGACGTGACCATCGCCACGCCCTGCAATTGGGCGGCTTTACCGACGGCCATCGCGATGCATTTAGATACACCCTGAATATCATCAACGTCCGGCAGCAACGAACCTGTGCCTTCAGTGGCCAGCGGCGAACACTCTGCCAGCGTCCGGCTGGCAGCCATCAGCATACCGTCAGTAACGCGGGTGGCACCCGAGGCAATCACACCCAGCCCGATACCCGGGAAGATAAAGGAGTTGTTACATTGTGCGATAGGGTAAAGCTTGCCTTTGTGACTCACGGGAGCAAACGGGCTGCCGGTGGCGACCAGCGCGGCGCCGTCGGTCCAGTTCAGAATATCAGCCGGTGTGGCTTCAACGCGGGATGTCGGATTACTGAGCGGCAATACCACCGGACGGGCGCAGTGTTTGTGCATCTCACGAATGATTTCTTCGGTGAACAGGCCTGGCTGGCCGGAAACCCCGATCAGTACCGTTGGCTTGGCGTTACGCACCACATCAAGCAGGGAGACACTGTCGCTTTCCATGCCCCAGCTGGCCAGCGCGCTGCTTTTTTGTACCAGTTTACTCTGGAAATCCAGCAGGTTAGGCAGTTTGTCGGTCAGTAAGCCAAAGCGGTCAACCATAAAGACCTTTGCACGGGCTTCTTCTTCGCTCAGACCTTCAGATTTCATCTGCGCAACGATTTGTTCTGCGATACCACAACCGGCAGAGCCAGCGCCGAGGAAGGTGACGGTCTGATCGCTCAGTTTGCCACCGGCGGCTTTACTGGCGGCGATCAGGCTGCCCAAGGCCACGGAAGCTGTGCCCTGAATATCGTCGTTAAAGCAGCACAGCTCATCACGGTAGCGTTCGAGGATCGGCATGGCATTTTTCTGCGCGAAATCTTCAAACTGCAACAGTACGTTCGGCCAGCGGATTTTTACCGCCTGGATGAACTGATCAACGAACGCTTCATATTCTTCGCCGGTAATGCGCGGATGACGCCAGCCCATGTACAGCGGGTCATTCAATAATTGCGGATTGTTAGTGCCGGCGTCCAGTACCACCGGCAAGGTATACGCCGGGCTGATGCCACCACAGGCGGTGTACAGAGAAAGCTTACCGATAGGAATGCCCATGCCGCCGATACCCTGGTCACCCAGGCCGAGAATGCGTTCGCCATCGGTCACCACCACAACTTTAACGTGTTGCTTGGTGGCGTTTTGCAGCATGTCGTCGATGTGGGCGCGGTTCGGATAAGAGATAAACAGGCCACGGGCGCGGCGGTAAATATCGGAAAAGTGCTCACAGGCTTCGCCGACCGTCGGTGTATAAATCACCGGCATCATTTCGCTGAGATGACTGTCCAGCAGACGGTAAAACAACGTCTCATTGGTGTCCTGAATATTTCTCAGATAGATGTGTTTATCAATATCGGTTTTGAAATTCTGAAACTGGCGGTAGGCACGGTCAGCCTGTTCTTCGATGGTCTCTACTGCTTCAGGCAGCAAACCATGAAGGTTAAAGTTACTGCGCTCTTCTTCAGTAAAAGCGCTGCCTTTATTCAGTAACGGAAACTCTAACAGGATCGGGCCAGCGTGAGGAATGTACAGGGGGCGTTTACTTTCGTATTCAAGTTCCATCGTTTTACTCTTCCGGTTGTCAGAATGTTGTTTTTTATATTTCGGAGCGGTGAGGGTAACAGAGAGGAAATAAGTATTACAAATGACAAATGTAATGAAAATGTTATGTAACTAAAGACTCCGGAAACGGAGCCTTTAGTGTTAACCGGCTCACATTATCAGCAGGTCAGCGTGGTGATATCTTCGCAGCCCAGCGCTGTTAAGGTGGCACGCGTAGCATCGTTTTGAGTGATCAACGCTTCTTTTTGTTCAACCAGTATTGCCCGGCGAACGTTGTGGCAATCTTCCCCTGACATATTCAGCAGGATTAACGCGGCTTGCAACGGAGGAAGGCCCGGGTTGAACGCGGCATTTTCGGCATAACGTCCCCCGAACTGCTTACCGTTGTGCGTTTCCAGCGCCACACCGCTGTGTGACTTACTGTAAGGTGCATGACTTTGATTGCAGGCATCCAGCGCAATAAGTGCCAGGGAGTCAGCATCTTTCAGTGTATAACCGTGGTTTACCCGGTCCATCAGCAGGGTCGTGATGTCCAGATCTTTCGGGCCAAAGGAGTGCGGCAAATAATCGCCAAGTGTTGCCACATCACGATCGGGCAGATGAATATCCAGTGCCGTGCCGCTGGCCAGCTCATTCATAAACTGGCGGCAATGGCCGCAGGGGGTGTAATTCACGGTAATCGACACCAGACGGGTTTCACCGCGCAACCAGGCGTGGGTTACCGCTGACTGTTCTGCATGCACTGTCTGTTGCATGGGGGCACCGGCAAACTCCATATTGGCACCGAAATACAGGTTACCCGACGTGCCGCGCGCCACTGCGCCCACATTAAAATGAGAGATAGGTGTAACGGAGCAGGCCGCGGCCAGAGGCAACAGAGCAAATGCCAGCGCGCCATCGTCCAGCCCGGTCGCCTGTTTTATCTGCGCAACGTCAGCCGCAGTGAGCATTGCCGGGAAGTCATCATGTCGCAGAAACGGCTCAAGGGCGGAGGATAAATTTTCAGGGAGTGCCGCAAAGGCGGTGTGAAAACGTGCGTGCATAAACATTCGATCTCGCAGTGATTACGGTTGAACAGTGTAAAAGTCATTCCATGAATGTAGTGTGACGAATATCACTTTTTAGATGTAATAAGTTCTGCTTCGTTGCATATTTGGGAGATATTACGCATAACAGCCGCCTTTTCAGACGACTGTTAAAAGAGATTTAAGCGGGAATCAGTGAGCCGGGAACCACTTGTCATTGATCTTTTGGAATTCGCCGTTGGCTTTAATTTCTTCAAGTGCCGTGTTTAGCTTCGCCAGCAGTGCCTGATTATCAGGGCGCACTGCCATACCAACGCCGGTACCAAAGTATTGCGGATCTTTAATCAGTTCACCGACTTCACCCAGGTTCGGATTGGATTTCAGCCAGCCGTTCAGGACCGCGGTATCCCCTAACAGTCCGTCCAGACGACCACTCTTGAGATCCAGAATCGCGTTCTGATAGCTGTCGTAGCCGACCGTGGTGATTTCAGGATGCTTTTCCATCAGGTATTTCTGGTGTGTGGTGCCATTCTCCAGGCCGACGCGTTTACCTTTCAGGTCTGCAACAGAAGCGAACTTGCCTTTCGGCCCGATGATCATCGCGGTGTTGGCATAGTAAGGCTGGGTGAACGTCACCTGTTTGCTGCGCTCTTCGGTGATATCCATACCGGAAATAATCACATCGAAACGACGGAATTTCAGTGCCGGGATCAGACCATCAAACGGCTGATTGGTGAAAGTACAGGTTTCCTGCATTTGCTTGCACAGCGCTTTCGCCAGATCGATATCAAAACCAATAATCTGGTTATCAGCTCCGATCGATTCAAACGGCGGATACGTGGCGGAAGTGCCGAAACGAAGAGTATCAGCGCCGGTGGCAGCAAAAGCACTGGCAGACAAGAGGGCAGCGAGGATCAGCTTTTTCATGCAATACGTTCCTGTTTAAAAAATGACATTCCCTTCTTGGTACAGTTTACTGATTTTATTACTCTAATCTGGCAACTGGCAGGAAGTGAGACCGTCTGATAAAGTGCCACTAAATGAATTTATATGCAATAAAATTGATTAAAAAACTATAAAAATGGAATGAGGCTGGTTTTCAGACACAAAAAAGGGACGATTTCTCGTCCCTGCAGAGTGCTATCTGGCTATCAGTATCAGTTGCGACGTTCAAACGCCAGGGCGCGACGCTCAATCAGGCGCATCATCAGGGTCAGCAACCCGTTCACACAAAGATAAACCACCCCTGCGGCACCGAACACCATCACGTCATAGGTCCGCCCGTACATCAGCTGACTGTGGCCCATCACATCCATCAGCGTAATGGTGTAGGCCAGCGAGGTACTTTTAAACACCAGCACCACTTCGTTAGAATATGACGACAATGCGCGCTTAAAGGCATAAGGCAACAGAATGCGCAGGGTCTGTGGTTTAGACATGCCCAGCGCTTCGCAGGATTGCCACTGACCAGACGGAATGGCACGTACCGCACCCGTAAACAGCTGTGTGGTATACGCCGCGCTGTTCAGCGCCAGCGCAAACATCGCACAAAGCCACGGCTGCGACAGCACCTCCCATAACCAGGGAATCTCCCGGATCGACGGAAACTGACCGGGGCCGTAGTAAATCAGGAATATTTGCACAAGCAACGGTGTACCGGTAAACAGCGTGATGTAACCTTTGACGATCTGGCTGGCAATCTGCACTTTCAGCGTCAGCATAACGGTGAAAATCATCGCCAGCAGCAGCGCCACAAGCAGCGCAGCCACAGTCAGCGTCAGGCTGGTGTGCAAACCTTTCAGAACTTCAGGTAAATATTCCCACATCAGGAAGCACTCCGTTCAAAGCGTGTGGTACGCAGTTCGATGCGTTTAATCACGAACTGGCTGAACAGGGTGACAAGCAGATAAATACACGCCGCAATCACATACCAGGTAAACGGCTCCTGCGTGCGGGTGGCAATGCTTTTGGTTTGCAGCATCAGATCATTGACGCTGATAAGCGACACCAGCGCGGTATCTTTAAGCAGAACCAGCCACTGATTACTCAGCCCCGGCAACGCATGGCGCCACATCTGCGGCATGATCAGACGGAAGAAAATCGCCGATTTTTTCATGCCCAGTACCTGACCGGATTCCCATTGTCCTTGCGGTACGGCTTTCAGTGCACCGCGCAGAGTCTGTGAAGCGTAAGCCGAATACAGCAAAGAAAGCGCGATCACCCCGCACACAAACGGGCTAACTTCGAAGTTCTCAATGGGCAGTTTGACCGGAATAGCGAACAGGCCGAGATTGATATTAAAGCCGTCAGCCAGCACCATCAGCAGTTGCGAGGAACCAAAATAGATGAACAGCACCACCAGGATTTCCGGCAGACCGCGCAGCACGGTTACCCACGCGGTGCCGAGCCAGCTAAGCGGCTTCCACGGCGCGGATTCCCAGACGGCGAAGATCATCGCCAGCACCAGGCCGAGGATCAGCGCACAAACGGCAAGGCCGACGGTCATCCCGGCGGCGCTTGCTAAAGGTTGGAATTCAGTCATTGATAGGCAAACTTATTGCTGGAACCATTTTGAATACAGCGTCTTGTAAGTGCCGTCTGCTTTCACTTTTGCCAGAGCATCATTCAGTTTAGTCAGCAATTCCGTATTGTTCTGACGAACCGCAACACCCAGGCCGGTACCGAAGTAGGTCGGGTCAGTGATTTTGTCACCCACAGCGGCCAGATTTTTGTTTTGTTTCAGCCATTCGTTCACCACGGCGGTGTCACCAAATACGGCGTCCAGACGACCATTTTTCAGATCCAGCACGGCATTCTGATAGCTGTCGTAAGGAACAGCAGTGATTTCAGGGTGCTTATCCATCAGGTATTTCTGATGAGTCGTGCCGTTTTGCATACCGACACGTTTGCCTTTGAGTGCTGCAACGTCAGTGAACTGACCAGAATGGGCGATGAAAATCGCAGAGTTGTCATAGTACGGGTTGGTGAAAGCCACTTGTTTCTGACGTTCAGGCGTGATGTCCATGCCGGAAATGACCGCGTCAAAACGGCGGAACTTCAGGCTTGGGATCAGGCTGTCGAATGCCTGATTAGTGAACGTACAGGTCGCCTGCATCTCTTTACACATGGCATTAGCCAGATCGACGTCAAAGCCCTGGATCTGATTGCTGGAGTCTACAAACTCAAACGGAGGATAAGACGCTTCCATCGCGAAACGGATGGTATCAGCAGCGCTGGCAGACAAACTGACGGTAGCCAGAACCGCGGCAATTACTAATTTTTTCATCGCAAACTCCGTAGAAACATCAATCAATATATTGATAGAAAGACCGTTTAGTGGGAAAGGTAGCTGGCAAACTCTTTGGTTTGCGGCTGTGCGAAAACGGAGGCATCGCCTTGCTCGACAATGCGGCCATTTTCCATGTACACCACGCGGCTGGCGGTTTTACGCGCAACTTCAACTTCGTGGGTCACGATAACCTGAGTAATGCCGGTACCGGCCAGTTCGCGAATAATGCTGACGATCTGGGCGGTGATTTCCGGGTCAAGCGCGGCGGTCGGTTCATCAAACAGCAGAACCTGAGGCTCCATCATCAGCGCACGGGCAATAGCCACACGCTGTTGCTGGCCACCGGAAAGATGCAACGGAAAACGATCGGCGTAATCGGTCAGACGCAGACGGGTCAGCAATTTCTGGGCACGTTGCATCGCGACCTCTTTTGTCAGCCCCAGTACACGTATCGGGGCTTCCAGTAAGTTGTCGAGCACGGTGCGGTGTGGCCACAGATTGTATTGCTGGAAGACCATGCCGACATTCTGACGCAATTCGCGAACGGCTTTTTCATCCGGCTTGCGGGTGAAATCGAAGGTGTTACCGGCGATCTGCAATGTACCCGAACGCGGCATTTCCAGCAGGTTCAGAACCCGCAACAGGGAGCTTTTGCCTGCACCACTTGGCCCGAGTAAAACCAGAGTTTCACCGGCGGGGCAGTCCAGCTGAATGTCAAAAAGCGCCTGATGCACGCCGTAGAAGCAGTTGATGCTATTTAGTTGAATACTCATGCGCAAATAGTGAATAGCCATTGATGCCGCAGATGGTAACTTCCACAGCATAGTTATGCAACGATCGCGGCTTAAAAATTATGTGTTGCCGCAGGAATGCCAAAGTCTAGCACAACATGTTGTTGCGTAATTGTAGGGTACATGTTGAACGGCGATGAAATTCATTGCCGTCCAACATGATGCATACGCTTTTTTACGTAAAGAAGGGATTACTGATGTTCTAAAACCTGGCGCAGTGTGCCGCTGGAAGCGAAATCGAGATTTGCCATGTACCGCACATCATCTACCGTCCAGCATTTACCCTCACGGACCATCAGCACTTCATCTTTCCAGCTTGTCGATGCGCCTTTGTCT
Organism: Rahnella sp. RFA10(1/100); assembly: GCF_004195115.1. Taxonomy (NCBI): domain Bacteria; kingdom Pseudomonadati; phylum Pseudomonadota; class Gammaproteobacteria; order Enterobacterales; family Yersiniaceae; genus Rahnella; species Rahnella sp. RFA10(1/100). The sequence continues at coordinate 401,302 of NZ_SEWR01000002.1, forward strand.
TTTTCATGCGTGAAGGTGACTCGCAGGGGAATGTTACGGGCGTCGGTATTCGGAATGCTGGAGGCGCTGTCAACGGAGGCCGATGTCGGGCCATCAAACAAGCTGGAGAAAATGTCGCCGTCACCTGAGCCAGCACCGGTTTTTTCGTTCGGTGAGGCAGCGATATCCACTTTCGGCTGCGACTGCGCTTTCAGCAGCGCATCATACAAGGCAGTGCTCAGATAAGGGCGGTACGCGGCAAGCTGGCTGGAATTGGGTAATCCACTGCCGCCTTGTTTGATGCGAAAATCATAAAATTGCTGGGCAACGCTGTCAGGGCCGCCGTCGACACAGGGTGCGGTGCGGCTACCAATATCCTTATAGGCAGGTTCTACCGTGGTGCAGGCACTTAACATCAGTACCAGCGGGATGACGGCGACGAGAGTTTTCTTTTTCATTGTATTCCTTACTGAAAGATTGAACATTTTCACCATGACGTTCTTTACCATACAGTATAAAACCGATTTGGCTTAATGCATGGCGATGAGAAAAACAGTCACAGGCAATAACCGGATCGCGCGCGCAGGGTTTATGCTATTAATGGCATTATTGCCAGGATCTGGACGACAACTGATAAGGAATACTCATGCAAATTTCTACCACCCCGACTCTCGAAGGTTTCACCATCGCTGAATATTGTGGCGTAGTCACGGGCGAAGCGATTTTAGGGGCGAACATCTTTCGCGATTTCTTCGCGGGTGTACGCGATATCGTTGGCGGACGTTCCGGCGCTTATGAAAAAGAGCTGCGTAAGGCGCGTGAGATTGCTTTCCGTGAACTGGAAGAACAGGCCAAAGAGCGGGGGGCAAATGCGGTTGTCGGTATTGATATTGATTATGAAACCGTGGGCAAAGACAGCAGCATGCTGATGGTCAGCGTGTCCGGCACCGCAGTGATTGTGCACCGCAAATGATCTGCCGGCGAATGAAACGTGGCCTGTTGACTGCCGCATTGTTCATGCTGGCCGGTTGTCAGCACGCCGGCCAGCAGAACGCTGATGCGCCGTTCCGGCTGGAAACGGCGAGACAGGCGCAGGGCGCGGATCAGCGGATACGTTTTCTGGTGATCCATTACACGGCGGAAGATTTCAACAACGCATTAAATACGCTTACAGATGAGCACGTCAGCGCACATTACCTGATCCCGGCACAGCCGCCGCTTGAAGAGGGTAAACCGGTGGCGTGGCAACTGGTGCCGGAAAATATGCGCGCCTGGCATGCCGGCGTCAGCGGCTGGCGCGGGCGAACCAATCTCAATGATACGTCCGTGGGAATAGAACTGGAGAACAAAGGCTACAGTAACGCTTTGCTCGGCAAAAAATTCTACCCTTTCCCGCCCGGGCAAATCGATTTACTGGCTAATCTGAGCCAGGAAATTGTTGCGCGTTATCAGATAGAACCGCGCAATGTGGTGGCGCACAGTGATATCGCGCCGCAGCGCAAAGATGACCCCGGCCCGCTGTTTCCGTGGCAGGAGATGGCCGAACGCGGTATTGGCGCGTGGCCGGATGCGGCGCGTGTGAATCAGTACCTGGCGGGACGTAATCCGCTGCAACCTGTCGGCCAGGCGCAGTTGCTGGCGTTGCTGAAAGCGTACGGATATTCAGTGGAAGATAATATGACGCCGCGTCAGCAGCGTCGTGTGATTGCGGCATTCCAGATGCATTTCCGCCAGAATGATTATCGTGGCAATGCGGATGCTCAAACCGAAGCGATTGTCCGGGCGTTATTACAGCAGTTTCCGGATAAGAACGACTGACATCAGCGGCTGAAGATGTCGGTCAGTCGCGTTTCGGGCCGATGCCGTGCAACCCCTGAAGTTTACCATGATCACGCAGCCAGTCGGCGGTACGGATTATTCCCTGATCGAGTGAAATCACCGGCACATAGCCCAGCTCTTTCTGCGCACGCTGTGTGTCGAGCGTGAGATCAAAATTCAGTTTTGCCACGCTGTAATGCGTCAGCACCGGTTCTTTCTGCGAGCTTTTGCTGATGTGCTCCATACCCCGGGCCATCATATCCAGCAGCGGATACGGCACTGAACGGATGCGGTATTTGATATCCAGATTTTCCATCAGCTGTTTCACCAGCGTACGCAGCGGACGCGGTTGCTGATTGGTGATATTGAATGCGCGGCCAGATTCTGTCGCCTGTGATTGCGTCGCCAGCCACATGGCATGCACCGCGTTCCCGACATAGGTCATGTCCACCAGCGCTTCACCGCCGCGAGGCAACATCAGCGTTCCGCCATATTTCAGCATTTGCAGTAAACGCGGCAACATCACGTTGTCATGCGGGCCGAAAATACCCTGCGGGCGCAGAATCGTAAAATGCGTGTGTGGATTAGACAACGCCAGCGTGTGGATCACCTGTTCTCCGGCGGCTTTACTGCGGGCAAAGGAGTTGGCGAAACGGTGCGGGCGAAAGTCTTCCTGGATATCGCGGTGATGGTGAAAATCGAAGTAGATGGCCGGTGACGAAATATGCACGAAGTTTTCCACGCCATACGCGGTGGACCATTCGCCCAGACGTCGTGTGGCGCGCACGTTCGCCAGCTCGAATTCCTGTTCACTGCCCCACGGTGACGTCAGCCCTGAGCAGTGCCAGACGGTATCGATGTCTGCCAGCAGGGCTTTGGCCTGAGCAGACACCAGCGTGGTGAGATCGGCGTGAATGAATTCTGCGCCCATTTTCTGCAAAAGCGAGCCCATGGCGGCATTACGGCCCGTCGCCCTGACTTTGATGCCTTTATTTCGCAGAAACTCAACGGCATTTCGTCCAAGACCGCCACTTGCACCGGTAACCAAAACCTTCATATACAGGCCAATGCCTTCAAAAATAGAGAAAAATAGTTTTCAGCGTCAGGGGCTCTGGCACCCCTGAGCAATAAGGGTGCCATTCTTTCGTGAAATTGTGCGGGTTGCAATGGGAAAGGGGGAAAGCTGTGTCTGAAAGCAGATTAAATGACCCTCTTTAGCGTCCGCAACGGTCTTTCTGCCGGGCAAGGCTGGCGATGCGTTTTGCCATGCCACGAAAAATAAACTGATGAGCGGGCATCATACTGAACCAGTAAAGCAGTCCGCTGAACCCCGCCGGATGCCACCATGCACGCACATCCAGGCTGCGGCTTTCACCGTTGTCGGTAATCGTGAAGGTTAAACGACCGAGTCCCGGTGCCTTCATGCCAAATAACAACGCCAGTTCCCGCTGCGGTTTCAGCCCGATGACTTTCCAGCCATCAATTTTATCGCCGGGTTTCAGGAAATCCCGTTCAGGGCGGCCATATGTCACGCCACCGCCCAGTAAATCGTCGATCCGTGCCCGCGTTTTCCACAAGCCGTTGGCATAGAAATACCCTTCAGCGCCCCCAGTTTGCTGAATAACTTTCCATAATGCAGCTTTTGACGCCGACGTTTCCAGGGTGAATCCCGCCTGTTTCGGATAATAACCGTAGCCAGGCCGCCAGCGCGCGCGCGCGTCAGGATCGTATCCCCAGTCCGGCGAATCCATGATTTGTTGCTGTTCTTTTTCCAGCGTACTGCGGATCGCCTCATCAATGGGGATCAGAGTCTGCGGTATCAGCCTTTGCAGTTTCTCACTGTCGGCGGGCAGATCGTGGTTCAGCCCCTGGATCAGCGCTTTTGCCAGCGACGTGGGAACGGAGGTGATCAGGCTGAGAAAATATACCGAAACAAAAGATGTCGGCAGGGGAACGGGGATCAGCCAGCGGCGTTTACCGCTCATCGCAATGAAGCGTTTAAACAGCGCCTGATAACTGAGGTATTCCGGTCCTGCAGCCTCCAGAATCTGATTCTCTGTGGCAGGCTGCGCCACCAGCCCCTGTAGGTAATTAAGCAGATTTTCCAGTGCGATAGGCGAGGACTTCGAGCGAACCCAGCGCGGCGGTGTCAGCACCGGCAGGTTGTATACCATGTCACGCATGACTTCAAAGGCAGCAGAACCCGCACCAATCACAATGCCGGTACGCAGTTCTGTCACCGGGATCGTGCTCATGCGCAGTAAATCACCCGTCAGCTTTCTCGCCTGCAAGTGCGCAGAATGGTTACCTTCGGGCTGCATCGAGCCGAGATAAACAATGTGCTTAATGGAGGAATCTTTCAGTGCAAGAAGGGTGTGCTGTGCCGCCTGCCGTTCTTTTTCGAGTAAATCATCATCTTCTGCCATGGCATGCACCAGATACACCAGTACGTCAGCGCCTTCGAAGGCGGCAGCCAGCGTTTTACTCTGATAGACATCCGCGAAGCAGCAGCGCACGTTTGGCCATTTTTGCTGTTGCAGCCATTCGATACGACGCGCGGCTGCTGTGACCTGAAAACCTTGCCGGCTCAGATGTGCCGTCAGATGTTGTCCGATATACCCGCTGGCACCGAGAACAACGATCCGGCCAGTGTGTGTGGTGATTGGCATTTCCATTTGCTCGGTCAGTGTAAGGGAGATAAAGCAGAAAGTACGGCGATACCGGGCAGGCATCGCCGCCAACCGGTCAGACTGTCAGGCGTGCTGATGCAGGAATTCCTGCCACAGCGCCACGACTTTTTGCAGATCTTCACGGCTGATATTGATATGCGTCAGCACCCGTGTGACCGGTCCCGCACTGATGATCACACCGCGTTCCTGCATCCATGGCCCCATTCGGGCTGCCAGTTCCGCGCTTTGTTTAATATATAACACATTGGTTTGCGCACCGGGCTCAGCGATTTCAACGCCGATTTTACGCAGTTCCTGTGCCAGCCACTGTGCATTGTCGTGGTCATCTTTCAGACGCGCAACGTTATTTTCCAGCGCGTAAATCGCCGCTGCGGCCAGAATACCGGACTGGCGCATACCGCCGCCGGTCATTTTGCGCCAGCGGTTCGCACGCCCGATGTACTCTTTGCTGCCGACCAGCAGGGAACCAATCGGCGCACCCAGACCTTTCGACAGGCAGATGGTCAGGGTGTCGCAATACTGGGTTATCTCACGCAATTCTACGTTCAGCGCCACTGCCGCATTCATGATGCGCGCACCGTCGATATGCAGTGCCAGCCCTTTTTCGCGGGTGAAAGCGAATGCTTTTTGCAGGTAATCCAGCGGAAGCACTTTGCCGCTGTGAGTGTTTTCCAGGCTGAGCAGGCGGGTGCGGGCAAAATGGATATCATCCGGTTTGATAGCGGCAGCGACTTTATCCAGCGGGATAGAACCGTCAGCATCCATGTCCAGAGGCTGCGGCTGAATGCTGCCAAGCACCGCAGCGCCACCCGCTTCGTACATATAGTTGTGGGCTTTCTGACCCACAATATATTCTTCACCGCGCTGGCAATGCGTCAGTAACGCCACCAGATTTGCCTGCGTACCGGTCGGTAAAAACAGCGCGGCTTCTTTACCGCACCGTTTTGCTGCCATGTCCTGCAAAGCGTTGACCGTCGGGTCATCGCCGTAGACATCATCGCCGACTTCAGCGCGGGCCATAGCCTGACGCATCGCTTCACTGGGGCGGGTTACGGTATCACTGCGTAAATCGATCAACGTGGCTTCCTTCTGGTAATTGCCCCTTAAGGGGCAGGTATGATTATTTAATCATGCACTATAGCCCTGTCGGGGTTATCGCAGCCAGTTGGTTTTTGCCAGTTCAATCACTTCGTCGCCGCGACCGCTGATCACCGCGCGCAGCATGTACAGGCTGAAGCCTTTGGCCTGCTCAAATTTGATCTGCGGTGGCATCGCCAGTTCCTCAGTGGCGGTGATCACATCAATCAGCACCGGTCCTTCGTAAGCGAACGCATCCTGTAGGGCGGTGTCGATGTCTGAGGCTTTTTCGACACGAATGCCTTTGATGCCTGCGGCTTCGGCAATGGCGGCGAAATCCGGATTTTTCAGCTCGGTGCCGTCCGTCAGGTAACCGCCGGATTTCATTTCCATTGCCACAAAGCCCAGTACGCTGTTGTTGAAAATGATGATTTTCACTGGCAGTTTCTGCTGTGCCAGCGTCAGGAAATCGCCCATCAGCATCGCAAAGCCGCCGTCACCGCACAGCGCAACCACTTGCCGTGAACGGTCGATGGCCTGTGCGCCAATCGCCTGCGGCATGGCATTGGCCATCGAGCCGTGGTTAAACGAACCGAGCAGGCGGCGCTGGCCGTTCATTTGCAGGTAACGGCAGGCCCAGACGGTTGGCGTGCCGACGTCGCAGGTGAAAATCGCGTCCGAAGCGGCGAAGCGACTGATTTGCTGCGCAAGATATTGCGGGTGGATCGGCTGCTTGTCGTTTGGCGTCGCCAGCCCGTCGAGGTCTTTGCGGGCTTCTTCGTAATGCCTGAGCGCCTTGTCGAGGAACTTGCGCTCATTTTTCACCTGTAACTGCGGCAGCAGTGCGGTGAGGGTCGATTTGATGTCGCCGACCAGCGCCATATCCACATGGCAATGTGCGCCGATACTGCCCGGATTAATATCAATCTGGATGATTTTGGCATCGGTCGGATAAAACGCCCGATACGGGAACTGCGTGCCGAGCAGGATCAATGTGTCGGCATTAAGCATGGCATGATAACCGGAAGAAAAACCTATCAGCCCGGTCATACCAACACTGTACGGGTTATCCCACTCGATATGCTCTTTGCCGCGCAGGGCATGCACCACCGGCGCTTTCAGGGTTTCCGCCAGTTTAATCACTTCGTCGTGCGCACCTGCGCAGCCGCTGCCACACATCATCGTAATGTTGGTTGCGCCGTTCAGCAGTCCGGCCAGCTTTTCCAGTTCTGCCGGCTGCGGGGTCACTTTTGGCAAGACGGGCGGATACCAGCTGACTTTGGCATCTTCCGGCGCAGGCCTGAGCGCCACGTCCCCCGGTAATACGATGACTGAGACACCACGGTTAAGAATGGCTTTGCGCATGGCGATTGCCAGTACCTGAGGAAGTTGCTCGGGATTACTGATCAGTTCGCAGTAATGACTGCATTCACGGAATAACTCGGTGGGATGGGTTTCCTGAAAGTAACCGCTGCCGATTTCACTCGACGGGATATGTGCGGCAATGGCGACCACCGGGACGTGATTGCGATGGCAATCGAACAGGCCGTTGATCAGATGCAGGTTACCGGGCCCGCAGGAACCGGCGCAAACCGCCAGTTCGCCGGTAATTTGCGCTTCGGCACCGGCGGCAAAGGCGGCCACTTCTTCATGGCGCGTGCCCAGCCATTCGATGGTGCCCATGCGGTTCAGACTGTCGCTTAGCCCGTTCAGGGAATCGCCGGTTACGCCCCAGATCCTTTTTACGCCTGCGGCTTCAAGAGTTTTTGCCAGATATGACGCTACGCTCTGCTTCATCTTTATATCCCTCGGTGAATTTCATAAAAAAGACTGGATTAAGCATAGTCCACTGATTACATCCTTGAATGTTCAGTCTTAAACCATACAAAAATACACAGAGGAGGGAGGTGAAGATTTGTAAATCTGCCCGAGCAGACTGTAAAAAGCCATGTGCGGGCAGACGGCAGGTGCGGGGATCAGGCGAGGGTGACGTCCCCCTGAAGCTGACAGCTACAGGCCAGCACATAACCCTGAGCGACTTCCTCATCGGTCAGCGTCATGCGGCTGGTCGTCTGATAATCACCGGAAAGTATGCGAGTTTTACAACTGCCGCATACACCTGCACGACAGGCCGCGGTCACCGGTAAATGATGCTGTTCCATGGCAGCCAGTAAAGCAGAGCCCACCGGTACGCGGTAATTCTGTAAGGGTTTCAGGCAGGTCAGCGTCAGTTGCTGATCAGCCGATATTTCAGTTTCCGCAGCCTGAAACTGTTCCTTAATGATATTTTCTGACGTGGTGCCCAGTGCTTTTGCCCATTCTCCGGCCAGTTGCATATAAGGCGCAGGGCCACAAATCATTACCCGGCGTTCACTGATATCCGGCACCTGACTGTGCAGCAAGTCCTTGCTCAGACGCCCGGCGATGTGCCCCGGTGCGGCATCATGTTCCGCCAGGATAGTCAGGTTGAGCTGTGAATATTTAGCCGCCAGTTGCTGCCACTCTTCGGCAAAGATAATGTCCTGCGGACGGCGCACGCTGTAAAAAACTTTTACGCTTTGTGCCGGATGATGCGCCAGAATATCGCGTGTAATCGACATGACCGGCGTCACGCCACAGCCAGCCGCCAGCAGTAATAAAGGCTGTTCCGTGTCACAGGTAAATTCCCCCTGCGCATCGCTCAGCCAGAGATAATCACCGGCTTTTATCTGCTGTGTCAGCCATTGCGAACCTTCGCCGCCTTCAATGCTTCGTACCGTCAGTTGAATAAAACGGCTCTTGCCCGGCGTGGAGGACAGCGTGTAGGCACGCTGTATGTCGCCACTCTGACCAATATTCACCAGTGCAAACTGGCCGGGACGATAGGGATACACATCGTGATTAATCAGCGACAGCGTGCGGACATCCGGCGTTTCCTGCGTGACGGAATATACCTGCATACGGTTCTGGCACAATGCGGTCGGCTGATCGGGAAATAAGGGAAAATTCATTTCAGCTTACTCCGGCAACATGGTTTTCAGATCCTGCTCAACCGAGGTAATTGCACGCAGGCCAAATTTTTCATTCAGGATCGTCAGCAGGTTTTCGGTAAGGAAGGCCGGTGCTGTCGGGCCGGTGGCAATATTTTTTACGCCCAGTGACAGGAGGGTCAGCAGGATCACGATCGCTTTTTGTTCAAACCACGACAGCACCAGGCTCAGGGGCAAATCGTTCACGCCGCAGCCTAATTTCTCGGCCAGGTTCACGGCCAGAATAATGGCGGAATAAGCATCATTACACTGCCCGACGTCCAGCAGGCGAGGCAGGCCTTCAAGTGTACCGAAATCCAGTTTGTTGAAGCGGTATTTGCCACAGGCCAGCGTCATGATCAGGCAGTCCCGGGGGACGCTGCGTGCCAGATCGGTGAAGTAGCTGCGTTCACCGCGGCTGCCGTCACAGCCGCCGATCAGGAAGATGTGGCGCAGTTTTTTGGCGGCAACCAAATCAATCACGGTGTCTGCCGCGCTGAGTAATGTCTGGCGGCCAAAGCCGACGGTAATTTCCTGCTCAATTTCGCTGTAACGGAAGCCCGCAAGCTGCAACGCCTGCGCAATCACCGGTGCAAAGTCTTCACCTTCCAGATGTTGTACGCCCGGCCAGCCGACGATGCTGCGGGTCCAGATCCGGTCGCCATAATTGCCGACGTTCGGGTCAATGATACAGTTTGAGGTCATGACGACAGGACCGGGGAATTTAGCAAATTCCACCTGCTGATTTTGCCAGCCGCTGCCATAGTTACCGGCCAGATGCGGGAATTTTTTCAGTTCGGGATAACCGTGCGCCGGCAACATTTCGCCGTGAGTGTAAATGTTGATGCCGGTGCCGGCAGTTTGCTCAAGCAGCATCTGCAAATCTTTCAGGTCGTGACCGGAAATCAGAATTGCTTTGCCTGCCAGCGGACGGACGTTGACTGCCGTTGGTTGCGGATGTCCGTAAGCGTCGGTTTCGCCTTTATCCAGAATGGCCATCACGCCAAAGTTCATTTTGCCGATAGCCATCGCGTTTGCGAGCAGTTCGCCCATGTCCGACGGTTGTGTGCCCAGCCAGGCCATCAGACGATGATATTCGGCGTAAAGGGCGGTATCAGACTGACCCAGAACATGCGCGTGTTCCATATACGCGGCCGCACCTTTCAGACCATACAGACACAGCATACGCAGGCCGTGAATGTCATCGCCTATCTGCGCTTTGTCACCGTTGAGCGCAAATTGCCCGGCCTGTTGTTGCAGCTCGCTGAGGTTATTGCTGACCAGTTCCAGTGAGGCGAGGGGGTGACTGACGGTGACTTGCGGATCCGTCAGACGGCAGCGGACAGCCAGCGATTCGCGGTAAAGAATGGCTTCCCGGGCATACCCGACGATACGCTCAGAATCGAAGTTTACATTGGTCAGTGTGGAGAAAAAAGCGCGGGGCGCGAAGCTGTCGATCTCTTCATCGATGATGCCATAGCCTCGTGCGGTCAGTGCCCAGGCGGATAACCCTTCTAACACCGCAACCAGTAAATCTTGTAAATCAGAGGTTTCTGCCGTTTTGCCACACATACCCTGCGCATACGCGCAACCATTGCCCGCCGGGGTACGGACTGTTTGTTCACATTGCACACAAAACATAAGGAGGTCCTTTTAAAGTTGCATTTGAAATGCTTGTTTTAATGCAAGCCTAGAACCGGCTGAGACAGAATTGAAGGGATTTTTAAGACAAAGTGATGCGGAGTTGATTTATCGCAATTTTTGAGGGAGTTTCCCGCTGCACAACGGCAACGGGACGGGCAGGGGTCAGGCAGAGAAAAAGGCCATTAAGACCGGGGCAATCAGGCTGAGGATAAATCCGTGTACCACGGCCGGAGGCACCATATCCAGCCCGCCACTGCGCTGTAATACCGGCAGGGTAAAGTCCATGGATGTGGCGCCGCACAAGCCAAGTGCCGTCGAACGGCTGCGGCGCACCAGTGTCGGGATCAGCATAATGGCGCAGAGTTCGCGGGCCAGATCATTAAAGAAGGCCGCGCTGCCAATCACCGGTCCGAAAGAATCCGTCAGCACGATGCCGGAAAGCGAATACCAGCCATAACCGGAGGCGATGGCCAGCCCGGTTTTCAGTGGTAAACCCAACAGCAGAGCGGCAAGAGCGCCGCCAGCCAGTGCGCTGAGGGCCACCACTATCGCCACCATCATGCCGCGCCGGTTCAGGATAATCTGACGCAGGGTCATACTGCTGTTACGCAGTTGCAGACCGACCAGTGCCAGCAGGAATAACAGCGCAATTTCACTGGCCTGCGACGCGAAAGTCAGCCAGTGCCATTGTGTCAGACCCAGGGCAAAACCGCCGACCACCACGCCGCACAGTTTCAGTGATTCCAGCGCCATATGAATGCGGGACGGTAATTTTTCCTGTTTATACTGTGTTTTCCAGGGCCTGCGGCGTTCCAGCAGCCACAGCGCGGCATAGTTCATCACGAAGATGCACAGGAAACTGACGGCGGCATATTTGAAAATCAGTACCAAATTCGCGCTGAGGTTATCGAGGAAAGCCAGACTGACGCCCATAATGAACAGGATGACGTACACCATCCAGCTCAGTAACTGGTTTACAAGGTGCAACAGGGCACGGTTTTTTAGCGGAATGAGATAGCCAGCAATCAGCGGCAGGAGAATAATTAACAACCCGGAGTACATGATGCAAAAGTCCCTGAAAAGTGAGGTTCCGTGAGTAGAGCGCAGTACAGAAAATACCGCCCGCCACGCTAACGAAAAGTTATCTGACTGTAAAGCAGCTTTGGCACACAGAGATATCGTTGTGAGCTTGACCTGAACCAATTTTTAACGCCATGCTCAGGAAAGCTTTGAGCGCACAGGAGGCGTCTGATGTATCTGGAACGTATTGATATTGTCGGTTTTCGCGGGATTAACCGCCTGTCTTTGACGCTGACGCAGCCCGCGCAACGTGGCGCATCGATCACCGGTTCTTCTCATCAGGGGCAGGCCGAATCCTTTCTGACCAACACGGTGTTAATCGGCGAGAATGCCTGGGGGAAATCCAGCCTGCTCGATGCGTTAACTTTGCTGCTTTCTCCCGAACCCAAACTGTATTGCTTTAAGGAGGAGGATTTTTATTTCCCGGCGGGCGAAGAAGAATCTAAATCACAGTATCTGCACGTAGTGTTTACCTTTTGTGAGAATCAGGCCGGGCATCACATGTCGCCCCGTTTTAATCCGCTGTCACCGCTCTGGGTTAAATGTGCTGACAAACTGAACCGTATTTATTACCGGCTGGAAGGTGAACTGGACGATGATGGCAGTGTGATGACGCTGCGCAGTTTCCTGTCGTCGAATGGTCAGCCTTTAAACCTGGTGACAATAGATCCGCTGGCGCAGGCGCTGATCCGTCTGAATCCGGTATTACGTTTACGCGATGCCCGCTTTATACGTCGCCTGCGCAGTGAAACACTGGCACCAAGGCTGGCAGCCAATAATGAAGAACTGGCAAAACAGCTGGATGAACTGACGCGCGAGTTGGTTCACAGTCCGCAGACCCTGAAAAACAGCGAGCTGCGCAGCGGCCTTTCGGCGATGCGACAGTTGCTGGAGCATTATTTTGCCGAGCAGGGCACTTCCAGCAGCGCGCCGTGGCAGCAAAAGCGTCATGGCCGCGCGGAGAGCCGCCGTGCCTGGCGTTCACTGGATAACATCAATCGTATGATTGCCGAACCCAACAGCCGCAGTATGCGGGTGATGCTGCTTGGCATGTTCTCGACATTATTACAGGCCAAAGGCTCGGTGGTACTGCACCCGGATGCACGGCCGCTGTTACTCATTGAAGACCCCGAAACCCGTTTACATCCGATCATGTTGTCAGTGGCCTGGGGATTACTGGATCAGTTGCCATTGCAACGCATTACCACGACCAATTCCGGTGATTTGCTGTCGCTGGTGCCGGTTGAGCAAATATGCCGGCTGGTGCGTGAGTCCGGTCGCGTCGCGGCTTACGCCATCGGGCCGGAAGGGTTAAGCATGGAAGACAGCCGCCGCATCGCTTTCCATATCCGCTTTAACCGCCCCTCGTCGTTATTCGCCCGGTGCTGGTTGCTGGTGGAAGGCGAAACCGAAGTCTGGCTGCTGAATCAGCTGGCGCGCCAGTGCGGCTATCATTTTGAATCGGAAGGGATCAAGGTTATCGAGTTTGCGCAGTGCGGCCTGAAGCCTTTGCTACGCTTTGCCCGGCACATGGGTATTGAATGGCATGCGCTGGTCGACGGTGACGAGGCAGGGCGCAAATATGCGGCAACTGTGATTGCTAATGTCGAAAACCACGACGATACGCTGCGTTACCGTCTGACAGCGTTACCCACTCAGGACATCGAACATTTCCTGTATCGTGACGGTTTCGAAGACGTTTATCGCAAAAATGCGGCGATACCGGCCAATGTGCCGATGTCGCCGAGAAGAATTATCGATAAAGCGATTCACCGCAGTTCGAAACCGGATCTGGCGATTGATGTGGCACTTGCGGCGTCACTGAGGGGAACCTCGTCGATCCCTGCGCTGTTGCGGCAAATGTTTTCCCGCGTGGCATGGCTGGCACGCGGCAGGGCAGATTAAGCAGCCTGGCTGTTTTCAGTCAGCACCGGATGACCATGACCGCCGGAGAAAGTTTGACGGATCTGCGTTTCCAGATCGTCTAACAGCTGGTAACGGCGACGGTATTCCGAGCGTCGTTTACTGGCAATTTCTTCCAGCGGGCGGTGGGCAATTTGCGACGGTAAGTGGAAGTAGCCATCATCGCCCGGTTTGGCGTCCAGGGTTTCCCAGAAACTGTCGTAATCGGCAAACACCATTCCTTTGCGTTTTTTGTAACGCGGATTTTCATAGATATGGGTGTGATTACCCACCGCGATGATTTGCTTCATGCCAGTCACATCCGCAAGGGTGGTCAGTGCTTCAATCACCAGGCGTTTAGGGAATAAGCCGTGGCAGGCTTTGGTCGCAGTCTGAATTTCCTGATGATCGACATGCGCGCGGGGTCCCTGCAATGCACCGATGAACAGCGTCGGACGGTCCTGATAGTTGATAAACGAGAACGTCACAATCGCAATCGGTTCACCCTGAGGATTATTAAAGGTCAGCGTGGCTTCCCCTTCTTTATCCAAACGGCTGATGGCATTAAAAGTGACAGAAAAATGCTGTCCTTCTTTGCCGGTCACCGTGGCAATGGCCATCGTTTTTTTATTCAGATAGCCATGATTAATCGCTTCAGGCAGACAGTGGCCAATCATATCGTAATGATCGGTGATACGTTTCATTGCCTGTTCCTGCGTGATATTTGCTGCCTGATATACCCGGTGTAATTTACACGGCAGGCCTGGCATCGCGGTCAGGATCTCGTCGCGCTGCGGGTGTTGTGCCAGGTAACTGAGTAATCCGAACGTTCTGTACGGATTGATCAGCGTGCGGAAAAGGAATTTTAAGCGATAGCGCGGTAATTCCCATGACGGCCCGGGCGTTATCTGACGGGAGAGCAATGCTTTCATTAACTGAAGGCCGGAAAGTGGCGCCTTTTCTACGGAAGGGTAGCCGAAAGTAGTCATGGAAATACCTGTTGTTATAAGCCAGAGTTTTGTAGTGGCTATTTCATCAGGCCAAGAATAAACGGGTGTACAACGGCGCGAATTAGGGAGAAATAGAACGTGATTTGTTGAGATTATGTTTAGACTTACTTCGTTATATGTCATGTCTTAGCAATTGGTGTCTAAAAAATGTACTTTTTTTCACGCTGAGGGCTTGAAGCCTGAAGCATTCTCCCCCATAAATGAAAATGCCAGTCAGTGATTGACCGGCATTTGCAGTTGAAGCGTTATCTGATGCGTGATGCTGAACCGGTCAGGCGACCGCTTCACTTTCCACCGGGATAATGAGACTGGCATGATTCCCCTTTGGGCCTTCATGAACGTCGAAATTGACCTGCTGGCCGGCCTTCAGTGTCCGGTATCCCTCCATCTGGATAGTGGAGTAGTGAGCGAAGATGTCTTCACCGCCATTTTGCGGGCAAATGAAGCCAAAGCCTTTAGCATTATTGAACCATTTAACAGTACCCGTCTGCATGCTTCTACATCCCTCTCATGACTAGTCTGGTAGTAAATAGATAAAGCCAGTTGAGTGAGCACGAAGGCCGGAACACAGCGGATAAGCGTCTGTTCAGGCCGGCTTAAACTCCGTTCAGCTCACGAATTTACACTCTAGTGGAATAGAGTTAGACGTCAAGGAAACGGCATTTGTGGCGGGGGAGCAGATAACCAAAGTTTGAAGCAGGTAACGCTATTGACATATTTTGTTAATTTTCGACCAGCGTTATCTGATGCACGCAGACATTTTGTGCAGCGGCAAGGTGAGGCCAGAGATGGTAAAATACAGGAATAACAGCGTGAGGCTCTGCAGAAGGCCTTCCCGTTTATGTATTTGGCTTCCAATACGATCTTCACAGGTGATGAACAGGCAATGGGTAACAATCAAGACTGGTTAAATTTCGAACATTTGGCGGCCGATAAGCAAAAGGATGAGGTAAAACCGCCATCTATGTATAAAGTTATATTAAACAACGACGATTACACTCCAATGGAATTTGTGATTGACGTTCTGCAAAAGTTCTTTTCTTATGATATTGAACGTGCAACGCAACTGATGCTCCAGGTGCACTACAGAGGTAAAGCGATATGCGGCGTTTATACCGCCGAAGTCGCGGAAACTAAGGTCGCACACGTAAATGAGTACGCCAAGGAGAATGAGCATCCGTTGCTGTGTACGCTGGAAAAAGCCTGATTAAGGCAATCTATTTGGGAGGTGCCTATGCTCAATCAAGAACTTGAACTCAGTCTCAACATGGCTTTCGCAAGAGCCCGTGAGCACCGGCATGAGTTTATGACCGTGGAGCACCTGTTGCTGGCACTGCTCAGCAACCCTGCTGCCCGTGAAGCGCTTGAAGCTTGTACAGTGGATTTAGTGGCCCTGCGCCAGGAACTGGAAGCCTTCATCGAGCAAACCACACCTACCTTACCTGCCAGTGAAGAAGAACGTGACACCCAGCCTACGCTGAGTTTCCAGCGCGTTCTGCAACGTGCGGTATTCCACGTGCAATCTTCTGGCCGCAGTGAAGTGTCCGGCGCCAACGTTCTGGTCGCAATTTTCAGCGAGCAGGAATCTCAGGCAGCCTACTTACTGCGCAAACATGATGTCAGCCGCCTTGATGTGGTGAACTTTATCTCGCACGGTACCCGTAAAGATGAATCGGGCAGCCAGGCGCAAAACAATGCGGAAAACCCAGTTAACGAAGAACAGTCGGCAGGGGAAGATCGTATGGAGAACTTCACCACTAATCTTAACCAGTTAGCGCGTGTAGGTGGTATCGATCCGCTGATTGGCCGTGATAAAGAACTGGAGCGCGCCATTCAGGTGCTCTGCCGTCGTCGTAAAAATAACCCGCTGCTGGTGGGTGAATCCGGCGTTGGCAAAACAGCCATTGCTGAAGGGCTGGCATGGCGAATCGAGCAGGGCGATGTGCCTGAAGTCATGGCCGATTGTACCCTGTATTCTCTGGATATTGGTTCGTTGCTGGCGGGAACGAAATACCGCGGCGATTTCGAAAAACGTTTCAAATCTCTGCTCAAACAGCTGGAGCAGGATAAGAACAGCATTCTGTTTATTGATGAAATCCACACGATTATTGGTGCCGGTGCGGCGTCCGGTGGTCAGGTGGATGCGGCAAACCTCATTAAACCGTTGCTGTCGAGCGGTAAAATCCGGGTGATCGGTTCGACAACTTATCAGGAGTTCAGCAATATTTTTGAAAAGGACCGTGCCCTGGCACGTCGTTTCCAGAAAATTGATATTACTGAGCCAAGCGTTGAAGAAACCGTCCAGATCATTAACGGCCTGAAAACCAAATACGAAGCGCATCACGATGTGCGTTATACCGCGAAAGCGGTGCGTGCGGCGGTTGAGCTGTCGGTTAAATACATTAATGACCGCCACCTGCCGGACAAAGCCATCGACGTGATTGACGAAGCAGGCGCACGCAGCCGGTTAATGCCGGTCAGCAAGCGCAAGAAAACCGTCAATGTCAGCGATATTGAAAGCGTCGTGGCACGTATTGCCCGTATCCCTGAAAAAACGGTGTCTGCAACCGACCGTGATGTGCTGAAAAACCTGGGCGACCGTCTGAAAATGCTGGTCTTCGGACAGGATCCGGCCATCGAAGCATTGACTGAAGCCATCAAGATGAGTCGTGCCGGTCTGGGTCAGGATCATAAGCCTGTCGGTTCATTCCTTTTCGCCGGTCCGACGGGTGTAGGGAAAACCGAAGTGACCGTTCAGCTGGCGAAAGCGCTGGATATCGAACTGTTGCGTTTTGATATGTCTGAATACATGGAACGTCATACGGTCAGCCGTTTGATCGGTGCACCTCCGGGCTATGTTGGTTTTGATCAGGGCGGTTTGCTCACGGATGCGGTGATTAAACATCCTCACGCCGTCGTGCTGCTCGATGAAATCGAGAAGGCACACCCGGATGTCTTCAACCTGCTGCTGCAGGTCATGGACAACGGTACGCTGACCGATAACAACGGCCGTAAAGCAGATTTCCGTAACGTGATCCTGGTGATGACCACTAACGCCGGTGTTCGCGAAACGGAACGTAAATCGATTGGTCTGGTGCATCAGGATAACAGCCCGGATGCGATGGAAGAGATCAAACGGACCTTTACGCCGGAATTCCGTAACCGTCTGGACAATGTGATCTGGTTCAACCATCTGTCTACGGAAGTTATCCAGCAGGTTGTCGACAAATTTATCGTCGAACTGCAGGCGCAGCTGGATGCGAAAGGCGTTTCTCTGGAAGTCAGTGACGAGGCTCGCGACTGGCTGACAGTGAAAGGCTACGACCGTGCGATGGGTGCACGTCCGATGACCCGTACCGTTCAGGAAAACCTGAAAAAACCACTCGCCAACGAGCTGCTGTTTGGCTCACTGGTAGACGGGGGTTCCGTCTCGGTTGCACTGGATAAGGCTGCTGACAAGCTCACTTATCACTTCATGAGTGCGCAGAAGAAAAAACCGGAAGGTGCGGTGCATTAATTTTTCATAAAGCATGAAAAAACAAAAGGCGATGTGAAAACATCGCCTTTTTTCTTTCTGAAACTCTGTGTTTAATTGCAGTAATTAGTGAGGGATTTCAGAAAGGATAATGGAACAAAATGCCGGATTGCGGATACCACAAAACGCCCTTGCAACAGCAGGAAGGGCGAAGAGGGTATCCTCAGGTATCGCCGGAAAATCAGCGATGAGTGAGCCGCTTATTAACGGCTACGGAAGACAATGCGGCCTTTGCTCAGGTCGTACGGGGTCAGCTCTACAGTGACTTTGTCGCCCGTCAGGATGCGGATGTAGTTCTTACGCATTTTACCGGAGATGTGAGCGGTAACTACGTGTCCGTTTTCTAATTCTACGCGGAACATAGTGTTTGGCAGCGTATCAAGTACGGTGCCTTGCATTTCAATGTTGTCTTCTTTGGCCATCGAATCCTCTAGGTCTAACTACCATAGTTTTTAACCGGCAAGATAATGCCGAAAAACCCACATTATGTAAAGAAGTATGGTCCATGACCGCACCTATTCCCTATCCTTCGGGAACACCGGCAGGTCTTCATCATGTGGGGATAAGTCTTGTGGCAACCAGCAATCCGGCGCTAACGCATGTTGTGAAAGTTCGGATAACTGCTGCAAAAATTGGCGGCGGGGGATCTCTCTCGCACCCAGCGACGCAGTGTGAGGGTTGAGCACCTGACAGTCAATCAGTTCTCCACCATTGCGGGAAAAATGTTGGCAAAAAAGCATAAGCGCGCATTTGGAGGCATTTTCCCGGCGGCTGAACATCGACTCGCCGCAAAATAATTTGCCAACAGAAACGCCATATAAACCGCCAACCAGCTCATCACCTTCCCAGACTTCTACCGAGTGCGCGCGCCCGGCTTCATGCAATTCCTGATACCCGCGCTGTACCAGCGGCCCGATCCAGGTGCCATCTTCACGCTGCATGGCGCAGGCATGAATCACCCGCTCAAACTGCTGATTGAGGGTGAAACGGAACGGCATCTTGCGCATAAAACGTTTCAGGCTGCGGCTGGCATGGCGTTCTCCGGGAACCAAAATCGCGCGCGGGTCAGGCGACCACCAGAGGATCATCTCTCCGGGCTCGAACCAGGGAAAAATGCCATGCTGATAAGCGGAAAGCAGACGGGGGGCGGTGAGATCGCCTCCGATAGCCAGCAGGCCATTCGGCTCCTGCAATGCAGTTTCAGGCGCCGGGAAATTCACTGAATTGGCCTCAAGCTTAACTAACCGCATAGATCTCCTTATCCGGCGGACAGGTCCGCCGTAAACCATAAACAACCACCTCAGGCGCGGGCGAGGAACCTGGCATAACGACTTTGTGCCGCGGCTAACGTCTGGTGATCACCTTGTTCAACAATCTGCCCCTCTTCCATGACGCATATCCTGTCGAGGGCTTCCAGACCGTGCAAACGGTGCGTCACTAAGAGTAGCGTCTTATTCTGACAATGTTTATGCAGCAGAGCCAAAATATGCTGTTCTGTTTCTGCATCCAGCCCTTCCGTCGGTTCATCCAGCAACCAGAGGGGTGCATTATGCAATAACGCACGGGCCAGTCCGATCCGGCGCTGTTCGCCGCCGGAAAGCTGACGTCCGCCTTCACCGAGCCAGGCATTCAGACCTTCGTTTTCTAAAAGTTTATGTAAATCAACCTGTCTCAACGCTTCTGCAATTTGTTCATCGGTGCTTTGCGGTGCCGCCAGGCGCAGGTTTTCACGCAGCGTGTTATTAAATACATGCGCACGCTGGCTGACCACCGTAATCATTGTGCGCAGCGTGGCTTCGTCGTAGCCCTCAATGGCATGACCGTTGATTTCCAGTGACCCGCTGCTGATATCCCAGCCGCGTGTCAGCAATTGCAGCAGGGTGGATTTACCACAACCGGTCTGGCCGAGCAGGGCGATATGCTCACCGGCGCGGATATCCAGCGTAATATTTTGGAGAACCGGCAAAGGCTGGCCAGGATAAGTGAAATTCACCTTTTTCAGCGACAGGCTGATCTGTTCACCAGCCAGCGGGCCTTGTGACGGGAAGGTCACATCGGCGGGTTGATCAATGATCTGGCTGACGCGCTGGGCGGAGGCGATGACCTGCCCAAGATGCTGGAATGCGGCGGCTACAGGTCCCAGCGCTTCGAATGCTGCCAGCGGGGTGAAGACAAACAGTGCAATCAGCGCGCCCGGTTGCGGAAATTCACTGATGCCTCCTGCCGCCAGCCACAGCATCAGTGTGACAGTCAGACCGGCCGCCGCAATCACCATAGCCTGCGATAAACCGGTAAGTTTTGCCTGCTGTTGCTGGCGCAACATCCATCGCTGTTCGATATCATTGAGTTGCTGGCGGAAACGTGGCTGAGCGCCGAAAACCACCAGTTCAGACTGCCCCTGTAACCACGAAGCCAGTTGCATCCGGTAGTCACTGCGCAGCGCCGTCAGTTCGCGGCCTGCGGGTTTTCCTGCACGATAGAAAATCACCGGCAGGATCAGCATCAGCACCAGCATAATCCCACCCAGCGTCAGCGCCAGCTTCAGGTCAAGGAAACTCAGGCCCGCTGTCACAAGGATGATGACAACCAGTGCACTTACCAGCGGAGATATTACCCGAAGGTATAAGTGATCAAGCGTATCGACGTCTGCAACCAGGCGGTTGAGCAGATCTGCCTGACGGAAGCGCGCAATGCCACCTGGCGACAGCGGCATTATTTTTGTGAAAGTGAACACCCGCAAATGCGCCAGCACGCGGAAGGTCGCGTCGTGACTGACCAGACGTTCGGCGTAGCGACCTGCGGTACGAAATATGGCGGCACCCCGAACACCGGCGGCGGGAAGCATGTAGTTGAAGCTGTATAAACCGGCGATACCGGCCACCGCAGAGGCCGCCAGGAACCAGCCGGAAAGCGTCAGCAGGCCGATGCTCGCCAGTAAGGTGACGATAGCCAGAATGACGCCCAGTGACAAACGGAACCCGTGGCGGCGGTACAGGGCGAGATAAGGCAGAAGAGTTTTCATGATTACAGCTCCTTATTCCGCCGGGAAAGCAGACGGGCGAATAAACCGTTCTGAGCCACCAGTTGCGCGAAGGTGCCGCGCTCAGCGATCAGGCCTTTATCCATCACCCAGATTTCATCGTAGTCACGCGTATCTTCCAGTTGATGTGTGACCAGCAGGGAGGTTTGTGCTTTTGACGCGTCGTTCAGCGCATTCATCACACGCTTTTCGCTGTGCGCGTCAAGACTGGCCGTGGGTTCATCGAGCAGCAGCAAACGGCACGGACAGAGCAGGGCGCGGGCAACGGCGACACGCTGAGCCTGGCCGATGGATAACCGCGCCGCGCTGTCGCCCAGTTCGGTTTCCAGCCCCTGTGGTAAGAGCGGCAGGAATTCGTTCACATAGGCACGGTCGATGGCGGACTGAAGCTGCTCGTGGCTGACATCCGGCTGACTGAGGAGGATATTGGCGCGCAGGGTAAGTTCCGGCAGGTGCGGATTCTGGCCGACCCAGCTTAGCTGTTTACGCCATTCTTCTTTACGTAATGATTGCAATTCAATGCCGCTGACGGTAACGGAACCCTGATAGGGCAGGAAGCCCAGCAAGGCGTTGAGCAACGAACTTTTACCTGCACCGCTCAGGCCGACGATCGCGATACGCTGCCCGGTCTGAACATTAAATGTTAACGGGCCGGCCAGCGTTTTACCTTGCGGCGACTGAATAATAACGTCGCGGGCTTCCAGTGACACTGCCTGTCCGGCTGGCCAGTGTTGCTCGCCGTCCCCCATATCAGCACTTTCTGCGCTGAGGAAGGTGACGAGACTTTCGGCAGCCCCCACCGCCTGCGCTTTGGCGTGATAAAACGCGCCCAGATCACGCAGAGGCTGGAAAAATTCAGGGGCGAGTATCAGCACCAGGAAACCGGCGAACAGGGTAACAGGGGTACCGTAGCTGCCGAAATTGAGCTCACCGAGATAGGAGAAACCGAAGTAAACCGCGACAACTGCGATGGAAATAGACGCGAAGAATTCCAGCACTGCGGAGGATAAAAAGGCCAGGCGCAGGACGTCCATCGTGCGGGCACGAAAGTTTTCAGTTGAACGTTTGATCTGATCGATTTCCGCTGTGCCGCGATGGAAAAGACGAAGCGTATCGAGGCCGCGCAGGCTGTCTAAAAAATTCCCGCTCAGACGTGCCAGCGCCACAAAGTTACGTCGGTTCGCCTCCGCTGCACCCATCCCGACCAGTGCCATAAACAGCGGAATAAGCGGGGCGGTCACCAGCAGTATCAGCCCGGCAGCCCAGTTAACCGGGAAGACGCTGACCAAAATAAGCAGAGGGATGATACCTGCCAGGGCAATCTGCGGCAGGTAGCGGGAATAGTAATCCTGCATATCTTCGATTTGCTCAAGAATGATGCTGGCCCAGCTGCCCGCCGGTTTTCCATGGATCCAGGCAGGACCGAGTTTTTCCAGACGGTCGAGTACCCGCTTGCGCATTTCCTGACGTATCACCCGTCCGCAAATAAAACCCACCTGTTCACGCAGCCAGGTGACGACAGCGCGCAGAACAAACGTCAGCGCCATTAACAGGAAACTTTGCAGCAAGGCATCTCGCGGGGTGTGCTCAATGATCAGGCTGTGCAGTAATCCGGCCATCAGCCACGCCTGCGCGAGGATCAGCAAACCGGAAAGTAAACCCAGCATCATAGACAGACGTATCCAGCCTTTGGCGCGTGAGCTTTGTTGTTTTAACCAGCGGATAAGTTCTTGTTGTCGTGTTTTATTCATCAGGCATCAGTCTGTGCAGCAATCCGGATGGGAGGGCGCTCATGTTACATGCTTGGCTCAACACTGAAAACAATAAGGCGGCAATTAAGCCGCCTTATTCGTTACTCTTTGTGTGGACTCTTCGTCCGATAACTCGCCGCAGGCGTAATTATAAATCTGGTGCCTGGGATAAACCGTCCAGATAGCGTTCTGCATCCAGTGCGGCCATACAACCGGTTCCGGCGGAAGTGATCGCCTGGCGATAGATGTGGTCCATCACGTCACCCGCGGCGAAGACGCCCGGAATGCTGGTCTGGGTGGCATTGCCATGCGAGCCGGACTGCACTTTGATGTAGCCATCTTTCAGTTCCAGCTGGCCTTCAAAAATACCGGTATTCGGGCTGTGGCCGATAGCGATGAACACGCCTGCCACATCCACTTGCGATTTCTCGTCAGTGCGTACATCAAGCAGGCTCGCGCCCGTTACACCCATCTGATCGCCAACCACTTCATTGAGGGTCTTGTGGGTATGCAGAACGATATTACCGCTGGCCACTTTGTCATTGAGGCGGTCTACCAGAATTTTTTCTGCACGGAAGCTGTCACGACGGTGAATCAGATGCACTTCAGAGGCAATGTTTGCCAGATAAAGGGCTTCTTCGACAGCGGTATTGCCGCCGCCGACAACCGCGACTTTCTGGTTGCGGTAGAAAAACCCGTCACAGGTTGCACAGGCTGAGACGCCGCGACCTTTGAACGCTTCTTCGGAAGGCAGGCCGATATAACGTGCCGAAGCGCCGGTAGCGATAATCAGCGCGTCACAGGTGTATTCGCCACTGTCACCGGTCAGACGGAACGGACGATTCTGCAAATCGACTTTATTGATGTGGTCGAAAATGATCTCAGTATTAAATTTGGTGGCATGCTCGTGCATACGTTCCATTAAGCCCGGACCGGTCAGACCTTCCGGATCACCCGGCCAGTTTTCCACTTCGGTGGTGGTAGTCAACTGCCCACCTTTTTCCACCCCGGTAATTAATACCGGATTGAGGTTTGCACGCGCGGCATAAACCGCTGCGGTATAACCCGCCGGACCGGAGCCCAAAATCAATAATTTACTGTGTTTAACCGTACTCATGCGTAATTCATCTCCGCGATGGCGACAAGCGATAAACCGATTGTAGGGAAAACGGCGCAGTAAAAAAAGCAAACTCAGATGTTGTTAACGATTTGTCTGATAGTTTTTATTGTGCAACCCGCGTAAAAAGAGTTTCGTCAATATCGATGAAGCAGGTAACTGTTTGATGGATAGGATGAAAAACAACCATTCTGACGACCATATGTGATGAACGTTGCTCATCAAAACGTGTTAATTCGGGCATAATTCAGGACGCTTTGTAGGGATTTTGCAGAAATAACGCGTGAGATGCGTTGTTATTGTTCAAAGAGAAAAGATAGCTAAAAAGGGGGTGCCAGCTTTTCAATCTGGCACGTTCTTCTGATTTTGCTTCTTTTACTTTGACAATCCGCTGTGCATTTGCGAAAACATCAGGGGAAGGAGAAATTAACTGCCTGTCTGTGACTTGAATTTATGCCATTGGCTGCTACCGGACCTGTTCCGGTCTTGTTTTTTGGCTTTTCGGTTGCAGCAGGGATGAGTGAATCAGGTTGTTTGTTGACAACCTATTAATTTCGCAGGGTTATTTCTTTTGAGTATCCGCTTTACGGCCGTGTTCCTTTTGACAGGGGATCAACGCGGCTTTTGGATGCGTAAACCTTAATCATCGGGTCTTCGCTTGGGACAACCCTTAGACATTGAAGTTGGCTGGGGTATGGCAGGTGCAGGGAAGGACAGCAGAGAGACAATAATAATGGTAGACAATAAAAAGCGTCCGGGAAAAGATCTCGACCGTATTGACCGTAACATCCTCAATGAATTGCAGAAGGATGGCCGGATTTCAAACGTCGAGCTTTCCAAACGTGTGGGATTATCTCCAACTCCATGTCTGGAGCGCGTTCGTCGTCTGGAACGTCAGGGCTTCATCAATGGTTATACTGCATTGCTCAACCCGCATTATCTGGATGCCTCGTTGCTGGTATTTGTTGAAATTACCCTCAATCGCGGCGCGCCGGATGTGTTTGAGCAGTTCAATGCGGCAGTGCAAAAACTCGAAGATATTCAGGAGTGTCATCTGGTTTCAGGGGATTTCGACTATTTGTTGAAAACCCGCGTACCTGATATGTCTGCTTACCGTAAGCTCTTAGGTGAGACTTTACTTCGTCTGCCTGGTGTTAACGACACCCGCACCTACGTGGTGATGGAAGAAGTGAAGCAGACAAATCGCCTGGTCATTAAGACCCGGTAATTGTTCTGGTGCAAAACCTTGTCATTTTAGCTACACTCCTGTGTATCTATACAGCTATGGCGCCGGGGAGTCTCGGCGCTGTTGCTTTTTCTCAGTTCACAGGAACCTGGAGAGCCTTTCTTGAGCCAGGAATATACAGAAGATAAAGAAGTTACCCTAAAA
This sequence comes from Rahnella sp. RFA10(1/100), assembly GCF_004195115.1. Classification (NCBI taxonomy): domain Bacteria; kingdom Pseudomonadati; phylum Pseudomonadota; class Gammaproteobacteria; order Enterobacterales; family Yersiniaceae; genus Rahnella; species Rahnella sp. RFA10(1/100). Next base: position 426,343 of record NZ_SEWR01000002.1, read on the forward strand.
AAACTGAGCAATGGCCGCCGTCTGCTGGAGGCTTTGCTGGTTGTGGTGGCGATTTTTGCTGCTTATTTAATGGCAGCATTGGTGAGTTTTAACCCCTCTGATCCCAGTTGGTCTCAGACCGCCTGGCATGGGCCAATTCATAACTGGGGTGGAGGTGTAGGTGCATGGATGGCCGACACGCTGTTCTTCATCTTTGGCGTATTTGGCTACGCGATACCCCCTATTATTCTGTGTCTCTGTTGGGCGGCTTTCCGTCAGCGGGATAGACAGGATTTCGTCGATTATTTTGCCCTTTCGCTGCGCCTTATTGGCACGCTGGCGCTCATTGTCACGTCTTGTGGTCTTGCGGCCGTCAATATTGATGACCTGTATTACTTCGCTTCCGGCGGTGTAATCGGCAGTTTGCTCAGTACCGCGATGACCCCGTACTTCAATAACGTGGGGGCGACCCTGGTTCTGCTGTGCGTCTGGGCTGCCGGTCTGACTTTATTTACCGGCTGGTCCTGGCTGACCATCGCTGAAAAGATCGGCGGCGCAGTGCTGGGCGTGACGAATATCGTGACCAACCGCTCCCGTCGCGATGAAGATTATGATTACGACGAGCATGACGATCCGCTACTGGAAGACGACGCAAAACCTGTCGCTAAAGTTGCGCCTGCCGTCGCTGCGGCAAGCGTTGTCACAGCATCGGCAGTTGCTGCTGAAGCCGATGAAGATGATGTGCTGTTTTCTGCACCTTCCGTGAATGAGCCTGCTGCTCAGGTGTCTTCGGTAGCCAGCCCAGCGGAAGCTGAACCTGCAGCGGTTGTGAGCCCGGCACCGGCAGCCGATCCTTATGCCGCTGAACCGCCGGTTGCTAATATTGCACCGCCGCCGGCACCGGCTGCAGCTACTCCGCCGTTATACAATTTCGAGATCCCGGAAGAAACACCGGTACCGCGCCATCCGCAACCCGTTCAGCAATCCCCTTCACCCGCGCCCGTTGAGCGCAGAGAGGACGATGGGCCGAGCCTGGGCAACTGGCAAACGGCAGTGGAACATTCCCGTTCTCCGTTTGATTTCAGTTCAGCGGTGCCTGATGCCGGTCAGGCAGCCAGCGTGGCGGCCACCGCAGCACTGGCGACTGGTCTTGCGCAGGCAGGACAGTCAGCGGCATCTTCTGTGGGTAACACCTTTATGCCGGCTTTCAGTGCGGTGAGCGATGAAAATCCGCAGGTGAAAAAAGGCTTTGGCCCTGAGTTACCACGTCCTAATCCGGTGCGTATACCTACGCGCCGTGAGCTGGCCTCATATGGCATTAAACTTCCTTCCCAGCGTATGGCAGAGCAGCAGGAACAGGCGCAGTCAGCGACGACGCAACGGGATGCCGAACAAAGCGTATGGCATAACGACTCTCTGGCGCAGGCTGACGAGGAAGCCATGCAGGAAGCAGCATTGCAGCAAGCCTTTGCGGCTCAGCAGCAAGCGCGTTATGGCGATGCAGAGCCTGCTGATGAACCGGATGCCGCCGCCTTGCAGGAGGCCGAATTACGCAATGCGTTTGCGGCGCGTGAGCAGGCCCGTTATGAGCAGGATGTCGAACCGCAAAGTGGTGTGCTTCAGCATCATCATTCACAAAGTCACCAGGCTGTATCACCCGCTGTTGCAGCGGATGATTTTGCCGCTGCGGCCATGAAGCTCAGCCAGCATGATGCCTTCAGTTTCTCGCCAATGGCTGATCTGATTGACGATACGCCTTCTGAGCCGCTGTTTACCTTGCCGGCACAAGCGGAAGAAGAACCGCAACCTGCTTTTGCGCAGCAACCTTATCAGCGCGCTGCGGCCTCTGAGCCCGTGCAGCATGCCCAGGAATATGAGGCTCCTCGTCAGTCTGCGCCATCGGTACAGCCGGATATGGACAGTTTGATCCACCCGTTCCTGATGCGTAATGAGCAGCCGCTGATTAAACCGACCACGCCGCTCCCATCGCTGGATTTGCTCACTTCGCCTCCGGCTGAAGCGGAGCCGGTGGATGAGTTCGCGCTGGAACAGATGGGCAATCTGATCGAAGCACGCCTGAATGATTACCGGATTAAAGCCGATGTCGTCGGGAAATTACCCGGGCCGGTGATCACCCGTTTTGAACTGGATCTGGCACCGGGTGTTAAAGCCGCACGTATTTCCAACCTTTCGCGTGACCTTGCCCGCTCATTGTCAGCAGTCGCGGTGCGTGTTGTGGAAGTGATCCCAGGCAAACCGTATGTCGGCCTGGAGTTACCCAATAAAAAGCGCCAGACCGTCTATCTGCGTGAAGTGCTGGACTGTGCGAAATTTAAAGAAAGTACATCACCCCTGACGATTGTCCTGGGTAAAGATATTTCCGGTGAACCTGTTATCGCCGATCTGGCGAAAATGCCTCACTTGCTGGTTGCCGGTACGACCGGTTCCGGTAAGTCCGTCGGCGTTAATGCCATGATCCTGAGTATGTTGTACAAGTCCAAACCGGAAGATGTGCGCTTCATCATGATCGATCCGAAAATGCTCGAATTGTCAGTGTATGAAGGTATTCCGCATCTGCTGACCGAAGTCGTGACCGATATGAAAGATGCCGCCAATGCGCTGCGCTGGTGTGTCGGTGAAATGGAGCGTCGCTATAAACTGATGTCGGCGCTGGGTGTGCGTAACCTTGCCGGTTACAACGAGCGGGTACTGGAAGCGGAAGCAATGGGGCGTCCGATTCCTGATCCATTCTGGAAGCCCGGCGACGGAATGGCTGCGGAGCCGCCGTATCTGCAGAAAGAACCGTTTATCGTGGTGATGGTCGATGAGTTTGCCGACCTGATGATGACCGTCGGTAAAAAAGTGGAAGAGCTGATTGCGCGTCTTGCTCAGAAAGCCCGTGCGGCAGGTATTCACCTGGTTCTGGCGACGCAACGTCCTTCCGTTGACGTCATTACCGGTCTGATTAAAGCCAATATTCCGACCCGTATTGCTTTTACGGTGTCGAGTAAAATTGACTCTCGCACTATCCTGGATCAGGGCGGCGCAGAATCCCTGTTGGGGATGGGTGATATGCTGTATATGGCACCCAACTCCTCGATTCCGGTTCGTGTTCACGGGGCTTTTGTCCGTGACCAGGAAGTGCACGCGGTCGTGCAGGACTGGAAGGCGCGCGGTCGTCCAAAATACATCGAAAGCATTGTTTCCGGTGGCGATGATGGTGAAGGGGGCGGTTTAGGTCTGGACGGTGATGAAGAGCTTGATGCTCTGTTTGATCAGGCTGTTGCATTCGTTGTCGATAAACGTCGTGCGTCAATTTCCGGCGTTCAGCGTCAGTTCCGTATCGGTTATAACCGTGCGGCGCGAATTGTTGAGCAAATGGAAGCGCAGGGCATTGTCAGTACGCCGGGCCATAACGGTAACCGTGAAGTCCTGGCACCGCCGTCACACGAATAAAACTGTACCGATCTGCCTGTATTTTGTTAAGAAGGGTCGCGAATGCGACCCTTGTGCAAAGAAGCGTAAAACAACGTTTTTTCAGATGATTGAGCTACCTTCTGGGCGTCGCCTCGGATAGAGTTCGCACCATACGTCTTTTGCCTGTGTAAAAGGCATCGTCTGAAGTTTATGGATTTCTGAGGTAAGAATAAGAATGAAAAAATTGTTAATGGTAGGGTGTTTACTGACCGCATTTACCTCCGCTTCCGTATTAGCGGATGCCAGCAGTGACCTTAAATCCCGTCTGGGTAAACTTAATACTTTCCATGCCAGTTTTACACAGACGGTCACCAGCGATGATGGTGCAGCTGTTCAGCAGGGTGAAGGTCAGTTGTGGGTGAAACGTCCAAACCTGTTTAACTGGCATATGACCACGCCAGATGAAAGCATTTTAGTTTCCGATGGTAAAACCCTGTGGTTCTACAACCCGTTCGTTGAGCAGGTCACGGCGACCTGGCTGAAAAATGCCACAGGCAACACGCCGTTTATGCTGATCACGCGTAATGACAGCAGTGACTGGGCAAAATACAACGTGAAGCAGAAAGGCGATGATTTCGAATTAACGCCGAAAACGGCGACCGGTAATCTGAAACAATTCGCGATCAACGTGACCCCTTCAGGCACTATCAAAAGCTTCACTGCCGTTGAGCAGGACGGGCAGAAAAGTGCTTATACATTGAAAGGCGAGCAAAATGCGTCTGTTGATGATGCCAAGTTTAAATTTACTCCGCCGCAGGGTGTGACGGTGGACGACCAGCGTCAGTGAGGTTAGTTTGAGTAATCTGTCACTCGATTTTTCCCAAAACGAATTCCAGCCACTGGCCGCCAGGATGCGGCCAGTTACCCTTGCAGAATATATCGGACAGCAGCATCTGTTAGCGCCAGGCAAACCTTTGCCACGGGCGATTGAAGCAGGGCAATTGCATTCTATGATTCTATGGGGTCCGCCGGGCACCGGGAAAACAACGCTGGCAGAACTGATTGGCCGCTATGCAGACGCCGACGTCGAACGGATATCGGCGGTGACCTCCGGCGTCAAAGATATTCGTGAAGCGATTGAACGTGCCCGGCAGAATCGCGATGCCGGACGCCGTACCATTTTGTTTGTTGACGAAGTTCATCGCTTTAACAAAAGTCAGCAGGATGCATTCCTGCCGCACATTGAAGATGGCACCATCACGTTTATTGGTGCGACCACCGAAAACCCCTCTTTCGAACTCAATTCCGCATTGCTGTCTCGTGCCCGTGTGTATTTGCTGAAATCACTGACCTCTGAAGATATCGAGAAAGTGATTGATCAGGCATTGACGAATGCGGAGCGCGGTTACGCCAACGAGAAAATCCGCGTCCCGCCGGAAACCCGTCGTATGCTTTCGGAGCTGGTGAATGGCGATGCACGCCGTGCGCTGAACAGCATTGAAATGATGGCCGATATGGCGGAAATCGACGCCAAAGGTTACCGGACACTTACGCCGGAATTGCTTACTGAGATTGCCGGTGAACGCAGTGCGCGCTTTGATAATAAAGGCGATCGTTTTTACGATTTAATCTCTGCTTTGCATAAATCAGTACGGGGTTCTTCGCCTGATGCGGCGCTTTACTGGTACGCCCGCATCATCACTGCCGGTGGTGACCCGTTGTACGTGGCGCGACGTTTGCTGGCGATTGCGTCAGAAGATGTGGGTAATGCGGATCCGCGTGGCATGCAGGTGGCTCTCGCTGCCTGGGATTGTTTTACTCGTGTGGGTCCGGCTGAAGGTGAGCGTGCAATTGCGCAGGCTATCGTATATCTGGCCTGTGCTCCGAAAAGTAATGCGGTTTATACGGCGTTCAAATCAGCCATGCGTGATGCCCGGGAAATGGCAGATTTCGATGTACCGGAACACTTACGTAATGCACCGACGAAGCTGATGAAAGAAATGGGGCTGGGTGCCGAGTATCGTTATGCGCACGACGAACCGAATGCCTATGCTGCGGGCGAAGATTATTTCCCGCCTCAAATGGCCCGTACGCAGTATTATTACCCGACATCACGCGGCCTTGAAGGCAAGATCGGCGAAAAGCTGGCATGGCTTGCCGAACAAGATCAAAATAGCCCGACAAAACGCTACCGCTAATTTTATCGTTGCGGTAAGGTTATCCGTGATAACTCTTTGACACGCTGTCGTTTCAGTCAGTGTGCATCGTCAAATTAACATTCAATAACGACACGTACAGGATTAGCATGCTGGATCCCAATCTGCTGCGTAATGAGCTAGACGCAGTTGCAGAAAAACTCGCTCGCAGAGGTTTTAAACTCGATGTGGAAACGCTGCGTTCTCAGGAAGAACGCCGCAAAGTCTTGCAGGTAGAAACGGAAACTCTACAGGCTGAACGTAACTCCCGATCGAAATCTATCGGTCAGGCAAAAGCCCGTGGCGAAGACATCGAACCCCTGCGTCTGGAAGTGAATACGCTGGGTGAGAAGCTGGATGCCGCGAAAGCGGAACTGGATGCATTGCAAAATGATATCCGCGATATCGCTTCTGCTATTCCAAACATGCCTGATGACTCTGTGCCCGCCGGTAAAGATGAGAACGATAACCAGGAAGTCAGCCGCTGGGGTACGCCGCGTCAGTATGATTTCGCCGTGCGTGATCACGTATCGTTGGGCGAAATGGCAGGCGGTCTGGATTTTGCCGCGGCCGTAAAACTGACGGGTGCGCGTTTTGTGGTGATGAAAGGGCAAATCGCCCGTATGCATCGCGCGCTGTCGCAGTTCATGCTGGACTTGCACACAGAACAACATGGTTATCTGGAAACGTATGTTCCGTATCTGGTCAATCAGGAAACGCTTTTTGGTACCGGTCAGCTGCCAAAATTTGGCGAAGATCTGTTCCATACCAAACCACTGAGTGAAGAAGCGGGCAGCAGCAATTATGCGCTGATCCCAACGGCAGAAGTGCCGCTGACTAACCTGACTCGTGATGAAATTCTTGAAGAAGAATCTCTGCCACTGAAGATGACGGCGCATACCCCTTGTTTCCGTTCAGAAGCCGGCTCTTATGGCCGTGATACCCGCGGGTTGATCCGTATGCACCAGTTCGACAAAGTTGAAATGGTGCAAATTGTGCGTCCTGAAGATTCAATGGATGCACTGGAAGAACTGACCGGTCATGCGGAAAAAGTGCTACAGCTGCTGAATTTGCCATACCGCAAAGTTCTCCTGTGTACCGGCGATATGGGCTTTGGCTCTTGCAAAACCTACGACCTGGAAGTTTGGCTGCCAGCGCAGGACACTTATCGTGAAATTTCCTCATGTTCAAACATGGGCGATTTCCAGGCCCGCCGTATGCAGGCGCGTTGCCGCAACAAAACTGACAAAAAACCACGTCTGGTTCATACACTGAACGGTTCTGGTCTGGCTGTGGGGCGTACACTGGTTGCGGTGTTGGAAAACTATCAACAAGCTGATGGCCGTATTGAAGTGCCGGAAGTATTACGTCCATACATGGGCGGTTTAGAATATATCGGTTAAGCCCGTGATATATGCATTAATATAGCGAAAAAGCGCCTAAGGGCGCTTTTTTTATGCATAAAAACGTGCGCTACGCTAAGAAATCCTCATTTCACCTGATCCAACCCCGGCTTTTTTGATAGCAGACAAGGTTTCATACCTCCTGCTGAGTAGTATCCATGCAGTCAGAGTGGGTATTGCCTCGTTACCGGAGTGGAATATGTCAGAAACCAAATCAGAAATTACCACGGTAAAGAGTGGTATCAGCCGGCGGAGGTTGATGAAGACATCAACACTGGCCGGGCTGGTCATTGCTGCGGGTGGCGTATCGTTGCCTTTTAGCCGTAAAGCACTGGCGCAAGCGACAGAGAAGCCAAAGCATGAAGATAAAGTGGTGTGGGGCGCCTGCTCGGTCAATTGTGGCAGCCGCTGTGCACTACGTTTGCACGTGCGCGATGATGAAGTTTACCAGGTTGAAACGGATAATACCGGGCAGGATATTTATGGCGATCATCAGGTACGCGCCTGCCTGCGCGGGCGTTCTATCCGTCGCAGGATAAACCATCCTGAGCGTCTGAATTACCCAATGAAGCGCGTCGGTAAGCGCGGTGAAGGTAAGTTCAAACGCATCAGCTGGGAAGAAGCCTTTGATGAAATTGCCGGTAATTTGCAGCGTATTGTTGCGAAATATGGCAATGAAGCCGTGTATATCAATTATACCTCCGGCGTGGTAGGCGGCAACATTACCCGTTCTTCTCCTTACGCCTCGCTGGTGGCGCGTCTGATGAATTGCTATGGTGGTTTTCTCAGTCATTACGGCACCTACAGTACCGCGCAAATCGCCTGCGCTATGCCATATACCTATGGTAGCAACGACGGCAACAGTACGTCAGATATTGAAAACAGTAAACTGGTCGTCCTTTTCGGTAATAATCCGGCGGAAACGCGCATGAGCGGCGGCGGGATTACGTACTATCTCGAACAGGCGCGCCAGCGTTCCAATGCCCGGATGATCGTGATCGACCCGCGTTATACCGATACCGCCGCAGGCCGGGAGGACGAATGGATCCCTATCCGGCCGGGAACGGATGCCGCACTGGTGGCAGGCCTTGCACATGTGCTGATCACTGAGGACAGGGTCGATCAAGACTTCCTTGATTCGTATTGCGTGGGCTACGACGAAAAAACCTTGCCTGCGGAGGCACCGGCTAACAGTCACTACAAAGCCTATATTCTCGGTCAGGGCGAAGATGCGACGGCGAAGACGCCTGAATGGGCATCCCGTATTACCGGCATTCCTGTGGATCGCATCGTTAAACTGGCCCGGGAAATCGGACAAGCCAAACCTGCTTATATTTCTCAGGGCTGGGGCCCGCAGCGTCAGGCCAATGGTGAACTGACGTCCCGGGCTATCGCTATGCTGCCGATTCTGACCGGCAATGTCGGTATCAATGGTGGTAACAGCGGGGCGCGTGAGTCAACCTATACCATTACTATCGAAAGAATGCCGGTGCTGGAAAATCCGGTGAAAACACAGATTTCCTGTTTTAGCTGGACCGATGCCATTGCGCGCGGACCTAAAATGACTGCCAAAGCAGATGGCGTGCGCGGTAAAGACAAGCTGGATGTGCCGATCAAATTCATCTGGAACTATGCCGGTAACACCATCACCAACCAGCATTCCGATATCAATAAAACCCACGATATTCTGCAGGATGACTCGCAGTGCGAAATGATCGTGGTACTGGAAAACTTCATGACGTCATCGGCGAAATACGCCGATATCCTGTTGCCGGATCTCATGACCGTCGAACAGGAAGACATTATTCCCAACGATTACGCCGGCAATATGGGATACCTGATTTTCATCCAGCCCGCGACCTCTGCCAAATTCGAGCGCAAAGGAATTTACGAGATGATGAGCGAAGTGGCGCGTCGTCTTGGTCCGGATGTTTACAACAAATTCACCGAAGGCCGCACCCAGCGGGAATGGTTGCAGTATCTGTACACCAAAATGCTGGCGAAAGACCCGGCGTTACCTGCGTATGAAGAATTGCGCGAAATGGGAATTTATAAACGTAAAGATCCGGCAGGGCATTTTGTGGCCTATAAAAAATTCCGTCAGGATCCTGTCGCTAATCCGCTGAAAACACCCTCAGGAAAGATCGAAATTTATTCCTCGGCACTGGCGAAAATTGCCAGCGAATGGGAGCTGCAAAAAGACGAAACAATCAGTCCGCTGCCGGTCTATGCCTCAACCTTTGAAGGTTGGGATGACCCGAAACGCAGCCAGTTCCCTCTACAGATGTTCGGTTTCCACTACAAAGCCCGCACCCATTCCACTTACGGCAATATCGACGTGCTGCAGGCGGCCTGCCGTCAGGAAGTGTGGATCAACCCGCTGGATGCCAAAACCCGTGGTATTGAGAACGGTGACAAAGTGAAAGTGTTTAATGACCGTGGCGAAGTGCGTGTGGCAGCCAAAGTTACGCCGCGGATCATGCCCGGCGTTGTTGCTATGGGGCAGGGCGCATGGCATCAGGCCAATATGAGTGGTGACCGTATTGACCATGGTGCCTGCATGAACACGCTGACGACCCAGCGCCCGTCCCCGCTGGCGAAAGGTAATCCTCAGCATACGAATTTGATTCAGATAGAAAAAGTCTAAAGAAGCCACGGCCCAGGAGCCAGGTTCAGTGACATGGTTGTTAAATTTTCGTCCTTAAGATAAGGGCGCAACGGAGTAAGCAATGTCGGATTCAAACAGCAAGAAAACGGGTTCAGGCGGAGGGATCAGCCGCCGTGATCTGGTTAAGGGAACTACGCTCGCCGGTATGGCAGCTGCCGTCGGGGGCATATCACTGCCATTTAAATCAATACGTGCTGAAACACGTCAGGATTCGGTTAAAACCGCAGATGAGAAAATTGTCTGGAGTGCATGCACCGTCAATTGTGAGAGCCGTTGCCCGCTGAGAATGCATGTTGTCGATGGGGTGATCCGTTATGTCGAAACGGATAACACGGGTGATGACAATTACGAAGGATTGCACCAGGTCAGGGCTTGTCTGCGCGGCCGCTCTATGCGGCGGCGGGTCTACAATCCTGATCGTCTCAAGTACCCAATGAAACGTGTAGGTAAGCGCGGCGAAGGTAAATTTAAGCGTATCAGCTGGGATGAAGCCTTAGACATGATTTCGGGTAGCCTGAAAGATGTTATTCAACGCTTTGGCAATGAAGCGGTTTATCTTAACTACGGTACCGGTACATTAGGCGGCACGATGACCCGTTCATGGCCACCGGGAAAAACGTTGATTGCCCGCCTCATGAACTGCTGCGGTGGTTATCTCAATCATTATGGTGATTATAGTTCTGCACAGATTGCTGCGGGTCTCAACTATACCTACGGTGGCTGGGCGGATGGTAACAGCCCGTCAGATATCGAAAACAGCAAGCTGGTGGTTTTCTTCGGTAATAACCCTGGTGAGACCCGTCTTAGCGGCGGAGGGGTGACGTACTATCTTGAGCAGGCGCGACTGAAATCTAATGCGCGCATGATCATTATTGATCCCCGTTATACCGACACTGGGGCCGGTCGTGAAGATGAATGGATACCGATTCGTCCGGGGACTGACGGCGCACTCGCCGCGGCGTTAGCGTATGTGATGATTACTGAAAATCTGGTCGATCAGCCGTTCCTGGACAAATATTGCGTTGGTTACGACGAGAAAACTTTGCCCGCAGGCGCACCCGCCAATGGGCATTACAAAGCGTACATTCTGGGCGGTAGCGAGGACGGTGTCGCCAAAACGCCTGCATGGGCGTCAAAAATCACCGGCATTGCTGTGGATAAAATTATCAAACTTGCCCGCGAAATAGGGCAGGCAAAACCAGCATTTATTGCGCAGGGCTGGGGGCCTCAACGCCACTCAAACGGCGAAATTGCAACCCGTGCGATTGCTATGTTAGCGCTCCTTTCAGGAAATGTGGGCATTAACGGCGGTAACTCAGGCGCAAATTCGGGTTCTTACAGTCTGCCATTTGTACGTATGCCGACGTTCGATAATCCGGTGACTACAAGCATTCCGTTTTTCCTTTGGACGGATGCGATCAAGCGTGGACCCGAACTGACGGCGGTGCGAGACGGTATTCGGGGTAAGGATAAGCTGGATGTTCCTATCAAGTTTATCTGGAATTATGCCGGTAATAGCTTGATCAATCAGCACTCTCAAATCAATCGCACTCATGACATTCTTCAGGATGATAAGCAGTGCGAGATGATTGTCGTCATAGATAACCATATGACCTCTTCGGCAAAATATGCCGATATCCTCCTGCCTGATTGTACGGCTTCCGAACAGATGGATTTCTGCCTGGATGCTGAGTGCGGCAACATGGCTTATGTAATTTTCGCCGACCAGGCTATTAAACCGCGCTTTGAATGCAAAACCATCTATGAGATGACTACAGAACTGGCTAAACGCATGGGGGTTGAACAGAAGTTTACTGAAGGGCGCAATCAGGAAGAATGGATGCGCCATTTGTATCAACAATCTGTGAAGGCTATTCCTGAACTTCCCGATTTTGACACTTTCCGCCAGCAGGGAATTTTCAAAAAGCGTGACCCGGAAGGACATCATGTTGCCTATAAGGCATTCCGTGAGGATCCTGAGGCTAATCCTCTGGAAACAGCTTCGGGAAAAATTGAGATCTATTCCGCCCCACTGGCTGAGATCGCCGCGAAATGGCAACTGGAAAAAGATGATGTCATTGATCCGTTGCCTGTTTATGCCGCCGGATTTGAAAATTACGATGACCCGATTGCGAGCCGCTTCCCGTTGCAACTGACAGGCTTCCATTTCAAAGGGCGTGCGCATTCCACCTACGGTAACGTCGACGTGCTTAAAGCGGCCTGCCGGCAGGAAATGTGGATCAACCCGATGGATGCTGCGCAGCGTGGCATCACCAACGGCGACATGATCCGTATTTTCAACGACCGTGGTGAAGTGCAGATCGCCGCCAAAGTGACCCCGCGCATGATGCCAGGCGTTGTGGCGCTCGGTGAAGGAGCGTGGTATTCCCCTGACAGCAAAAAAATTGACCGTGCGGGCAGCATCAACGTACTGACTTCTCAAAGACCTTCACCGCTGGCGAAAGGTAACCCCTCTCATACCAACCTTGTGCAAGTGGCTAAGGTTTAACGGAGTAAAACATGACAACTCAATATGGCTTTTATATTGACTCAAGCCGCTGCACAGGATGCAAAACCTGCGAACTGGCCTGTAAAGATTTCAAAAACTTAACGCCGGACGTCAGCTTCCGCCGCGTTTATGAATATGCCGGTGGCGACTGGCAGAAGGACGGCGACGGCTGGCATCAGAATGTCTTTGCGTATTATCTGTCGATTTCCTGCAACCACTGTGCGGATCCTGCCTGTACCAAAGTGTGTCCGAGTGGCGCGATGCATAAGCGTGAAGATGGGTTTGTGGTGGTGAACGAAGACGTTTGCATCGGTTGCCGTTACTGTCACATGGCATGTCCCTACGGTGCGCCACAGTACAACGAAGCCAAAGGTCACATGACCAAATGCGACGGCTGCTATGAGCGCATTGCGGAAGGCAAGAAACCGATTTGTGTGGAGTCCTGCCCGCTGCGTGCGCTGGATATGGCGCCAATTGAAGAACTGCGTGCGAAATACGGTGATCTGGCTGAAGTGGCCCCCTTGCCGGCTTCACATTTCACTCACCCAAATATCGTCATCAAACCCAATGCGAATTGCCGTCCTGTAGGCGATACAACGGGTTATCTGGCTAACCCGAAGGAGGTTTGAGATGGGAAACGGATGGCATGAATGGCCTTTAATGGTCTTTACGGTCCTGGGGCAATGTGTGGTTGGTGCGTTTATCGTGCTGGCTATTGCGCTTCTCACTCAACGCAGTAAAGAAGAGACCCGTCGGATACATCTTTCAATGTTCTTCCTGTGGGCGCTGATGGCGATCGCTTTTATCGCTTCGGTTCTGCATCTGGGGTCACCCCTGCGTGCATTTAACTCGCTGAACCGGCTGGGTGCGTCGCCGCTGAGCAATGAAATCGGTAGCGGATCATTCTTCTTTGCCTTAGGCGGGATTTACTGGCTGCTGGCGATGCTCAACAAGATGCCGCGCGCACTGGGTAAAATCTGGTTGATCGTCACCATGCTGGCGGGTATCGGTTTTGTTTACGCGATGTGCCGCGTTTATGAAATTGAGACCGTGCCGACCTGGGATAATGCGTATACCTTCTTCCATTTCGGGCTGACGGTGCTGATCGGTGGTCCGGTTCTGGGTTCTCTGCTGCTTCGTGGTGCGAATATCAATGGTTGCGGGCTGCGCCTGTTGCCGGTTATCAGTCTTGCTGCGCTGGTCGTGAGTATGGCAGTTGTCATGCTGCAAAGCGCAAGTCTGGCAGGCATCAGCAGTTCTGTTCAGGCTGCTTCTGCCCTGATCCCGCAATACGGTTCGCTGTCAGTCTGGCGGCTGGTGCTGGTAATTCTCGGTCTCGGCTGTTGGTTCTGCCCGCTGATTATGCGCAAGCGTCCGGCACTGGCATCAATGATTCTGGCGTTCGTGCTGGTATTTGCCGGTGAGCTGATTGGTCGCGCCATTTTCTATGGTTTGCATATGACCGTGGGAATGGCCGTCAGCGGCTAATGATCAGTAGTCCGATTTATCAGAGAACGCGTCGCTTGTGGTGGCGTGTTCTCTCTAATCAGAGTGAATTATGTCAGCAGAATCAATCAGTTTAACCGGTAAAATTTTAGGCGCCGTCTTATTTTATCCGCCAGATTCCCGAGAAGTTCAGCCTTTAATTGCATTACTGGAAAACAGCGAATGGGCACCCTTGTGGCACTGTGCCAGTGAAGATGCCAAAGCGCAGGTCACTGAATATTTCAGCCAGATTGATCTGGCGAAGGAAAGTCTCGGGGACGCCTATCAGCGCCTGTTTGTAGGCCCTTACGCGCTCCCTGCGCCGCCGTGGGGCTCGGTCTATCTGGACAAAGAATCCGTCGTGTTTGGCGATTCCACACTGGTGCTTCGGCAGTGGATGCGCGAAAACGGCATCGAACCGCACCTGACCCAGGCAGAACCAGAGGATCACATTGGTTTGCTATTGATGATGTCTGCCTGGCTGGCTGAAAACTCTCCGGCATTGTTGAATGAATTTTTAACAATGCATTTGCTGCCTTGGGCAGGTCGTTATCTGGAATTGTTGCGGCAGAAAGCCGAACATCCGTTTTACGTGGGTGTGGCCATACTGGCTGAATCCACGCTCTGTGGCTGGAAACAGCTGCAGGGTCTGGAAGTAAAAGCCGCGGATTTGTATTTCTGATGAGCGATCCACGTGATGCTGGCTTTTACCGGGCCTGGATGAGCAGCAGAACTGTCAGCCGCCGTGGATTATTTCGCGGCCTGCTGTCAACGGGTAAGCAGGCCATTAAACAAGCACAACCCCCTTCAGCAAAGTTGCCGGTGCGCACAGTTGCCCGTCCGCCTCAGGCCGTTGCCGAACCGGCGTTTCTGCAGCAATGTGATGGATGCGGGCACTGCGTACAGGCATGTCCGGTCGGCATTATAAGCGTTCAGGAAAGGGTGGCCTCGCTGGCTATCGATTATGCCGAATGTGATTTTTGCGGGGCCTGCACGCAGGCTTGCGAAAGCGGCGCGCTGGATGAACGTGTCCCGATGGATATCGGTCTGCGTCCGGTAATTTCGGCTCAGTGCCTGGGGCGGTTAGATGATATGTGCAGGATGTGCGAAATTGCGTGTCCCCGCACGGCAATATTTTTTAATCAACAAAATCAACCTGTGGTTGATGACAAGAAATGTAACGGGTGTGGTAAATGTAAACTCGTTTGTTATCATGGTGATATTGCATTGTCATTAAAGCATCATGATTCTTAATCCCGGGACTTGATTAACGATTTCAATCATCACTCTTCCGTTTGTGCTCAGGCTGGTTTTTGCCGGATTGACTTTTAAACCGCCGGTGGCATGATGCGCGCAATTTCTTCCTCTTTGTGGTCATCACCATCCTATGTCCGCCTATTCCCGTCCTGTTTCTCTGCTCCTGTGCGGACTCCTGCTGTTGACGATTTCTATCGCTGTTTTAAACACGCTGGTCCCCTTGTGGCTCAGTCATGAGCAACTTCCGACCTGGCAGGTCGGGCTGGTTAGTTCATCTTATTTTACCGGTAACCTGTTGGGTACTTTGCTCGCGGGCGGGCTGATTAAACGTATGGGTTTTAACCGCAGTTATTACCTCTCCTGCATTTTGTTTGCTGTTGCGACGGCTGGTCTGGCGCTCTCAATGAGTTTCTGGAGCTGGATAACGGCGCGTTTTGTTGCAGGGATCGGTTGTGCGTTGATCTGGGTTGTGGTGGAAAGTGCGTTGCTACGCAGCGGAACTGTCAAAAATCGCGGCCAGTTGCTGGCGGCGTATATGATCATGTATTACATCGGCACAGTGGTTGGGCAGCTCCTGGTGGGCACAGTGCCCACAGCAATTTTAAGCGTGTTGCCTTGGGTGACGGCGCTGATTGTCATTGCGATGCTGCCGTTGCTGTTGACGCATATTGAAAACCAGGACAGTGAGCAACCGCGTTATGCCGTAATGCCGATGTTCAGACGCAGAAATGCCCGCCTGGGAATTAACGGTTGTATTATTTCCGGCATCGTTCTGGGCTCTCTCTACGGCCTGATGCCGCTGTTCCTGACGCATCAGGGAATGAGTGATGCGGATGTGGGTTACTGGATGGCATTGCTGGTCAGTGCCGGAATTGTCGGGCAGTGGCCGGTGGGACGACTGGCCGATCGCTACGGACGCCTTATGGTACTGCGTATTCAAATCTTCGCCGTTATTTTCGGTAGCATTGCGATGCTCAGTGGTTATGCGATGGCACCGACGCTATTCATTCTGGGATGTGCTGGTTTTACGTTGTATCCGGTTGCCATGTCCTGGGCTTGTGAAAAAGTAAATGCAGAGGAACTGGTGGCGATGAATCAGGCATTACTGATGAGCTACACCATCGGCAGCCTGGCAGGACCAACGATGACTGCGATACTGATGCAAAGTTATTCAGACCGCCTGCTGTTCGTGATGATTGCGGTGGTCTCGCTGGTCTATCTGGCGATGCTGATGCGCAAAGCGGATCATACGCATAACCCGGTTGCTGCCGCCTGATACCCTTCATACTTGAAGCTACAACTGCATTAGCTACGCTCCGGGACCCGAATCACTGACTTATGTCAACTCATCGGGATCTCGTCACTCGTCGCCTTGTTGCAACTCCAATTATTTTGGGTATGGTTTCATTGAGAATCTTAGTCTCATAAAGCGAAAAAGACGCCAGATGGCGTCTTTTTAATGGGCAGGATATCGGTGTTTAATAAATCACTTTATGCCCGTAGCTGGCCAGAATGTTTTTCACTCTTTCCATGATCTCTTTGGTCGGCGGATTTACGCCATCCAGACCGTATTTCTCACCCATTGCCGTCCATTTGTGTTTACCCAACTCGTGATATGGCAACAGTTCAATCTTCTCGATATTGGTCATATCTTTGGTGAACTCACCCAGTTTATGCGCGGAGTCATCATCATCAGACCAGCCCGGCACGACGACATAACGGATCCAGGTTCGCTGATTACGTTTAGCCAGGTAGCGGGCGAAGTCCAGGGTGCGGTGATTGGAGACACCTACCAGATTCTGGTGAATATCGTCGTTCATCTGTTTTAGATCAAGCATGACAAGATCAGACACATCCAGTAATTCGTCGATCACCGGATCATAACGACGAACAAAACCGTTGGTATCCAGACAGGTATTAATCCCTTCTTTCTGGCAGGCGCGGAACCAGTCACGCACAAATTCAGCCTGCAGTATGGCCTCGCCACCGGAGGCTGTTACGCCGCCACCGGAAGCATTCATAAAATGACGATATGTGACGACTTCTTTCATCAAGTCATCGACATTGATCTCTTTCCCGCCATGTGTGTCCCAGGTATCGCGGTTATGGCAATACATGCAACGCATCAGGCAACCCTGGAAAAAAACAATGAAACGGATACCTGGGCCGTCAACGGTGCCACAGGATTCATATGAGTGGATGCGACCTTGAACTGACATTGCGGGTTATTCTCCATATTGACCAATGAATAGCAGTCTACGTGTGCGGATGCTGGCCTGGCAGAGATAAACTGGAAACAACAGGTTTATGATACCAGACAATCATTAAGGTTGATTGTCAGCAATGGCGATACTGCTTTGCCAGAAGTCCACAACGTATAGCGCTCTGGCAAAACAGACTGTCGTGCAGACAGTGCAGGGCAGGGAGAGATGAAACAAAGGCTCCACATAGTGGAGCCTTTTTATCAGACCAGATTACAAGGCTGAGTTATTACAGAGACTTGGTGAAAGTACGGGTAATAACGTCTTGTTGCTGTTCTTTAGTCAGTGAGTTGAAACGTACCGCATAACCGGAAACACGGATGGTCAACTGAGGATAGTTTTCAGGATGTTCCATCGCATCTAACAGCATTTCACGGTTCATCACGTTCACGTTCAGGTGTTGACCACCTTCAATGGACGCTTCGTGGTGGAAGTAACCATCCATCAGACCCGCGAGGTTTGCTTTACGTACATCATCGTCTTTACCCAGCGCGTTTGGAACGATAGAGAAGGTATAAGAAATACCATCTTTCGCGTAAGCAAACGGCAGTTTAGCAACGGAAGTCAGAGAGGCAACCGCACCTTTCTGGTCACGACCGTGCATTGGGTTAGCGCCAGGGCCGAATGGAGCACCAGCACGACGACCGTCCGGAGTGTTACCTGTTTTCTTACCATAAACCACGTTAGAGGTGATGGTCAGAACGGACTGAGTGGCTACAGCGCCACGGTAGGTACGCAGTTTCTGAATTTTCTTCATGAAACGTTCTACCAGGTCGCAGGCGATGTCATCTACGCGAGAATCGTTATTACCGAACTGCGGGTATTCGCCTTCAATCTTGAAGTCTATCGCCAGGCCGTCTTCATCACGGATAGTGCTAACTTTTGCGTATTTGATAGCGGACAGGGAGTCAGCAGCAACTGACAGACCTGCGATACCACACGCCATGGTGCGATAAACGTCACGGTCATGCAGAGCCATCAGCGATGCTTCGTAGCTGTATTTGTCATGCATGTAGTGAATGATGTTCAGCGCAGTCACGTACTGTTTAGCCAACCAGTCCATGAAGTGATCCATGCGGTCCATGACTTTATCGAAGGTCAGGACTTCATCCATCATTGGTGCTTCTTTAGGACCCACCTGGATTTTCATTTTTTCATCAACGCCGCCGTTGATTGCGTACAACATGGTTTTCGCCAGGTTTGCACGAGCGCCGAAGAACTGCATTTGTTTACCCACAACCATCGGGCTCACACAACAAGCGATGGCATAGTCATCGTTGTTGAAGTCAGGACGCATCAGGTCATCGTTCTCATACTGTACAGATGAGGTATCGATAGACACTTTCGCTGCGTACTTTTTGAAGTTCATTGGCAGTTTTTCAGACCACAGAATGGTCATGTTCGGCTCTGGTGAAGGCCCCATAGTGTACAGGGTATTCAGGAAGCGGAAGCTGCTTTTGGTCACCAGAGTACGGCCGTCAACGCCCATACCTGCCAGAGATTCAGTTGCCCAGATTGGGTCACCGGAGAACAGTTCATCATACTCAGGGGTACGCAGGAAACGAACCATACGCAGTTTCATTACCAGATGGTCAATCAGTTCCTGAGCTTGTTCTTCAGTCAGTTTGCCTGCTTTGATATCACGTTCGATGAACACGTCAAGGAAAGTAGATACGCGGCCAAAGGACATTGCAGCGCCATTCTGAGATTTAACTGCAGCCAGGTAGCCGAAGTAAGTCCACTGTACAGCTTCTTGTGCGTTGGTCGCAGGACCAGAAATGTCACAACCGTATTTAGCAGCCATTTCTTTAATCTGGCCCAGAGCACGGTGTTGTTCAGAGATTTCTTCACGCAGCTGGATGGTCATTTCCAGGTTTACGCCATTTTCCAGATCACTTTGCAGAGACTGGAACTGTGCATATTTGTCGGCCATCAGGAAGTCGATACCGTACAATGCAACACGACGGTAGTCACCGATGATACGGCCACGACCGTAGGCATCTGGCAGACCGGTCAGAACACCTGATTTGCGGCAGTTCAGGATGTCTTTAGTGTAAACATCGAAAACGCCCTGGTTGTGGGTTTTGCGGTAATCAGTGAAGACTTTTTTCAGTGCTGGATCCAGTTCACGACCATAAACTTTACATGAACCTTCCACCATTTTGATGCCGCCGAATGGGATCAGGGCACGTTTCAATGGCGCGTCAGTTTGCAGGCCAACGATTGTTTCCAATGATTTGTTGATGTAGCCGGCATCGTGAGAAGTGATGGTAGAGGCAACGTCGGTATCGAAATCTACTGGAGCTTTAGTGCGGTTCTCCAGTTTGATGCCATCCATTACTTTATCCCACAGGGTGGTTGTCGCTTGGGTAGCGCCAGCCAGGAAGGACTCATCACCTTCATACGGTGTGTAGTTCTTCTGAATGAAGTCACGGACATTTACGCCATTCTGCCATTCACCAGCACTAAAACCCTGCCATGCGTTGGTCAATTTTTCATTGAGCTTGGACATTTTGCACCTACCTTCTAATTTGGATTTTTTTAAAAATCACGTGTAAAACTGTCGTAACAAGACTGCCACATTGGTTCAGTGGTGTTTCTCATCGCGAAGATATATGACCCAGTACGTTAACCCTACCAGCAAACCCCCTCCGAGGATGTTACCGATAGTCACAGGGATGAGGTTGTCGATGATAAAGTTAGTGATATTCAGTTCTGCAAATTGTGCCGGTGTGGTCCCGACAGCCTGCCAGAATTCTGGTGTCGCAAAATTTTTCACTACAATGCCTAAAGGGATCATGAACATGTTAGCAATGCTATGTTCAAAACCGCTGGCGACGAACATGCCGACCGGTAAAATCATTGCGAACATTTTATCCATCAGACTGCGGCCGGAGTAACTCATCCATACCGCCAGGCAAACCATCAGGTTAGCAAGGATCCCCAGACATACGGCTTCGATAAATGTGTGATGCATTTTATGATCAGCAGTTTGCAGAACGTTCAGTCCCCACAAACCGTTATCAACCATGTATTCGCCGGAGAACCAAATCAGCGCGACAAAGAATAAGCAGCCGACCAGGTTACCCACATAGACGTTGACCCAGTTACGCGCCAATTGCCCCCAGGTGATACGACCGCTGGCTTTCGCTATGACGATAAGTACAGTGGACGTGAACAGGTCCGCGCCGCATACGACCACCAGCATCAAACCCAGAGAGAAGCAGATGCCCCCGACCAGTTTTGCAAGACCATAAGGAACGGTACCGGTGCCAGTTGTGGCGGTGATATAAAAAGCAAAGGCTATAGAAATAAAGACGCCAGCAGTAATGGCTAAAAAGAATGTTTTTAACGGCTGTTTGGTGGCTTTATAAACGCCAGCATCTTCAGCAACTTTCGCTGTAGCGGCGGGTAAAATGAGATCGAAGGGGTTGTCAGCTTTCACATTAACTCTCTTATTCAGGGCTATGCACTGCGCAACGAGATACTAGCAAAGCAGTATAACGTAAAAATTGATGTGGATCATACGAGGGGGTTTTTGGTGGTTTGTAATGAACGACTAAAGGGGTAGTTTAAGAGGTAACCTTTTGAAAAATAATCGGTAAAAAGATTTTAATTTTTGCAAATAAAGTTGATGCGGCCAGAATTTATTTTCAATTTTGAGTTAATATAATGAATTCAGTGTTAATAAATATCATTATTTTTATTTTATAAATTTTACTTTCCTTTAACTTATAAAAATAAGTGTCCTATTTTTACCGTGAAAAAGACAGGCGGGTATTATTTTGCGCAGAATTACACGTCATTTTAGTGGCCGAGTCAAACTTTTGTGCATAAATAGAACAGTAAAAGTTTAGGGTTTTTAGTGAACGGATACTGGCTCTATAAATAAAAAACCGGCAGTAAATCCTGCCGGTTTTAAAGGATTCATCGTGTCAGTGGATCAGGCTTTCGACCAGTGGCGACGTTTGGCGACTTGCAGCTTTTCATATGCGCCAAGCAGCGCCTGATGGGCAGGTAATGCTTTCAGCTCAGGGTCGACAGCAAACAAACTGTGGAAACGGACTTCTCCACTGATAGCCGCTGAAGCATCCTCAACCGCTTTCTGACCATACATTTTCACGAAAGCGTTATAGTACTGAGCCGGCTCGCGTTCTGCTTCCAGAGAGAGTTGCAGCAGGGTTTGCAGGCAGCGGTAATAATTGTTGCGCTCATCGCTGTAAACAGAAGAGTTGAACTCATGCGACCATTCAGCCCACGTCAGCGCCTGATCCAAATCACCACCGGCCAGTGCCAACATAGATTTCAGCTCACCGACACGTAAGGTGTACCAGCCGTTGTCTTTGCCGCTGGCGATACCCAGCAGCTCACGAACACGGGTAAAATCATCCAGACCTTCATCATCAAGCTGTGTGATCATCTCAAGATAGGTTTCTTTTGGCAGATCACTGTCTGGTAACGCCAGCAGTTGATCACGCAGATGCGCACCCATGCTGTTATTTGCCAGCAGTAAATCTTCAGCAGGATAAATGTCAGACATGCCCGGAACGATAATACGGCAGGCATAAACATCCAGATGCTCGTAATCGGCGATATACACTTCAGCATCTTCTTTATCGAAGATAGCCATGAGGGTCGCAAATTCTTCTTCAGTGGTACCGCTGAAGCTCCAGTCAGCAAACGGATAGTCGGCGTCCTGCTTGAACATATCCCACGAAATCAGACCGCTTGAATCGATGAAATGGGTTTCAAGGTTGGCATGTTCGGCAACTTCTTCATCGTCGAAAGTCGGTGCGGTGAACACATCTAGATCTTTCAGGCTGCGGCCCTGCAGCAGCTCAGTCACCGTACGTTCCAGTGCTACGCCAAAATCAGGGTGTGCGCCAAAGGAGGCGAAACAGGTGCCGTTAGCCGGATTGAACAGAACCACACAAATGACCGGATAGTTGCCGCCCAGCGAGGCGTCATAAGAAAGGATAGGGAAACCTTCTTCTTCCAGTTTTGCGATGGCTTCAACCACACCAGGATAGCGCGCCAGAACCTCCGAAGGGATTTCAGGCAGACTAATTGATTCAGCAATAATATGGTTTTTCACATAACGCTCGAAGACTTCTGACAGCCCCTGTACCCGAGCTTCATTGGCAGTGTTGCCTGCTGACATGCCGTTGGAAACGTAGAGATTACCGATGATATTCATTGGAATATAAACAGTTTGCAGATCTGACTGACGGGTAAACGGCAGGGCACAAATACCACGGTCAGGATTGCCGGATTGCAGGTCGATCAGATCACTGGCCACCAGTTCTTTATCGGCATCATAAAATGCATGCAGGCGCTCATCCAGAATACCCACCGGCAGGCTGTCGTCTTCCGGAAGCGGGAACCACTTCTCGTTCGGATAATGAACGAAATCACCCTTAGCGATTTCTTTGCCCAGATAGAAATCCGCGAAGAAATAGTTAGTCGACAGACGCTCAAAGTATTCACCCAAAGCAGAAGCCAGTGCGGCTTTCTTGCTGGCACCTTTACCGTTGGTGAAACACAGCGGACAGTCGCGATCGCGAATGTGCACTGACCAGACGTGGGGAACCGGATTCAGCCACGAAGCTTCTTCGATATTAAAGCCAAGATCGGTGAGTTTTTGTTGGAAGCGGGAAATGGAGTCTTCCAGCGCCGCGTCTTTACCAGGAATAAAAGTTTGGGTCATTGAGTTCACTTTTGAGCGTGCTAAAAACGCGCAATGATACGGGGTTTTGCGCATGAGCTCCATGTATTCGTGTTAAGAATGTAATCGCGTTGTAACGCGCTTAGCTTATCGGCGAATCTGGTAACCACTGGCGGATCTCTGCTTCAGACAGCATGAAGATGTCGGACCGGGGAGGTCGGCAGGTATAATGGTTAGAGGACGCTTATGCTCACGATGCCTGTCATCGGTGTAGCCTGATTAAATCCTTCAAAGTCGGTGTAAAAGCTGCTTATTCAAGGTGCCAGAATATCACCTGGGTGAGGGCGCTGAGCACGGTGCGGGTGTGAACAGATAATCCTGTAAAATCAGCTTTCCAGGGAGGAATGAACCTTGTGACCAACTTCTCATCGCTGTTTATCAGTTCATGATCAATAACCGTTGCAGACTGCTTGTCCCGGATGATAAAACCGTTAAATTAATGATTACTATGTGGCTGTCTCAGAGAAGTGGTGAGGGGAAATGACTCAGGTTTATAATTTTAGTGCAGGCCCGGCAATGATCCCGGCTGAAGTGTTGCGTCGTGCAGAACAGGAACTTTGTAACTGGCACGGACTGGGTACCTCGGTGATGGAAATCAGTCACCGCAGCAAAGAATTTATCCAGGTGGCTGAAGAATCCGAAAAGGATATCCGTGACCTGCTGAATATTCCCTCGAACTATAAAGTGCTGTTCTGTCATGGTGGCGCACGTGCGCAATTTGCCGCAGTACCTATGAACCTTTTGGGCGATAAATCCTCCGCTGACTATATCGACGGTGGTTACTGGGCACACAGCGCAGTCAAAGAAGCGCAAAAATATTGCACGCCTAACGTGATTGACGTTAACGCCACGATCGATGGCAAACGTGGTATTTTGCCAATGAGCGAATGGAAACTGAGTGCAGATTCTGCCTACGTTCATTACTGTCCGAATGAAACCATTGATGGTATCGCTATCGATGAAATGCCTGATTTTGGTGACAAAATCGTGGTAGCCGATTATTCATCCTGCATCCTCTCCCGCCCGATTGATGTCAGCCGCTTTGGGGTAATTTATGCCGGTGCGCAGAAAAATATCGGTCCTGCGGGGCTGACCTTGGTTATCGTCCGCGAAGATCTGTTGGGTAAAGCGCGCACAGAATTGCCTTCTATCCTCGATTATACCGTTCTGGCTGAGAACGATTCTATGTTCAATACTCCGCCAACGTTCGCGTGGTATTTGTCAGGCATGGTGTTCAAATGGTTGAAAGAACAGGGTGGCCTGCGTGAGATGGAAAAACGCAACCGCGCAAAAGCCGAACTGTTGTATGGCGCCATTGACCATACCGGTTTCTATCGCAACCCTGTCGCCGATGCGAACCGTTCGTGGATGAACGTTCCTTTCCAGATGGCGGACGCCTCTCTGGATAAACTGTTCCTTGATCAGGCGCAGGAAGCGGGTCTGCATGCATTAAAAGGCCATCGTGTGGCTGGTGGTATGCGCGCATCTATTTATAATGCGATGCCTGTTGAAGGCGTAAAAGCACTGACCGACTTTATGGCTGAATTCGAAAAACGTCACGGTTAAGTGTGCTGGCTTCCGGGCCCGCAGAATGCTTGAGTAAGAAGCCTTAAAAATGACCCCGGCTCAATGTCCGGGGTCATTTTATGAAAAAAAGAATTGGAGAAAGCGTGGAATCCCTGACATTACAACCTGTTGCGCTGGTTAACGGCAGCATCAATTTACCGGGCTCAAAAAGTGTTTCTAATCGCGCACTTTTGCTGGCTGCTTTTGCACAGGGCACTACCCGCCTGACTAACCTGCTCGACAGCGACGATGTGCGCCATATGCTGACAGCACTGACTCAGTTGGGCGTCACGCATCATTTATCTGCGTCCAGGACAGAGTGTGAAATCGAAGGTCTGGGCACGGCTTTTTCCAATGCTAAAGGTCTGGAGCTGTTTCTGGGGAATGCCGGTACCGCTATGCGTCCGCTGGCTGCGGCGTTGTGCCTGGGTGAGCAGGATGTGGTGCTGACCGGTGAGCCGCGCATGAAAGAGCGTCCGATCGGGCATCTGGTCGATGCGCTTCGTCAGGGCGGTGCACAGATTGATTACCTTGAGCAGGAAAACTATCCGCCTCTTCGCCTGCGCGGTGGCTTTAGTGGTGGTGACGTCAGTGTCGACGGCAGCGTTTCAAGCCAGTTCCTGACGGCGCTGTTGATGACAGCCCCGCTGGCAGGTAACGACACTACTATTCAGATTAAAGGTGAACTGGTTTCCAAACCTTATATCGATATCACGCTGAACCTGATGAAAACCTTTGGTATTGACGTCGAAAATCACGGGTACCAGAAATTCAGCATCAAAGGCCGTCAGCAGTATGTGTCTCCGGGTTCCTATCTGGTCGAAGGCGATGCGTCTTCTGCGTCCTATTTTCTGGCCGCTGCGGCGATTAAGGGCGGTACGGTTCGCGTGACCGGAATCGGCAAAAACAGTATGCAGGGCGATATTCGTTTTGCAGATGTACTGGAAAAAATGGGTGCGACTATCCACTGGGCTGAGGATTATATCGAATGTACCCGCGGTGAACTTAAAGGCATTGATATGGATATGAACCATATTCCGGATGCAGCAATGACCATTGCTACTGCGGCGTTGTTTGCCGAAGGTCCGACGACGCTACGTAATATTTATAACTGGCGTGTTAAAGAGACTGATCGACTGACGGCGATGGCGACTGAGTTGCGTAAGGTCGGAGCAACAGTGGAAGAGGGCGAAGATTACATTCGCATTGATCCGCCTCATTCGCTGAGGTCTGCCGACATTGGCACCTATAATGATCACCGGATGGCGATGTGTTTTTCGCTGGTGGCCTTATCCGATACGCCGGTGACCATTCTTGATCCGAAGTGTACCGCGAAAACGTTCCCTGACTATTTTGAACGTCTGGCAGCAATCAGCACACTGGCATAACTTTTCACGAGGTTGCCCTTGTATAAACGGACATCCAGGATGTCCGTTTTTTTATTTTTCAGGCTCAGAACCGTCCGCTTTTTAGGCAACTGAAAAATGTGGGGTAACAGTTGCAGCAAAGGCAGCGTATAATGCCGCTCCTGAATTAGTCCTGTGAGACTAATGAAGCGGGTATCCCCCACCGAAAGGAGACAAAAATGACGGCTTTAGCCCCGGTAATCACCGTTGATGGGCCAAGTGGTGCAGGCAAAGGTACGTTGTGTAAAGCGCTTGCCGAGGCCTTTAACTGGCATCTGCTGGATTCCGGCGCGATTTACCGCGTTTTGGCGCTGGCAGCTTTGCATCATCAGGTTGATATTGTCTCAGAAGAGGCGTTAGTTCCGCTTGCCGCACATCTCGACGTTCGTTTTGTGGCTCAGGACGGGCAATTGCACGTTATTTTAGAAGGTGAGGATGTTACCAATGAAATCCGCACCGAAACGGTAGGCAATACTGCGTCTCAGGCGGCGGCATTCCCCCGTGTTCGTGAGGCATTATTGCGCAGGCAGCGCGCATTTCGCGATGCGCCGGGTCTGATTGCTGATGGCCGCGATATGGGTACGGTGGTTTTCCCTGATGCACCGGTGAAGATATTTCTGGATGCCAGTTCGGAAGAACGTGCAAACAGAAGAATGCTACAGTTGCAGGAAAAAGGCTTTAGTGTTAACTTTGAACGGCTTTTAGCCGAGATCAAAGAACGCGATGACCGTGATCGTAACAGGCCTATCGCGCCTTTAGTGGCTGCTTCCGATGCACTGTTGCTGGATTCAACCAGTATGTCTATCGACGAAGTCATCGAAAAAGCACTGGCTTATGCCACAGAAATTCTAGGATTACCGCAAAAACAAACCCGGTAATCTGGCCTTAATCTGGTGCTGAAGAATATTCAGTGCCAGTTTTGGCTATAGTTTTTTTTAACCTCGCCGCAAGGATCTGTAGCGGGGCATTTGAAACAACCCCATCCAGCAGGACGCCAGATGGACGTTAAACTTAAGAACCTAAAGATTATCAACATGACTGAATCTTTTGCTCAACTCTTTGAAGAATCCTTAAAAACAATCGAAACCCGTCCTGGTTCCATCGTTCGTGGTGTTGTTGTGTCTATCGACAAAGATATCGTACTGGTTGACGCCGGTCTGAAATCTGAGTCTGCAATCCCGGCAGAACAATTCAAAAACGCACAGGGCGAACTGGAAATCCAGGTTGGCGACGAAGTTGATGTTGCGCTGGACGCTGTTGAAGACGGCTTCGGTGAAACTCTGCTGTCCCGTGAAAAAGCTAAACGTCATGAAGCTTGGATCACGCTGGAAAAAGCTTACGAAGAATCTGCAACTGTTACCGGTGTTATCAACGGTAAAGTTAAAGGCGGTTTCACTGTTGAGCTGAACGGTATCCGTGCGTTCCTGCCAGGTTCACTGGTAGACGTTCGTCCTGTTCGCGACACGCTGCATCTCGAAGGCAAAGATCTTGAGTTCAAAGTCATCAAACTGGACCAGAAACGCAACAACGTTGTTGTTTCCCGTCGTGCAGTAATTGAGTCTGAGAACAGCGCAGAGCGCGATCAACTGCTGGAAAACCTGCAGGAAGGCATGGAAGTTAAAGGTATCGTTAAGAACCTCACTGACTACGGTGCATTCGTTGATCTGGGCGGCGTTGATGGCCTGCTGCACATCACTGACATGGCTTGGAAACGTGTTAAACACCCAAGCGAAATTGTTAATGTTGGCGATGAAATCACTGTTAAAGTTCTTAAATTTGACCGTGAACGTACCCGTGTATCACTGGGTCTGAAACAACTGGGCGAAGATCCTTGGGTCGCTATCGCTAAACGTTACCCAGAAGGTACTAAACTGACGGGTCGCGTGACTAACCTGACTGATTACGGCTGCTTCGTAGAAATCGAAGAAGGCGTTGAAGGTCTGGTTCACGTTTCTGAAATGGACTGGACTAACAAAAATATCCACCCATCTAAAGTGGTTAACGTGGGCGATGTTGTTGAAGTTATGGTTCTGGATATCGACGAAGAACGTCGTCGTATCTCCCTGGGCCTGAAACAATGCAAAAACAACCCATGGCAGCAATTCGCAGAGACCCACAACAAGAACGACCGTGTTGAAGGTAAAATCAAGTCAATCACTGACTTCGGTATCTTCATTGGTCTGGATGGCGGCATCGACGGCCTGGTTCACCTGTCTGACATCTCCTGGAACGTTGCAGGCGAAGAAGCAGTACGTGAATACAAAAAAGGCGACGAAATCGCAGCTGTGGTTCTGCAAGTTGATGCAGAACGTGAACGTATCTCCCTGGGCGTGAAGCAACTGGCTGAAGATCCATTCAATAACTACCTGTCTGTTAACAAGAAAGGTACTATTGTTACTGGTAAAGTCACAGCAGTTGACGCCAAAGGTGCTACAGTTGAATTAGCTGGCGGCGTAGAAGGTTACCTGCGCGCTTCAGAAGCTTCTCGCGACCGTATTGAAGACGCAACTCTGGTTCTGAGCGTTGGTGATGAAGTTGAAGCTAAATTCACCGGTGTTGATCGTAAGAACCGCGTAGTAAGCCTGTCCGTTCGTGCTAAGGACGAAGCAGACGAGAAAGATGCAATCGCTGTTGTTAACAACAAACCAGACGAAAGCAACTTCTCTAACGCTATGGCTGAAGCGTTCAAAGCGGCAAAAGGCGAGTAATGACGGGGGGCGGCTCAGTCGCCCCGAAACGGTAGTTTAGCTGCAAAGCTTGGAGGTAATATGACCAAGTCTGAACTTATTGAAAGACTTGCTGGCCAGCACTCTCATATCCCGGCGAAAGCTGTTGAGGATGCAGTGAAAGAGATGCTTGAGCATATGGCTGCAACCTTGGCTGATGGTGAACGCATCGAAATCCGTGGGTTTGGCAGTTTTTCTCTTCACTACCGTGCTCCGCGTGTTGGGCGCAACCCTAAAACTGGCGATAAAGTCGAGCTGGACGGCAAGTATGTTCCTCACTTTAAACCAGGTAAAGAGTTGCGCGACCGCGCGAATATTTACGGCTAAGGCTTGCGCCTGGACGTAAATGTCTGCCTATAGCGAACGTAAAACGGTACCTTTCCAGGTGCCGTTTTTTTTGCCTTACGACTAATGAATTGATCTCTCTTTCAATTCTGATCACAAAATATTTGCGTAACGTCTCCCAGCGTTTCGGTCTCCTGCTTGTCTCTTCTTCGCGTGAAAACCATACTCCGGCACGAAAATATGTCTGAACAACGTGAAGGAAGTAAAACATCAAAATCTCACTGGACGAGGCTGCTTTAGCGGTTATTGCCGGCATGATGCCGCTGCTCATTTTTTCTGAACTCCCCACCGTTATTCAACGGGTTATGCTGTGTCTTTGTGCATTCTGTTGTTTCAGACTACATCACAGAATATTCAGCCTGATAGCGATCGGTCTGCTGAGTCTCAGTTGGGCCTCATTTCAGGGCGATATTCAACTTCATCAGATTTCAGCGCTTCAGGGCACAAAACGGCATGTTATCGCAGCGGTAGAAAGTATTAATCTCGGGAACACCAGCACATCCTCTGTACTCTTCAAGATTGAAAAAGTTGAAGATAAAATCCTCTTTCCACCGATCATGTTCCGCACTAACTGGGATGAGGGAGGGCAAGAACTTTTTGCGGGTCAGCGCTGGGATATGACCGTCAGCTTGCGTCCCGTCCATAGCATGCTCAATGAAGGCGGATTTGATGCCCAGCGCTGGGCGCTGGCTCAGCATGCGCCACTGACAGCAACGGTCCGCCACAGTCAGCCAGTTGACGCGAAAAGTTCGCTTCGTCAGCAGTTTATTCAGCGGGTGCAGCAGAAGATGCCGCTGATGGAAAATACGCCTGTGTTGATCGCACTGGCCTTTGGCGAAAAAGGATTAATAGAGGGGGCAGATAAGCTGCTGTTGCAACAGACGGGCATCGCCCATCTGGTGGCGATATCAGGTTTACATATCTCCGTGGCGGCATTATTCGGATGGTGGCTGGCACGTGGCATACAGTTTTTGATGCCGGTAAAGATGATTGACTATCGCTTTCCGTTATTGGTGAGCGTCGCTTTTCTGCTGACCTACACCTGGCTTTCCGGAGGCAACGCACCTGCAGTTCGTGCAGCGTTAGCGGTATCGATGTGGATCCTGCTGCGTCTGTTCCGTGTCCGCTGTCATCCGTGGCAGATATGGCTTTGGGTGGTTGCCATGCTTTTGCTGGCCGATCCTATGAATTTATTATCTGACAGTTTCTGGTTGTCATGCTTTGCCGTGGGGGCACTGGTTTTCTGGTTTCAGTGGGCACCTTTGCCGGCAATGTTTCAGCAGGCATGGTATTGGGCATTTTGCCGTTGGGGACATTTGCAGGTGGGGATGACGCTTCTACTCTGGCCCCTGCAGGTCTGGATTTTCCATGGCATGAACCTCTTTTCGTTTCCGGCCAATATGTGGGCCGTGCCGGTTGTTTCGCTGTTCACCGTCCCGCTGGTATTACTGGCCTTGTTGATGAGCGCCGTGCCCTATACATTAGGAGGTTACGTCCAGGCTGTGCTCTGGCAACTGGCTGACGTTACCCTGAGGCTGGCCCTGTGGGGGGTTAAAGCATTACCTGACGGCTGGACCCCATTGAGTGAATCCTTTCTGGTCGTGAGCCTGATGGGATGGCTGGTGCTATTGTGCTGGCGGATTTGCCCGTTGAGATATTGTTTTTCACTTTTGCTGTCTCTTTTCGCGATTTCTTTCGTCTGGATGAACAGAAATCCACCAGAGCGCTGGCGGATTGATATGCTTGATGTCGGGCACGGCTTGTCTGTTCTTATCAGCAAAAATGGCAAAGGTGTTCTTTATGATACCGGCAACAGGTGGGAAGGCGGATCAGCCGCTGAACAAAATATTATTCCGTTTTTAAACTGGAAGAATATCCAGCTGGAACAGATAATTATCAGTCATGATGACAAAGATCACCGGGGTGGGTTAACCGTATTGCAAAACCGATACCCTGCTGCCAGCGTACGTGAAAGTACCCTTTCTGATCAGCATCATCTGAAATGTATCGCGGGCGAGCAATGGCGGTGGCAGGGGTTGGATTTTGAAGTGTTGTGGCCAGAGAAAATGTCCGGCGATGCCCGGAATAACGACAGCTGTGTTATCCGCATTGATGATGGTTCATTCAGTTTGCTGCTGACCGGCGATATTGAAGCTGAAACGGAAAAAGCGCTGGTCAGGAAGTTGCGAAACACATTACGAGCCACGGCACTTCAGGTCCCTCATCATGGCAGCAATACTTCATCGATACCCCCTTTTCTACGGGCAGTCAAGCCGGTTATCGTACTGGCATCAGCCTCCCGTTTTAATAAATGGCATCTGCCGGCACATAAAGTTGTTAGCAGATACAACAAAGCGCGTTATGACTGGCATTCAACATCTGTATCGGGTCAA
Organism: Rahnella sp. RFA10(1/100); assembly: GCF_004195115.1. NCBI lineage: Bacteria > Pseudomonadati > Pseudomonadota > Gammaproteobacteria > Enterobacterales > Yersiniaceae > Rahnella > Rahnella sp. RFA10(1/100). The sequence continues at coordinate 457,678 of NZ_SEWR01000002.1, forward strand.
CTCAGCCTCTTCATTTTTGATGATTATTGGACAATTAAAGGCTTACGCGAGCAATTAATCCCCCGTTGGTACCACCGCCAGTTTGGAGTATCTGCAGATAATGAGTAGAATAGACCGCTATTTCTTTCGATGCTGGTTGATATTGCATGATGAACGATAAAGATCTCTCCACATGGCAGACATTCCGTCGTCTGTGGCCGATGATCACACCTTTTAAAGCCGGGCTGATCGCTGCGGCTATTGCGCTGGTCGCAAACGCCGCCAGTGATACTTTCATGCTGTCTTTGCTGAAGCCGCTACTTGATGACGGTTTTGGTAAAGCTGACCGCTCCATACTACTTTGGATGCCCCTGGTCGTTATCGGTCTGATGATTGTACGCGGTATCAGTGGCTATATTTCGAGTTACTGCATTTCATGGGTTTCGGGCAAAGTCGTGATGCATATGCGTCGCCGTCTGTTTGGTCACATGATGAGAATGCCCGTGGCATTCTTTGACCAGCAATCCACGGGTACCTTACTTTCCCGTATTACTTATGATTCCGAGCAGGTCGCGTCTTCGTCTTCCAGTGCGCTGGTGACTGTTGTACGAGAGGGGGCGTCAATCATTGGTCTGTTTGTGATGATGTTCTATTACAGCTGGCAGCTTTCTGTAATCCTGTTAGTGATTGCGCCGATTGTTTCTGTTGTTATCCGCGTGGTGTCTAAACGATTCCGTAATATCAGTAAGACAATGCAAAACACCATGGGGCAGGTGACGACCAGTGCAGAACAGATGCTGAAAGGGCATAAAGAAGTATTGATCTTCGGTGGTCAGAAAGTTGAAACCGCGCGTTTTGATAAAGTGAGTAACCGTATGCGCCAGCAAGGTATGCGCATGGTTTCCGCCTCTTCAATTTCAGACCCGATTATTCAGTTGATCGCTTCTCTGGCACTGGCATTTGTGTTGTATGCGGCAAGCTTCCCGTCGGTGATGGAAACGCTTAGTGCGGGTACTATCACCGTTGTATTCTCTTCTATGATTGCCCTGATGCGCCCCTTGAAGTCACTGACTAACGTGAACTCCCAGTTCCAGCGCGGTATGGCAGCTTGTCAGACGCTGTTCTCCATTCTGGATATGGAACAGGAAAAAGATGAGGGCAAACTGGAAGTCAAACGCGTAAAAGGTGATGTCGAGTTTAAAAACGTGACCTTCACTTATCCGGGGCGTGATATTCCTGCTTTGCGTAATATTTCCTTCAGCCTGCCGGAAGGCAAAACCGTTGCACTGGTTGGTCGCTCAGGTTCAGGAAAATCGACAATCGCGAATTTGCTGACCCGTTTCTATGACATTCAGGAAGGTGAAATCCTGATGGATGGTCATGATCTTCGGGAATATACGCTGTCGTCATTACGTGATCAGGTGGCCCTCGTTTCTCAGAACGTTCATCTGTTTAATGACACCATTGCCAATAATATCGCTTACGCCCGTACGGATATGTACTCCCGCGAAGAAATCGAAAAAGCGGCGACGATGGCTTACGCAATGGACTTTATCAGCAAAATGGATAAAGGGCTGGATACGGTCATTGGTGAAAATGGCGTTCTGCTCTCTGGTGGTCAGCGTCAGCGTATTGCTATTGCTCGTGCTTTATTGCGTGACTCACCGGTTTTGATACTTGATGAAGCGACATCGGCCCTTGATACCGAATCTGAGCGTGCTATTCAGGCTGCGTTGGATGAGCTGCAGAAAAACCGCACATCACTGGTGATCGCACACCGTTTATCTACTATCGAAAAGGCCGATGAGATTCTGGTAATCGAAGATGGTTGCGTGGTGGAACGTGGTTCTCATGCGAGCCTGCTAGAAGAGCGTGGTGTTTACTCACAACTCTACCGGATGCAATTTGGGCAATGATTGATCGTATCTGGTCAGGCAAATCACCGCTATATCTTGTACTCCTGCCTCTGGCATGGCTTTACGGTCTGATCGCGAATCTGATCCGTTATAGCTATAAAGCCGGGCTGAAAAAAAGCTGGCGGGCCCCGGTGCCCGTTGTGGTGGTCGGTAACCTGACCGCCGGAGGAAACGGTAAAACACCGGTGGTTATCTGGCTGGTTGAAACATTGCAACAGCATGGTTTTCGTGTTGGCGTTGTTTCTCGCGGTTACGGTGGGAAAGCGGAACGCTATCCGCTTCTCCTGAACGAGAATACGTCAACTGCGCAAGCGGGTGACGAACCTGTCCTGATCTTTCAAAGAACAGGGGCACCGGTTGCGGTGTCTCCTGTTCGCTCTGATGCCGTGAAGGCATTGCTTGCGGAGCATGAGCTTGACATCGTGATTACCGACGACGGGCTGCAGCATTATGCACTGCAGCGTGATATCGAAATTGTCGTCGTCGACGGTGTCCGCCGTTTTGGTAATGGTCACTGGTTACCTGCAGGCCCGATGCGTGAACGCGAATCGCGTCTGCGTTCAGTCGATGCAGTGATTACAAATGGTGGTACCGCACAGGCTGGTGAACTGGCCATGATCCTTGAGCCAGGTAAGGCGGTAAATTTGGCTACGGGAGAGCAGCGTGATGCCGGTAGCTTAAAAAATGTGGTTGCTATGGCGGGGATTGGACATCCGCCTCGTTTTTTTGCCACGCTTAGACAGCTAGGGGTTGTCCTGCAAAAGGAAATCGCTTTTTCTGATCATCGGACTTATTCCGCCACACTCCTTTCTGCCGTAATACAACCTGGCCAGACTCTCCTTATGACTGAAAAAGATGCGGTGAAATGCCGGGCTTTTGCGCAACCTGACTGGTGGTATTTGCCGGTTGAAGCAAAGATTACAGGGAGGAAAGCCGAGAAATTACTGCAAAAAATATCAGATCTGATTTTAGAAAAAAGGCCTTAAGTGCGCTGAATGACCTTAAAGCTGCACCTTGTATAAAAAAATTAAGCTGATTAAAATCCCCGTCCCCTCTGATTTTAAAGACTTATATTTTATTATGGCGTTAGAGTTCAGAATAATTACGCAGCGGGGGTTGCTATTGCTGTGAACTTATGAGTAAATGCATGCAGCCTGTGTTGCAGCGCTATTTATGTATGAGTGTAGAGTAAAGCAGTTCCTCCCAGACGTTATCTGTTCCCCCATGATTCCGCTTCCAAGACGAACCTTCTAAGTCCTCCCCATAAGTAATTGTCTGAACTATTGGCTCACATTGCCGAATGGCAGGATTTTATATTTCGTAAAAAGGTTTTAAATATGTCTAAGAAAAATGGTCAGGTTAAGTGGTTCAATGAAAGCAAAGGTTTTGGTTTTATTGAGCAAGCTGATGGCGGTAAGGATGTATTCGTACATTTCTCCGCAATCGCAACCGAGGGTTTCAAGACGTTGGCAGAAGGCCAGCGTGTAGAATACACCATTCAGGATAGCCCGCGCGGTCCTGCTGCTGCTAACGTTATTGCGCTCTGAAAAGAGACGAGCGTAATGATATGAAACAACGTTAATCGTTCATCATATTAGCAGCGCAAAACCCGCCGGATGGCGGGTTTTTCATACCTGAAAAGGTCAATGCGACGTGTATATGATGTCGCGAAAGTTATAAAAATAATCGTTAAAACAAATTCGCTCATTAGAGGTTTTTTATAAAAAAATAACTTAGCAATGGGCAAACGCATCCGAACAATAATAAAAAAGTGTGTTCATGGATGCCCAAAAGAAAGGATAGAAATTATGATGTTAAAAATGGGTTTAGTTAAATGGTACAACCAGGCTAAAGGCTACGGTTTTATTTGTCCGCTCGATGGTTCTTCTGAAATTTATGTTCAGCGTACTTCCATCGCAAATACGGGTAATAAATCTCTGAGTGCCGGTCAGAAGGTTGAGTTCACCACTTACCGCAGCGTAGCACACGGCCCTTCCGCGGCTGATGTTATTGCATTCTGAGTCCGGTTTTGTTGTTCACCGTTGAGTTGAATTTTACGCTCCGGTAAAAATATGCTATCGGTATCCGCAGTTAAATTGCTGCCACGGATACCGATATGTCTCACCCGGTTATATCTCTTGCTTCAGCCCGCGCCCTGCATTTATCTGCGCAAAATCTTCTTGAGCCTGTCACCCGAAAGCCTGTTGCAGCGGATGTCGTGGACACGATCCGTGATATGGGCTTACTGCAAATCGATACCATAAGTGTCGTTGCGCGTAGTCCTTATCTTGTGCTGTTTAGCCGCTTAGGTAATTACGATCCTCAGTGGCTGGAACAGGCACTCTCAGCAGGAAAAATATTCGAATATTGGGCACATGAGGCTTGTTTTATTCCCAGCGAAGATTACGGACTCCTGCGCCACCGGATGCTGAATCCTCAGGGAATGGGGTGGAAATTTTCGCAAGCCTGGTTTGATGAACATCAGACGGATATTGCGGCGCTGTTGAGCCATATTGCCGACAAGGGGCCTGTACGTTCGGCAGACTTCAGTGCAGACAAGAAGTCTGCCAGTGGCTGGTGGGACTGGAAGCCGCATAAAAAGCATCTGGAAACGTTGTTTACCACCGGGAAACTGATGGTGTCAGAGCGGCGTAATTTTCATCGGGTTTACGACCTTGCTGAACGGGTGATGCCAGGCTGGGACGATGCGAGCCAAACGCTTGAACAGGCCGTGGCGGAACAACAGATGCTGCGGCGTTCGGCGCAATATCTCGGCATCTTCAAACCTGAATGGCTGGCGGACTACTACCGCCTCAGGCGCGTGAATACCAAGGCTGTGATTGCACAATTGCTGGCAGATGAGGAGATTACACCGATCGAAGTGACCGGGCTCGAAGGTACTTATTATGTTCATCGCAAACAGTTTCCCCTCCTGCAACAAGCCGTCAAATCACGGATCGGTTCAACCGTCACCACGCTGCTTTCACCGTTTGATCCGGTGGTATGGGATCGTAAACGTGTGTCGACGTTATTTAATTTCGAATACCGGATCGAATGTTATACCCCACAAGCAAAACGCCAGTATGGATATTTCACACTTCCCTTATTGCAGCGCGGTGAGCTGATTGGCAGGGTGGATGCAAAAATGCATCGCAAAGAAAAAATACTGGAAGTGAAAAGCCTGCATCTTGAGCCGGATGTCACGATGGCTTCACGAAGGGCAAAAGATATACACGGAGCAATCAGCCGTTTTGCACAGTGGCAGGGAGCTGAAAAAGTCAAAATCGTGAATGTACCTGAAACGCTAACGGCGCTTTGGGGAAAAGACTGGCAGATTTGAGGTTATAAAATGAAACGGCTGCATCAGGCAGCCGTTATTTCACGATGATTGCAGGTGACATTCAGCTTAGTGGCTGAAGTTAGCGAACATAGCGATGATTTTGTTAATGGTTTTCATTTTTAGAGCTCATGTTTAGGGTTGATAGTGTGACTTGCATCACAGAAAAAATTCTACTCCCACAAATTGGGCAACGCAATCCTCCCACGAAGATATTTTTTTACAAAAACGTAACTTTTTGAGGCCGTATTTGAGGATCAGTGAGAATTAACGTGCGGTGCGGCGTTATGCTATTCTCTTGAACCGCTATGTTGTGTTTCCAATGCTTTTTTGCGTTGCACCTTGCTGAAAATGCGGTGTATTCGCCTCCGGGAGGAATTTATGGACCACCGTTTGCTTGAAATCGTTGCGTGCCCCGTCTGTAACGGGAAGCTTTACTTTAATAAAGAGTCGCAGGAATTAGTGTGTAAGGCAGACAGCCTGGCTTATCCAGTGCGTGAGGGGATTCCCGTATTATTAGAAAACGAGGCCCGACCGCTTTCTGTTGATGAGACACACCCATGAGTTTTGTTGCCATCATCCCGGCCCGCTTCGGGTCAAGCCGTTTACCGGGTAAGCCGTTGGCCGATATCAACGGTAAACCTATGGTTGTGCATGTGATGGAGCGTGCGCTGGAGTCCGGGGCTAAACGTGTAATTGTTGCGACAGATCATCCTGACGTTGTGGCGGCGGTTGAAGCTGCTGGCGGTGAAGTTTGCCTTACACGAGCTGACCATCAGTCAGGCACCGAACGTCTGGCTGAAGTGATCGAGGTATGTCACTTTGCTGATGATGAAATCATCGTCAATGTGCAGGGTGATGAGCCGCTGATCCCGCCTGTTATTATCCGTCAGGTGGCGGATAATCTGGCAAACAGTGAAGCAGGAATGGCGACACTGGCTGTGCCGATTGAAACAGCGGAAGAAGCGTTTAACCCGAATGCGGTAAAAGTGGTTCGGGATGCCAAAGGCTATGCCATGTATTTTTCCCGTGCTGCCATTCCGTGGGAACGTGAACGTTTTGCCGTGTCGAAAGAAACAGTCGGTGATGTCTTCCTCCGTCATATCGGTATTTATGCTTACCGTGCCGGTTTCATTCGCCAGTATGTGAAATGGGAACCGACTAAACTGGAGCACATTGAATTACTCGAACAACTCCGGGTACTGTGGTACGGTGAAAAAATCCACGTTGATGTAGCGAAGGCCATTCCTTCTGTGGGTGTTGATACCGCTGAGGATCTGGAACGTGTGCGCGTGATTTTGGGCCATAAAAATTCCTGATCCGACAAGGTATAAGTGCTCATAAAAGCGGAATGTTCCGGCATTCCGTTTTGTCATTTCTGTTCTCTTTTCGTTTTGCGTACTGCCTTCCTGTTTCTGTCCTGACTATCCGGTTTTTATTTGATCTGACACGGGGTAATCCTTTCCTGAAGCTTTCATCATAAACGTTAATTTATTTGTCACTGCGAACACGTTATGGAACAGCTAAAAGCCGAATTGAGTATTGTGCTGGGCGAGCGTTTATCCCGTCTCGAATGTGTCAGTGAGCAGCCTTATGCGCATCTTTTCTCTCTCTATGATGAGCAGGGTTATGCGATGCCATTGATGGCGAAGAGTTTTGTCTGTCAGGGAATCGCCGGGCAGGAGGCTTATAAATTATCCATGCTGGCACGGGAGGGCGTGGTACGGGTGCCGGCGGTTTATGGCATGGTCACCACGCATCAGAAACCGTATCAGGAAATCTTGCTCATTGAGCGTCTGCGCGGCGTATCGGCGGAAGCACCAACACGTACTCCTGAGCGCTGGCAAATACTGCAGGAGCAAATTGTCGAGGCGATGCTGGCGTGGCACCGGATTGACAGTCACGGTTGTGTCGGTTCGGTAGACAGCACTCAGGAAAATCGCTGGGAAAATTGGTACCCGCAGAGGATCGAAGTATTGTGGGCAACGTTATCCCATTTACAGGCCCCTGAACTCACCCCTGAAGATCGTACGCTGCTTTTCCGTTCCCGTGCCTGTATCCCTGCGTTGTTTGAAGGATTTGACGATACACCGGTATTGGTTCACGGTAATCTTTCGCTACGCAGCATGCTCAAAGATCCGCGCAGCGATCAGTTACTGGCGATGATTAATCCCGGCACCGTGTTATGGGCGCCGCGCGAGTTTGATCTCTTCAGATTGTGGGAAAAAGGAATGAGCGAGCAACTGCTGTTTGGTTATCTCCACAAAGCACCCGTTTCGGAAACGTTCCTTGCCCGTCGCTGGTTGTATCTGGTGTGGGAATCTGTCGCACATCTGATCCATACCGGCAAGCTCGATCGCCGTCAGTTCGATTATGCACGACAACAACTGTTGCCGTGGCTTAACTGAGCGGCTTCGCAGCGGGTGCCGGCAGTGTTATCCATTGCCATATGCGCCCCAGCGTTTCATACCATGCCCGCTCACTGTGAGACAGGAACAGTGCCTGTGGTAATGCTTTTTCCCACGGATTGAGCGGGGAATCTATCGCAAGTTGATTTGCCGGCGCCGGAATCGGATTCAGTCCCAGTTGCCGGAAAAAAATAATCGCCCGCGGCAGATGATTAGCCGATGTCACCAGCACAAAGGGCTGCTCTCCCAGCATTTCTTTCACCTGTAAAGCTTCCTGATGTGTATCCCGTGGCCTGTCGAGTAAAATAATATCGCTTTGCGGCACACCTAAACTCTCCGCCACTTTTCCGGCAACCGCAGCGCTGCTCACCGGATTGGTCATGGCCCGCGCACCGGTGAAGATCATTTTCGAACCGGGGTTTGCCCGGTAAATGCGGATCCCTTCGGCCACGCGAGGAAGACTGTTACTGATGAGATTAGAACTCGGTGCCCACGCCGGATTATAGGTATAACCCCCACCCAGTACGACGACATATTTTACCGGCGCATGGCCGTCAGCCTGATAAGTCGGGTAGACCGATTCAATGGGGCGGAGCAGGTTATCCGCCACAGGTTGCAGGCTGAGCAGCAACAGAAGCAGCCAACTCAGTGAAAAAAACACTTTTCCGGTTTTTTGCCACCGGGTTATCCACAGCAATACCAGTGCTATCGCCATGAGAAGCAGAATAAATGGCAGAGGTAATAGCAGGCCTCCCAGCGTCTTTTTTAGAGTAAATAACATCAGAAACCGATCCTTTTGGGTGAAAAAACGACATCCGGGCGTGAATCCGCGTCAGGATGATTTATTCTATGCCAGCCTGTGCCAAAATAGCACTTCACCCGGCATTGCCGCACAGCCATCATTCACCAAATTGTTTTCAGAAGCAGGGTTCATTTCATGCAGGATCGTAATTTCGACGATATGGCCGAGAAATTCTCGCGCAATATCTACGGCACAACAAAGGGACGTATCCGTCAGGCTGTGCTGGGTCAGGATTTGCATGATTTATTACAGACTTTGCCTCAGCGGCCATTGCGTATCCTTGATGCGGGCGGCGGGGAAGGACAAATGGCCTGCGAACTGGCAGCTTTAGGACATAAGGTCTTGTTGTGTGATCTTTCCGGTGAGATGATCCGGCGCGCTGAGGCTGCTGCGCTGGAAAAAGGTGTGAGCAACAACATGCAATTTGTACAATGTCCGGCTCAGAATATCGCCGAACATTTGGAACAACCGGTTGATCTGATATTGTTCCATGCGGTCATCGAATGGCTGGCAGAGCCACAGCAGGCAATGGCTGCGCTGGTAGATTGCCTGGCACCGGGCGGGGCATTATCGCTGATGTTTTACAATATCCACGGTCTGGTCATGCGGCATATGATCCTCGGCAATTTCGGTCATGTTGAAGCCGGTGTGCCAAAAATCAAAAAAAGCTCCCTGCTACCCGATCACCCACTGGAACCGGCTCAGGTTTATCAGTGGCTGGAAGAACTTGGAATGCAGATCAGCGGCAAGACCGGTGTTAGAGTGTTCCATGATTATTTGCGAAACAGACAACAACATAAACAGGATTTTGACGAGCTTCTGGCGCTGGAGCAGCGTTATTGCCGCCAGGAACCTTTTGTTAGTTTGGGACGTTACATCCACGTGATGGCGCACAAACCCATTCTGAAGGACGAATTATGAGCGAATTTTCCCAGACTGTACCCGAACTGGTCGCCTGGGCACGAAAAAATGATTTCTCAATTTCGCTGCCAACGGAGCGGCTGGCTTTTCTTCTGGCGATTGCCACATTAAACAGCGAGCGCCTTGATGGGGAAATGAGTGAGGGTGAACTGGTCGATGCATTTCGTCACGTCAGCAAGGGATTTGAGCAGACAAACGAAACCATCACCGTACGTGCCAATAATGCCATCAATGACATGGTGCGTCAGCGTTTGCTCAACCGTTTCGTCAGTGAACTGGCTGACGGTAATGCTATCTATCGCCTGACGCCTTTGGCGATCGGCATTTCAGATTATTACATCCGCCAGCGTGAATTCTCTACGTTGCGGTTGTCTATGCAATTGTCGATTGTGGCGCAGGAACTCAAGCGTGCGGCGGATGCAGCCGAAGAGGGTGGCGATGATTTCCACTGGCATCGCAATGTTTACGCGCCACTGAAATACTCCGTTGCTGAAATTTTTGACAGCATCGATATGACGCAAAGGGTCATGGACGAACAGCAGCAGGGCGTGAAAGATGACATTGCCGCGTTGCTGAATAAAGACTGGCGCGCGGCAATTTCCAGTTGTGAAATCCTCCTGTCAGAAACCTCGGGCACGCTGCGTGAATTGCAGGATACGTTAGAAGCCGCCGGTAACCTGTTACAGGCGCATCTTATGCGTATTCAGGATGCCACGATGGTCGAACTCGATTTGAGCTTTGTCGACAAACTGGTTTTCGACTTGCAGAACAAACTCGACCGTATTACCAGCTGGGGGCAGCAGGCAATTGACCTGTGGATTGGCTATGACCGCCATGTGCATAAATTTATCCGTACCGCCATCGATATGGATAAAAACCGGGTGTTTGCGCAACGTCTGCGCCAGTCGGTGCAGAACTACTTTGATCAGCCGTGGACGCTGACGTTCGCCAATGCCGATCGTCTGCTGGATATGCGTGATGAAGAACTGGCCCTGCGTAGCGAAGAAGTGACCGGCGAACTTCCGCCAGATCTTGAGTTTGAAGAGTTTAACGAAATCCGCGAACAACTTGCGGCATTGATTGAACAGGCCTTACAGGTTTATCAGCAACAAAAAACGCCGCTCAATCTGGGCATGGTAATGCGCGAATACCTTAAACAGTATCCGCGTGCCCGACATTTTGATGTCGCGCGAATTGTGGTCGACCAGGCCGTGCGCCTTGGTGTGGCTGAAGCAGATTTTTCAGGATTGCATGCTGAATGGCAGGCAATCAATGATTACGGAGCCAAGGTGCAGGCCCATGTCATCGACAAATATTGAACACATAATGCCAGCTAAGCTGGCGCAGGCACTGGCAAACTCAGTGTTTCCTGCTCTCGACAGTCAGCTGCGTTCTGGCCGTCATATTGGCATTGATGAACTGGATAACCATGCTTTTCTGATGGATTATCAGGAAGAAATGGAACTCTTTTACAGCCGCTACAATGTGGAATTAATCCGGGCACCGGAAGGTTTTTTCTATCTGCGTCCGCGCTCGACCACGCTTATCCCGCGTTCAGTGTTATCTGAACTGGATATGATGGTGGGGAAAATTCTCTGCTATTTGTATCTGAGCCCGGAACGTCTGGCGCATGAGGGAATTTTTACTCAGCAGGAACTGTACGACGAATTACTGAGCCTGGCGGATGAAAGTAAATTACTCAAATACGTCAATCAGCGCTCAACCGGCTCAGATTTGGATCGCCAAAAGTTGCAGGACAAAGTTCGTACGTCGCTCAATCGCCTGCGCCGTCTGGGTATGGTGTATTTCATGGGTGTTGACAGCAGCAAGTTCCGTATCACCGAAGCGGTATTCCGTTTTGGTGCGGATGTCCGCAGCGGCGATGACGCGCGCGAAGCACAGTTGCGGATGATCCGCGACGGTGAAGCGATGCCTGTCGACAGCGCGCTGTCACTGAATGACGAAAGTGAGGACGGCGAACCGCTGGCAGGGCAGCAAGGGCATGAGAGCGCAGAGGATGAACAGGAATGATTGAACGCGGTAAATTTCGCTCACTGACGCTGGTTAACTGGAACGGGTTCTTCGCCCGTACGTTTGACCTTGATTCACTGGTCACCACGCTTTCCGGCGGCAACGGGGCGGGTAAATCCACCACAATGGCGGCTTTCGTCACCGCCCTGATCCCCGATCTGACGTTACTGCATTTCCGTAACACAACGGAAGCGGGCGCCACCTCCGGTTCACGTGATAAAGGTCTGCACGGTAAATTACGTGCGGGTGTCTGTTACTCGGTTCTGGATGTGGTGAACTCGCGTCACCAGCGCATTGTTGTGGGGGTTCGCCTGCAGCAGGTCGCCGGCCGTGACCGTAAAGTCGATATCAAACCTTTCACCATTCAGGGTTTGCCGGTTGCGGTGAATCCGACAGAAATGCTGACCGAGACGGTCGGTGAACGTCAGGCCCGCGTGCTGCCTTTGCAGGAGCTGAAAGATCGCGTTGAGGCAATGGAAGGCGTACAGTTCAAGCAGTTCAACTCCATTACTGATTATCATGCCCTGATGTTTGATCTGGGTGTGATTCCGCGTCGTTTACGTTCAGCATCCGACCGCAGTAAATTTTATCGTCTGATTGAAGCCTCACTTTACGGCGGTATTTCCAGTGCCATCACTCGTTCCCTGCGCGACTATTTGTTGCCGGAAAACAGTGGTGTGCGTAAAGCTTTCCAGGATATGGAAGCGGCGCTGCGTGAAAACCGCATGACGCTGGAAGCGATCCGCGTGACGCAATCTGACCGCGATCTGTTTAAGCATCTGATTTCTGAAGCAACGTCTTACGTAGCCGCAGACTATATGCGTCATGCCAATGAGCGCCGCATTCATCTCGATGGTGCGCTTGTGCTGCGTAATGATTTGTTTAGCAGCCGCAAGCAGTTATCCGGCGAACAATATCGTCATGTCGAAATGGCGCGTGAGCTGGCCGAACAAAGTGGTTCGCAAAGCGATTTGGAAACCGATTATCAGGCCGCCAGCGATCATCTGAGTCTGGTTCAGACGGCGATGCGTCAGCAGGAAAAAATCGAGCGTTATGAAAGTGACCTCGAAGAGCTGACGTATCGTCTGGAAGAGCAGAACGAAGTGGTGGCCGAAGCCAGCGAGCAGCACGCCGAATATGAAGCACGCGCTGAGGCCGCTGAACAGGAAGTGGATGAGCTGAAAAGCCAGCTGGCCGATTACCAGCAGGCGCTGGATGTTCAGCAGACCCGTGCGATCCAGTATCAGCAGGCGTTACAGGCGATTGAACGTGCGCGCGACTTGTGTCAGATCCCCGATCTGAGCATTCAGAACAGTGAAACATGGCTGGAAACGTTCCAGGGCAAAGAACAGGAAGCCACTGAAATCCTGTTGATGCTGGAACAGAAGATGAGTGTTGCTTCTGCCGCCCATAATCAGTTTGAAACAGCTTATCAGTTGGTGGTGAAAATCGCCGGTGAAGTGAGCCGCAGTGAAGCCTGGCAGACGGCACGTGAATTACTGCGTGACTGGTCTTCCCGGCAGCATCAGGCTGAGCGTGTCGAACCGCTGCGCATGCGGTTGTCCGAACTTGAAGGCCGCCTGCGTGAGCAGCAGGATGCTGAGCGTCAGCTGCAGGAGTTCTGCAAACGTACGGGGCAGGATGTGCACCCTGAAGATCTGGACGAAATGCAGCGTGAGCTGGAAGTTCAGATTGAAGAATTACAGGGTGTGGTGTCGCAGGCAGGTGAACGTCGCATGGAAATGCGCCAGGAGCTTGAACGTGTTCAGTCGCGCATTCGTGAACTGACCGCCCGTGCCCCCGTCTGGCTGGCCGCGCAGGAAGCACTCAGTCAGTTAAGCGAGCAAAGTAAGGAACCGCTGGAAAGCAGTCAGCAGGTGACCGAATACATGCAGCAACTTCTGGAAACGGAACGCGAAACGACAGTTGAGCGTGACGAAGTGGCTGCCCGCAAACGTCGCATTGAAGGGCAAATTACCCGCCTCAGCCAGCCGAGTGGTGCGGAAGATTCCCGCATGATCGCGCTGGCAGAACGTTTCGGTGGCGTATTGTTGTCGGAAATTTACGACGATGTCACCATCGACGATGCGCCTTACTTCTCCGCATTGTATGGTCCGTCCCGTCACGCAATTGTGGTACCTGATTTATCTCTGATCCGCGACCAACTTGACGGTCTGGATGATTGCCCGGAAGATCTCTATCTCATCGAAGGGGATCCGCAGTCATTTGATGACAACGTGTTCGAAGTGGAAGAAATGCAGGGTGCGGTACTGGTTAAAACGGGTGATCGTCAGTGGCGTTATTCTCACTTCCCGCAAGTGCCGTTGTTTGGCCGTGCGGCGCGTGAGAACCGTCTGGAAACCCTGCATAAAGAACGCGAAAGCCTGTCAGAACGTTATGCGACATTGTCGTTTGATGTGCAGAAAATTCAGCGCGCACATCAGGCGTTCAGCCGCTTTATCGGCAGCCATTTAGCCGTGGCGTTCGATGCCGATCCTGAAGCTGAAATCCGTACCCTGAGCGGACGCCGCGGTGAGCTGGAACGCGCCATTAATGCGCATGAAGGCCAAAATCAGCAACAGCGCCAGCAATACGAGCTGGCGAAAGATGCTATCGGCATGCTCAATAAATTGCAGCCGCGTGTCGGTTTGCTATGCGATGAGACGTTGATTGATCGGGTCGAAGAAATTCGTGAAGAGATGGAAGAGGCGCAGGATTGCGCCCGCTTCATTCAGCAGCACGGTGTTTCACTGAGCAAGCTGGAACCGCTGGTATCGGTGCTGCAAAGCGACCCGGAACAGCATGAGCAACTGAAAGAAGATTACGCCCAGGCGCAGCATGTACAGCGACTGGCGAAGCAGCAGGCATTTGCCCTGACCGAAGTGGTTCAGCGCCGTGCTCACTTCAGTTATACCGACTCTGCCGGTATGCTCAATGAAAACAGCGACCTGAATGATAAACTGCGTCAGCGTCTGGAACATGCGGAAGCAGAACGTACACGCGCCCGTGAACAAATGCGTCAGCATCAGACGCAACTGACGCAGTACAGTCAGGTTCTGGCCTCGCTGAAAAGTTCGTTCGATGCCAAACGCGATATGCTCAAGGAACTGAGTCAGGAATTACAGGATATCGGCGTTCAGGCGGATGCCAATGCGGAAGCACGCGCCAAAACCCGCCGTGACGAACTGCACAGCGCGCTCAGTACTAACCGTGCGCGCTGTAATCAGCTCGAAAAGCAAATCACCTTCTGCGAAGCAGAAATGGATAACCTGCAGAAGAAACTGCGCAAACTTGAGCGTGATTATCATCAGAGCCGCGAACAGGTTGTGACCGCAAAAGCGGGCTGGTGTGCGGTGATGCGTTTGGTGAAAGACAATGGTGTTGAACGCCGTCTGCACCGCCGTGAGCTGGCTTATATGGATGGCGACGAACTGCGTTCCATGTCAGATAAATCCCTGGGTGCGCTGCGTCTGGCGGTGTCTGATAACGAACATCTGCGCGATGTGCTGCGTCTGTCCGAAGATCCGAAACGCCCTGAGCGTAAAATCCAGTTCTATATTGCCGTCTATCAGCATCTGCGCGAACGTATCCGCCAGGATATTATTCGTACCGATGATCCGGTTGAAGCGATTGAACAGATGGAAATCGAGCTGGGACGTCTGACCGAAGAGCTGACAGCCCGTGAGCAACAACTGGCGATCAGTTCCCGCAGCGTGGCAAATATCATCCGCAAAACCATTCAGCGCGAACAAAATCGTATTCGTCAGCTTAACCAGGGGCTGCAGGCAGTGGCGTTTGGTCAGGTGAAAAGCGTCCGTCTGAATGTGAACGTGCGTGAAGCGCATGCGGGACTGCTGGATGTGCTTTCTGAACAGCAGGAACAGCATCAGGACTTGTTCAGCAGTAACCGTCTGACTTTCTCGGAGGCGCTGGCGAAACTCTATCAGCGTCTGAACCCGCAAATTGATATGGGTCAGCGCACACCGCAAACTATTGGCGAAGAACTTCTGGATTACCGCAACTATCTCGAAATGGAAGTGGAAGTAAACCGGGGTTCGGATGGCTGGCTGCGCGCAGAAAGCGGGGCGCTGTCAACAGGTGAAGCGATCGGTACCGGTATGTCGATTCTGGTAATGGTTGTTCAGAGCTGGGAAGATGAGTCGAGCCGTATGCGAGGAAAGGATATTTCGCCTTGTCGTCTGCTGTTCCTCGATGAAGCCGCGCGTCTGGATGCGAAATCTATTGCCACACTGTTTGAGCTTTGCGACCGTCTGGAAATGCAACTGATTATCGCAGCACCGGAAAACATCAGCCCGGAAAAAGGGACGACGTATAAACTGGTGCGTAAAGTCTTTGGCAATAATGAGCATGTACACGTCGTTGGTTTGCGTGGATTTGCCGCTGAACAGCCTGCTCTGGTCAATACGGAAGCTGACGTTTCCTGATTATTTTCAGATAAAACAGCTGATTGATTTTAAAAGCCCCGGCCTATGATCGCCGGGGCTTTTTATTAGAATTACCCCCATTTCACTTATATTTGTTTAAAAAACAGTGATGCTCTAAATACCGCGCAAGGCAAAGCTAAAGTGTTGTGTAATTTATAGGCGAATGCTTAAAAACAACTCATAAACACGTAACGGAAGGCTTTATTTAAACTGACAGCTGACTTAGAGTCTTTACGTGACATGCGGGCTCTATTTCATTGAGTTCCTACGCAAAAAAAGAATTCTCTTTATATACTTAATCCAAGAGCTGCAGGCTCAGTTTTGGGGATGAAATTGGGCACCTTATCGGGAGGCAAGGGAAGATGTTAATGAATCAAAGGTCTCTCAGGTTTTTAGTCGCCAGCTGCTTGCTGGCGGGCGGTCTGTCGCCGTGGTTGGCTGCATGGGCTACCGTGCCCACACTGCCATTAGGAAAAACGACACTGTCAAGTGTGCAGAGCATGAGTCAGTTGCAGGCAGAATTATTGCCCAGAGGCATCCGGCCGTTGTATCTGTCTTCTCTGTCTTCGCTTTATGCTGCAAATCATATGCAGCCCATGTGGAACGATCGCCAAACCGTTCAGATATTCCAGCAGCAACTGGCCGAACTGGCCATATCTGGTATCCAGCCTCAGTTCACGCAATGGGTGAAATGGCTGACGGATCCGCAAGTCACCGGCATGGCCCGTGATGTGGTGTTATCAGATGCGATGCTGGGTTATTTACAGTTTACGAGCAGCGTGGAAGCCAACGGGGATAAGTGGTTATACAGTTCCACGCCTTACAAAATGACGACGCCATCACTGACGGTGATTAATCAATGGCAGCTGGCTGTGCGTCAGGGCAATACGTCACACTATTTGTCGACTCTCGCGCCACAGCATCCTTATTACACCAAGATGCATGATGCGTTGAAGACCATGCTGGCGGATAATCGCCCCTGGCCGGTCATGACAGGATCAGCCAGTTTGCGGCCGGATCAGATCAGTGACGATGTCCCGGCTTTGCGGGAGATCCTGACCCGCACCGGTATGATGGTCGCATCGCCTGAAGAGAACAAGGTGCCTAAACCGACAGATGAAACCATCGCTCCGGACACGCCGGGAAGCGCGGCAAATGACGATCTGTCTGTTGATGAAACCGCCGATAAGGCCCAGCAATCGACGCCAGCCGTCAGCCCTTCTGCAACATCAGTACAAGATGTCCTGCCAACGGTTCAGTCGACAGAAGTGCCAGCAACTCACCCGCCGGTTGCTGTTGCTCACAATCAGTACACGCCGGATTTAGTGGAGGCCGTTAAACGTTTTCAAAAATGGCAGGGACTGGAAGCTGACGGTATTATTGGCGGACGTACCCGTCAGTGGCTGAATGCCTCTCCGCAATTGCGTGCGACCTTACTGGCGCTGAATATTCAGCGCCTGCGCATTCTCCCTGGCAATGTGAACACCGGCATCATGGTGAATATTCCAAACTATCAGCTCACCTATTATCTCAATGGTAATGAAGTGTTGTCGTCACGGGTGATTGTCGGGCGTCCAAGTCGTAAAACGCCATTAATGAGCAGTGCGCTGAATAATGTGGTAGTCAATCCGCCATGGAATGTGCCTACTACGTTAATACGTGAAGATATCGTGCCTAAAGCCATGAATAATCCCGGTTACTTCCAGCAACATGGCTATCAGGTGCTGTCCGGCTGGAGTAATGATGCGGAAGTGATTGATCCTGCAATGATTGACTGGGCAATGGTATCGCCTAACCATTTCCCATATCGCATCCGTCAGGCACCAGGCGTGAGCAATTCCCTCGGTCGGTATAAATTTAATATGCCGAGTTCTGATGCTATTTATCTGCATGACACGCCAAATCATAATCTGTTCAGCAAAGATATTCGTGCGCTGAGTTCAGGTTGTGTGAGGGTGAATAAGGCGTCTGAATTAGCCAATATGTTATTGCAGGATGCGGGCTGGAATGACACGCGGATCTCTTCAACATTGCAGGGTGGTAATACCACGTATGTAGCGATACGCCATCACATACCGGTAAAACTGTTTTATCTGACGGCGTGGGTCGCAGATGACGGTAAGCCTCAGTTCAGAACAGATATTTACAATTATGATTCAACGGTGAGATCCGGCGCACAAATCCTGCCTCAGGCAGAAATTTTGCTTCAATAAATGCAGTAAATCTAATCTGATAAGGGTCAGAGTATTTGGCCATCGGACGAGCGTGAGCCACTGGCACGCTCGTTTTGCTTATATGGGTCCCCTTGACTCGCAGAAAATTGGCAGTTAAGGTTCAAAACGGCTCAGATCAGAGCTTTTTTTTGACTCTCTTACCGGATAGTAAACTGTTCATGAATGAAATCGACACACATCGCCGTAAATGGCTGGCATTAGGCAGTGCCGCTATGGGGATTGCATTACTTCCAGGTCGTGCATTCGCCACTCTTTCCACACCTCGTCCGCGTATTTTAGTGGTTAACAATATAAATAC
Source organism: Rahnella sp. RFA10(1/100) (assembly GCF_004195115.1). Taxonomy (NCBI): domain Bacteria; kingdom Pseudomonadati; phylum Pseudomonadota; class Gammaproteobacteria; order Enterobacterales; family Yersiniaceae; genus Rahnella; species Rahnella sp. RFA10(1/100). The sequence continues at coordinate 476,049 of NZ_SEWR01000002.1, forward strand.
CGGCGAAACCCTCAAAACCGAGTTTTTTGATGGAAAGCGTTACAACAAGGATGAGTTGGCCCGGTTGAATCATCTGTTCAGAGACTATCGTGCGGAAAAGGTAAAATCGATCGATCCCGCGTTGTTCGATCATCTCTATCGTTTGCAGGTGATGCTCGGCGGAACCAATAAACCGGTCCAGCTGATTTCGGGTTACCGCTCACTGGCGACAAACAACAGCATGCGTGAGCCAGGAAGCGGGGTAGCGAAGCACAGTTATCACACCCTCGGGCAGGCAATGGATTTCCACATCCAGGGCATCGAACTGAGCAATATCCGCAAAGCCGCATTAAAAATGCGGATGGGTGGTGTAGGATATTATCCACGAAGTAACTTTGTGCACATCGATACCGGCCCTGCGCGGACCTGGTGATGTGTGTCATTAATGGCCTGCCGGAATGTGCAGGCCATTTTGTGGAGCTCTATGAAAATCCATTTAATTACCGTCACGGCGTTCAGCCAAAACTGTTCACTGATTTGGTGTGTTAAAACCAATCAGGCTGCTATTGTCGATCCGGGCGGTGAAGCCGCAAGGATCATCCAGGAAGTTTCTGCCAAAGGTGTATTGGTTACGCAAATTTTGCTGACTCACGGTCATCTTGATCACGTAGGAGCAGCGGCAGAGCTTGCTGCTCACTATCAGGTACCGGTTATCGGTCCTCAGAAAGAAGATCAATTCCTGCTGGATGCGCTGCCCACCCAAAGCCAGATGTTTGGCCTCGACCATTGTGATCCGTTGACGCCAGATACCTGGCTGGAAGAAGGGGATTCAGTGAATGTCGGCGAGGAAATCTTATCCGTACTCCATTGCCCGGGCCATACGCCGGGGCATATTGTCTTCATCAATGATAAAGCGCGAATTGCCGTTTCCGGTGATGTGATATTTAAAGGTGGCGTAGGCCGCAGTGATTTCCCGCGTGGTGACCATCAGGCGCTTATTCATTCCATCAAAACGAAATTATTGCCGCTCGGCGATGACATGGTATTTATTCCCGGCCATGGCCCGATGTCGGATTTTGGTTATGAGCGTAGAACCAATCCGTTCCTGCAGGATGAAATGCCGGTCTGGTGATGACGTTTGCTGTTTATCAGCAAAAACAAAAAGCCCGTCAGTCCACCTGACGGGCTTTTTTAATTGAGCAACACCACTTATCTTTTAGAGTACCGCGACGATGGCTTCACACAGCGGTGCCATGTTTTCGAGTGTAATGCCAGCAACGTTAATACGGCCAGAGTTGACTGCATACACGCCGAACTCATCGCGTAACCGCAATACCTGCTCTTTGGTCAGGCCGCTGAAAGAGAACATCCCGTTCTGATTGATAATAAAGCTGAAATCTTGCTGAGCGCCTTTTTCCTGCAAGGTACTGACGAACAGCTGACGCATACGATGAATACGCAGACGCATATCGCTCAGCTCCTGCTCCCACAGTGTGCGCAAAGCTTCGTTACCCAAAATCGTGGCTACCACCGCAGCACCGTGTGACGGTGGGTTGGAGTAGTTAGCACGGATAACCGATTTCATTTGACTGAAGGCGCGATCGGCGGTTTCTTCATCGGCCGCAACTAATGTACAAGCACCCACGCGTTCATTGTATAACCCGAAGTTTTTCGAATAAGAGCTGGCGACCAGTAATTCCTTGTGTGTTTCCACGAACAGACGCAGACCGGCCGCATCCTCTTCCAGGCCTTTTGCAAAACCCTGATAAGCGAAATCGAACAACGGTAACCAGCCGTTGCTCACAGACAATTCTGCCAGTTGTGCCCATTGTTCCTGAGTAGGATCGATACCGGTTGGGTTGTGGCAGCAACCGTGGAACAGTACCACGTCGCCTGCTTTAGCTTCGCTCAGACTTTTCAGCATGCCATCGAAATCAAGGCTGTGATTGACGGCATCATAGTAGTGGTATTCCATGACTTCCAGACCTGAAGCAGAGAACACGCCTTTATGGTTCGGCCAGCTTGGATTGCTTACCCACACGCGCCTGGCGCTGGTTTGCGTAGCGATGAAATCTGCTGCGATACGCAGAGCGCCAGTGCCGCCCGGAGTCTGTGCGGTACGTGCCCGTTTATCAGCAATAATCGCGCTGTCCTGGCCAAACAGCAGTTCCTGTGTGCAATGTGCAAAATCAGGCAACCCGTCAATACTCAGATAGGTTTTAGTAGATTCATTTTCCAACAGAAATTGTTCGGCTTTCTTCACGCTGGCCAGAACCGGCGTTTTACCTGTTTCGTCTTTATAAACACCAATCCCCAGATTTATTTTATCTGAGCGATCGTCAGCGCGGAAAAGATCGGTAAGACCCAGAATAGGATCAGCAGGTGCTGCAGTGATTTTTTCAAACATGTCGGAAAATTCCATAGCCTGATATGACGAAAGAGGGCTTCAGGGTAACGCCAGCGCCCCCGTTTGCCAACCGTTTGCGGCAAAAAGAAAGCAGAGTTGTGAGAAGGCGTGGGAGATTAAAATAATTTATGGGCGAGGGTGGAAAAACGATATTTTCAAACATACACAAATGCAAAAGGCAGAGCCGAAGCTCTGCCTTGATATCCACTTTGCTACGCCCGTAAGCGCATCGTTAAGCGATATTAGAACTGGTATTGCAGACCAACACCCACAACATCATCGGTAGAAACACCAGCGGTACGGGTATAGCTGTTGTCGTCCAACAGGTTGATTTTGTAGTCAACATAGGTAGACATGTTTTTGTTGAAGTAGTAGTAAGTACCAACTTCTACGTATTTAACCAAGTCAGCATCACCGCCTGCAAAGCCAGTACCCAACGCATTAAGATCTTTACCTTTGGACTGCAGGTAAGCAATGGAAGGACGCAGGCCGAAATCAAACTGGTATTGCGCTACAACTTCAAAGTTTTGAGTTTTGTTAGCAACTTGGTTGAAGTCTCCGCCATAGATGGTGGTGTTCTCGGATTCACCGTAGAATGCTGCCAGGTACAGGTTGTTAGCGTCATATTTCGCGCCCAATGCATATGCGGAAGCTTTGTCACCGTTACCATCAAGTTTCTGAGAGTTAGTACGGTTAGATGAGAAGTAAGCACCACTTACGCTAACGCCAGAGTTGCCGATAGCATAAGCTACCGAAGAACCCCAACCGTCACCATTCTGGTCTTTAGTTGCACTTCCTGGAACACCCAAGTCGGTACCATCAGCAGCAAAGTCATGGCCATCACGATCGTTTTGGTTTTTGCCCTGGTACTGTACTGCGAAGCTCAGGCCGTCAACCAGACCGAAGAAGTTGCTGTTACGGTAAGTTGCCATGCCATTACCACGACCAATCATGAAGTTGTCGTTGTTCTGGTACATAGTGTCATCGCCATAGATTGGCAATTGGTCGGTGTAGGACATTACGTCGTAGATTACGCCGTAGTTACGACCGTAGTCGAAAGAACCTGCATCACCGAATTTCAGACCTGCGAAGCCCAGACGCGTTTTGTTACCTTCGTCGCCAGCGCTTTCTGCGTGGTTAGCCTGAACGTTGTATTCCCACTGGCCGTAACCGGTCAGTTGGTCAGTAATTTGAGTTTCGCCTTTGAAGCCGAAACGGACATAGGTCTGGTCGCCATCGTCGCCAGCATTGTCAGAGAAGGTGTGACGGGCGTCAACTTTACCGTACAGATCCAGTTTGTTGCCGTCTTTGTTATAGATCTCAGCTGCATTAGCTGCACCAGCAACTAACAGAGCAGGGATTACCACTGCAAGAATATTGCGCTTCATCATTATTATTACCCTCATTGGTTTTATTTGGACACCTGCCACTGCCTTAAATAATTCTTTACGGAACTATTCGCGAAAGTTTGGTGTCTCCTGTGTCTGAACGCACTATTCCATCCGTGGTGAGCTTAATCCATAGCGAAAATGCTACTAAATTACTAAATATGTTTCAGTTGGAAAAAATGTATTTCAAAATGTGTATTTTACGGAACTTTGTGACAGGGATCTATCTTTGAAAATGACTAAGGCCAGCAAAGCTGGCCTTAGTTTTGTAACTATTCTGTTAATTAAAAATATTTTAATTAATTAGAAGGTTGCATTACGTGGGGTACGCGGGAACGGGATCACGTCACGCACGTTTTGAACACCGGTCACATAGGCGACTAAACGTTCAAAGCCGAGGCCGAAACCTGAATGCGGAACAGTACCGTAGCGACGAAGATCGCGATACCACCAGTAATCTTCTTTATTCAGTCCCATTTCAGCCATACGGGCGTCCAGAACATCCAGACGTTCTTCACGCTGAGAGCCACCAATAATCTCGCCGATGCCCGGAGCCAGAACATCCATTGCTGCGACGGTTTTACCATCTTCATTCATACGCATATAAAAAGCTTTAATATCTTTCGGATAGTTTTTAACCACTACCGGCGCTTTGAAATGCTGTTCTGCAAGATAACGTTCATGCTCAGAAGAAAGATCGACGCCCCATGAAACCGGGTTTTCGAATTTCTGACCACAATTCATTAATATTTCTACTGCGTCGGTATAGTCCACCTGGGCGAAATCGGATGTTACAAATCGCTCCAGGCGCGCAACAGCATCTTTGTCTACACGGTCAGCGAAAAAGGCCATATCATCTGCACGTTCGTCTAAAACGGCTTTGAAAACATATTTAAGCATATTTTCGGCCAGTGCTGCGATGTCATCCAACGTGGCAAATGCGACTTCCGGTTCTACCATCCAGAATTCCGCAAGGTGACGGCTGGTGTTAGAGTTTTCTGCACGGAAAGTCGGACCGAAGGTATAAACTTTTGACAGCGCACAGGCATAAGTTTCGCCGTTCAGCTGGCCGGACACCGTCAGGAATGCTTCTTTGCCGAAGAAATCTTCGCTGAAGTCAATTTCGCCTTTGTCGGTACGCGGCAGGTTTTGCAAGTCCAGGGTGGATACGCGGAACATCTCACCTGCACCTTCGGTATCGGAGGCTGTGATCAGCGGTGTGGATACCCAGAAATAACCGTTTTCATGATAGAAACGGTGAATGGCCTGGGAGAGGGTGTTGCGCACACGGGCAACAGCACCGATCAGGTTGGTGCGCGGGCGAAGGTGAGCCACTTCACGCAGGTATTCGATGCTGTGGCGTTTTGCCGCCATCGGATATGTATCAGGGTCATCCACCCAGCCAACAACTTTGACGGCAGTTGCCTGCAGCTCAAAACTCTGGCCTTCGCCAGGTGAGGCGACAACAGTACCGGTCACTTCTACTGAACAACCCGTCGTCAGACGTAATACATCTTCCTGATAATTGGGCAGAGAATTATTGATGACGGCCTGTAAAGGATTAAAGCAGGAGCCGTCATAAACGGCGACGAATGAGATACCAGCTTTAGAATCTCTCCGGGTACGTACCCAACCGCGTACGGTGACTTCACTGTCAACCGCAGCACGGCCTTGCAGTACGTCGACTACAGGCACAACGCTCATAGATTTCTCTCTTTCTTTATATATGTTGGCTAAGAAATATTGGACACCCTGTAAATAGGGATTTTGCTATGTTACTTAGGCTTTCTCAGGACACAAGCAGAAATCGTCGTCAGCGGCCAAGAATTGTGGCGCAAATGCAGGGAACGGGGGCAAATATTGAGAGGGTGAATAAAAGCCGAGCAGAATTAGATCGCAACTATATAAAGGAAAGAAATCCGAATAAAGCGCCGGATGCATTTCCGGCACTTTAGGGAGAGTCAGGAAGCTTTTTTCACCAGCGGCAGATCGAAAGCTTTACGCAGGGCCTGAACAAAAGCTTTATCCTGACACATTGTTTTGCCCGGGCTGTCCGAAAGTTTCGCGACAGGTTTGCCATTGCACTGCACCAGCTTAATGACAATATTCAGCGGCTTCACGTCCGGAATATTACATGTCAGGCGCGTACCAATTCCGAATATCAGATTCACCCGTTGATGGAAATGGCGATACAGATGTAACGCTTTGTCCAGATCAAGATTGTCGGAGAACACCAGCGTTTTGGTCATCGGGTCGATATCCAGAGACTGATAATGCGCTATCGCTTTTTCGCCCCATTCAAACGGATCCCCGGAATCATGGCGCAGCCCCTGGTAGGCATGAGCGAATTTGCTGCCGAAATCACGCAGGAAAGCATCCATCGTTATGCAGTCGGTGAGGGCAACTCCCAGTTGATCCGGATATTCATCCAGCCAGGCCTGCAACGCCGCACGCTGGCTGTTAGCCAGCACCGGGCTGATTTGCTGATGCGCCTGGAACCATTCATGGGCTTGTGTGCCGACCGGTGTCAGCTGCAATTTATGTGCTAAATCGTAGTTACTGGTGCCGACCAGATAAGGGAATTCATTTTTCAGCGTGCTGACGATGGCTTCCTGAACGTCACCGGAAAAACGTCGACGCGTGCCAAAATCCATCAGACGGAACGCGCGGAGATCAATATCGGCAGCCTGTTGTTTAAAACTGGCGAGGTTTTTACGCAACTGATCCACCGCCATTTGCGCTGTTACGTGTGGTGAGCGCTGGCGATGGACAACTTCACTGATGACCGCGAGCAGCGGCACTTCCCACATGATCACTTCATGCCACGGGCCCTCGATGCGCACATGTAAATGTCCGTTGCGATCGGAAACCATGACATGTTCAGGATTGTAGCGGAAGATTTTCAGCCAGTTCAGGTAATCCTGCGTGAAGAAAGGCAGACCTGAAAGGTAGGTGAACTCGTCGTCCGTCAGCGCCAGCTGACTCATCATCTGAATTTGCTGGCGGATCTCGCTGGCGTATTCGCCCAGCAGTTCATCACCACGACAACGGAACTCGGCCACGACGCTGATGTTGCGGTAGCGATGGTAGACTGCTTGCTGCATATGAAGCTTGTAGGCATCGGTATCTAACAGCGAAGTCAAAATCGGGGAGGCGTATGAAGTCATAGCGCGTTTACAGCATCCTCGTCAGAAACTGAGTGTTTGAACACAAACAACCGTTCCGTAAAAAAAACGTTCGGGATAAAACAGCAAAGTCTGTGAAGTATACCGTATTATCCCGTCAAAGAACCCTCATCACATCATAATTGTCAGGGACTGGTCGAGGCCTAAATGTGCTTAACCATAGGTAATATGGGCAATCTGGCGATTCCCCGGCTTAAAAAAAGCACAAATTGATTACAGAAATTTAATCAACCTGACATTAAGAAAGAAAAAACCGGGGCGATTAAACCCCGTTTTTCTTATGAGTTTTTTGCTACGTTTGTTCACGATAGTAAACGGCCGGAGGTTTTCCGGATGGGTATCGCGGGTTTTAGACCAGAAAATACCGGGGATCAGCATGACGATCGGCATGCTGAATATAATGAAGCTATACGAAAAATGTGCATGACAGTTGTGTCTCTGCGGGATGTGCCAAAACCACAGTTTTAGAGAAATTTCTGTGTTTTGGTTGAAAGGTGCGCATACGCACTCACAAACTGGCAACAATCTGGGATTTCCCGATGCCTGTGTTAGAGTTTAAAGATAAAAAAGTATGAAGGTCGTCCGGTGCGCTGTGCAGCCATTTGCTGGCTGACAGAACCTGCTTCATCAACTTATATCGTCATCACTCTTAACAACAGAAACGTCAAAAGGTTTTTTATGACTCAACTGCCACAAGCCAAATTCCGCCACGATTATCGTGCACCGGACTATACCATCACGGACATTAACCTTAATTTCGAGCTTGATGCACAGAAGACCCTTGTGACCGCCATCAGTCAGATTAAACGACAGGGCGCAGAAGGGGCTCCGCTGGTGCTCAACGGCGAAGATCTGACGCTTGTCAGCCTGAAAATTAACGGTCAGGACTGGCCGAAATATCAGCTCAAAGAAGGCGCGCTGGAAATCACCGGCCTGCCGGAAGCCTTTGAACTGGCGATTGTTAACGAAATTCATCCGGCGAAAAACACCGCACTCGAAGGATTGTATCTTTCCGGCGAAGCACTTTGTACGCAATGTGAAGCCGAAGGTTTCCGCCACATTACTTATTATCTGGATCGCCCGGATGTTCTCGCGCGTTTTACCACCCGCATTGTGGCGGATAAAGCCCGTTATCCGTATCTGTTGTCCAACGGCAACCGTATTGAACAGGGGGAGCTGGAAGGCGGTAAACACTGGATCAAATGGCAGGATCCGTTCCCGAAACCTTGTTACCTGTTCGCGCTGGTAGCCGGTGATTTTGATGTTTTGCGCGATTCCTTCAAAACCCGCTCCGGCCGCGATGTGGCACTGGAACTGTTTGTCGATCGCGGTAATCTGGATCGTGCGGACTGGGCCATGGAATCCCTCAAGCAATCCATGAAATGGGACGAAACCCGTTTCAATCTCGAATACGATCTCGACATCTTTATGATTGTCGCCGTTGATTTCTTCAACATGGGCGCGATGGAAAACAAAGGACTGAACGTCTTTAACTCCAAATACGTGCTGGCGAAAGCGGAAACCGCGACCGACAAAGATTACCTCGGTATCGAAGCAGTGATCGGCCACGAATATTTCCATAACTGGACCGGCAACCGCGTCACCTGCCGCGACTGGTTCCAGCTGAGCCTGAAAGAAGGCCTGACCGTATTCCGTGATCAGGAATTCAGTTCCGACCTGGGATCGCGCTCGGTTAACCGTATTGACAACGTCCGCGTAATGCGTGGCGCACAATTCTCCGAAGATGCCAGCCCGATGGCTCACCCGATTCGTCCGGAAAAAGTTATCGAAATGAACAACTTCTACACCCTGACGGTGTATGAGAAAGGTTCAGAAGTTATCCGTATGCTTCACACCCTGCTGGGCGAAGAGAAATTCCAGGCCGGGATGCAGCTGTATTTTGAGCGTCATGATGGCAGCGCGGCAACCTGTGACGATTTTGTGCAGGCGATGGAAGATGCCTCAAACGTTGATCTTTCTCTGTTCCGCCGCTGGTACAGCCAGTCCGGTACACCCGTACTGACCGTGCGTGACGATTATGACGTGGAAAAACAGCAGTACACCCTGACAGTCAGCCAGAACACCCCGGCAACGCCTGATCAGAGTGAAAAACTGCCTCTGCATATTCCGCTGGATATTGAATTGTATGACCCGCAGGGCAACGTCATTGCGCTCAAGCAAAACGGTCAGACGGTCAGTAACGTGCTGAATGTCACTGAAGCGGAGCAAACGTTCATCTTTGACGACGTGGCATACCCGCCGGTGCCTTCTTTACTGCGTGAATTCTCTGCGCCGGTGAAGCTTGATTACAAATGGGGCGATCATCAGCTGACTTTCCTGATGAAATATGCGCGTAACGATTTTGCGCGATGGGACGCTGCACAAAGCCTGCTGGCAACCTACATCAAATTGAACGTGGCGCGTCACCAGCAGAAGCAGCCATTGTCTCTGCCGCTGCATGTCGCGGATGCGTTCCGTGCGGTATTGCTGGATGAGAATATCGATCCGGCGCTGGCGGCGCAGATCCTGACCCTGCCGTCTGAAAATGAAATCGCTGAACTGTTCGACATTATCGATCCGCAAGCGATCAGCGCCGTTCACGATGCCATCACCCGTTGTCTGGCCACCGAAATGGCGGATGAATTCCTGGCGGTTTACAACGCTAACCGTCTGCCTGCGTACCGCGTGGTGCATGAAGATATCGGTAAGCGTTCGCTGCGCAATACCTGTCTGCATTATCTGGCCTTTGCCGATGTGGCACTGGCTGACCAACTGATTAAAACTCAGTTTGAGCAGGCTGATAACATGACAGATTCGCTGGCGGCGATGTCTGCGGCAGTTTCCGCACAGTTGCCTTGCCGTGAATCACTGATGGCGGCTTACGATGAGCGCTGGCATCACGACGGTCTGGTCATGGATAAATGGTTTATCCAGCAGGCGACCAGCCCGGCAGCCGATGTACTGGAGAAAGTCCGTTCACTGCTTAACCACCGTTCATTCAGCATGGGCAATCCGAACCGGGTTCGTTCATTAATCGGTGCGTTTGCCTCGGCGAATCCTCGTGCATTTCACGCCACAGACGGCAGTGGCTATCAGTTCCTGACTGAAATGCTCACCGATCTTAATACCCGTAACCCGCAGGTGGCGGCGCGTATGATTGAGCCGTTGATCCGTCTGAAGCGTTACGATCAGCACCGTCAGGCGCTGATGCGTCAGGCACTTGAACAACTGAAAGGGCTGGAAAATCTGTCCGGTGATTTATTCGAAAAAATCACCAAAGCGCTAGAGGCGTAATTGCCTGTTATGGCAAGCCTGTCAGAATAAACAGCAGCAAAGCAAAAGGGCGATGGAAACATCGCCCTTTTTTCGTTTTAGATCCACTGAAAGCTGAAATCAGTTCTGCGCGCGTTTCGCTTCCTGAGCCATATTTTGCGCAGTCTGTGGCGTCAGTACGCGTTCCAGCACTTCGGCCTCCAGTTCTGCCAGTCGTGCAGAACCTTTACGGCGCGGACGCGGTAAATCAACCGTTAAATCCATGCCAATCTGCCCCTGATCGATAAGGATCACGCGGTCAGCAACGGTCACGGCTTCGCTGACATCGTGCGTCACCAGCAGCACGGTGAAATCATGTTGCTGCCATAAGCGTTCAATCAGGCTTTGCATTTCGATGCGCGTTAGCGCATCCAGTGCACCCAGCGGTTCATCCAGCAATAACAGCCGGGGACGATGGATAAGTGCACGTGCCAGTGCCACACGTTGTTTCTGTCCGCCGGATAATGCTGACGGCCAGTCGTTGGCGCGATCTGCCAGCCCGACTTCTTCCAGCGCAGCCTGTGCGGCTTCACGCCACGGGCCTTTCAGGCCTAATCCTACGTTATCAATCACCTTCTTCCAGGGCAGCAGGCGGTCATCCTGAAACATCAGACGCGTATCTTCTCGCACCTGACTCAGCGGTGCGCTGGCACTGAGCAGTTCGCCTTGTGTGGTTTTCTCCAGTCCGGCCAGCAACCGCAACAGGGTGCTTTTGCCACAGCCGCTGCGCCCGACGACGGCGACAAACTGGCCGGGTGGTATGCGCAGATTGATATCGTTCAGCACGGCGCGGTTGCCGTATTTTTTTGTGATGCCGGACAGTGTCACCGGCGTGCCTTGCGGGATACGAGCGGGGGCATTCATGCGGCATCTCCTTGTTTCTTCTGATAAGCAGGGTGCCAGCGCAGCCAGACACTTTCCAGCAGGCGGGCAAGGACATCGGCCAGTTTGCCAAGAATGGCGTAAAGCACGATGGCGACAACCACGACGTCAGTTTGTAAAAACTCGCGGGCATTCATCGCCAGATAACCAATCCCGGAGTTCGCGGAAATGGTTTCAGCCACAATCAGCGTCAGCCACATAAACCCCAGCGCAAATCGTACGCCAACCATAATTGACGGTAACGCGCCCGGTAATACCACCTGAATAAACAATGGGAAACCGGAAAGCCCGTAGCTGCGCGACATCTCAAGCAGACCACGGTCAATATTGCGGATGCCGTGGTAGGTATTGAGATAAATCGGGAACAGCGTCCCCAGCGCCACCAGGAAAATCTTCGCGGACTCGTCAATGCCGAACCACAGGATCACCAACGGGATCAGCGCCAGATGTGGAATGTTTCGCAGCATTTGCAAAGAGCTGTCGAGCAGGCGCTCACCCCAGCGGGAAAGCCCGGTAATAAAGCCGAGCAGCAACCCGAGGCTGCCACCGATGGCGAAACCAGTCAGTGCGCGAAAGGTACTGATTTTCAGGTTCTGCCAAAGGTCACCGCTTTTGGCCAGCGTCCAGAAAGCTTCCACCACTGCGCTCGGTGCGGGCAGGATGCGGTTGGATAACCAGCCTGCTTCGACAGCCAGCTGCCAGCCACCGATCAAAACCACCGGCACCACCCACGGCGCTGCACGGTTCAGCCAGCGTTGTGTCGTTGTCATTTCTGCTCTCCTCAGTGCTGGCTGGCAGTGCGCTTGGTCGCAAAGTCATGAGCAACCAGTTCGCCACGCGGCAAGATGGCTTTCTTCACGGTACTGTCGTCTTCAGGTTTTGCCAGATCCAGATGCGGGAAAAGCAATTCACTGACGCGATACGCTTCTTCCAGATGCGGATAACCGGAGAAAATAAAGGTATCGATACCCAGATCTGCATATTCCTGCATACGTGCGGCGACTGTCGGCCCATCACCTACCAGCGCCGTTCCTGCTCCGGTACGGACCAGACCGATGCCGGCCCAGAGATTCGGGCTGATTTCCAGTTTGTTGCGGTCGCCGCCGTGCAATGCTGCCATCCGGTGCTGGCCGACGGAATCGGTTTTAGCGAAAGCTGCCTGGGCGCGTTGAATAGTTTCGTCATCCACGTTGGCGATCAGTTTGTCGGCAGCACGCCAGGCTTCTTCGGTAGTTTCACGTACAATTACGTGCAGTCGAATACCGAAACGCACGGTGCGGCCTTTTGCAGCCGCTTTGGCGCGGACCTGCTCAATTTTTTCTTTCACCAGCGCCGGAGGCTCGCCCCAGGTCAGATACAGTTCAACCTGCTCGGCAGCCAGATCCTGCGCTTCGTCAGAAGACCCGCCGAAATACAGTGGCGGACGAGGGTATTGGACCGGTGGATGCATCAGACTCGCGCCCTTTACCTGAATGTGTTTGCCTTCGTAATCGACGGTTTCGCCTTCCAGAACACGACGCCAGATACGGGTAAATTCCGCTGACGCTTCATAACGTTCCTTATGGTTGAGGTGTAAACCTTCTGCGGCCAGTTCAGCCGGATCACCACCCGTCACCAGATTAAACAGGGCGCGTCCCCCTGAAAGCCGGTCGAGCGTCGCGGCCTGACGGGCTGCCAGGGTAGGGGAAATAATGCCCGGGCGCAGTGCGACCAGAAATTTCAGCCGCTGCGTGACGGAGATCAGCGAGGCAGCTACCAGCCATGAATCTTCGCATGAACGGCCGGTCGGTAGCAGCACACCGCCGAAACCTAAGCGATCAGCCGCTTGCGCGATCTGTTGAAGATAACCGTGGTCGACGACGCGGGCTCCTTCTTCAGTGCCTAAATAGCGGCCATCGCCATGGGTAGGTAAAAACCAGAATACGTTCAGACTCATCTTTATGTTCCTCTCAAAGTTTGCGATTCGTTACCGCTCAGCGGCGGCTAAATAGCTATTCAGTTAGCTTGTACGGCCGGTTTCCAGATGCGATCTTTAATCTCAACCGGCTTAGGTAAAATGTGGTTCTGATAGAACAAATCGGCGGTTTGTTGCTGGCGTTTCTCTGTTTCGTTGCTGACCGGCGTGATAGGCATATCCGGCAGATGATCCAAATAGGACGCCACCACCTTTTCCGGCAGTCCCATTGACAGGGAAAGCAGTTTGATACTTTGCTCACGGTCGGTTTTGGTCAGCGCATTCGCCTGCGTCAACACCTCCAGAACCTGGCTGATAAACTGAGGATTGGCTTCGGTATATTTTTTCGGTGCGAGATAGAAGGAGCCGGTCTGATGCAGTGTCGAGCCGTCGGTCAGAACACGGACATCACCCTCAACAAGGGCAGCCGAATAGTACGGATCCCAGATGGCCCAGGCATCCACGTCATGTTGCTGGAAGGCCGCGCGCGCATCAGCAGGCGTCAGATACACCGGCTGGATATCGCTGAATTTCAGGCCTGCCTGTTGCAGGGCGCGCAGCAAAAGGTTGTGAGAGCTGGAACCTTTCTGGAAAGCGACTTTATGACCTTTAAGATCTGCCACGGTTTTGATCGGACTGTTGCTGTCGACCAGAATGACTTCCGCTTTCGGTTTCGGCGGTTCAGAGCCGATATACAGCAAATCCGCGCCCGCGGCCTGCGCGAACAACGGCGGCAAATCACCGGTACCGCCCAGATCAATACTCCCGACGTTCAGGGCTTCAAGGATTTGGGGGCCGGCAGGAAATTCTACCCAGCTGATTTTGGTGTCCGGGAAACGTTTTTCCAGCAACTGATGAGATTTCGCCAGCACCAGTCCGACAGATCCTTTCTGGTAGGCAATACGCAATTGCGCCGGATCCTTTTCCTGAGCCGTGGCGGTACCGCTGAGCAAAAGGCTGGCCAGCAGGCTGATCACAACAGGGAAGCGGCGTAATAAAGAGACAGAAGCAGGCATGATTAAGTCCTTTTTAACTCAGACACGCAGGGCTTGCGCAGAAAGTGATGCAACAGAGGGTTGCTGCGGACGCCGGCGGCTCAGCGCCAGATAGAAATTTTCCAGAGATTCAATCAGACGCTCTTCCAGTGCGGGGGCCAGCGTGGCGGGGAATGTCTGATAGTCAGTAATCAGGCTGTCATCGGCGAAAACGCCCTGCAAAACTTCCTGTGCTTTCAGAGAGGCAAGAACCGGTTTCAATGCGTAATCGACGGCCAGCATATGGCCGATGGATCCGGCGGTGGCCAGCGGCAGCACTACCTTATGATCAAGTGCGCGTTCAGGCAGTAAATCGAGCAGAGTTTTCAGTGCTCCGGAAAAAGAAGCTTTATATACCGGTGTGGCGACGATCAGGCCATCTGCTTGTGCCAGTTCCGCATTCAACTGCTTCAGCTGCGGGCTGCCAAAATTAGCGAACAGCAGATCGTCAGCTGAGAAATCCTGAATATTATAGGTGAAGACTTCAACACCACGACTCGCCAGCCACTGGTGGCTGAGCGCCAGCAGCGAAGAGGAGCGGGAGGGTTGTCGCGGGCTACCTGCCAGGGTGACTACACGCATTTGCTTATTCCTTATAACAATCTGTTATAGAACTATCATTTTTATTAACGAAGTGAGGTAAACCTAGCAGGCAGAGGCGGCGGAGCGGAAATCTCAATTTTGGCTATGGAAAGTTTTAAATCAGATAAAGCGCGTGTTAAGTGCGCTGCGCAGCGATGGCGGGAAAGAGAAGAAAAGTGAAGTAAAGGTAACTAAAAAGTAATCGTTTGCTTAACGGAGCAATTATTTAGCCAATATGCCGGTTATCATTTCCAATTGTCCGGCGCTTAGTCAATAATACCGCCCCGTCTAGCCACCGGGAATCCAGGAGTCTCCATGTATTATCCTCTTGTCAGGAAAGCACTGTTTCAGCTCGATCCAGAGCGAGCCCACGAGTTAACCTTTCGTCAGCTGAGCCGTATTTCCGGCACCCCCTTTGAATTTTTAATCCGCCAGTCAGTGCCGGCCAGGCCCGTGACCTGCATGGGATTATCCTTTAAGAACCCTCTGGGGCTGGCTGCTGGCCTGGATAAAGACGGCGAATGTATTGACGCGCTCGGGGCAATGGGCTTTGGATTTATTGAAGTCGGTACCGTGACTCCGCGTGCGCAGGCCGGAAATGATAAGCCACGTTTATTCCGTATTGTTGAAGCTGAAGGCCTGATTAATCGCATGGGTTTCAATAATCATGGCGTGGATAATCTGGTGAATAACGTCAAAAAATCACACTTTGGCGGCGTCCTGGGGATTAATATTGGCAAGAATAAAGATACACCGGTCGAGCAGGGTAAAGAGGATTATCTGACCTGTATGGAAAAGGTATATCCGTACGCAGGTTATATTGCGGTGAATATTTCATCACCTAACACCCCCGGATTACGCTCACTGCAATACGGTGAAGCGCTGGATGATTTGCTGGCAGCGATTAAGAATAAACAGCTTGAGCTACAGCAACGCCACCAAAAATATGTGCCTGTTGCCGTAAAGATCGCGCCGGATCTTTCTGAGGAAGAACTGATCCAAATAGCTGACAGTTTAGTCCGTCATAATATGGATGGCGTCATTGCGACGAATACCACACTCGATCGTAAACTCATTCAGGGGCTGAATCATTGCGACCAGGTCGGTGGCCTGAGCGGGCGCCCGGTACAACTTCGCAGTACAGAAATCATCCGCATGCTCTCTAATGAATTACAAGGACGCCTGCCTGTTATTGGTGTTGGCGGTATTGATTCATTAACTGCGGCGCGTGAAAAAATGGCGGCAGGCGCTTCCTTAATTCAAATCTATTCCGGCTTTATCTTTAAAGGCCCGGGCCTGATCAAAGATATTGTTACCCATCTCTAATATTTTTTATCCTGAAGACGAGTCAGGGGTTTATTTATTAACCCGGCTCGTCTATATTTTGTCCACTGACCGTAATTCAGGCTCAGGATTTGTCTGATATCGTTTCAGTACTGAAAAATCTATTCTTACAGATTAGGCGGTAATGAACCCAGACAGAAGGCACGAGGGCAAACAGGATGACGAAATGAAGATTAAACCCGATGATAATTGGCGTTGGTATTTTGATACGCAACATGACCGGCTTATGCTAGATCTCGCCAATGGTATGATTTTCCGTTCCCGTTTCCCCGCTAAAATGCTAACCCCTGATGCCTTTGGAAATATGTCATTTTGTGTCGATGATGCGGCGCTCTATTTTGATTTTGAAGAACAGTGCAAACATATTCGTCTCGCGGCTGAACAACGTGCTGAATTAGTGTTGAATGCTTTAGTCGCTTACCGTTTTTTAAAACCGCTGATGCCAAAGAGCTGGCATTTTAGTCAGCAGATGCGTCCTTTCCAGCCCGCTAACGGTCAACTTGCTCAGGTGCAGGTGATGGAAAGCGGTGAACAGGCCACGTTGCTGGTAGTGGAATCGGGTGATAATGCCAGTCTGTGCCTGCTGGCGCAGGAGCGACTGACGGTGGCAGGGCGTGGCATGGTGCTGGGTGACGCAATCAAAGTGATGCATGACCGGTTAATGCCAGCGGCATTCCGGGTCGACAGTGATGTCTACGATCAGGCAGTATAAATTACCCTTCATATTTCAAGTTGCAGATGCGTTGGCTGCGCACAGTCACCCGAATCACTTACCTGTGTAAGCTCATCGGGATTCCTTCTCTTGCCGTTTTCCTGTCACCCGACCTGTTTTGGGTAATTGCGGAATATTTTTAGCCGAGCACGATATCCGAGGCCGGAATACAGCTGCACGACAATATCGTTCCGTCTTTTCCCACCGCACTCTCTTTCAGCGGCGAGACTTTCCCTGCTTTCAATGTCATTCTGCATGCGCCACAAATTCCGGCACGACAGGAATAGGGGATACGTAATCCTTGTAATTCCAGCTGTTCGAGCAAAATCTGCTGATTATTGCCGGTAAACTGCGTTCCCTGATAATCAATACTGATGTTCTGCGCGGTGGTTTTTGGTGCTTGCACATTTTCAATAACGTCGCCTGCGCTATACGGACGTGGCGGCTTGGTTGCCAGCACCTGAACACTGTCGCCTGTGCGTATCACGCCACCGTTGCGGGCGATCATGTTTTGACCAAAATCCACATCGCCGTCGCTGGCTGTACGGTAGCCCTGCAAGGTTCTCAGGGGTTCGCCACGCGGATGTTTGCGACCTTTTTCGATGCTGACAGTGGTCAGGATACAACGGCTGCATGGTTTCACCAGATCAAAAACAACGTCCCCGATGCGTATCGTCTGCCAGGTGTCTTCGGCATAGGCTGGCGCGTCGCTGACCACGATGTTTGGGCGGAACTGTTCAATCCTGACCCCGCCCGGGCAGCGGTGCTGTAAATCCTGCATCGAGGCTTCATTGATGAGCAAATACGGGAATCCGTCAGCGAACGACAGCGGCACTTCCGGATGTTTTTTCACCCGGCGTGTGGGTTCTTCGCCAACCCAGCGCAACTGTACGTCATGATTTAAATAACCCGTTAACCAGCGATTTACAGGTTCCGGCGCGATGAGTGAGGTAAACTGATTGCCCCAGACTTCTGTCGGCGAACTAACGCCTGCGAAATCTCGAAATTTGACGGTGATACTTTCGCCTTCCGGGGCTGAAATCATCAGACCATCGGGTAATAAAACCGGCGTGAACAGGACCAGATTCGGATACTGGCGGGCTGTAATGAACATGCCTTGCGGATCGGTAATCATGAACTGGCGATCAAACGCCAGACCGGTTGCCGTAACCAGCGAGTGTGAAACCTGCAGGCCACGCATTGACTTGACCGGATGAACAAATAAACGTGAAAGAATGGGCACTGAAGACTGCCTCTCAGCATGTAAAGTCTTATGAACAACCAGAGACTTTATGACAAGAGGCGGGGATTAGCTATAATGCGCAACAATTTTATTTTTGGTGATATGTCGATATGAACTCTTTGTTTGCCAGCACGGCGCGTGGACTGGAAGAACTGTTAAAAAGCGAACTGGAAACGCTGGGTGCGCAAGCCTGCAAAGTTGTGCAGGGAGGGGTGCATTTTGAAGGTGACGATCGCCTGCTATACCGCAGCTTACTTTGGAGCCGTCTGGCTTCGCGCATCCTGTTACCGCTGAACGAATTTAAGGTTCACAGCGATCTGGATCTGTATCTCGGCGTGATGGCGATTGACTGGCCGTCCGTCTTTGGCGTGGAAAAAACCTTCGCCGTGCATTTCAGCGGTCTGAATGACGAAATCCGTAACAGCCAGTACGGCGCATTGAAAGTGAAAGACGCCATCGTCGACAGCTTTACCCGCAAAATGGATGAACGGCCGAATGTGGCGAAACAGCAACCGGATATCCGCGTAAACGTCTTCCTGCAACGTGATACTGCCAGCGTCGCACTGGATCTCAGCGGCGAAGGCCTGCATCAGCGTGGCTACCGTGACCTGACCGGCCAGGCACCGCTGAAAGAAAACCTGGCGGCGGCTATTGTTATGCGTTCCGGCTGGCAGGCAGGTACGCCGATGGTCGATCCGATGTGCGGTTCCGGTACGTTACTGATCGAAGCGGCAATGATCGCTGCCGATCGCGCGCCGGGTTTGCATCGCCAGCACTGGGGGTTTACCGGCTGGAACAAATTTGACGCAGAATTGTGGCGCGAACTGACGGCGGAAGCGCAGGTGCGTACCCGCCGTGCCGTGCAGGAAACGACATCCCGTTTCTTCGGTTCTGATATCGACCGTCGTGTAATCGAAATGGCGCGTGCCAACGCCCGCCGTGCCGGTGTTGCCGAGCTGATTAGCTTCGAAGCGGCAGAAGTCGGGAAACTGGTGAATCCGCTGCCGGAAGGCCCGGCAGGTACTGTAATCAGTAATCCGCCATACGGCGAGCGTCTGGAAAGCGAACCTGCCTTGATTGCGCTGCATAATATGCTTGGCCGCATTATGAAGACTCAGTTCGGTGGCTGGCAGCTGTCGCTGTTCAGTGCGTCACCGGAATTGCTGAGCTGTTTGCAACTGCGTGCTGAACGCCAGTTCAAAGCTAAAAATGGCCCGCTGGAATGTGTGCAGAAAAACTATCAGCTGGCAGAAAACCCGACGGGTGCGGCCGGTACGCAAATGGCGGAAGATTACGCTAACCGCCTGCGTAAGAACGTCAAAAAACTGGAAAAATGGGCCAAACAGCAGGGGATTGAATGTTATCGCCTGTATGACGCTGATTTGCCAGATTACAACGTCGCGGTTGACCGTTACGGCAGCAAAGTTGTGGTGCAGGAGTACGCGCCACCAAAAACCGTCGACGCGCAAAAAGCCCGTCAGCGCTTGTTCGATGTGATAAACGCCACCCTTTCTGTGCTGGATATTTCATCCAGCCAGTTGATCCTGAAAACCCGTGAGCGCCAGAAAGGCACCAGTCAGTATGAAAAACTCGCGCAAAAGGGCGAGTTCCTGCTGGTCGAAGAATTCAACGCTAAACTGTGGGTTAACCTCACGGATTACCTCGATACGGGTTTATTCCTTGATCACCGCATCGCACGTAAAATGTTGGGTGAAATGAGCAAAGGTAAAGATTTCCTTAATCTGTTTGCTTATACCGGCACAGCGAGTGTTCATGCTGGTTTGGGTGGCGCGCGCAGCACAACCACGGTAGATATGTCCCGCACTTATCTGGAATGGGCAGAAAAGAATCTGCGTGCTAACGGTCTGACTGGCCGTCAGCATCGTCTGATCCAGGCGGATTGCCTCTCTTATCTGGGCATGTGTGACGAACAGTTCGATGTGATCTTTATCGATCCACCGACCTTCTCTAACTCGAAACGTATGGCCGACAGTTTTGACGTACAGCGTGATCATCTGGCTCTGATGAAAGATCTGAAACGCATTTTACGTCGCAACGGCACTATTATGTTCTCCAACAACAAGCGCGGTTTCCAGATGGATCTCGAAGGACTGAGTAAACTGGGGCTGAGCGCGAAAGAAATCACCAGCCAAACCCTGTCACAGGATTTTGCCCGTAATCGTCAAATTCATAACTGCTGGCTGCTCTCCCATGCCGGCGAGGAAAAATAAAGTTTATGTCGTTAATTAGTATGTCAGGTGCCTGGCTGTCATTCAGTGACTCGCCGCTGTTGGATAACACCGAATTACACATCGAGCCGAATGAGCGTGTCTGTCTGGTCGGCCGTAACGGCGCCGGTAAATCGACGCTGATGAAAATTCTGAACCGCGAAGTACCGCTTGATGACGGGCGTATCGTGTACGAGCAGGATTTGATTGTGGCGCGTCTGCAACAAGATCCGCCACGCAATGTAGAAGGCACCGTGTTTGATTTCGTCTCAGAAGGCGTATTCGAGCAGGCTGAACATCTGAAGGCGTATCACGCCATTTCGCATCTGGTCGAAACCGACCCGAGCGAAAAGAATATGAATAAACTGGCCCAGGTCATGGAGATCCTTGATCACCAGGGTCTGTGGCAACTGGACAGCCGTATCAACGAAGTGCTGTTGAAACTGGGTCTGGATGCGGATACTGAGCTGAAATCGCTCTCAGGCGGCTGGCTGCGTAAAGCAGCGCTTGGCCGTGCGCTGGTCAGTGCGCCGCATATTTTGTTGCTCGACGAACCCACGAACCACCTGGATATCGAAAGCATTGCGTGGCTGGAAGATTTCCTGAAAGAATTCCAGGGCAGCATTATCTTCATTTCCCATGACCGTTCCTTTATCCGCAATATGGCCACGCGCATTGTCGATCTCGATCGTGGCAAACTGGTGTCTTATCCAGGCAATTATGAAGCCTATCTGCTGGCCAAAGAAGAAGCGTTACGCGTTGAAGAGCTACAGAATGCTGAGTTTGATAAAAAACTGGCGCAGGAAGAAGTGTGGATCCGTCAGGGGATCAAAGCCCGTCGTACCCGCAACGAAGGCCGTGTCCGTGCATTGAAAGCCCTGCGCCGTGAGCGTTCAGAACGCCGCGAAGTGATGGGCACAGCGAAAATGCAGGTGGTCGAAGCCGCAAGTTCCGGCAAGATTGTCTTTGAAATGGAAGACGTTTATTACAGTGTCGCTGGCAAACAACTGGTGAGCAACTTCTCTGCGCAGGTCATGCGCGGTGATAAAATTGCGCTGATTGGCCCGAACGGCTGTGGTAAAACCACATTGCTGAAACTGATGTTAAGTAAGATTCAGGCAGACAGCGGCCGTGTTCACTGTGGCACGAAACTGGAAGTGGCGTATTTCGATCAGCATCGTGCTGAACTTGATCCTGAACGGACCGTGATGGATAACCTGGCTGAAGGTAAGCAGGAAGTGATGGTGAATGGCCGTGCACGCCACGTGCTGGGCTACTTGCAGGACTTCCTGTTCCACCCGAAACGCGCCATGACACCGGTGAAAGCGCTGTCAGGCGGTGAACGTAACCGTCTGCTGCTGGCAAAATTATTCCTGCGCCCAAGTAACCTGTTGATCCTCGATGAACCGACCAACGACCTGGATGTGGAAACCCTCGAGCTCCTGGAAGAGATGATCGACAGCTATCAGGGCACGGTCATGCTGGTGAGCCATGACCGTGAATTCGTGGATAACTCGGCAACAGAATGCTGGATTTATGAAGGCGACGGCGTGATCAACAGCTATGTGGGCGGTTACCATGATGCGCAGCATCAGCGCCGTCACCAGAAGCCAATCCGTCAGGCGGTTGCTACGGAAAATAAACCCGCGGCACAACCTAAGGCAGAACAGGCCAAACGTGTTGCGAATAAGCTCAGCTATAATCAACAACGCGAGCTTGAACAATTGCCTGCGCAAATCAGCACGCTGGAAGAAAGAATTGAAGCGCTGCAACAGAAAATGAGTGATGCGAATTTCTTCACCCTTCCTCATGAAGAAACTCAGCAGGTTATCACCGCTTTAGCTGCCGCAGAGCAGGAGTTAGAGCAGGCGTTTGAACGTTGGGAAGCGCTGGAAGCACAGAAGAACGCTTAATACTGCATCATGATGGGCAGCCGGACAAAGGGAAGACCGGCTGCCGATATTCGTTGTCTTTTCGCTGTTGAGGAGCTGATAGTGTGTTCTGACGCCCATGCCCATGGCCCGCACATTTTATGCCCCCAATGCGACATGCTGGTGGCAATACCTGGCCTGAACATCGGGCAAAAAGCGGTGTGTCCCCGTTGCCACACTACGCTGACATCCCGCTGGAATGAGCCCCGCAGACGTCCGGTCGGTTACGCCATCAGTGCATTATTCATGCTTTTGCTGGCCAACCTCTTTCCTTTCGTCAATATGAATGTCGCCGGGCTGAGCAGTGAAGTCACTCTGGTGCAAATCCCCCAGGTTCTGGTTTCAGAAGACTACGCCAGTATGGCCTCGTTATTCATGATCGTGGTGCAACTGCTCCCGGCGATCTGCATGCTGTCAATTATCGTGCTTTGTCAGGGCATTAATATTCCGGTTCATTGGAAAGTCAGTATTGCCCGTACATTGTTCCGGCTGAAAAGCTGGTGCATGGTGGAAATTTTCCTTGCCGGCGTGCTGGTCAGTTTTGTGAAACTCATGGCTTATGGCGACGTCGGCGTGGGCACCAGCTTTTATCCTTACGTCCTGTTTTGCCTTCTGCAATTACGTGCCTTTCAGTGCACCGATCGCCTGTGGATGTGGCAGCATATCGAACCAGCCCCGGCGGTCATTCAGCCAGTGCGCGTTGGCGAAAGCGGGCTGCGTCAGGGGCTGCGATCCTGTCATTGTTGTATGGCGATTTTACCGGTTGATCAGAAAGAATGTGATCGCTGTAAAACCCGTGGATATGCACGGCGTAAAAACAGTCTGCAGTGGACAATGGCACTGCTGGTGACCTCTGTTTTGCTCTATATTCCGGCAAATCTGCTGCCTATCATGATCACTCAGGTACTGGGTAATCCGATGCCGTCTACGATTATGGCCGGTGTGGTGCTCTTATGGAGTGATGGTTCCTATCCCGTGGCGCTGGTGATTTTGATCGCCAGTATTATGGTGCCCACGCTCAAAATGATCGCTATTGCCTGGCTATGCTGGGATGCGAACAGTAATAAAGAGATCGACAGGGAACGATTGCATGTCATTTACGAGGTGGTGGAGTTCGTTGGCCGCTGGTCAATGATCGACGTGTTTGTTATTGCGGTACTGGCGGCGCTGGTGAGAATGGGGCAACTGATGAGTATTTACCCCGATATTGGCGCGCTGCTTTTCGCCAGTGTAGTTATTCTCACCATGTTTGCCGCAACGACATTTGACCCAAGGCTCATTTGGGATCGTGCTGGAATGAAGTCTACAAAGGAGCCACAAGATGGCAGGAAATAACATGGCAGAGCACGACGGAACTGCCAAGGTAGAAAAAATTAAACGCTGGTCGCCGGTGTGGATCGTACCGATCGTCACTGCGCTGATTGGTGCGTGGATCCTGTTTTATCATTACAGCCATCAGGGCCCGGAAGTCACACTGATCACCACCACCGCTGAAGGCATCGAAGGTGGCAAAACTACCATCAAAAGCCGTAACGTTGATGTCGGTAAAGTAGAATCGGTAACGCTGAGCGATGATTTACAACAAGTCATCATTAAAGCGCGGCTGAATACCGGTATGGAAAAAATGCTGCGTGAAGACTCTGTCTTCTGGGTAGTGAAACCGCAGATAGGGCGCGAAGGCATTTCCGGACTGGGCACGTTATTATCCGGCGCTTATATCCAGTTGCAGCCAGGTAACAAAGGTGGAGAAAAAACAGAATATAAACTGGATGATTCACCGCCGCTGGCTTCGCCCGATGCGAAAGGGATCCGCGTGATCCTGGAAAGCGAACGTTCAGGCCAACTGAATCCCGGTGACCCGGTGCTGTTCCGGGGGTTCCAGGTCGGTACAGTGGAAACCAGCCATTTTGATCCGAAAGCACGTAACATTAAATACCAGCTTTTCATCCGTGCGCCTTACGACACACTGGTGACTGACAATGTCCGTTTCTGGAAAGACAGCGGCGTAAACTTTGACATGTCTGCCGCCGGCATGCGTGTCGAAATGGGCTCCCTGACGACCTTATTCAGCGGCGGCGTCAGCTTTGATATTCCAAATGGCTGGACGCAGGGCAATGAAGCCAAAGATGGCGACAATTATAAGCTCTTCGATGATCAAAAAAGCATTCAGGAATCACTGTATACCCGTCACATGGATTACGTGATGTTCTTCTCGGATTCTGTTCGTGGTCTGCAACCCGGTGCACCGGTTGAATTCCGCGGTATTCGTCTGGGGACGGTGGCCGAAGTGCCTTATCCGATGAATGTTCTTAACCAGCAGATGTCGGATGATTACCGTATTCCGGTGCTGATCCGCATTGAGCCAGATCGCTTTGCTCAACTGTTGGGCAGTAATTTCAATATTGAAGATCATATCCGTGACGGTATTGCGCATGGCCTGCGTGGCTCAATGAAATCCGCCAACCTGTTAACGGGGGCGATGTATATCGATCTGGATTTCTATCCGAATGAGAAACCGTGGAAAGGGCCGCTGGAAATCGCCGGGAATAAATTATTGCCGACCGTGAGCGGAGGCTTTGCGCAGATTCAGCAGAAGCTGATGACCACGCTCGATAAGATCAATAATCTGCCAATCGAACCGATGATGCGTGAAGCGACAAGTACGCTGGCGGAAAGTCAGAGAACAATGAAGGCAACGCAAAAAACGATTGAATCTCTGAACGCGATTGTCAGCAGTAAAGAAATGAAAAATCTGCCACAGGATATGCAGCAGACACTTATCCAGCTGAACCGCAGCCTGAAAGGCTTCCAGCCAGGTTCACCGGCGTACGGCAATCTGGTCGGTGATATGCAGAGCCTGGATAAAACTCTGCGTGAGCTGCAACCGGTATTGAAAACGCTGAACCAGAAAAGTAATGCACTGATTTTCGCCGCCCCAGGGCAAGATGATCCTCAGCCGAAGAAGGCCAAATAATGATGAAATGGATACCTGTCGTCTTAGCATTATTCCTGACTGCCTGTAGCAGCAGTGATCAGAAAACTTACTACCAGTTGCCCGTGCTAAACAGCACTGCGACAACCGGCAGCGCGATGTCAACGGGCGCCGTACAACGGCACCTGTGGGTTGAGCGGGTGAGTGTTGCTGATTATCTTGCAGGTTCCGGGCTGGTGTATCAGACCAATGATGTGCAGTACACACTGACCCAGAATAATCTCTGGGCCAGTCCGCTGGATCAACAGCTTCACCAGGCGCTGGTTACCTATTTACGCCGTGACTTGCCGGGCTCGCTGGTTTCCTCACAGGCGGCCAATACCGATGATCAGGATGTACTGAATGTTAATGTGACCGGTTTCCATGGTCGTTACGATGGGATTGTCGTGGTCAGCGGCAGCTGGAGCCTGACACGAGACGGCCAGGTCATTCAGCGTGATTTCGCCCTGAATCTCAGGCAAACCGAAGATGGATATGATGCACTGGTCAGAACGCTGGCAGCGGGGTGGCAGCAAGAAGCGGGCCAGATCGCCGCGCAAATAAGATGACGTTTTTTTAAACTTAATATTTTTTAAGCTAAACGTAAAAAATCCCGGTTTCTGATTTAACAGAGGCCGGGATTTTTTTATGGTGATCAGCCAGATGGGAAACCGACCGGCACGATTAGCTCGCGCGCAATCCAATAATATAGCTCACCAATGTGACATTGGCGTGAATTTTGCGCATTGACCTCCCTACATAATGCAGCTATTTGTTAGATGTGGACGCAGAAGCGGACCACTGTTTTCTTTCCACCTGACCTGAATAATGAGGGATACAAGGCATGAAGAGACAAAAACGCGATCGCCTGGAACGGGCACAATCACGTGGATATCAAGCAGGTATTGGCGGGCGCTCAAAAGAGATTTGTCCGTACCAATCGTTAGATGCCCGATCACATTGGCTCGGGGGTTGGCGACAAGCCATGGAGGACAGGGCTGTTACCGCTTAAGCGGCTCCCCCTGTCAGAATAAGGAATAACCTCCGCTGCGCGCGGAGGTTTTTGTTTCTGCGAAAAATAAAGGTTTTTCATCTTTGCCACAGACGTAAAAAAGGCGAGCCCTGAGGCTCACCCTTTCTTCAGACGTTGTATCGGACTTTTTAGAAAGCCGCAGCGTCTTTGAACAAACCCACTTTGAGGTCAGTTGCGGTATAAATCACAACGCCGTCAACCAGCACTTCACCATCAGCGACGCCCATGATCAGTTTACGGTTGATAACACGTTTGAAATTGAGGCGGTAGGTGACCAGTTTTGCCGTTGGCAGAACCTGACCCGTGAATTTAACTTCACCCACACCCAATGCGCGGCCTTTGCCTTCACCACCGAGCCAGCCCAGATAGAATCCGACCAACTGCCACATGGCGTCCAGGCCCAGACAACCCGGCATTACCGGGTCGCCGATAAAGTGACAACCAAAGAACCACAGATCAGGGTTGATATCTAATTCAGCTTCAACATAGCCTTTGCCATGGGTGCCGCCGTCTTCTTGCATCTTTACGATACGATCCATCATCAGCATATTGCCTGATGGTAATGGAGGGCCGCCAGCACCGAACAGTTCACTGCGGCCAGAAGCTACGAGGTCTTCTTTCGTATAGGAATCGCGTTTATCTACCATGTTCTCTGTAAGCCTTATTTTGATGAAGGGCGAAGTTTAGCGAACAGCTGTAAGCTGAACAACTCCGATCAGCTGCGGTTGAACCAGTTCAACCAGCGAAGAGGCCACGGATAACGCGGGCTGCCTTGCGATGTTACCAGCGCAATACGCTGCTGAATTAATCCCAGCAGACTCGGACGCTCTTCTTCAGCTTCTTCTTCGTTTGTGTAAATCAATCCGGTCAGGATAGGCAGCGCTTCGGCTGCGTTATCAACTGCCCATAAGTGAAACTGGCCTTCGCGAACGGCGTCCAGAACCTGCGGATGCAGACAAAGGTTGCGCACGTTGCTGGTTGGCAGAATGACCCCTTGCTTGCCGGTCAAACCGCGACGCTGACAAACTTCGAAGAAACCTTCGATCTTCTCGTTTACGCCACCAATAGGTTGCACATTCCCAAACTGATCGACTGAGCCCGTGACCGCAATTTGCTGGCTGATCGGCTGCATCGACAACGCACTGATGAGTGCGCACAGTTCAGCAAGGGAAGCGCTGTCGCCGTCCACTTCTCCGTAGGATTGTTCAAAGACAATTGATGCGGAGAAGGGCAGAGGCTGGTCGAGTTCTAACTCGGAAATCAGAAAGGCCTGCATAATCATCATGCCTTTAGCATGCAAATTACCGCCTAACTCGGCTTTACGTTCAACGTCGGTAAATTCACCGTCGCCGGTGTGTACGACACAACTAATTCGGGAAGGTTCACCCAGCGCACGTGGATGCCCAGGATATTCCAGCACTGACAGACCGTTAATCTGTCCGACAACTTCACCTTCTGTTTCAATGCGAATTTGTCCAAGCTCGATTTCATCCTGCATACGTTCCTGCAGATAACTCTCACGCCATGCACGGGCATTGGACGCCGCTTCAAGAGACTTGACGCTCAGCAACTCATCTTCATTATAGAGTGCCGCTTCGCTCAGCTGCGCATTCAGCCATACCGGATCGAGGGTCAGACTGCCCTGATCGGTGCTGTGGCGAATAGCCATCTTCAGAAATTCGGGCCATGCATCGGCGGCCAGACGTGGGATCTCAAGCTCATCGGCCAGTGTATTGATATAACCACACCAGGTTTCCATATCGCTTTCTTCCGTCAGCGGCAGGTCGGCTTCGAATTCACCATAAATAGCAGAATCCACCAACTCAGGCTCCATCTCACTGAGATCGCCAAGCGACAAACGGTCACCAACCAGAATCAGGCGGATATCCAACGGCATCGGAGGAACTGTAACAGGCAAAGGCGTGGTCTCATCCGGTGAGACCCAATGATATTGACCTTCGGTGATCATCTGTTTCAGACGTAACCACATCAGAGGTTGTGCAATGAGGGTACGGATGGAAAGCACCAGCACACCGCCATTGACCTGATGTACTAATCCCGGCTCGAGCTGGATCTGGTCTTTATAAATACGTACGCACCCGAACAGCTGTTCAGGCTCGATCCATTCACGATACAGGCAGGTCGATTTCGCTGCGAATGCATCTTCAGCAGATTTCGCTGCCAGCAGCGTGACCTTATTGCCTTCAATATGATAACGGTTACCCGTGACTTCAGCCGTTTCAGGCATTAAGTCGCTGACTACCTGCGCAATACGTGACAAGTATTCGCGATTTTCCTGCGCCTTGAGCGTCATAAAACGCGGGCGTGAGCGGGGGTGACAAAACAGTGTTAAACCATTTTCCAGCCGAGGCTGAGTTCCTGCGAAATCTACAGGGGCTAACTGGGCAGCCGTTGCAAAGATTGCCTCGTAAGGCGCGGAGTCGGGCAGTAAAAGCTGCCAGTCAAGTCGGTTATTGGTCAATGTGTTAGCTGTTTTCTATAAAAAGGGAAAGTGCGATTATACAAGAATAAGTCCGGCTGCATACAATGAGAGTCGTAGCGGAATTGGTCTTAGTGCACATTGCTGTACGGGTGGGCAAAAAACAATCAAAATAAGCGTCTTTATTTGGGGTGAAAATTGAATTAAAGCTGTTATGCTTAGTAAAGTTACGTGGTCACCGAAGAGTTCACGATGAAATATCAGCAACTGGAAAATCTCGAAAGCGGTTGGAAATGGAAGTACCTGGTGAAAAAACACCGCGAAGGTGAGCGGATCACCCGCCATTTGGAAAACAGCGCTGCCCAGGAATCCGTGAATCAACTTCTCAGCCTGGAAAACGAGCCGGTCAAAGTATCCGACTGGATTGTGAATAATATGCACCCGGCTTTGGAAAACCGTCTTAAGCAAACTATCCGTGCCCGCCGTAAGCGGCATTTCAATGCCGAGCATCAGCACACGCGTAAAAAATCCATCGATTTAGAATTTCTCGTCTGGCAGCGTTTAGCAGGACTGGCGCAACGCCGTGGTGCAACACTTTCTGACACCATCATTCAGCTTCTTGAAGATGCTGAGCGTAAAGAGAAATATGCGAATCAGATGTCTTCACTGAAAGAAGATTTAGAACAAATCCTTGGCAAGAAAGATTTCGGATAAATTTGGTTTCTTGCCTCAGTGAGTCATCTGTTTTGCCTGACTGAAGACATAAAAAAACCCCGCCAAAGCGGGGTTTTCAGTATCTGTAGTAAAGCTAAAGAGTGTTATTAAGCCTGTGGCTGAGTAACAGTATCTTTGTAGCCTTTAACTTCGATTTCTACACGACGGTCTGGTGCCAGGCAGTCGATCAGAGCAGCACGGCCTTTAACGGTGTCACAGGTAGAACCAGTAACCGGGTTAGATTTACCCTGGCCTTGTGCAGAGATCTTGTTAGCAGGGATACCTTTAGATACCAGGTAATCTACTACGCTCTGAGCACGTTGCTCAGACAGTTTCTGGTTGTATTGTTCTGAACCGATACGGTCGGTGTAACCCAGAACGATAACAGAACCGTCTTTAGGATCGATGGAGCTCAACTGGCTGTACAGCTGATCCAGAGCCTGTTGGCCTTCTGGTTTCAGAGTCGCTTTGTTGAAGTTGAAGAGAACGTCAGATTTCAGAGTGAATTTCTTAGTCTCTACAACTGGAGCCGGAGCTGGTGCTGGAGCAACAACTGGAGCAGCTGCTTCATCTTGACCGAAACGGTAAGAAACACCAACAGACAGCATTGCGTTATCAGGACGTGCACCAACGGTAGCCGCGTCACCAATGTTGTTAACCCACTGGTAATCCAGACGGGTAGCCCAGTTTTTGGTTACTGCGTATTCAAGGCCTACGGCTGCCAATGGAGAAACACCTGTGTCATGATCACTTACGCGACCATTAGCACCGTTGTTGAAGTTACCATTAGCGTCTGCACGCCAAACCATACCACCCAGACGGGTGTACAGGTCCAGATCGTCAGTCAGCGGGTAGCTCAGTTTAGCAGCCAGCTGAACGCCTTGTGCTTTGAACGCGCCGTTATTTACGCTGCCTTTGTAAGGCATACGGCCAAGCCAGTCATATCCCATTTCAAAGCCCAGGTATTGGTTTGCTTGGTAACCCAAGAACGCACCTGCACCCAGTTGGCTATCGTGGGTAGGGCCGTTGCCGATACCGTTGTAAGCATTTGCGAAACCAGTGTCATGGTATTGGGACCAGCCCAATTTACCACCGGTATACCAGGTGTTATCTTTAGGGGCGGCTTGCGCTACGGTAGCGAAACCTGCCAGTGCCACTGCTAATGCGATAGCTGTCTTTTTCATTTTGCGCCTCGTTATCATCCAAATAGGCAATTGAGCTTTAAGCTTTTTAAGCCCTTGGTTAAAATCCTTACGCCAAGATTATTGCTTCATTTCAGAACTTGCCACTTTACGTTGGCATTATCGAGCAACCTTGGCGTTGTAAAGTCTACAACGTGGCGCGAAACTTACAAGCTTGATGTGTTAACACCGTGGAAAAAAAGGGAAAAACGGACATATTTCTTAACGGCTTTGGCAATTTACTGACAAATTCTGGCAATTATCTGCATTCTGGAAGCCCGTTTTTACTGGCTTGCCGCCATTATTCAGCACAAATCACTAAGTTCCGCATTATTTTCATAGGAAGATTCCTATTTTGAACTAATGGTATACGGAAGAGTGAATTTTTACTGTCGAATGATGTCCACAAGGTGAATTCTGCTCATTTGTGGGTTTCATTATGAAGCCATAAGCCCCTCCCTGACGGGCTGCAATTTGCAACCTTTCCCTCTCAGCATCATTCAAATCCGGAAGCCATCCCAACACGACACTGTAGTTTCCCGTCTGCAATGCTTTCTCCATCGCATCTACCGTCGACATTGCCGTAATTTGATTGACTTGCACCATTTTATCCACCGGCAGGCCAGACTGCGTTAACCAATGGCGGCTCAGTTTTTGCTGAGGTGTGAGCCATAACAACCAGCGGGACTGCATACCTAAGTGTTGCAGTAAGGGCAGCAGTAACTGTGCAAAAGCTGGTTGGCTCGCACTATAGACGAACTCAGTGATCAGACCATTATTCAGAGATGCAGACGTATTTACCTGTGACGGAGTGACGGGCAAAGCAAGCTGACTAAAATGATGATTTGTACGGTGTTGAGTTCGCATAAGGATGTGTCCCAGTGAGTTACTGTATGCATGTACAGTACTCTGGCGGTGAGCAAAGATCAACCCAATTTTTCCAAGATATCTCGCAAATTTTGAAGGCAACGGGCTGTAACGACATTTTATGTTTGTTGCGGTACATAAGATTGCGTATTTTGCTTTTAGCTGTTTTGGTAACTCAAAATGGAAGCAAGGAATTAACGTGAAAAGGATAACGCAATGATAAACAAATCAAAAAAAAGAGTGATTGAGTGTCTGGAAATTTTTGCCCCATTGGGCAATATTCGTTCCCGCACCCAGTTTGGAGGGATGAGCTTGTCCGCTGACCGCGTCATGTTCGCCCTTGTCTCTGATGGTGAACTCTATCTGCGAGCGACCGGCGAAACTGAAGTGCATTTTTGCCGCAAGAAGATGGAGAGGCTGATCTACCGCAAGCGGGGCATGGATGTGCAGCTGCGTTACTTCAAAGTGAATGCCCGGCAATGGAGTGACCCTCAGGCGCTATGCGAGCTGGGCAGATTATCGTTGCAAGGCATGCTGCGGGATATCGAGTTGAAAAAAAACAGCGAAGCCGCCCGCCTGAAAGATTTACCCAATCTCTCGCTGGCGCTGGAAAGGATGCTCTGGCAAGTCGGCATTGAAAACTCGGGGGATTTACGGTTACAGGGGGCCTGCCATACCTATCTCAAACTGTGTGCCATTAAAAAAAAGAATCTCGGGATTAACTTACTGATGGCATTGGAAGGGGCAATTTTGGGCTTTCATGAAGCCGCCTTGCCGATGGCATCCAGGGAGTTATTAACTCACTGGTTTAACCATCACCAAGAGCAGCTATCAAGGGCGATTCACTAAATTTGCTTACGTTGTCTGCAGCTAGAGCTGATTCTGTACCGGCAGGATTTTAGTATTAAGACTGGTGAGTTCAGGCAAATGAGCCACCAGTAATCCAATTTGCTGAAGCACGAGTTGCTCTTTACTGTCGATATCAGTGGTTCGTAACTGAATACGTGCAGTCAGTTGTCCGAGCGCATTTTGAATGCGTTCTGCTTCAGAAGGCAGATGATGCAAGGCCCCGTCAACACAGCATACTGCATCATCCAGCAACCTCAGGGTTTCCGCATCATTGAGTTTCTCGCGATGGGCCCCTAGCGCTGAAATGTAACTTAGCATCGTATGATTAAGACATAACAGGCGAAACGCCGCTTCGAGGGTCGCCGGATCGTTATTCCTCTCAGAACTCATATTCGAGACAACAGATGCCAGTTCGGCATCGCAATTATGCGCATCACGACGAGCCAGACGGTAGTCGAGACTGTTGTCTTTCCCCTGATGGTATTGCACCAGAATGGCATCAAGGTAACGGCAGTTAGCATCGAACGTTTTGCTGACCACCTTATCCAGTTGTCTGAATTTCCAGTCGGGCCATATAAAGGTCACTGCCGCCCAGGCGATACCGCAACCAATCAATGTATCGATAATTCGCGGGATAGCGATTTCAAATCCTTCGCCCAGCAAATTAAAGCATAACAACACCAAAAGGGTGATGAACATCGTGGCCTGCGCGTACTGCACTGTGCGGAACGCAAAGAACAATAATCCGCTGATGACGATCAGAATCATTTGCCCGTCAACGGAGGGAACGAAATAGAGGATAGGGATCCCGAGTGCAATGCCGGCCAGCGTGCCGATTATTCTCAGCGCTAATCTCCGGCGGGTCGCACTGTAGTTTGGCTGACAGACAAAAAGGCTGGTGAGCAAAATCCAATAGCCGTGATTTAAGCCGCTGACCTGAATGAAAACATATCCCACAAAGAGCACCACAGACATACGGATTGCATGGCGGAATAACACTGACTGCGGTGTGAAATGGCGGGAAATGCGTAGCCAGATATCGTCAAGGCCCGTCAGACGGTCTTCCGCAAACGGGCTTTTACCGGTCTGGTTTTCAGGCAGAGACTGCTCCGACTCGATATTTGCCAGTTGCGCGTCAATTGCATGCAGATTACGTAAAAGATGGCGCAGCGCCTGCAACGTCTCACGGTGTTCGTTGTGAGACTCCAGACGTTTGAGTGCTTCTTCCAGCCGTGAAAACGCCCGTTCAAACTGGCTGTTATGGGTATATTGCTGGCGATAAAGAATACATTGCGACAGTTGTAAACAGGCCCGTGCCTGCATGCTCATCAGGCGCTGAAAGCGGAACAGAATATCACTGTGGTGGAATTGTTCACTGAGCTTGAGGTATTGCACGTGAGACGAACTGGCACGCTCATGAATATCCTGAACCACGAAATAATAATGTAATGTCCGGCGCGTTCCTTTCTGCCCGCGATCACCCTTCAGCCGGGTCTGTAGCGTATTTTTCGTTTGATTTAGTGTGGAGACCAGCTGACCGTTGGCCATAGCCAGCTCAACAAGTTGCTGGTTGTTATCTTCCTGATCGGGATCAAACAGAGTGGCTTTGGCTTCAAGATAAGCCGCCAGTTGCGTGAAACAACGCGAAATCTGATCCTGTAACGGGCGGATGGGGAAAATAATATGGCCAGCCAGCGTCAGCAGGTTATACCAGATGGCACCTGCAAGCAGGATCAGCGGTTGCTGATACCAAATATGATACATGCTGGTACCGAGCATCGTATAAATGGCGATCAGTAACGCGCCGAAGGCAATGGTGGCATACCGCTGACCCAGTGCGCCCAGCAGGATGAATCCACAGGTTGAAATCATCAACCCTGGTGCAAAAAGCCATGGATAAGGGAAAAGTAATTCTATTGATGCTGAGGCAATGAAAAAACAGATAAGGGTAATCAGCAAATTGCGCAGACGGCCGGCGAGACGATCATCAAGGTCCGCAAGAGCCGCTGCAACCACGCCGAGTGTCAGGGGAATTGTCAGCGTGATCTGACCCAACCACCACGGCAATGCTGCAGCGCCAGTCAACGCAATGAAAATCCTGATGTGATAAAGAACATTGCTGTTATAGGCATAACGCCGTAAACCCGGTGCAATAGAAAGCACGAAAAAACCCCACCTTAAAATTCAAAAATGATGAAACATCACAATCAGCGGATGCGTCCGTTTTCTCTCAGACGGCTTGCATTCGCTTCACGAACCTGTTTTGCCAGTTCGACGGAAACGACCCGGCGTCCTACCGGCCAGAGTGCAATGGCAGCGATTTTAAAGTTTGCAATGCCCACCGGAATACCAATTATGCTGATACATTGCGCAATACCGACAACAATATGCGACACGCATAACCACCAGCCGAAAAATATAAACCAGAAGATATTCAACAGGGTACCCCCGCCGGACAGCAACACGTTACGTTTTTCCGGATACAGTTCATCGACATGCACGGCTTCATTGCCAAAGGGCAGCAATGAAAGACGGGTGATTTCCCAGCAAGATCGGGTCAGTGGCAGGGTAAAAATCAGCACAATACTGACCAGCGTAGCAAGCAGCCATGAAAGCGTGGTGAAAAAACCACCTAAAAAAAAGTTAAGAATATTGAGCACAGTACGCATGGCAACTCTTCCCGCAGAAATTAAAAAACTGATAAATTTCATGTTCACTTAATGTAAACACACCTCTTATTCTACTCTGTTTTGCAGTATGGATCGCCTGCGCTTATCAAAGGTAAACTCTTAAATGCGCTTGCATGTAAGATATCAGGAATTAAAGAGAGAACACGGTGTGATGATATGGAATTGAAATCGACCTCATTCGGGAAACATCTGGCACAGCATCCTTATAACCGGGTGCGACTGCTTAATGCAGGCGTGGAAGTCAGCGGCGATAAGCATCATTACCTGATCCCTTTTAACCAGCTTATCCGCATCCGTTGCAAACGCGGCATCGTCTGGGGAGAGCTCGAATTTGAATTACCGGAGCAGAAAGTGGTCCGGTTACACGGCACTGAATGGCAGGAAACACAGCGGTTTTATCATTACCTTCTCAATATATGGCAAACCTGGAGCCTCGAGATGAGCGAGGTCAGCGCCGGGGTATTGCACGAGCAGGTTAAAAAAATTACGCAGATTGAACAGCAAGACAAATGGTTCAAACGTGTTGACCTGGCTGATGTGCAAAAAGACATTGCTGAAGCATTTTCTGCCATTCCGGTGCCGGTTGAACGTCTTACTGAATTTGATAACTGTCGGGAAGACTATCAGATCTGTCTGCGCTGGCTTGAGCAGGGTAAACGCAGTGTCGACCAGCGTAATCTGGCATGGACGGACAGAGTGATTGCTGATAACCGTGACTTTTTTGATACCGTTGAAGTGTCGCCGCTCAATGACAGCCAGTGCCGCGCAGTGGTGAACGGTGAAGATGCGGTGCTGGTACTGGCCGGGGCGGGCAGTGGTAAAACGTCGGTGCTGGTAGCGCGTGCTGGCTGGTTGTTGCGCCGTCAGGAAGCGCAGCCTGAACAAATTTTATTGTTGGCTTTCGGTCGTCAGGCGGCGGATGAAATGAACGGGCGTATTAAAGAGCGTCTGCATACTGAAGGCATCAAGGCGAAGACGTTCCATGCGCTTGCTTTGCAGATTATCCAGGAAGGAAGTAAGAAAACGCCCAAAATCAGTAAACTTGAAACCGACCCGAAAGCCCGGCGTAGCTTACTGATTAAGACATGGCAACAGCAGTGCGCAGAGAAAAAAGTGCAGGCCAGCGGCTGGCGGCAATGGATGACCGATGAACTGCAGTGGACGGTTCCTGACGGTGATTACTGGAAAAATAAATCTCTGGCGGAGCGTCTCGCAAGTCGCCTTGAGCGCTGGCTGAGCCTGATGCGTATGCACGGTGGCAGTCAGGCTGAAATGATCGAAAGCGCACCAGAGGAAGTCAAAGACCTGTTCACCAGGCGCATTCGCCTGATGGCGCCGCTGATGAAAGCCTGGAAAACCGCGCTGAAAGAAGAGGGCGCAGTGGATTTTTCGGGGCTTATCCATCAGGCGGTCAATATTCTGGATAAAGGGCGTTTTGTCAGTCCGTGGAAGCATATTCTGGTTGATGAATTCCAGGACATATCTCCTCAACGTGCTCTGCTGCTCTCTGCCTTGCGTAAACTTAACAAGCGTACCAGTTTGTTTGCCGTGGGGGACGACTGGCAGGCGATTTACCGTTTCAGCGGTGCTGAACTGACGCTGACCACGGCGTTTGCGGACAATTTTGGTGAAGGAGCGCAATGTGCGCTGGACACCACTTACCGGTTCAATGATCGCATCGGTGAAATCGCCAATAAGTTTGTGCAGCAAAACCCTAATCAGCTGAAGAAGCCGCTGAACAGTCTGACCAAAGGCAACAAGAAGAATGTCGTGATCCTGCCTGAGGATCAGATGGAGAAATTGCTGGATAAACTCAGCGGTTATGTCACCGCCGATGAACAGATTCTGGTGCTGGCGCGTTATCATCATCTTCGCCCGCAAATTCTGGAGAAAGCCGCGACCCGCTGGCCAAAGCTTAATCTTGATTTTATGACGATTCACGCCAGTAAAGGACAACAGGCTGAATACGTCATTATCGTCGGATTGCACGAAGGCAATGACGGTTTCCCCGCGCCCGCACGAGAATCTTTACTGGAAGAGGTATTATTGCCTGAACCTGAAAATTTCCCGGATGCAGAGGAGCGGCGTTTATTGTATGTGGCGATGACGCGTGCTAAGCATCAGGTCTGGTTACTGCAGGATAAAGAACGTCCTTCTGTTTTTGTCGAACAGCTCGAAGATATCGGCGTGCCGGTCCAGCGAAAACCGTAATTCATATACAGAAAAACCCGGCCATTGCCGGGTTTTTTAACGAAAAAAATCAGCCATTTGAAGCGTTATTCTTTCAGGCGTGACCACAGATAACGCTGATAATCTGGAATAGTGATATCAACTTCAGACCGGAACAGCGGGGACTGGATCAGGAAGTCAGCCGTGGACAGATTGGTTGCCACCGGAATATTCCACACGGTCGCCAGGCGCAGCAGGGCTTTCACATCCGGATCATGCGGAACAGCATTGAGTGGATCCCAGAGGAAAATCAGCATATCAATTTTGCCTTCGGCAATCAGCGCACCTACTTGTTGATCGCCGCCCATCGGGCCGCTCAGCATGCTTTTGACATCAATCCCCGTATTACGCTGAACCAGATTGCCGGTCGTGCCGGTGGCATAGAGAATATGCTGCGAAAGTTCCGCAACGTTTTTATCAACCCATTTCAGCAGGGTGCTTTTGCAGTGGTCATGCGCCACCAGAGCAATATGTTTTTGTTTTGCAATCGTGCGGGTTGTGTATTCCATCTAATTCCCTTCAACGCGAAAGTAAAAGTGGATCACAGAATACTGAAACTCCGTTTTACTGCATAGCTCAGGCGGGATAATTCGGCGTGAAGAAGAGGGAATGCGTGATGCAGATTACGTTATGACGCCCGTTCCTGATTATCCGGTAGTCTTAACCAGAATAACAACCGCTCAAAGCCTGCATTCGCGGCCAGACGTGTCCACAACGGATGAAGATAAACGAGAGAAATTTGAGACGTTGCGTCGGTGGATAACGCCGTTTTTTTCTCTGTAATACCTTTGGCGAATGAGGGAACTGCTGCACGTGCGCCCGACAAATTGTAGGTTATCATCAATTTTTCAGCGTCTGCGGAATGTCCGGGATTAAACCTATTGAGGATGTCACGTTGCGTGGGTATCTGACGGCCTTGTTCATCAACGAGCTGATAATTCATCTGCTGGCTAAATTGTGCCGTTTCACTGTCGTTGCTCAGTTTTGGCAACACGAAAGAAACGGAACGATTACGTTTAGCATTGAAAGTGACGATAAGCGCAGGCGAATGGTAGGTTACCGGCACCTGTTGAGCGACGGAACTGACATTTTTGCTGACCTGAAACAGAATCTGATGCTGACCGCCATCCAGTTCCAGGCTGTCCGCGCCTTTAAGGATTGCGCCTGACATCTGTTTGCCATCAATCACCAGAACATCGACATCAGGGGATAATTTAAGGGAGGTCGCCGAAGCTGACACCATCAGGCTGAGACTCGCTAATGCGACCAGCGCATGACAGATTTTCATTCTTCTCTCCTCAGACACAACGTTGTTCACTCTCTATTATTCAGGAATGACGATTGTGTGTCAAAGTTTTACAAAATGTTTTAATTTCCCTCTGAGATGATCCTGCTCGCGTTTCTTTTTCTCGCCGGGGCTGTCGGAATGGTCAGGCTGCGTTACACTTAATGCAGACAGGCCAAAGGAGATAAACCCATGCAAGACAACGATATTCGCAAGATTCTTGAAGAAGTGAAAACCATCGCGCTCGTGGGTGCCAGTGATAATCCCGGACGTCCAAGCTACGGCGTCATGGCATATTTGCTTTCTCAGGGCTTTGAGGTGATACCGGTCAGCCCGAAACTGGCAGGGCAGGCGCTGCTGGGTCAGAAAGCTTATGGTTCGCTGGCAGAAATCCCTCATCCGGTAGATATGGTGGATGTGTTCCGTAATGCTGATGCTGCTTATGGCGTCGCGCAGGAAGCGATCGCGATTAAAGCGAAAGTGTTGTGGTTGCAGCTGGGCGTCATTAATGAACAGGCCGCTGTGCTGGCAAAAGAAGCCGGGCTGAAAGTGGTCATGGATCGTTGTCCTAAAATTGAGCTCCCGCGTCTGGGCATGGAAAAGT
Source organism: Rahnella sp. RFA10(1/100) (assembly GCF_004195115.1). Taxonomy (NCBI): domain Bacteria; kingdom Pseudomonadati; phylum Pseudomonadota; class Gammaproteobacteria; order Enterobacterales; family Yersiniaceae; genus Rahnella; species Rahnella sp. RFA10(1/100). The sequence continues at coordinate 515,093 of NZ_SEWR01000002.1, forward strand.
GACCTTCTGTGGATCCTGCCTGTAAAAAAACCGGCTACTGGCGCCGGTTTTTATTTTTCATTTCGTCAGGAGAAGGCCAACGTTTTAGTTACGCAGACGCGGGGCCTGTAACTGGTGGCGGATTGACGCCGCCAGCTCATCCAGCGAGGCTTGTTCCGGATGGGAGCGGGCTATTTCATGATCGATCTGAATTTCAGCCAGATAGGTATGAACCGGCTGGCCTTCTTCATCTTCCATCACAACATGGTACCAGGGAGCGGTACGCATTGATTCATTAGCAGCAACCTCATCAACTTCAGGCTTATCGAGCGAATATTCGGCATCAACATCAATGACCACGCCCAGATAACCTAACAGCCTGTGCCGGACCTGTTGTCCGATACCGTATTTACTGGCAATCATAGTGACCTCCCAAAATAATTCATTAATCCCTATATGGAGATAAAACGGGCTATTTCAAGTTTTGACCACGTAATCTGCTTAAAATTCGCTGGCATGCCGTCACAACAGCACACCGCGCTTATTTTGTCAGTTTATTACCAGACAGGCGAACCCTTTCAGATATAGCCCTTCAGGGTAAGCGCCAGTAACCGGATGGTCGGCTGCCTGACGGAACTGCTCGACGAACTGGATCTCACGACCAGCGTCCAGCGCAGCATCAGCCAGAATTTTCTGGAATAAATCTGTTGGCAATAAACCTGAACAGGAGAAACTCAGCAGAATACCGCCCGGACGCAGCAGTTGCAGCGCCAGCATATTAATATCTTTGTAACCGCGACAGGCGCTGGCCAGCTGGTTTTTGTTCTCAACGAATTTTGGCGGATCCATCACGATCATGTCGAACTGCTGGCCTTCGGTGCGGTATTTGCGCAGCAACTGGAACACATCTTCGCGCACGAACTCTGCTTTCGACAGATCCAGTTTGTTCAGTTCAACGTTCTGACGGGCCACATCGAGCGCCGCCTGAGAGGTATCCACATTGGTGACTTTGGTACAGCCGCCCATCAGCGCAGATACCGCAAAAGCGCCGGTGTAAGAGAAGCAGTTCAGAACGTTACGACCGGCGGCATAATTGCGTGCGGCAAGACGGCTGTCACGCTGGTCAAGATAGAAGCCTGTTTTGTGGCCTTCTTTAATATCCACCAGCAGGCTCATACCGTGCTCCTGAATCGGCAGCAGGGCAGGAGGCTCTTCGCCCAATACATGTCCCTGAGCCAGTTCCAGACCTTCTTTTTTACGCACGGCGACGTCGGAACGATCCCAGATAGCGCATTGCGGATAGCAATGTTGCAGTGCAGCAATCAGCGGGGCACGCTGATATTCTGCACCGGCTGACAGCAATTGCAGCACAAGAAAATTCTGGAAACGGTCGATAGTGATGCCGGGCAGGCCATCGGATTCGCCGGCAATCAGGCGGTATCCGTCCAGTCCGTCACGTTGTGCAATATAATCGCGCCAGCGCTGTGCCTGCTGTAAACGGTGGATGAAGAACTCAATATCAATGTCTTCATCTTGTTTGAATGTCCAGACGCGCGCACGGATCTGCGAGGACGGCGAATAGGCGCCACGCGCCAGCCATTTTCCCTGACTGTCTACAATATCTATAGTCTCGCCGGAATGGGCTTTACCTTCGATGCGCGAAACAGCGCCGGAAAACACCCACGGGTGGCGACGAAGAAGTGATTTTTCACGGCCTTTGGCCAGCATTAAACGTGCAGTCATAAAATTAGGTTCTGTCAGTTCGGAGACAAAAAAGAGCGACATTGTCCGGTCATGCAGGTCAAATTGCAACGAACCATACCGCTAACGGAGAGAATATTATGGCAACAGTCAGTATAGCCGCCTATGTATACGGCATGGTGCAGGGCGTCGGTTTTCGTTTTGCGACTCAACACCAGGCCACGGGTTTAGGTCTTACCGGTTACGCAAAAAATCTTGAGGATGGCAGCGTCGAAGTGGTGGCATGCGGGGAACAGGAGAAAGTGGATCAGCTTTTAGCCTGGCTGAAGCAGGGCGGACCGAAACATGCACGCGTTGATCGCGTGCTTAGCGAGCCGATCGCGCCTGGCAATTACAGCGATTTTAAAATCAAATACTGAAATTTTTCACAGGCACTTCACCGGTTTTGGCAGGCCCGCAATTTTCGTGGCCTGTTTGGCCGGACCTTTAGGGAACAGTCGGAACAGATAGCGGCTGTTGCCTTTTTCTTCGCCGTATTTTTGCGCCATTGCTTTTACCAGCATGCGCACGGCAGGAGACGTGTTGAATTCGAGGTAAAATTCGCGCACAAACCGCACCACTTCCCAGTGAGCATCAGTCAGAACTATCCCCTCTTCTTCCGCCAGCAGTGGCGCCATACCTTCCTGCCACTCATGACTGTTTTTCAGGTAACCCTGAGCGTCGGTTTCAATAACCTGACCTTCAAACTCCAGCATATAACCTCAGCCTGTAAAAATGCGGCGGTCAGTTTAACAAAAACACCGGTCAGACAAAATAAAAAGCCCCGCACTCGGCGGGGCTTCCCTTCACAACAGGCATTATCAGTTACGCGATGACATGCCCAGAATGCTTAACAGGCTGACAAATATGTTGTACAGCGAGACATACAGGCTGACGGTCGCACGAATATAGTTGGTTTCGCCACCCTGAATAATATTGCTGGTTTCCCATAAAATTGCCCCTGCGGAGAACAAAATAAACAGGCAGCTGATCGCCAGCGACAGCGCCGGAATTTGCAGGAACAGGTTAGCGATTACCGCCACCAGCAGCACCACAAAACCCGCCATCATCATACCGGACAGGAACGACATGTCTTTGCGCGTGGTCAGCACGTAGGCTGAACAGCAGAAGAACACCAGGGCAGTGCCGCCCAGGGCCAGCATAATAATGTCACCGGCACCGGCTGAAAGCAGCGAGCTCAGTAACGGCCCCAGCGTGTAACCCATAAAGCCGGTCAGTGCGAAGGCAGACAAAATCCCCGCAGGACTGTTAGCCGTGCGGTAGGTCAGGAACATCAGGCCATAGAAGCCAACGATGGTCAGCAGAAAACCGGGAGACGGCAATCTCAGAACCGTACTCGCCGTCGCTGTAATCGCTGAAACGCCGAGGGTCAGTGCTAACAGAAAATAAGTATTACGCAGCACCCGGTGCGTACTTAGCAACGAGCCAGCGCGTGATGACGTAGAGGCAACGATACGATTCATACGGTCCATAATAGAATTCTCACTCTTAACAAAAAGTTGGAGTCGGTGAAAATACAAACAGATTGGAGTGTAAGTCGTTGTCGTACGTGATGAAAGACGTTTTACCCTTCTTTACCTGTTCAGCGCGGGCAGGGTGCGGCATCCGGACGTCAAAGTCACCGAAACGATGCTTAAATCGCCGTTTGCGAACCGAATGCCTGTTTTTCAGGCAATCGGACAGCATCAGGCTTTACAAGCGGATCGGCACTGTTTATAGTTCGCTTCGTTGCGGAGGGGTGGCCGAGCGGCTGAAGGCACCGGTCTTGAAAACCGGCGATGGGAAACCATTCGAGAGTTCGAATCTCTCCTCCTCCGCCATAAACAACACAAGAAAGCTGCTAAGTCATTAGCGGCTTTTTTTGTGTCTGTCATTTATGTCTGCACGACTTTGTGTATGCGGTTTAAATGCTCATAAAATCAACAAACTAGACTGAAAATAATGTTTGCATCTTTTTTCCGGTCTTGTATACTATGCCCCGTACTGAACGACTGAAGTCGTAAAGTACTTGTTGTTTACGGAGGGGTGGCCGAGCGGCTGAAGGCACCGGTCTTGAAAACCGGCGATGGGAAACCATTCGAGAGTTCGAATCTCTCCTCCTCCGCCATAAACAACACGATAAAGCTGCTAAGCCATTAGCAGCTTTTTTTGTGCCTGAAATTCATGCCTTTTCAATATTTCTGTTTTCAGTCAGCCCGTTTCCCGCTGGCTGTACTGCCGGGGTGAGCATCCCAGCGTACGCTTAAACGCGGTGCTGAAGGCGCTTTCAGATTGGTAACCGAGCGACAGCGCCACAGCGGACACCGGTTCTTTACTGTTCGCCAGCAGGTCTCCGGCCAGTAACATCCGCCAGCGCGTAAGGTATTCCAGCGGCGCGCTGCCTACGGCCAGTTTAAATTTCTGTGAGAACACCGAACGCGACATACCTGCACGTTCCGCCAGCGTCTGCACCGTCCAGCGCTGCGCCGGGTTTTCATGCATGGCATTCAGCGCCCTGGATAACTTCTTATCGGCCAGGGCGGCAAACCAACCGCTGCCTTCACCTTCCGCTGCATTATCCACGTACATCCGCAACGCCTGCACCAGCATCATATGTGCCATATGCTGAGCGATAAGCAACCCGCCCGGCCGCGGGTCACGCAATTCCTGCATCATCCGTTCAACCGCCCAGCGCAAACTTTCTTTGTCGGATTCTTTCGAGATATGCACTACCGGCGGTAACATCGCCAGCAACGTGGTGGCGTCAGGGCCACTGACCGCAAACCGGCTGCCGGTGAGGAAGAAATCGTGGCCGCCGTTGCAGGAAACGGTCCCGCCATCCTGTGACTGTTGGAAAATATGCCCGGCATCGACCGGCTGAATGTTCAGATCGCTGGCCAGCCGGAACGGGCGGCCGCTGGGTAAGACAAAGCAGTCACCGGCTCTGAGATGCACCGCACCGGGCACCGAATCGACTGCCAGCCAGCACTCGCCGGTAATGATCGCGTTACATTTAATCGACTGATAATGCTCGGGGAATTGCACCGACCAGGCCCCTCCGGCTTCAAAACCTTTGGACATATAACTGCGTGGCTTCAGCAGCGCTAACACATCAGAAAGAGGATCCACCAACCACTCCGGACGATTGCAAAGATAATGCGGACATTAGCGCATAGATCGTCTTTTCTCCAGCGCCTATATTTTGTCACGTAAAACATGCTTATTTTCAGCCACAACTGAATGGCCAATAACAGGGGAATTCGAAATGCGTGTATTCGTGACAGGTGCAACAGGTTTTGTCGGTTCTGCGGTGGTCCAGGAATTGCTGCGCGCCGGTCATCAGGTGCTGGGACTGGCCCGCTCGGATGCGGCGGCACAGGCGCTGACCGACGTGGGGGCGGGTGTGCATCGCGGCAGTATTGAAGATCCGGAAAGTCTTACATCCGGCGCGGAGCAGGCCGATGGCGTGATCCATATGGCGTTTATCCATGATTTCTCCAGGTTTGAGGAGAACTGCGAAAAAGACCGGCAGGCGATTGGCGTCTTAGGTGCTGCGCTGAAGGGAACAAATAAACCGTTGATCGTCACCTCCGGCACCGCGACCGCGCGGGTGAACACAGGACGTCTGGTGACTGAAAACGATTTAGCGGATCCACACGGGCAAAATTTCCGTGTGGCGTCCGATCTTGCTGTCGCTAAGCTGGCTGAGCAGGGCGTGCGGGTGTCTCTGGTACGTCTCCCGCCGTCGGTGCATGGCGAGGGTGATCATGGCTTTGTACCGCTGATTATTGCGATGGCGAGGGAAAAGGGGGAATCGGCGTATCCCGGTGATGGCGAAAACTGCTGGCCTGCGGTTCACCGTTTTGATGCTGCACGGGTATTTGTACTGGCGCTGGAGAAAGGTGCACAGAATGCCATTTATCACGCCAGCGCAGAAGAAGGCGTGCCATTTCGTGAGATCGCCACAATGATTGGCAAACATCTGAATCTGCCGGTAGTCAGTAAAAATGCGCAAGAGGCCGCTGCACATTTTGGCTGGTTTACCCATTTTGCCTCGCTTAACAATCCGACTTCCAGTCAGATCACCCGCGATGTTCTGGGCTGGAAGCCTGAACATCAGGATTTACTCACGGATATCGATACCGCCGGATATTTTAAATAAACGTCGTTTAGAGACAGCTAAAACAGGTCATTCGGGTGGCCTGTTTTGCGTTTTAGCTGTGGTTTTTATGGTGTTAATTACCTAAAAAACGCCCCGACTCACAAATCGGGAAGATAAAAAAATTACCCCATTGCCTGTCAGATGTTATGCGCTATGTTGATTTTTAGTTTCCCAAATGTAACTAGAGGTTAACAATAATGACCAACAAATTACGATTCTCTCTGATTGCTGCGGCTGTGATGATGTCTTCCTCTGCAATGTCTGCATTACCTCAGGGCTATCCGGCCGACTATCAGAAAATCGTCGATGCGGCGACCAAAGAAGGCAAAGTGGTGGTTTATTCCACCACAGATACCAAAGCGGCCGGTCCGCTGATTCAGGGTTTCGAGGCGACATATCCGGGTATCAAAGTTGAATATAACGACATGAACAGTACCGAACTGTACAACCGTTACATCAGCGAACAGGCAGCGGGCGGCACCAGCGGCGACGTGGTGTGGAGTTCTTCAATGGACACCGCATTGAAACTGGCGACCGACTACGCGCAGGAGTATAAATCCCCCGAACAGGGCCAGCTGCCAAAATGGGCGGTGTGGAAAGACAAAGCCTACGGCACGACATATGAGCCTGTGGTATTTATCTATAACAAACGTCTGATCCCGGCCGGTGATGTTCCCGATTCCCATGCGGCACTGGCAAAACTCATCGCCAGCCAGACCGAAAAATTCAACAAAAAAGTGACTACTTACGACATTGAGAAATCCGGCCTCGGTTTTATGTTGTCCGTGCAGGATTTCAAAGCTGATCCGAATTATTTCAAAACGCTGGCTGATGTGGCCAAAGGCGGCTTAGCGGTGCAGTCCTCTACCGGCACCATGATGGAGCGCGTCTCTTCCGGCGAAAACCTCATCGGCTTTAATATTTTGGGTTCCTACGCCGAAGCCCGTGCTAAAACCGACCCGTCATTGGGGATTTCCTATCCGAAGGATTACACCCTGGTACTTTCCCGCGTTTCCTTCATCAGTCAGGAATCGAAAAACAGCAACGCGGCCAAACTGTGGCTGGATTATGTGCTGTCTGAGAAAGGGCAAAGCATTCTGGCTAATCAGGCTGATATCCCGTCCATCCGTAACGATATCGAAGGCAAAAACGATATTGACGGTATGACCAAAATGCTGGGCAATGCGCTCAAGCCTATCCCGGTGGATGAGACTCTGCTGGAATATTTGCAACAGAAAAAACGCCTCGATTACATCAAACAATGGCGTACCGCTGCTGCCAAGTAGTGACATATCGAAGCGCGGCCTTTTCCGTCGCGCTTCCTTTTCCCTGCCTGATTTCGCTCTCCTTGTTTCTAACCGAAGGGAAGTAACATGAATGCATTGCGCAGAAAGTGGCAAAGCCTGCCGCGCGGCATTGTGGTGTTGATAACGGCGCTGGTTATCTACATTCCGTTGTCGTTTATCGTGATACAGAGTTTCCTCTCCGCGCCGTTCTTTTCACCGTCAAAAGAATGGAGCCTCGAATCCTTTGGATTCATATTTACCGATCCGGACTTTTACAAGGCGCTGAAAAGTGGCTTTATTCTGGCTTTCGGGCTGGTCGTTATCGCAATCCCGCTCGGCGGTATTCTGGCGTTCCTGATGGTGCGTACGGATTTACCGGGCCGACGCGTGATTGAGCCGCTGATCCTGGTGCCGATTTTTGTGTCACCGATGGTATTAGGCTTCGGTTACGTGGTGGCCGCCGGACCGGTCGGGTTTTTCTCGCTGTGGGCCCAGTCGGTGCTCGGGTTTGTGCCATGGAATATCTACGACATGTCGAGCATCGTGGTGATTGCCGGACTGACGCACGTTCCGCACGCCTATCTGTACATCTCCTCGGCACTGCGCAGCGTCGGGTCGGATGTTGAGGAAGCGGCGCGAACCGCAGGTGCCTCGCCGCTACAGGTGATGACCGCTGTCAGCCTGCCGATGGTTCGTCCGTCGATCCTTTACGCCACCGTTTTGCTGTTCTTCCTCGGGCTGGAAGTTTTTGGCCTGATGCTGGTGCTGGGCGATCCGGAAGGCAACATGGTGCTGGCAACCTATCTTTATCAGCTGACTAATAAACTTGGTACGCCGTCTTATCATCTGATGGCCGCCGTGGCGGTGGTGCTGATATGTATCACTATTCCGCTGGTGATGTTACAGCGCCGTCTGATGCGTACCGCGAACCGGTTCGTCACGGTGAAAGGTAAAGCCTCGCAGGCGCGTGCCCTGCCGCTCGGCAAATGGCGCTGGGTGGCCGGTGCCGTGGTGGCGTTCTGGCTGACCGTAACCATCGGCGTTCCGCTGATAGGTGTAATACTGCGGGCGTTTATCTCCAACTGGGGCGTCGGGGTTTCCCTCTGGGATGAACTGTCGCTCAATACGTTCCGTACGATCTGGGAACAGCCGAACCTGCTGCGCGCCATCGTCAACTCGATGGCCATCGGCGTCATCGGCGGCGCGCTGGCAGTAGCCTGTTATTTGTTTATCGGTATTGCAATGCACCGTAAACCGGACGGCATCACCCGTTTCCTCGATTACAGCGTGCTGGTGCCGCGTGCGGTGCCGGGGCTGCTGGCCGGTCTGGCATTCTTATGGGTGTTTCTGTTCCTGCCGATGTGGCTGGATAACGCGCTCAAATCCGGCTGGCTTTCCGGCATGCCGTGGTCGCAATGGTTGCGCGATAACCTGGTGGTCTGGCTGCGATCGTTGCGCAGTACCATTTTCAGCGTCTGGCTGGCCTATACCGTGGTGTGGATGGCGTACGGGCTGCGGTTGATTTCCTCAACACTGTTGCAGGTCGGGCCGGAGCTGGAAGAGGCCGCGCGCAGTACCGGTGCAACCCGCGGGCAGATCACCCGCCATGTCACCATTCCGCTGTCACGTTATGGCCTGATTGGTTCCTGGCTGTTGATGTTCCTGATTTTCGAACGCGAATATTCCACCGGGGTGTATCTGCTTTCGCCGGGTACGGAAACCATCGGCTCGATGCTGGTTTCTCTGTGGGCGGCGGGGGCTATTGATATCGTTGCCGCGCTTTCCTTTATTAACATCCTGCTGGTGGTATTAGGTCTGGGTATTGCCCTTCGTTTCGGAGTGAAATTACATGATTGAATTATCGGTCGACAACCTGCACTTAACTTATGGTGACAATCCGGTGCTGAAGGGCGTTTCCATGGAGCTCAAACGCGGTGAAGTGGTATCGTTGCTCGGGCCTTCAGGCAGTGGCAAAACGACATTACTGCGTGCAGTCGCCGGGCTGGAAAAGCCGGTGAAAGGCACCATCGTCATTGGCAAAAACAAAGTGTACGACGGCACACCGCGCAGCGAAATTCCGGCCGAAGAGCGCAACCTCGGGTTAGTGTTTCAGTCGTACGCACTGTGGCCTCACAAAACCGTGTTTGAGAACGTGGCCTATCCGCTGAAATTACGTAAGGTTTCGGCGGATGAAATCACCCGGCGCGTACAGGATGTGTTGAATCAGCTGGGTCTCGGGCATCTGGGCAAGCGTCATCCGCATCAGCTTTCCGGCGGTCAACAACAACGCGTGGCAATTGGCCGGGCGCTGGTCTACAACCCGCCGGTGATTTTGCTTGATGAGCCGTTGTCGAACCTCGATGCCAAACTGCGTGAGGAGGCGCGGGTATTCCTGCGCGAACTGATCATTAAACTCGGGCTGTCGGCACTGATGGTGACGCATGATCAGAACGAAGCGATGGCGATTTCAGACCGCATTCTTTTGCTCAATAACGGCAAAATAGAGCAGCAGGGTACGCCGCAGGAAATGTACGGTTCGCCAAAAACGCTGTTTACCGCCGAATTTATGGGCAGCAACAATCGCCTGCACGGCAAAATCACCGAAGTGCGTGAGGGTAAAGCGCGTATCGAAGGCAGCGACTGGGTGTTGTGGGGGCTGGCGGGTGAGGGAGTGCAGGCAGGGCAGGAGGGGACAGCGGTGATCCGTGTTGAACGCGTGGTGCTGGCAGACGGGCCGGGCGAGAATCAGCTGGAGCTCCCCCTTCTGACCAGCATGTATCTGGGTGACCGCTGGGAATATCTGTTCCGCACATCTGGCGATGATTTTGTGATCCGTGCTTACGGTACAGATGTGCGCGATCCGCAGCATTGTCATTTGAAGTTACCCGAGCAATATGTCTGGATTTTCCCGAAATAATATCCGTCATATGCCAGGCGGCAGGTGCGCTGGCGGCGTTCTGGGACCCGAAACACAGACTTATGTACGTTCATCGGGATCTCCTGACCCGTCGCCTTCCTGCCGCTTTAATTATGTAGGTTACTATGCGAAGTCAGGTCAGTTCATTGAAATATTATTGTCATTTTCCGCGCGTAAAATCCTGCTTCTTCTCTAAATAATGCAGAATAATCATGATTTTAACGTCTCGTTTACTTACTGGTAAAATGCGATTCAACAAGTTGTTTCGATTCGATTTCATCAAACGCCCCCGGGGAATTCTTTTCGGGGTCATTTGCGTTATCACGCTGTTTTCTGCTTTACAAATCTTCTCCACCGTAGTGCTCACCAAAATCCTGCGGGATGCACGTAACAACGTTATTGCCACCGAAAGTCTGCGTCAGCAGCAAGGCGTAATGGATAAAGCCCGAATGGAATTGCTGATGGCCAGTGACAAGCTGAACCGCGCCGGCATTTATTACATGCAGGATAAAGAAACCGGCTCGGTCGGCAGCTGGAACAGCCTGCTGGAAGAGTCGCTGGGTTCGCTTGCCGCGTCACAAAAAGCGTTTGCACAATTCGAAAGCATGACGAAAAACGCCGATACGGCCGCCACCGGGCTGAAAGCCAGCTATCAGATGTTCTACGATGGCTTACGGGAACAGGCTGATGGTCTGCAAAAAAATAGCAATATCGACGTATTCTTTGAAGTGCCTGTCCAGGCCTTTCAGGATGATTTCAGTCAGAAATATTATGCGTATCTGGCAGTTAATGAGCACATTGCGGTGTCACTGAGTGACCGTTTACTCAACGCGCTGACGCAGGCGAAAACGCTGTTTATGGCGGCACTGGTCATTCTGGCAGTAATTGCGGTGCTGGTCTGGCGCGGCGTCTCGGCGTGGATTATCCGTCCGCTGCAACGGATGATTGGTCATATCAGCGTTCTGGCAGCCGGGGATTTATCGCGGGATGTCCCGGCTGACCCGGCGCGGGTGACTGAAATGTGCGAACTGGGCGTCAGCCTGCGAAATATGCAGCGTGGTTTGCAAAAACTGGTCAGTGAAGTGCGCGATGCCTCGTCGCATATCATGCTCAATATCAATCAGATGGCGAAAGGTAACGAAGAGCTGTCGTCGCAGGCTGCCATTCAGAACGAAGAGCTCAGAGCTGCCACTGAACATATCTCCCATCTCAATGAACGTGTGAAAGAAAACGCCATCCATGTGCAGCAGGCCCGTCAGCGTGCTGAGCAGGCAAGAGGCGTGGCGATGCGCGGCGGTGAAGTGATGGGGCAGGTGGATACAGCGATGAACGAAATTGTCAGCCAGTCTTCAGACATGAGCAATATTGTGTCGATTATCGACAGTGTGGCGTTTCAGACTAACATTCTGGCGCTGAATGCGGCCATTGAAGCGGCGCATGCCGGGCAGCACGGGCGCGGATTTGCCGTGGTGGCGAAAGAAATCGGTGTGCTGGCGCAGAAGAGCAGCCATTCGACGCGCGGTATCCATCAGCTGATTGACGATTCCGTGCAGCAAATCGGCCGGGGTTCTGCATCGGTCACAGTGCTGAGCCAGAATCTGGAAGAGATCATTAATATCTTCAATAGCCTCAGCACATTAGTGAATGAGATTTCAGACGCGACGCAATCTCAGGGGCAAAATGTTCATGAGGTCTCGGAGCGTATCACCGTGCTTAACCAGGTGACGCTGCAAAACGGCAAACTGGCGGATCATGCAGCAGCAACTTCCCTGCAGTTACTTGAACAATCGCAGCGGCTGGAAAAAGCCGTGGCACGTTTCGCCCTGACTGCTGCGTGATGTGCGGTCATTTCTGATGCCAGACCAGCATGCTGCCTTCGCTGTGTCCGGTTACCGGATCTGTCGCGGGCAGCGGGACGGCGTTCACCGCTTTGGTGCGCGCCGCCAGTTGCGGCAGTTCGTCGTGGCATAAATCGGCTTTGATACCCGGCGGATACGCGCCGACCAGCATAAAGTTTTCATCGGCGGAAATTTGTTTATGACCGATACCTGCAGGGAGCAATAACACATCACCGACATTCACCTCAATAATATTACCGTGCTCACCGCCCAGTTGCAGTTTTGCCGTACCGGCATAAACACCCAATACTTCAGGTGTATTGGAATGAAAATGCGTAAAGGTATACACGGGATAACGCCACTGGGGCGGCCAGCCGTTGGCACGGAAGAGGTGTTCAAGATATTCGGCATTATCGGGGATATCAGGCGGAATGACGCGATGATAAATCAGCACCGGTAACCTGTTATTCGGCACACCGCCGTCGGGTTTGTCGAGCAGCAGAGTATCCATGGCAACCTCCCGGGGAGTCGCGAAACCCGTTTGGGCTATCGGCATCAGGGCAATAACACCCAGCAAAGTAACGAACCTGCGTCGATCCAAATGCATCAGGAATGGCTCCTTGTCGCGCATTCAATGGCTTATCTGTTTCATGTATAGATCAAAAAACCCTGAATATCCTCTTTTGTACTGAGAAAAAATGTCCATCCGGCTGCGCCAAAACAGCCATTTGCCGTTATCAGAAAAAACTTAAAACAGGGTGTAATCAACAAACAGAAGTCATATCCGCTGGCGAAATCCCTTACGTCTTCTATGATTAACAAGACAAAAATACTCAGGAGGAGAAGTTATGAACAAGAAAATGTTACTGGTGGTTGCTACAGCAGTTTCGGTACTGGCAGGGTGTCAGACTTATGACCGTGCAGCGAGTTATGTGAAAGAGCCGGTCGTCAGCGACGTGAAAGTCGGGATGACCAAATCTCAGGTTCGTGCTATTGCAGGGCCACCGTCAACGGAAGCGACGCTGATTCATGCGAAAGGGACATGTCAGACTTATGCGGTCGCGCCGCGTGATGGTAAAGCCCAGACTTATTTCGTCAGCTTTAACGACACCGGTCATGTGATGAACAAAGGCTATCAGTCTTGTTCTGACTACGACAAAGACCCGCAGGCTGGTCAGTAACACAACCTCTGTGCCGCCCCGTGCGGCACAGACTCCCGTCGTGAAAAAGTCGCGTTAAAAGCTCGTCACCATAAATTCCCCAAATTCTTCTTTTAGTTTAGCCTCCGCACCCGTTGAGGGTGAACCGCCGTTGGCCAGTACTGAAAAATATTGCCGGACCTCCTGGAGCAGTGGCATCTCAGAGGCTTGTCCGGGAGATTTTAGTCCAATAAGTTGTGCCAGGCTTGAGGGATTTTGTAAGGTGTGGTTCAGTTCTTTTACATTGGCAAATGTATGGGGTGCCCCCTGCTGGAATGAAACTGAAAGGCTATCGTTTGCGTTCTTCACACTCAGCGCCTGGAAAACCAGCTTCAGATACTTACGCGTAGCCCGCAACAAGGGATTCTGGTTCATCAGTTGTTCAACCTGGCGGATGTTACTGAAGGTTGAAGCATCGTTGAAGAGTAAGTCATAAGCTTGATGAACATAGGTGTTCGGATTACTTATGGCACTGATGAATTCATTCATTGTCTGCGGTGCCTCACGGCTTTTGCTGGCACCGTTTACGAAGCGTTGTAGAGAATCAGAAAGTTGTTCGGTTTGCAGTGTTCTCACCACAAAGGCTTTGATGTCATTATCTTTTGAGATAACGTCCGCATTCTTTTCCTGCTCATTGTGCCCCTCCGCCGTATTTCATGCCTGAGCCACACATTACTCCCGCGAAGGGTTTACCAGAGTTATTCAACCGGGTATTAATCTGTTCTTTTGAAAGGGCGAACGTCTAACCCGGAACTCAACATGGGCGTATTGTCGGGTATTCTTACCGGGGTTCTGGCGGGAGTCTTATATAATCGCTATCAGAATATCCGTTTACCCGAATATCTGGCTTTCTTTGGCGGCAAACGGTTTATCCCGATTGCGACAGGGCTGAGCTGCCTGCTGCTGGGTATGGTGCTGGCGTGGGCGTGGGCACCGGTTCAACACGGCGTAAACACTCTGGGAAACTGGCTGGTTGCGTCGGGGCCGGTGGGGCCATTTGTTTACGGCGTCCTGAATGTGATTTTCCGTGTAGTTGGCTTGCACCATATTGTTAATTCGCTGGTCTGGTTTGTGTTTGGCACCTTTACTCCTGAGCAGGGTGCGGCGGTCACGGGTGATATTCACCGTTTCAATCTTGCGACGCCGGGCAGGGGGGAAGAGAATGAATCTGCCAGTCCCTTCATTAACTCCTCACGGCTTGCCGCTGCCTATCTCGATGCTTTGGGCGGAAAGAAAAATCTGATACGGGTTGATGCCTGCATAACCCGCTTGCGCCTTGAAATTGTCGACAGGGATATGATTCAGGAGCCAGCGTTAAAAAAACTGGGTGCGATGGGAGTGATAAAGCGTGGAGATTCAGGCCTGCAGGTCATCATCGGTACGCAGGCGGAAATTATTGCCAGTGAAATTCGTGAATTATTAAATCAATAAGGACATCTCTCTCATGACAAAGAAACGATTACTGGATTGTTGTGCTTCGGATGTCGTTAACATGGACCGCGAGACGCTTCTCTATGCTATCCGTGCCAGCGAAGGTCGCGTGTTAGTCAGTGAAACGATCGCCATCACTCAGCCTTTACTGAACAATGTCAGCAATGCGGAGCTCGCCGCGTCACAGGGTGCAGATGTTGTTCTAATCCCTGCTCCGGGGACTGTTCCGGGGATGAGTCAGGAAAAAGTCACGTCGCTGATTGCCTGTGCACATGCGCACGGGGCGCTGGCGATGACAACCATCGGGACGTCCCAGGAAGGCGCTGATGTCAGTACGGTGCGGCAAATTGCGCTGATGAGCAAAATGGCCGGGGCTGATTTGCATCACATTGGCGATACAGGTTATATGGGGATCGCACTGCCCGAGAATATCATGGCTTACAGTATTGCGATCCGCGGTGTACGCCATACGTATACCCGCATGGCGAGATCGATTAACCGCTAATCTGAACAAATCCCGGTGTGAGACCGGGATTTGTATTATCTGGCGGAAACTTTCGATAAAACTACTTTTCAGGCCTTCTGCGTTACAATCCTGACACCGACTTTACTTACCCGGTTCCCCTCCATTTCCGCAATTGTCCACGTCAGCCCGTCCCATTCGATATGGTCACCGATAACCGGTTCGCCACCGAGCAGATTGATCACGAAATGCCCCAGGGTTTGCGACTGATCGACCGTCTCTTCCAGATTCAGACCATACAGCTGGGAAATCGCATCCAGCGGCGCATCAGCCTGCAAAATGAAATCACCAAAGAAACGGTCATCAAGCACCACTTTATTGCTGTCACTGAACAACTTGCCGAGCTCCGGTAAGTCTTTTTCCTGGCCGATCACACAAAGAATATCGCCTTCCTTCAGACGCGTACTGCCGGTCGGATGCAGCATTTCTTTGCCACGGAACAGCGCCGCAATGCGTGTCGCCTGGGGCATTTGCAGATCACGCAGTGCGGCACCGACGCACCATTTGTCGGAACCGAGCTGATAGACAAATTGTTCCCAGTCGTTATAAACATCGATATCCAGCCCGACGCGTGAAATCGGCGTTGGTTGCGGCGGCACCAGCACTTTGGCTTTTTTGGCCGCAAAGCCTAAGGATGTGCCCTGAAGCAGCAAGGAAACCAGCACGATAAAGAAGGCGACATTAAAATACAGTGTGGCGTTAGGCAGTCCGGCCATCATCGGGAACACTGCCAGAATGATCGGCACTGCGCCACGCAGCCCGACCCAGGAAATAAAGAAGCGCTCACGCAAGGTAAAGTTTTTGAACGGGATCAGACTGACAAACACCGACAGCGGGCGTGCCAGCAGAATCATCCACAATGACAGTGCCAGCGCTGCGACAGCAATGGGCAACAGATCGCTTGGCGTCAGCAACAAACCCAGCACCAGGAACATACCAATCTGGCTGAGCCAGGCCAGCCCGTCAAAGGTTTGTAAAATACCGTGACGGTTGCGGATGGGCATATTGCCGAGCATCAGGCCGCACAGATACACCGCCAGAATGCCGCTGCCTTCCAGTGACATGGTTGCCGCGTACACCAGCAAACCCCCGCTGAATGCCAGCAGCGGATACAGCCCGGTCGCCAGCGTAATCTTATTAATCAGCTTGTGCAGCAGCCAGCCGCCGCCCACACCAAACACGATGCCGAGGCCAAACTGGCGCACCACATCAACAACAAACATCAGGCTAAGGCCCTGTTCACCTTTAGATATCATGTCGATCAGGGTGATGGTCAGAAATACCGCCATCGGGTCGTTGCTGCCGGATTCAATTTCCAGCGTGGCGCTGACACGTTCGTTCAGACCTTTACCCCCTATCAGCGAGAAGACGGCTGCCGCATCGGTTGAACCGATAATTGCGCCAATCAGTAAACCCTGCATCAGGTTGATATTGAACAACCATGCGGCGGCCAGCCCGGTCAACCCGGCGGTAATCAGGACACCGATTGTCGCCAGAGACAGGGCAGGCCACAGGGCAACACGAAAGGAAGAGGCCCGCGTACGCATCCCGCCGTCCAGCAAAATTACCGCCAGCGCCAGGTTACTGATCAGATAGGCGGCGGGGTAATTATCGAAGGCAATACCGCCAATTCCGTCGACGCCCGCCAGCATGCCGATCGCCAGGAAAATGACCAAAATAGGGATGCCAAGCTTAGAAGAGAACGAACTGAGCAAAATGCTCGCTGCGACTAACAGGGCGCCAATAAAGAAAAGAGTATTAATCGTGCTGGCGTCCAAGAGCGTTCTCCTTGTAAGGCATGAATGGAGCGGGGTGTGCGGTATCGTCATCAGTGACAATGCCTTTAATTTATCAGGAAAATGATCGCGTTGCTGAGGTCATTTAGGATTTTTATTAGTTGCACTTAAAAATAAAAAACTATGCTTAAAGAGGAGTGAGGTTTATATGCAGTGCATACAAAAGGAAACCACAATGAGTGAATTTACCGGTGTACACCGCGAGGTGATGAAAGATGGCGCGATAAAACATGTTCTTATCCGCGATGCGCAAGGCAATGAACAGTCAGTTGCAGCAAAAGATTATATTTCGCAAGGGATCGAGCCAGATCTGAATGAGTTGCCCGAAGTTGAGACTGACAGTGAATTCCCGGTCGCGGGCAAAGCCTGAGGAACAGAGCTCCCCGCTGCGAAACAGCGGGGTTTTTTCAGGATTTCAACAGGATAAAAGGATCAGACGCCTAAGCGATCGCGCAGAGAATAATAGGCTGCGCCCAGCATGGTAAACGGGACCTGAAAATTGCGGCCGCCGAAGAAAGGCATGTGCGGCAAACGCGCAAACGCATCGAAGCGTTCAGCATCGCCACGCAACATTTCGGTGATGAGCTTTCCGGCCAGATGCGTTAGCGTAACGCCATGCCCGCTGTCACCCTGCATGTAATAAATGTTATTTTCCAGCCGGCCAAACTGCGGCAGGCGTGATAACGTCAGCAGGAAATTGCCGCCCCAGCGATAATCGATCTTCACGCCCTTAAGCTGCGGGAAAGTACGGTTGAGTTTGGGCAGGATCACTGAATCGATATTGGGCGGATTTTTGCCGCCGTATGTCACGCCGCCACCATACAGCATTCGCTTATCAGCGGTAAGGCGGAAATAATCGAGCAGATAATTACAGTCTTCTACGCAATAATTGTTGGGCAACAATGACAGCGCCATGTCATCGGACAAGGGTTCGGTTGCGATGATCTGCGAGCCACACGGCATGCTCAGACGTGTGAGGCGGGGCGCCAGTTGCTGACTGAGATAGGCATTACCCGCCAGAATCACATATTTGGCTTTCACCTGACCTCGGGCTGTGTGCACTAATGCCGGTTCCCCGTGATCAATGCGCGTGACAGCGGAGCCCTCATATATACGTCCGCCATGACGGCGCACCGCTTCGGCTTCACCCAACACCAGATTCAGCGGATGAAGATGACCGCCATTTTTATCCAGCAGCCCGCCCACGTAGCGATCGGTGGCGATTTCGCGACGCACGGCGGTTTCATCCAGCAGTGTCAGGTGAGTGTGGCCGTAACGGTTCCATAACTTTTGCTGTTCGCGCAGCTTCGACAACTGACGGGTACTCAGCGCGGCAAAAATACAGCCGGGGCGATAATCGCAGTCGATGGCATACTGGTCGATACGCTGGCGAATAATGTTCGCGCCTTCAAACATCATACTGCCGAGCATATCCGCGGTCTGACGTCCGTAGCGGTCTTCGATCACATCAATATCGCGGCTATAAGAATTGACTACCTGGCCGCCATTGCGCCCGCTGGCCCCCCAGCCCACGCGCGCGGCTTCAAGCACCACCACGTCGTAACCGGCCTCACACAAATATAAAGCAGACGAAATGCCGGTATAGCCTGCACCGACAATACAAACATCGCACTCAATATTGTCTGTCAGTTCCGGCCACGGCGCGTGTTTGTTGACGGAACTGGCGTAGTAGCTGTCGGTATGTGGCACCCCGGCCACGCGGGGACTTCCTGTTTGGGCACTCATGATGACATCCTTCCTGAGGTTCCCGTTGCCACGTACTGAGCCGGTGACAACTAGAAGGTATTAGGCGTATGTGCGCTGACAATCCTGCAAATCCGCGACGAAATATTACTGAAACTGTGAGGGTCAGCCGTGTTAATGGCATAACTTTGTCCCGCACGCAGCGGGTAACGTTGACCATTGACGGTTAAGATGATTTCTCCTTCTAACAGGGTGCCGACTTCCTCGCCCTGATGTTTGATTTTGTCGCCCGTGGTGCTGCCGGGCTGATAGGTCTCCAGCAGCATGGCGACACTGTGGTTTAGCGTGCCGTTGTGCACCATTCGCATGGAGACGCCACGACTGCCGATTTCGATTAAATCCGCCGCATTAATCACGATTTGCGGCGCGTTACTTTTATGCTCTTCGGCGAAAAACTCCGAAAGTGACAGCCCGTAAACCCGCAATAACTTCTGCAACGTACTCACGGCGGGGCTGACTTTATCCTGTTCGATGGTGCTGATGGCGCTGTGTGTCAGGCCAGACAACTCGGCGGCTTTGCGTTGTGACATCCCGAGTTGCTGGCGAATTTCAGAAAGCCGGCGACCAGGCGCCAGACTGACTTCGCTCATCCGTTTATTCCTCTCGTACGCTCCGGGCCTGATGGCCCTTGCGACAGGCAGCGATAAAAGCGTTAAACAGCTGACGCGACACCGGGTCAGTCAGACTGTGCCATTCCGGATGCCATTGCACACCAAGGGCAAACGGATGATTGCGGACACTCACGGCTTCCACCAGATTGTCCGGTGCGCGCGCTTCCACGGTCAGTGCTTCACCCAGACGGTTAGCCCCCTGACCATGGAGAGAATTCACCTGAAATTGCTGATAATCGGGTAGTAATTCTGAAAGTAAGCCCCCCGGTTCGATATGCACCGGATGCACGAGATCATACTGATTGTCATGTGGCAGGCTGGTATCTTCGCGGTGATCCATATAGCCCGGCACCTCCTGTACTTTGCGGTGCAGACTGCCGCCGGTGGCCACCACCAGCTCCTGCAAACCGCGGCAGGCGGCAAAGAGCGGGATCTTCTTATCCAGCGTTGCGCGTATGAGTTGTAAACTCAGGCGGTCGCGGCCGGGATCGGCCAGCTCCTCGACACCTTCTTCACCGTACTGATGAGGTTCAATATTGCTGGGGCTGCCGGTGAGGAAGATGCCGTCCAGACCGCGCAGAATCTGATCTATCGCGCCTTCGCGAGCCGCCAGTTCATGCGGCAAACAAACCGGAAGGGCATCGGCGTTGAAAATAGCGTCCAGATACTTTTCATGGACAGTGAGGGCAGGGTTTTCATCAACCGTGTTTTCGCACATGACTACCCCAATGACCGGTCTGTAGCGCGTCTCTTTTCCCGCAGATGCCGTGGAAAATATATTGCCCATAATACCGCCTCGTTGAGTAGATGAATTGACTGACAGCACGCGCCTCCCCGCACGTCTCTGTTCAGAATATTGACCTTTCATTGACCAATTTAGCAGCGCTCTGCTCGCTTTTCAAACGGATATGTTACGGGAATGTAGATGTTGCAAAAAATTAATGTTGAGGCTAGGGTTAATAATATGGCTGTTATTTTGAGCAAAAAAAGCGTTTTTTTGAGCATAACTGAGAGGATCCCGACTCCATGAGAGCACAGCGTTGAACACAGTGATGACCCGGTAAAGATAGCCGGCTGGCACCATGGTGGGGCCTGATATGCCGGAAACCAGCAAATGGCGGAAAACCTATGCAAGCGACTGAACTGATGAAAGAAATCAAGAAAGAGATTAGCGGGACTGAACCCCTCGCTAAGCACGTTGAAGAGCGAAGTAGCGCGTTCCAGGATGAAGTGTCTGAATACCTGGAGCGTCATCCACAAACTCTTCACGTCGACGTCCTGCTCACCGATCTCAATGGCTCCTTCCGCGGCAAACGCATTCCCGTCTCAGCACTTCGAAAACTCGAAAAAGGTTGTTACTTCCCGGCATCGGTCTTCGCCATGGACATTCTCGGTAATGTCGTGGAAGAAGCCGGATTAGGCCAGGAACTGGGCGAACCCGACCATGTCTGTGTGCCGGTTCCCGGTACCTTAACGCCCTCCGCCTCCGATCCTGAACATACCGGTCAGCTGCTTCTGACCATGCTTGACGAAGATGGCACTCCCTTTAACGTTGAACCACGCAATGTGCTTAATCATATCTGGCAAACATTGCGCCAGCGGGGTCTGTTTCCGGTGGTAGCGGTAGAGCTGGAGTTCTATCTGCTCGACAGGCAGCGCGATGCCGAAGGCTATATTCAGCCACCTTGTACGCCGGGGACGCAGGAACGCAGTATGCATACTCAGGTTTACTCCGTAGATAATCTTGATCACTTTGCCGATGTGCTCAGTGACATTGATCGCCTGGCTCACATTCAGGGTTTACCGGCGGACGGGGCGGTAGCAGAGTCCTCACCGGGACAATTCGAAATCAATTTGCACCACAGCGAAAATATTCTGCGCGCCTGTGATCACGCCCTGATGCTCAAACGTCTGGTGCGTCTGGTGGCAGAGAATCATGATATGGACGCCACTTTTATGGCGAAACCCTACGACGAATACGCGGGCAGCGGGATGCATATCCATCTCAGCGTGCTCGATGACAACGGTAAAAACCTGTTTGCCGGTGACGGTGGCGACGATTCTGAACTGATGAAACGCTCCCTTGCCGGAATGATTGCGCTGATGCCTGCATCCATGGCATTACTGGCGCCGAACGTGAATGCTTTCCGCCGCTTCCAGCCGGGCATGTATGTGCCGACCCAGGCCTCATGGGGACACAATAACCGTACCGTTGCACTTCGTGTGCCTTGCAGCGGAACAGCAGACCACCGTGTGGAATACCGCGTCGCGGGTGCTGATGCTAACCCGTATTTAGTGGTTGCCACGGTGCTGGCAGGCATGCTGTATGGACTGGATAATGATTTGCCATTACCTGAACCGGTTACCGGTAACGGTCTGGAACAGGAGGGTATTCCGCTGCCTATCCGCCAGAGCGATGCATTGTATGATTTTGATGAACAACCGGCGCTGAAAAAGATCCTCGGGGAGCGTTTCTCGCAGGTCTATCACACCTGTAAATCCGATGAACTTCTGCAATTTGAGAGAAGAGTAACGGAAACGGAAATCGACTGGATGCTGAAAAATGCCTGATTCCGGGGCGTGCCTGGCACTGTGTAAAAGGTTAAACCTTAAGTGTTGCCACGCCCATACAGGGGGGATCTGTGCGTGAATGTTTTGAACGCGAAAAGAATTTGTAACGCAACGCCTGTGAATGTTGTCATTTATGCGTGATTTGTGCAAAATACGCCGCACTGCAGATAACCGACGCTTAAAGGCGCCGGTTATTTTTTTTGTATATGCAGTACCCAACTAATTCAACAGAGGCCGGACCCAGATCCGGATAGATAACAAGGTTCGTGTGCGATCCCAAATTAAAACCGGTCGCCACTATGAGGAAATGTAACATGGGGCAATACTTCAAACCTGTACCGGTACCCGCCGGTGCTACTTTCAGCTGCGGCCACATTCGCACAGCCTTCATCTCTGCGTTCAGCGAGGTGAAGATCACTCCCCCGTTTACTGGTAATAACTCCCGAAGTTTTCCCTGTACGTTGCTTTCAGAGGCGTTTAAGCGCCCGGTGTTTGCAATCCAGGGAGGGCTGAACCATGTCTGCTAATGCTACTGCCGCTCCGGCCACTCAGCGTGTACAACTGCGTAAAACCCTGACATTGGTTCAGGTTGTGATGATGGGCCTCGCCTATCTGCAGCCGATGACCATTTTTGATACCTTCGGTATCGTTTCCGGCCTGACCGATGGCCACGTTGCGACGGCGTATATCTTCGCGTTGATTGCCGTCCTGTTTACCGCCGTCAGTTACGGCAAGCTGGTGCAGCGATTCCCGTCTGCCGGTTCTGCTTACACTTACGCGCAAAAAGCTATCAGCCCGCACGTCGGCTTCATGGTCGGCTGGTCATCATTGCTGGACTATCTGTTCATGCCGATGATCAACATTCTGCTGGCGAAAATCTACCTGGAAGCCATCTTCCCGGGCGTGCCGTCGTGGATCTTTGTCGTAGCCCTGGTCGGCATGATGACCGCGTTCAACCTGCGTGGCATCAAAATCGTCGCAAACCTCAACAGCATCATTGTTGTCGTGCAGGTGGCGATCATGGTGGTCTTCCTGGGCCTGTTAGTTCGTGGCGTCTACATGGGCGAGGGCATGGGCACACTGGCAACGACTAAGCCATTCTTCAGTGAGAATGCGCATGTGGTGCCAATGATTACCGGAGCGACTATCCTGTGCTTCTCGTTCCTGGGCTTTGACGGCATCAGTTCGTTGTCTGAAGAAACCCCGAACGCGGGCAAAGTGATCCCGAAAGCGATTTTCCTGACCGCGCTGATCGGGGGCATCATCTTCGTGGTGGTGTCTTACTTCCTGCAACTGTACTTCCCGGACATCTCGCGCTTTAAAGATCCGGACGCGTCTCAGCCTGAAATCATGCTGTATGTGGCAGGCAAGTTCTTCCAGTCCGTCATTCTGTGTTTCAGCTGTGTAACCGTTCTGGCATCTGGCATGGCTGCCCACGCCGGGGTTTCCCGACTGTTATATGTGATGGGTCGCGATGGTGTATTCCCGGAAAAACTGTTCGGTTATGTGCATCCGAAATGGCGCACCCCGACATTCAACGTCTTGCTGGTTGGCGTTGTGGCGATGTCTGCGGTGACCTTTGATCTGGTTACGGCGACGGCGCTGATCAACTTCGGCGCGCTGGTGGCGTTCACCTTCGTGAACCTGTCGGTGATTTCACAATTCTACATTCGTGAAAAACGTAACCGTACATTCAAAGATCACGTCAATTACCTGATCCTGCCGGTGATTGGTGCACTGACCGTCGGTGCGTTGTGGCTGAATCTGGAATCGAGCTCGATGACACTGGGCTTAGTCTGGGGAGCGATTGGTCTGGGGTATCTGGCGTTTATCACCAAAGCGTTTCGCAAGCAGCCGCCGCAGATGAGCGGGGAAATAGCACCGGAAGCGTGATTTTTGCCCTTTGAAAAGGGCAGGAAACTTTCTTTGCAGATGGCCGCTGCAATGGCGGCTCTAATTTGCAGCAAGCCTCTGCAAAAGAGGCTTTTAAAGTAGCTTAGTGAAAGTTTCGGTTTTTCAACAACAGTTATCATACGGCTTTTCGTGCCGAAACCGACGAGAGAGGAAAGTGCTTTTCCTCTCTCGACTCTCCTCGCTTTTTTCACTGCGCGCTTCGCTTGTTACAATGTTTCAGGTGCTATTGCGACAGGCTGGAAATCTTGCCGCTGTGCGGTACCTTCTCTCGGTCTTCGAGCCATAGGTCTCGAAGCCGCTCCGTTCAGCAAGATTTCTGAATCGCCCGCACGATCTTAAATTCAACATCAAACTGATGTTTATCTTTTAGAAAAGTGGATTGGCGTGCTCAAAAATGGCACCGAATGAACGGTTCGAGACCTATGGCTCGAAACCTGAAATTCGGGAATCGCGCAGCGATGACATTTTGCGCCACTCGCTTAAGTGACAGAACATGTCCGTCGTACTTGCGATAGCGCGCAGTAAAAAAGCGCGGAGGAATCCAAAGGAGGGGAAGCACTCCCCTCCTTTGGGCGGTTTCGGCGCAACGAGTTAAGTGATCATTGTACGTGAGAAACCGAAATTTACTCGGTCAGTTTTTAACGTCGGTAACTCACTGATTTTGAGAAACCGAAATTTTCACTATTCCAGAAGGGGTCGTTGGGGAATCCCCAAAAATTAACCCACCAGTTTCTTCCCATATTCAAACAGCGCCTTGAGAAGCGCTATCTTCTCAGCATCCCCCTCATGCAAGTTATAGAGCGATTCAAGCTCTAAAATGTACGCCTGCACACGTTCGTCCGTCAGTTTCTCCTGCCGGTGCAACATCCAGCGCTTTTGCTCGGCATCGGTAAGCGTGGCGGGGTAGTTGCGTGCACGGAAACGGAACAACAGCGGCTCAATGCGCGCGTCGTTAAAAGTCAGATCCAGCGCGGGAAGGTTCTCCGGACGGGTTTCCAGAATGATGCGCATGGCCGCGCGATCGGCATCGCTGAAGAAACCGTCATAAAGGCGGGCGTCCACGTCATCGGACGGGGTAAAGGGTTCAGCTTCAGCAAACATCGCGACCACTTTCTCGCGCACCTGCGGATTTTGACGTAGCAATTGCAGATTTTCCAGGCAGCGCTGACGGTCGATCCCCAGGCGTTCGGCATTTTCCGGTAACAATGTCTTGGCCGGAGCCAGCACCGGACATTTATTGATATGCACCAGTTTGATCGGCAGCGGAGATTGTCCGGCCTGCAAAGCATCGCGGCGGCTGTACAGGCGCTCACGCATTTCATCAGGACTGAGATCTAACAACGTCGACATATCACCGGCGAGGTCACACATGATCACCGCATTCTTATTCTCAGGATGCCACGCCAGTGGTGCTACCCATGCGGTATTACCCCGTGCAGCGCCGAACATACCGGAAACATGCACCAGCGGGGCCATGGCAGGAATATCAATCAGGGTATTAAGTTTATGTTTGCTGCGATGCTCGAGCAGAAAGTTAAACAAACGCGGCTGCGCCTGCTTCACCAGTTTCGCCATGGCGATAGTCGCGTAAACGTCGGCCATCGCATCATGGGCATTTTCATGTTCAATACCATTGGCTTTGGTCAGATGTTCAAGACGGAAACTCGGGAAGCCATCATCATTTTCCGGCCAGTTGATACCTTCCGGACGCAGCGCATAACAGGCGCGCATTACATCCAGTAAATCCCAGCGGGAATTGCCGTTTTGCCAGCTGTAGGCATACGGGTCGTAAAAGTTACGATAAAGGATATTCCGGCTGACTTCATCGTCAAAACGGATATTGTTATAACCAACAATGCAGGTGCCCGGCACGCTGAATGCCTGGTGAATTTGCGCGGTAAACTCGGCTTCAATCACACCGCGCTCCAGGGCAATTTGTGGCGTGATGCCGGTAATCATCACTGCTTCAGGTTCAGGCAGATAATCATCAGAAGGGCGGCAATAAATCACCAACGGTTCTTCGATGATATTGAAATCTTCGTCAGTTCTTACCCCGGCAAACTGCGCCGGACGATCCAGCGCCGGGTTTTTACCAAAGGTTTCATAATCGTGGAAGTAGAACGTTTTTTGCGGCTTATCTGACATAATTTTATTGTGCCTAAATTCGTATGTATTTTACTGTCCAAACCAGTGCGTCAACCAGGCGTATCGCCACTCAGTATTCTATCAGATAGAGTCTGCTGAGTCCGGTTTGCCAACAATGCTCGGAGAAAAATGGCTTGTCTGTTTACATAACATTATCATGGCTCCCGGTGACAAATGAACTCTGTGAATTTTAAGGTATTGAATGGTAAGTAAACAAATTTTTAACATGGTAATAAGCTTGTGATACATTTTTTCCACAGGGAAAAACCTGTCTCAAAATATTTGCTTAGTAAGGATCCGGCCATAAATGGTGAAATTATTCTGGATAGTAACAGCATATATATTAAGACGAGCACATTATCCCGTTCAGAATTATATTTACAGGTGGCAGGATTATGATTGCTCATAAATATAGGGGGGAGGGGAATGCGGAAAATTTTAACATCAGCGTGATTTTCGTTGAAAAAAGCCTTTGCTGTTTTAGCAAAGGCTCAGTATGTTTATTTTTTAACGATCATAATAGAGTCACATGAAGGGTTACCATGTTTATCTATCGTTAGGGTCGTAAGCATCTTATTAAATTTCCTTACATCAAGAGATGAAGAACCGTTGTTCTCGATATGGCTTGATATATGTCTTCCAGACATGTCGGAAATGGTGACATCCACACCATCAGCTGTTGAACACGTATTCCGGACTGATGAAATGAGGAGTTCATTAATGCCATTTAACGTCCAGGTTATTGTGGTCGGACGGCTTTCACCCGGATGTCCATAGAGAGTTCCATCATCTTCAATGTCTAATTTTCCCCACACATCACCTAAAGAAATCGATCCCGTTGAATAAGGAATGAACAGACTGGTGTCGTAAATCCCTTTCCATTGCGGGTAGCTGACATAATATTTTGAGATGAAATCCATCATTTCATCATAGGTAAACGGCCTCGTTCTTTCATAAACATAGGCGGTAGCCCCCTTTTCGAGTGGATAGCCATTTCCAACCCTTTTAAAAGCTTTTCCTATCCCCTCATTATTTAGCAACTCTTTTGCAGGAATTGTAATAACTTGCTGGCCTGATGGCGTTAAATGTGTTTGTACGGGATCAACAACGATGATGAACCTGGACATTAGTGCCGGAATGCTCAGCCCGTCTCTGAGATCAACCTGGGACATTCCAGTCAAATACTTACTCAATTTCAGATTTGAAAGTGTGTCGAGCATATTATCGTTAAGAACATCACTGGATGATAAAACAGTCAGTTTTTCAGTACTATGTAGCATGCTCTGAATATCAGAAGATAACCTGACATAGTTGCCATAGTTATCAACACGCATTGGTGTATATTTAGTAGGCAAATATTTTGAGAAGTCATTGATGTTTGTATTAAATAAGGACTGCTTATTAATGATAAGACAGATGATTATTGTTAATGAGACAACAATGGCTTTAGAGACGGTAGAGTTCAGTTTGAAAAGGAACCATTTTATTGAAATGGCTGAAGCGATAAGTACCCATAATGCAAAAGGCAGGCAGTGATGCAAACCCGGTGATTGAGTTTTTGTAAAGATGAAAAAACTAAAAACTAAATTAAATAAAGAAAAAATGACTAAATATTTCTCTTTCGTTTTCTTAGTAAAAATTGATATGACTACTGATATTATAAAAAATGGAAATATGTACAACCCAATATCATGCAAAACGTTATAAAGAGATGATGCGACACTGGACTGATAAGCAGAATAGATAAACGAGTAATCAGTTGTTGCCACTCTGACAAGCAAGTTCCACTGCAATGCTATCGATAATAATATTGATACAATTCCAGATATAAAAAAGAAGGTGCAAATCCTAAAGATTTTTTTGAAACTATGTCCTTCTACGTTATAAATAAAATAATTCAGCACAGGTAAAGAGAGATACATTGAAATGACAGTATAGGCATACCATCTTCTGAGTAAAAATGGCGACCATAAAATAGCACCAAGGATGATCGCTCTTTTGATATTCAGTTTACCAGACAGATCTGTTTTACATGTATAGATAATCGCTGATATAACAAAGATGAGACCGCAAATATCAGGATAACCTCTGAGCGTAGGAGCCCAAAAAGCCACAAAAGTTGCAGGCAGGACCAGAGAAATAATTGTCCAGCAGACAGACTGCTTCTCAGAAAATTGTTTTAATAGGACTGAAAACAGAAGTGATACGGGGAGCAAATAAACAATGGACAGCGATAATATATAGGTGAGCCTACCCTCTCCACCAAAAGCGTAAAACAGGGAGGTGAAAGCAACGGGGAGGAGATTATAATCATCATTTTTTATCGACGAAGCAAGTCTCGACAGTGTCCCAACAGGATCAATAGAAAAACCCAAACTGAATTGTTGCCACAATCTCCAGTACCCATTGGAATCCCAATAATATATATTATGTTCTTTCCCTACATAATGCATTGTAAGGTAAGTCACAAATAAAAGTACCACTGTAAAAAATATAGTACCCCTGAATTTTTTACTTAAATTCATTGTCATCACCACGCTTTTCCTCAACAAAAAAACGAGGCCTCCCTTTAGTTTCGATGTAAATCTTTCCAACATACTCACCAATCACACCCAGGCAGAGCAGTTGCACACCCCCCAGGAAAATGATTGAAATCATTACTGAGGTCCAGCCCTCAACAGTGCTACCTGTGATTTTTTCAAAAATCGCATAAGCTGCTGTTATTATTGAAATAAGACAGGTAATAAAGCCCAGTGCAGATATCATCCTGAGTGGGGTTATAGTCAGCGATGTAATGCCTTCTACAGCTAATGAAAGCATCTTCTTTAATGGATATTTGGATTCTCCGGCTACCCGGTCATCTCTCGAATAATAAACCCTTGCTGAATTAAATCCTAATAATGGAACAATTCCGCGAATATACATATTCTGTTCTTTAAACGTAAGCAAACAATCGACAGCCTTTCGACTCATCAGTCTGTAATCAGCGTGATTAGAAACCTGATTTACTCCCATCTTTTCCATCAGTGAGTAGAACAGATTGGCACTTATTCTCTTGAATGCACTGTCGGTGGAGCGATCATCCCTCACACCATAGACAATATCATTACCTTCTTGATATTTTTCAACCATCGTTTCTATGCACCGAACATCATCCTGAAGATCGGCGTCTATACTTACCACAACATCTGCAGTTGTATTCGCTAAGCCTGCTATCAGTGCATTCTGATGGCCTCGGTTTTTAGAAAGTTTAATCCCAGAGACAAAAGTGTTTTTCTGGCACGCTTCTTTAATCTGATCCCATGTGTCGTCTTTGCTACCGTCATCAACAAAAATTATCTTGCTGCCTGCGCCGATTTTTTGCGTTGAAATTAAATTGCATAATACCTCGCCTAATACTTTTAGGCAGTGTGGGAATGCTTCTTTTTCATTATAGCATGGAACCACAATTTCCATTCTAGGAGGGGTATTATCGCATTCCTGCGGTATATCAAAATCGTTCATTTCATCACCCAAAATCTATTAAGTAGGAAGCCTGTTATGGTATAAAAAATCATCCCTATGATTTGCGAGAAAAAAGTGTAATCCGGGAAGAAGAATAATATGCATTTAATTGGAACAAGGTTAACAAGATAAGCAATTCCGCAAGTCACCAGAAATTTTATCAATCTGCTGAAGTTTGGGGTCGAATTAAATGTAAAGAGCGTATTTAGGATAAAACTGAATATTATACCAACTACGTAGCCAATAGCATTGGCCAAATAAATGTTCACATTGGCATACATCAGGGAAAATATAACGATACCTGTTAACCCTGTATTGAAAAGCCCAACAACCATATATTTAGCGAGTAATTTATTTGTGGACACTCTAACCTGCTTAAAACACGTACCGTAAGTTGATAGGTAATGGTAGTTAAAAATGTTAACTTAACAAGCGTTAACATAATGAATGTGATTATGTTATGGCTACCTAGGTGTGTCAGACTGGATTTTACTCAACACTACAGCAACCTGTCGCCAAGAGACCTCTCAATGTCCTCATACTTCACAGGCAAACCGAGGCTTCCGGCATTGCTGTATCTGTACTCTTATCCGTGTCGCTCAATTACAGTATTTGGTGAAAATTACGTCAACAAATTGATAGTGCTGCAATACATATATTTTCAACGAGATATAACGATCTATGGAATTTACTCTGTCACTCAAAAATATTGACTTGTTATTGTTAATAAATTTTCTTAATTTTGCGACCAGACTTAGAAGATAAGCACAAACCCCGTCTGATAAGCAGTAAATGCACCGAAGGATATTGTCACTGAGAAGAGAGTATTTTCCTTCCGAAGCTTCCTTTAACCCCATTCCAAAATACTGGCACAATCCAGGGCCGGTTGTTAAATAAATCCCGGAGGTCCGCTTTTCCGTCTCACCGTACCCAATCCCTGATAAAACCAGGGTGATCCCCTCTGGTAACTCGGCTAAACTAGCGCCTTCTTTGTATTTATGCCTTACGGCAGGCTCAACGTGCGTCTCGACAAGAAAATTTCTCAGCTGGATAACATCATTTACCGTAATTACAGAGTTACTCACGCCCTGCGTATTGCGGTGGCGTTTATTCTGACATTCCTGATTGTCCGGCTGACAAAAATCCCTGAAGGCACCTGGCCGCTGATCACAATGGTGGTGGTGATGGGGCCGATTTCCTTTTGGGGGAATGTGGTTCAGCGGGTGCTGGAGCGCATCACCGGCACCGTATTCGGTTCACTCTCAGGGTTGATAGCCTTATGGCTTGAACTCTATTCCTTTCCGCTGATGTTGATGTGGTGCGGGATTGTGATGTTCGTCAGCGGTTATCTGACTCTCGGCAAGCGTCCGTATATGGCGCTGCTGATTGGGATTACGCTGGCGGTCGTGTGTGGCGCGGGACCTGGCGATATGAATACTGCACTGTGGCGTTCCGGTGATGTGATTTTCGGCTCCCTGCTGGCACTGCTTTTCGCCAGTATTTACCCCCAGCGCGCGTTTATTCACTGGCGCATGCAGATGGCCGATTACCTGATGTCGCTGAATAAACTTTACAGCGCCTGGCTGTCGCCGAACATGCTTGAACGCCCGCAGTTGCACGGTAAAATGAAAACCACGATGGGGCAGATGGTCAAAATGCGTTCTCTGTTTGCTCCCGCCAGTAAGGAATCGCATATTCCGCGTGAAGTGTTTGATGCTATCCAGACTCTGAGCCGTAATCTGTTGTGTACTCTTGAACTGCTGGCCGATGCCTACTGGAGTTCGCGCGAAAGCCATTTCCTGATGCTCAATGCCCGCACGCTGCGCAGCGCGCAACGGCTGATGCTCGATACGCTGGAAAAACTCAGTCTGATGCTGATGAACGGTACCAAAGGTGATGAACTGACGATCAATCATCAGCTGAATGAATCTGCAGAAGAACTGAAAGCGCTGATGGCGGAAATGAATGCCGCACACCATCTGGAAGCGCAGGTGTACGGCTATGTGTGGCTGAGTTCGCAGGTCGCGGAACAACTGCGGGCGATGGGAGACCTGATCACCATGACGATGCAAAAAGAAGACGCTCAAATAAGCAGCGTTAAAACGCCAAAAGCATGAAGGGATTTTTGTCTGCGGTCTAAAACGGGTAAGATGGTCTTATTGGACGATTATCTGAGCGCACCGCCCGATCTTTGCTAGTCTTCCTGCTAACTGCCGGTAAGGCAGACCAAGCGGTTGCGACAAGTCAGTCACTGAATCTGTGTAACTTAATCGAAGGTGTTAAAATGGACAATATCAACAAGCCGAGTTTCCAGGACGTTCTGGAGTTTGTGCGCATTTTCCGTCGTAAAAATAAATTACAACGTGAAATTGCTGACAACGAAAAGAAAATCCGTGACAACCAGAAACGCGTTCTGCTGCTCGATAACCTGAGTGATTACATCAAACCAGGCATGAGCATCGACGAAATTCAGGCGATCATTGCCAGCATGCGCGGCGACTATGAAGATCGCGTTGATGACTACATCATCCGCAATGCAGACCTGTCGAAAGAACGTCGTGAAATGTCCAAGAAACTGAAAGCAATGGGCGAAATCAAAGCCAACGAAACCAAGTAATTTCGTCGCCGCTGAAAGCAAAAACCGGGTGGATACCCGGTTTTTTTACGTTTGCACTAATCCAGCACACGCAGCGGCTTACCCGCCAGAAATGACCGGATATTCTCGACCGCTTCGGTGAAGTACACCTGATAATTACTGTCGGCGACATAACCCAGATGGGGTGTCGCCAGCACGTTCGGTTGCGTTCTGAAAGGATGATCGGCCGGCAATGGCTCGGCATCAAAGACATCAAGTCCGGCACCGGCTAACTGACTGTTTTGCAGCGCGCTGAGCAGGGCGGGTTGATCGACAATGGCAGCGCGCGACGTATTGATCAGCAGGGCAGAGGGTTTCATCTGTGCCAGTTCTTTCGCACCCAGTAAGCCGCGTGTGCGCTCGCCGAGCACCAGATGAATGGAAACCACGTCGCTGGTTTGCAGTAACGCTTCTTTTGATGTGCAGAATTTTACGCCATGTGCTGCGGCGTGTTCTGCGGTCAGATTATGACTCCACGCGCACACCTCCATGCCAAAGGCCTGCGCGATATGGGCCACCTTCTGGCCAATTTTCCCCAGCCCCAGCAGACCAAGCTGTTTACCGCTCAGGCCGACGCCCAGCGTGCTTTGCCACGGGCCGTTGTGACGTAGCGCATTATTTTCCGTGACCAGATGCCGTGCCAGCCCGAGGATCAGGGCCCACGTCAGCTCAACCGGCGCGGCCTGTCCGCTGCCGGTGCCACAGACCGTCACGCCATGTTTTTTCGCAGCGACAAGATCAACCGACGCATTACGCATGCCGGAAGTGATCAGCAGTTTCAGATTGGGCAGGCGGGCAAACAGCGCAGCGGTGAATGGCGTACGTTCGCGCATAATCACCACAATGTCGGCATCTTTCAGCGTTTCAGCGAGGGCATTTTCGTCGGCAATATGTTCTGTCAGCGCACGGCATTCCACCTGTGGTGCAAGTGACTGCCAGTCAGCCAGCGACAGGGAAACATTCTGGTAATCATCAAGAATCCGGCAGTGAAGTGGCATGGAAATCTCTCATCTGAAAATCATGATAAAGAGATATAACACTGAAACAGCCGGGAGGTGAAGTCTCCCGGCTACGCGGCCTGAAAAGATTAATTAATGCAGATGAGAAAGGCTGGGCGCGCTGATGCGCAGGCCGTCTTCGCTGAACACCATACAACGTTTGGCATCAAACCAGGTGGTCAGGCTCTGATAAGGGTTGAAAGCCATGTCGCCCGGTAGCAGCATTTTAAAGCCATCAATGCCATAACACTGACCAAACAGATACGTGCTGTTGCCCAGCCGCTCTACCACTTCGCAGTTAAATTCCAGCACGTTTTCGGTTTCCTGCGACAGCAAATGTTCAGGGCGGATCCCAAGCGTGACTTTATCACCCGCCGACAGTTCAGAGGTGCTCAGTGCCAGTGTCAGGGTCTTCTCCGGCGTCAGGCGTACTTCGAGCTGTTCCGGCTGCCAGCGGATCACTTCAGCAGGCAGGAAATTCATTTTGGGTGATCCGATAAACCCCGCGACAAACTGATTCACCGGATTGTAGTAAAGATCCATCGGTGCGCCCATTTGCTCGACTTTGCCGTAATTCATCACCACGATTTTATCGGCCAGTGTCATGGCTTCAGTCTGATCGTGTGTCACATACACCATGGTGGTTTTCAGTTCCTGGTGCAGCTTGGAAATGTGTAACCGCATATCCACACGCAGCTCTGCATCAAGGTTAGACAGGGGCTCATCGAACATAAATACCTGCGGATTACGCACAATCGCACGCCCGATGGCGGTTCGCTGGCGCTGTCCGCCGGAAAGCTGTTTCGGTTTTCTGTCCAGCAGATGAGAAAGCTGCAACGTTTTGGCGACCATCTCCACCTGATGACGAATTTCTTCTTTCGGCACGCCGTTGACTTTCAGCCCGTAACCCATGTTTTCTGCAATGGTCATGTGCGGATACAGCGCGTAAGACTGAAACACCATCGCCACACCACGCCGGGAAGGATCGACGTCATTCACCCGCTGCTCGCCGATGTAAACGTCTCCTTCCGTAATCTCTTCCAGCCCGGCAATCATGCGCAGCAGGGTGGACTTACCGCATCCTGATGGCCCGACGAAAACGGTGAATTCGCCGTCTTCAATATCAATATTGATGCCATGTAATGTCACTGTTTTATCAAAACGCTTGACCACATTTTTAAGTCTGATGCTGGACATGTGAGACCTCATAAAGAATTCATACCGCTGATGTTTCGGACTATAACCACCTTGTGTAAGCGTTTGCACAAGCGGGTTCGAATTTTGGAGAGAAGATCACACAATGCGCATCTTTTTGTAGTGATTTATAGCTTGTAAGTTTAACGTATAACATAGTTTTTAAGGCGACATTAATCAGTATTAAATCAGCTTTTATGGGGTTTGATACAAAGATTTTAGATTGAGTGTCGTTATAAACCCTACAAAAATGTTATACCTTCACATCCAGGAGCAACAATGAAAATTACACACCTTACTGCCTTGGTACTGATGTCGTTAAGTCTGAGTAGCCAGGCCGTCCGGGCAGCCGGGGGGCAACTGCTTATCTGGGAGGATATTAAGAAATCTTCCGGTATTTCCGACGCGGTGAAAGATTTTGAAAAAGAGAACAATGTCAAAGTCGTTGTGCAGGAAACGCCTTATGCACAACAAACGGAGAAATTACGTCTGGATGGTCCGGCAGGCATCGGCCCTGACGTCGTCGTGATCCCTAATGATCAGCTGGGCACGGCCGTGGTACAGGGGTTACTGGCACCGCTGAATCTCGACAAAACGTTTCTTGCCAGCTTCACACCGCCGGCGTTAAACGCCTTCCAGCTTAAAGGACAAACCTACGGTGTGCCGAAAGCAGTCGAAACGCTGGTGCTGATTTACAACAAAGATTTACTGCCGCAGGCACCGGCGACCCTCGACGAGTATTACACCTTCTCCAAAGCCGAAAGGGCGAAAGGCAAATACGGCCTGTTAGCCAAGTTTGACGAAGTGTATTACGCCTATGGCGCGATGGCTTCCATGGGGGGCTACATTTTCGGTAAAGATGCGAAGGGTGAAATCAACGTTGAAGATATCGGCCTGAACAAACCGGGCAGCATTGAAGCCATTACTTATCTGAAGAAATTCTATGCCGACGGGTTATTCCCGGCAGGGATTGTCGGTGATAACGGGCTGAACGCTATCGACTCGCTGTTTACTGAGAAGAAAGCGGCTGCGGTGATCACCGGCCCGTGGGCCTTCCAGCCATATGAAGCGGCGGGTATTCACTATGGTGTTAAAGCGTTACCGCTGCTGCCAAACGGCAAACCGATGAGTTCATTCCTCGGCGTGAAAGGTTATGCGGTTTCAACTTACAGCAAGCAAAAACCGCTGGCGGAGAAATTCATCACCTTCATCAACCAGCCGAAGTACGCCAAAGTGCGCTACGAAGTGACCAAGGAAATCCCTGCTCTGACGGCGCTGGTTAACGATCCAATGATTAAAAACGATGAAAAAGCCAACGCGGTGGCAGAGCAGTCTACCCGCGCGACGGCCATGCCGGGTGTACCGGAAATGCAGGAAGTCTGGGGTCCGGCGAATAACGGTATTCAGCTGGGTGTGACCGGCAAACAACCGGTTGATGCCGCGCTCAACGATGCGGTGAAAAATATTCAGATGCAAATCGAAGCGGCGAAAGCCAGCAACGAGTAACCGGTAACGCTTGCTGAAACCCCGTATGTCTGACAGGAGGGAGTGATTTCACTCCCTCACCAGTGAAAGGAACATCTTTGTGTCTATGCGTCTTCATGAGGAAAACCCGGCGCCACTTTCCGCCAGCCACCATGCACCGGTGGCGCTGGCGGTGGCGCTGATCCCCGGTTTTGGGCAGTTTTATAACCGGCAATGGGCCAAGGGAATACTGTTTTTTATCATCCTTATTTGTTTCGCCGGCGTGTTCTATGATTTCCTGCGTCAGGGATTATGGGGTTTATATACGCTGGGTGAAGAAGTACCGCGTGATAATTCGATATTTCTGCTCGCCAAAGGCATTATCAGTCTGCTGATTGGCGCATTCGGTGCGGCTTTTTATTACTGGAGCCTGCGCGATGCATGGGCAAACGGTAAACGCCGTGACCAGGGCATGGAATTACCCAGCGTGCGTAAGCAATATCATTTGCTGCTGCGTGAAGGTTTTCCCTATCTAATGATCACACCGGGTTTTATTTTACTGGTGTTTGTGGTGGTTTTTCCGATTATATTCGGCTTCTCAATCGCGTTTACTAATTACAATTTATATCACACGCCACCGGCGAAATTAGTCGACTGGGTGGGGTTCAAAAACTTTATTAATATTTTCACGCTCAATATCTGGCGCTCCACATTGCTGGATGTATTGCAATGGACGGTGGTCTGGACGGTGCTGGCGACCACGCTGCAATGTACGGTGGGTGTCATGCTGGCGATTCTGGTGAATCAGAAAGATTTGCGCTTCAAGGCGCTGATCCGCACCGTGCTGATATTGCCGTGGGCGGTGCCGGGTTTCGTTACCATTCTGGTATTTGCGGGTATGTTCAATGATTCATTTGGCGTCATTAATAACGGCATTCTGGCGGCCTTAGGTATTGAGCCTAAAGCCTGGCTGACCGATCCGTTCTGGACCAAAACAGCGCTGATCATGATGCAGACCTGGTTGGGCTTCCCGTTTGTGTTTGCCATGACTACCGGCGTATTGCAGGCTATCCCGAACGATTTATATGAAGCCGCGACGATGGATGGTGCCAGTACCTGGAAGAAACTCAAAACCATTACGTTGCCGCTGGTCTTATATTCCATTGCGCCAATTATTATTACGCAATACACCTTCAATTTTAATAATTTCAATATCATCTATCTGTTTAATAACGGTGGCCCGGCGGTGGCCGGTTCGAATGCGGGCGGAACGGATATTCTGGTGTCGTGGATATATAAACTCACCATGTCATCTTCGCAATATGCTATTGCGGCGACCATTACAATTCTGCTGTCGATATTTGTAGTCGGTATTGCATTGTGGCAATTCCGGTCAACGAATTCATTTAAACAAGATGATATGGCGTAACCGGGAGAAGGAATATGAGTAAACACACCAGTATTAAAAGAAACCGGTTTATCCGCCTTGCGCTGAGTTATTTACTGTTGCTGATGGTGGGGGTAATTATTATTTATCCGCTTATCTGGACAGTCGGTGCGTCACTCAATGCCGGTAACAGCCTGCTCAGTACGTCGATTATTCCGGAGAATGTCTCGTTCCAGCATTACAAAGACTTATTTAACGGTGAAGTGAATTATGTCGGCTGGTACTGGAACTCGATGAAAATCAGTTTCCTGACCATGATCCTGACCCTGATTTGCGTGAGTTTTACCGCTTATTCCTTCTCGCGCTTTCGTTTTAAAGGCCGGAAAGACGGGCTGATGCTGTTCCTTTTATTGCAGATGATCCCGCAGTTTTCGGCGCTGATCGCCATTTTCGTGCTGGCGCAATTACTGGGGCTTATCAACAGCCATCTGGCGCTGGTACTGATTTACGTCGGCGGCATGATCCCAATGAACACCTATCTGATGAAAGGCTATCTCGATGCCATTCCGAAAGATCTGGATGAATCAGCGCGGATGGACGGCGCCGGTAATTTCCGCATTTTCATCGAAATCATCATGCCGCTGTCGAAGCCGATCCTGGCGGTGATAGCGCTGTTTTCCTTCACCGGCCCGCTGGGGGATTTCATTCTTTCGAGCACCATTTTGCGTACACCGGATAAGTACACCTTGCCGATTGGCCTGTACAACCTGGTGGCGCAAAAAATGGGGGCTAATTACACCATGTACGCCGCAGGGGCGGTACTGATCGCCGTACCGGTCGCCATTTTCTATCTCGCCTTACAAAAATACTTCGTTTCCGGCCTGACGGCTGGCAGTACAAAAGGATAATCCGATGTCTTTATTTTCTAAGAAGATTTTCAATAAAAGCGCAATGGCCTGCGTACTGCTGGCCATGTCGTTCTCCGGTGTGGCACAGGATGTGGTGATCAAAAAAGTCGCTAACGTGCCCGCAGATTTCATCAAGGGTGCCGATATCTCGACGCTGATAGATGTGGAGAAACACGGCGGCAAGTTCTTTGACCAGAACCACAAACAGACCGATGCGATGGTGATCCTCAGGCAGAACGGTTTTAACTACGTCCGTTTACGCTTATGGGTGGATCCTAAAGATGCACAGGGCCATCCGTACGGCGGCGGAAATAACGATCTGGCCACCACGCTGGAACTGGCGAAACGTGCTAAAGCCCTGGGTTTTAAAATCCTGCTTGATTTTCATTACAGCGATTTCTGGACCGATCCCGGCAAACAGTTCAAGCCAAAAAGCTGGGAGAAAATGGATTATCCGCAGTTGAAAACTGCCATTCATGATTATAGCCGTGACGTGATCGCCAAATTCCGCGCACAGGGCACCGTACCGGATATGGTGCAGGTCGGTAACGAAATGAACGGCGGCATTTTGTGGCCGGAAGGCAAAAGCTGGGGCGCGGGCGGCGGCGAGTTTGACCGTCTGGCCGGGTTGCTGAATGCGGCGATTACCGGTGTCCGCGCGGACGAAAAAAATCCGTCAGATATCAAAATTATGTTGCATCTGGCTGAAGGCACCAAGAACGATACCTTCCGCTGGTGGTTCGATGAAATCAACCGTCGCAACGTGCCTTATGACGTGATTGGCCTGTCTTTTTATACTTACTGGAATGGCCCGATTTCAGCGTTGCAGACCAATATGGATGACATCAGCAAACGCTACAACAAAGACGTGATCGTCGTGGAAGTGGCTTACGGCTATACCACCAAAAACTGTGATGCAGCTGAAAACAGTTTCACGGAAAAAGAAGCCAAAGACGGCGGCTATCCGGGCACGGTGCAGGGCCAGGCCGATTTCCTCAGCGATCTGATCAAAAGCCTGGTGGCCGTGCCGGATCATCGCGGCAAGGGCCTTTTCTACTGGGAACCGACCTGGATCGCTGTTGACGGCGCCGGCTGGGCGACACCTGCCGGTATGACCTACATCAATGATCACTGGAAAGAGGGCAACGCCCGCGAAAATCAGGCGTTGTTCAGCTGTGACGGCCAGGTTCTTCCTTCCATCAAAGTCTTCAATTAATCCCTTTTTCCCCGGCCGGATTGGCCGGGGTGTGAATATTTCTTAAAGTTCCTAAGGACCCAAGCATGACGAAATTTCCTCCTCTGAGCAGTAAGATTTCCGGCCTGTTACATGGCGCGGATTACAATCCGGAACAGTGGCTGGAGAGCCCCGATGTCCTGATTCGTGATGTCGAAATGATGAAAGAGGCGTGCTGTAATGTCATGTCAGTCGGAATTTTCAGCTGGTCAGCGCTGGAACCCGAAGAAGGCCATTTCACGTTTGGCTGGATGGATCAGGTGCTGGATCGTTTGCACGAAAACGGCATTTCGGTATTTCTCGCCACACCAAGCGGGGCGCGTCCTGCGTGGATGTCGCAAAAGTACCCGGAAGTCCTGCGTGTGGGGCGCGACCGTGTAAAAGCGCTGCATGGCGGACGTCATAATCACTGCATGAGTTCGCCGGTGTATGCCGAAAAAGTTCAGGTGATGAACAGCGCGCTGGCGAAGCGCTACGCACATCATCCGGCCGTCATCGGCTGGCATATTTCCAACGAATACGGTGGCGAGTGCCATTGTGATTTTTGCCAGACCCGTTTCCGCGACTGGCTGAAAGCCCGTTATGTCACACTGGATGCGCTGAATAAGGCCTGGTGGAGCACCTTCTGGAGCCACACTTATACCGACTGGGCGCAGATTGAATCACCATCACCACAGGGCGAAAGTGGCGTTCATGGGCTGAATCTCGACTGGCGTCGTTTTAATACCGATCAGGTGACCCGTTTTTACAGTGAGGAAATCCGTCCGCTGAAAGCGGAGAACCCGGCGTTACCGGCGACCACCAATTTCATGGAATATTTCTACGATTACGATTACTGGAAACTGGCCAGTGTGCTGGATTTTATCTCGTGGGACAGTTATCCGATGTGGCACACCCGCAAAGACGATATTGGTCTGGCGGCGTATACCGCGATGTATCACGACCTGATGCGTACCCTGAAACAGGGCAAACCCTTTGTGCTGATGGAATCGACGCCGAGTTTCACCAACTGGCAGCCGGTTAGCAAACTGAAAAAGCCGGGGATGCACATTTTGTCCTCCCTGCAGGCAGTCGCGCACGGTTCGGATTCGGTGCAATATTTCCAGTGGCGTAAAAGCCGTGGTTCTTCGGAGAAATTCCACGGCGCGGTGGTTGATCACGTCGGGCATATTGATACCCGCGTCGGACGCGAAGTGTCTGAACTGGGCAGGATTTTATCCGCACTGGCGCCGGTGGCAGGCAGCCGCGTAGAAGCCAGAGTGGCGATTATCTTCGACTGGGAAAGCCGCTGGGCGATGGACGATTCCCTCGGGCCGCGTAATGAAGGGCTGGAGTATGAAAATACCGTCGCCGGACATTACCGCGCACTGTGGTCGCAGGGCATTGCGGTCGATGTGATCAACGCCGACTGCGATTTAACCGGTTACGACCTGGTGATTGCGCCGATGCTGTATATGGTGCGGGCAGGCGTCGGTGAGCGGATCACCGCGTTCGTGCAGGCCGGTGGCCGGTTTGTCGCAACTTACTGGAGTGGTATCGTTAACGAAACAGATTTGTGTTTCCTTAGCGGGTTCCCGGGGCCGTTGCGTCCGGTGCTGGGGATCTGGGCGGAAGAAATCGACAGCCTGACTGATGACCAGCACAACAGTGTCAGCGGTACCGAAGGCAACGCGCTGGGCTTAAACGGTCCGTACCGTGCCAGCAAATTGTGTGAAGTGATTCATCTTGAAGGCGCGGCAGCACTGGCAACGTATGGCGAGGATTTCTACGCGGGAACCCCGGCGGTGACCGTGAATCTGTTTGGCAAAGGCCAGGCATATTACCTGGCTTCACGCAACGATCAGCAATTCCATGCTGATTTTTATACCGCGCTGGCGAAAGAAATGCAGTTGCCGCGGGCGATAGAAACGGATTTACCGGGGGGGGTCACCGCAGCACGTCGCACAGACGGCGAAAATGAATTTATCTTCCTGCAAAACTACGCCGCAGACAGTCAGACGGTGACGTTGCCGGATGATTACCGCGACATGGTGCATGGCGGTGTATTACCCCGCAAACTGACGCTGCCGGCATTCGGTTGTCAGATCCTGTCGCGCCGTTTATCTGCCATTTCTTAAACTCTTATTTTTAACAACCACGTGCAATCAGGTTTTTCCGGTTGCACGTTTTTTTCATTCCTGAAAGAGAGTGTTCATCATGGTAAATATTAAAGACTTTATGCATGTATTCTCTGCGAAGAATAAAAGCCCTGAAAATGAGATCCCGCCACCGACTGATGTGGCGTTATTAATTGATGCACTCGGCGGGCGCGATAATATTATTAACGTTGATGCCTGCATTACCCGTTTGCGGGTGACGGTAAAAGAACTCAGGCGGGTGAACTCCGGCGCTATCCAGCAGACCGGCGCGATTGGCGTGGTAATCATCGGTCAGGAAGTGCATGCCATATTTGGTAAGCAGTCCGACAGCCTGAAGAAATTAATGACTGAGAAGTTTGGTTTAAAAAGTAATTAATCTCTCTTACGTAAACGCACTAAAAATAAAGGCAGCCCGACACAAGGCTGCCTTTATTATTTCTGCTTTCTATAAATGATAATAATGATGCTGCTGTGCGGAGAAAAAACGTAACGATCCCCTACAAGAGAAATTAAGTTTCGTCTGTCGCTTTATTACAATGAGGATATTTTTTTAATAATTAACACCTGTTTTTTCAAATCCATTGGAGTTGCAGCAAGGCAGCAAGTGAGCGAGTCCCGATGAGCTGACTTATGTCAGTGATTCGGGTGAGCAAACGTAGCTAACGCAGTTGCAGCTTCAAGGAAGAAAAAAATCACCACCAGGCTTCGACCTGAACACCAAAGTTCCACGTATCCGCTTTGGTATGATCATCAAACGTATCGCCATGCTCCGAATCATTCAGATAAGACGCGAACACACGCAGTTCAGGACGTGACATAAACTCCGGCCCGGCTGCCAGCCCCATCGCCAGCGTATATTTTTGACCGCCTTGTTTGTAACTCGCCCCGGTCTTGTAATCATCTTTCTGGTAGAACGTACCGACTTCACCGATGGTGCGTACATAATCAGTCCACTGATATTGCGCACGTCCCACCAGAGAAACCAGTTCAGTCGTATCGGTGTAATCAGTGATGTTTTCTGCGTGGCCGTAGGTCAGCACATGGTTAAGGCTGAACTTACTGGTGATCGGGATAAGACCGGTGATGATGCCGCGATAACCGGTGGCATCATTGGTATAGTTCCACATATCGTACCAGCCGCCGCCCTGTGAAATCATGTTCTGCGCCAGACCTTTATTCGCGTACTGCAATACCAGTTTGTTATAGCCGCCCCACATGTCCTGGCTGATTTCACCGGTCAGCATCACGCCGTTATCCGCATCATACAGGCCGCCGTACTCTTTCTGGTCATGCGACAGATTTGGCATGGCGTAGTCGGCACCGATTTCCATCCACGCACCGCTCCAGGGTTTAATTCCGGCATAACGTACGTCGATGTAGTTGATGTTCACATCATTATTACCGTCCACGCGGTAATCTACGTCATTGGCATCGCCACGGATCCACGCCAGAGAAAGCGCGCCTTCACCCATTTTAAGATTTTCAATACCGGCACCGGCACCGGAAATGTTCCAGTATTTGGTATCGATGATGTGTAAATCGTGACGCTGGTAATAACGTTTACCGCCCCAGATCACGGCATCTTTATCCCAGGGGACCAGCCCTTTGATTTGCAGATTCAACTGGCGCAGGCCGAACTGTGCATCGTCATTTAAGGTGTTTTCATCATCATTAGAGCCGTCAGACACCATACTGACCATGGAGTCGACGTAAAAACTCACGTCATCTTTCTTGTAAACTTCGCTGCCCAGTTCAATTTCGCCGTAGGTGTCATCTTCGTTGCCCAGACGCCCGACTTTGTTTTTCTGGAATTGTTCCAGACTGCCACCGCCAGAAACCCCCACGCCCGAACGCAGATATCCATGAAAATCAATATCATTTGCCACGGCAGGGCCCGCTGTGATGGCGAGGGAAACCGCCACAGCCAGAGTGCGTAAGTTGTGTTTCATTTTTTTTCCTTATGATTGTATGACGTTCACATTTACGGAATCTATAAGATACCCAGAAACAATAATGATCAATTTTACATATTGTGAAATGTGATATATGTCTACAAGTTATGGATTATTGATAAATCGTGAGTGATATAAATCACGAATATATTCAATGTTAACGTATAACTTATGCATTGCCGGTCACCCGGATTGAACTTTTAAATGAGATCCCGTACGTTGGCTCGATTATCATAGGATTGAGCAAAATCACGGGTTGCGGTCTGGGGAAAGAATGAAATCAAAAAGTTCGACATTAGAGGATGTTGCCCGCTATGCCGGTGTTTCGTATCAGACGGTTTCGCGGGTGTTAAACAAATCGGCCAATGTCTCAGATGCCACGCGTCTGAAAGTTGAACAGGCCATTGAAGTTTTGCGCTATGTGCCGAACCGGCTGGCACAGCAACTGGTGGGGAAGCAGAGTTTTACCATCGGACTTGTCACGACGTCACTGGCGCTACACGCGCCTTCGCAAATTGCCGCGTCAGTGAAGAAATATGCACATCAGGCCGGGTATCAGGTACTGATTTCAATGATTGACGGAGACGTCAACCAGAGCATTCAGGACTCGATTAATGAACTGAAATCACAACGTGTTGAGCGTGTCATCATCAACATTCCGCTGGAAAGCGCCGAGGCGGGACGGATTTATGAAAATAACCGCGACATCCTGTGTCTTTTTCTTGACGTCGATCCCACCAGCCCGGTGTTTAATGTCTGCTTTAATCCGGCTGACGGTTCACGCGCCAGCGTGGAATATCTGCATGATTTAGGGCACCGTGAATTTGCCTTGCTGGCGGGACCGGAGGATTCTGTCTCTTCCCGTTTACGTCTGGAAAGCTGGCAGGAAACGCTGGCAGAGAAGGGCATCCAGCCGGTGACGGTTATTCACGGCGACTGGAGTGCGAAAAGCGGTTATTACAGCGCGTTGCAGATTTTGCGTGAAACTCCGCAATTCACCGCCATGCTGGTGGGAAATGACCAGATGGCGCTTGGCGTCATCAGTGCGCTTCATCAGCACAATGTGGCCATCCCGCAGCACGTGTCGATCATCGGATACGATGACACCTACGACAGCGCTTTCTTTCATCCGGCACTGACCACCGTCTCACTGGATCTCGATTTGCAGAGCAAAGAGGCGGTTGAACATTTGCTGGCCGAAAACCCTGAGACGATGTCATCGAAAATTCTGCCTGCGAAGCTGGTGGTGCGTAATTCCACCCGTGCGCCGGGGCAGCAGGAG
Source organism: Rahnella sp. RFA10(1/100) (assembly GCF_004195115.1). NCBI lineage: Bacteria > Pseudomonadati > Pseudomonadota > Gammaproteobacteria > Enterobacterales > Yersiniaceae > Rahnella > Rahnella sp. RFA10(1/100). The sequence continues at coordinate 559,665 of NZ_SEWR01000002.1, forward strand.
AAAGATCTCAACCTGATAGCCGATCAGCTCAATATTCTGGCGCAGCAGTTGCGGGGGCAGTAAGAAAACGCTTTAATTCTTTACCTATTAAAAAACCCATTGAAATATCAGATGAACAGGCAAAAGGATGTGATGAAATGACGTTATGGCAGTGTTATTTGCAGGGCTGGAAAAAGTATGTAGATTTCCGTGGCTGCGCGACCCGCAAGGAGTTCTGGACATTTGCGCTGGGTAATTTGCTGATTATTATTTTGCTGACCATGGGCGTTTCATTCCTGTTCGCGCTGGCGGGGAATCCTTACAGCATTTTTTACGCCGGGGTTGCTTATACTTTGTTTGCCCTGGCGACGGCATTACCGCTTCTCGCGGTCGGGATCCGGCGTATGCACGACATCAACCGCTCCGGCTGGTGGTTTGGCGGTGTTTATCTGGCAGGTATTGTTTCGCGCCTGCTGAATACCATCCTGATGCAGTACGCCTCGCCGGAAACCTATGTGTGGATGAAAATCACGTTGGGTATTGTACTGGGCTGGATCCCGCTGCTGGTCATGATTTTCCTGTGCTGTCAGAAATCCAGGCCTGCGCCGCAAACACAATCCCGCATTGTTGAGTAATGCACTACTGAACACCCTGTCGCGCATTTAGTCCGATAAGTTTGCCGCCAGTTGCGCGGCAAATACCTCCAGTTTCGTCAGCCCCCACGGCCAGTCGCCGAACCCTGATTCCACATTGATATGTCCGGCCTCCCCGATATCTGCCAGTTCGCAGCGCCACGTCTGCGCCCAAAATTCGGCCCGGGTAAAGGTCAGCAACGGATCGGTATGGCTGGCGACCAGCAGCCCCGGTACGGCCAGCGGTACAGGAAGAATGTCATCATTGAGCCCGAACCGCATGGGCTCGGCAGGAGCGACCAGCATCACACCCGCCGTGAGTTGCGGATGACGGTTCGCCCACACCAGGCTTGCGAGCGCGCCAAAACTGTGGCCGATCAGCAGCAGCGGGGAAGGGGCCTTTTTCTGCTCACGGTCAATGGCAGTAATCCAGCCTTCAAGATCAACCTGCGCCCAGTTGCGCTGCTTTATGCGCAGCCAGTGGGGATATTGTTCATGCCAGCGGCTTTGCCAGTGCCCGGCTTCGCTGTCACGCAATCCGGGAACCAGCATGCGGGTTATTTCAGGCACCGGGCTCATTGTGGGAAAGCCATCAGCACGATGGCAATTGCCAGCAAATCCGCACTGCCTCCGGGGCTGAGATGACGGGCTATCAGGGCGTTGTCCATCTGCTGTAAATCCTCCGTCTGCCAGCCTGTGTTCAGTAACCGGCGGGCATAATCCTGTACGAAATGTAATCCGCTGAGGCCGCCGCGTGCCACCAGATTGGTGTCGGGGTTATAGGCCATCAGGCGCAGCAAAGCATTAAGGCTGCGGCGTTCAGAATGGCTTTCCTGATACCAGTATGGAAAAACGTGGCGACGCAAAGTGAGGAATCCGCTCTGTACCTCGCCCCGGGCACCGGTCATCCCGTGTGCCACAAACAGCCGTTCACCCGCCGACACCGGCTGGCAGCAGTGTTGTAATTCGCGCTCAACCAACCCTTGCGTCATGGCGGCCACTTCAGCACATAAGCGATTGCGGGTCAGCAACCGGCGTTGTCCGATCAGTCTGCCTGCGGCGGTGCACAATAACCCGAGCGAGAAGATGCCGCCTTTGTGGGTGTTAATCCCCTGTGTTGCGCCGAACATCGCCTGCTCACAGGCCAGTCCGGTCGGACGGATGCGCATCAGCATCCCCTGTGAGGGTTGCAGAAAATCCTGCTGACCAAGAGTAAAAAACTGATGGAGCCAGGGCGTGATGGCATCAATGCTGCGCAGAAACAGGGGCAAATCCATGTCGCTGTGCGAGCCGTTGTTGGCACTGTCCACCAGCCCCGGTTTGGGGGTCAGCCAGACTTCACGGCGCAACGCTTCGGCTGCCAGTGCGGCAATGTCAGTAGAGACAGGATGTTCAGAGCATACGGTGCCAGCCATCAATCAGTGCCTCCACTTTGGCGATAACTTCCGGTAGCGGGTGCTGGCGCGAACGGGCACAGGCATGGGCGGGGCCATCGCAAATCAGACAGCGGCGGCTGGCATTGTCGAGCGAACGGCGGCCCACAATGCCCGCCTGCGGGCAGATCACATCGAAATCCCATAAACGCCCGAGGATATGTGATTGTTCCAGTTCAACCGTAGCCGCTTTCACTTCCGGCGCAGGATGCTTCACGCACCAGAACGCTTCCGCACCGGTGGGCAGCCAGAAGACCTGTTGTTTCAGTACCGGCCAGCCATGTTGCAGCAACATGACTTCGGCACGTTGCAATGCCTCACGCATAACCTGACGATACACGACAGAGTCTTTCACCGGCCCCGGCGTTACCAGCGTGAGTGAAATCAGCGGTTGCGAGAATTGAGTCAGCCAGTGGGTTTGCCGTTTGGCCCGCAGTTCCTTTGCTGCCAGCAAATCCTCGAGGCTGACGCCTGCATCAGCAGGCGTCATGATGGTCATTTATGCGTCCTCTTTTACCTGATGAACCACGTCAATGACACTGCCGTCGCGATAGCGGATAACACCCACGATGCGGTCAGTGAATTCAATCGGTTTCGGTTCGCCGGTCAGGGAAATCGCCCGCTGATACAACGCCTCGATGTCCATGATTTTCAGACCCGCCTCCTCCAGTCGCTGCCGGATTTCCGGACGTGCCGGGTTGACAGCGATGCCATGATCAGTCACCAGCACATCGATGCTTTCCCCCGGCGTTACACGGGTGGTGACGCGGCGCACCACCGTCGGAATTCGGCTGCGCAATAAAGGCGCGACGACAATGGTCAGATTGGCCGCACTGGCAACATCGCAATGACCGCCGGACGCGCCACGCATGACACCGTCGGAACCGGTGATGACATTAACGTTAAAACCGGTATCGATTTCCAGCGCGCTCAGAATGACGATATCCAGCTGGTCGCAGCTCGCGGCCTTTGCACCCGGATTAGCATAAACGTTGGTGGATATCTCGATGTGCTGCGGGTTACGGCTAAGTGACGCCGCCGCCTGACCGTCGAAACATTGCGTATCCAGCAGCGTTTGAATCAGACCTTTTTCATGCAAATCCACCAGACTGCCGGTGATGCCTCCGAGGGCAAAACGGGCGGTGATCTGGTGGCGTTCCATTTTCTCTTCCATGAAACGGGTGCAGGCCGTGGCCGCCGCGCCGGAACCGGTTTGCATCGAAAATCCCGGTTTGAAATAGCCCGAGTATTCAATGACTTCAGCCGCCGTACGGGCGATCATCAGTTCACGCGGATTACTGGTGACACGGGCAGCGCCGACGCTGATTTTCGCCGGATCACCGACCTGATCGACTTTAACGATGTAATCCACCTGATCCTGCACCAGGCTGGCGGGCATATTAGGGAAGGGCACCAGTTCTTCGGCCAGCAGCACCACGGTTCTGGCGAATTGCGCATCCACCATGGCGTAGCCCAGCGAACCACAGCAGGATTTACCCTGTGTACCATTGGCATTGCCGAATTCATCGCTGCACGGCACGCCAAGGAATGCGACATCAATGTTCAGTTCGCCGTCCTGCAATAATTTAACCCGACCACCGTGCGAGTGGATTTGTACCGGTTGGTCCATCAGCCCGTGAGAAATGGCATCGGCCAGTTTGCCACGCATCCCCGAAGTATAGATTTGGGTGATGACACCGTGGCGGATATGTTCGATCAGCGCATCATTACAGGTCATCAGTGAACTGGATGCCAGCGTGAGGTTTTTAAAGCCGAGTTTTGCCAGCGTGGCGACGACATTATTAATAACCTGATCACCTTCACGGAAAGCATGATGGAAGGAAATGGTCATGCCATCTTTCAGGCCGCTGCGCGCAATCGCCTGTTCCAGCGAATCGCATAATTTACGATGCAGACGGGCATCAGGATCGGAAAGATATGGCGTATTACGGTGCGCACCGTCAAAGGCAACCAGATGTCTGAGCTGCGGATAAAGACTGTGCAAAGTTTCAGTTAAATGACTCATTGTCTTGATATTCCTGTACAAAATTAAAGGCTAGCGACGGATACCGGATGCGCTGGCGCGTTCAAGTACCACCTGCGCATGGTTGATGATCGGGCCATCGATCATCTTGCCGTTGAGCGAAATCACGCCCAGCCCGTTGCGCTCGCCTTCTTCTGCGGCGGCAATCACCCGGTGCGCATAGTCCACATCTTCCTGCGTCGGCGCGTAAGCGTTGTGTAACAGCTCAATCTGTCGCGGATTGATCAGGGATTTGCCGTTAAAGCCCATTTTGCGGATCAGCTCCACTTCACGCAGGAAACCGGCCTCATCATTAATGTCGGAATACACCACGTCGAAGGCGTCAATTCCGGCGGCACGTGCCGCGTGTAGCACGGCGCAGCGGGCATAAAACAGTTCGGTGCCGTCGCCGCGCTCGGTTTGCATATCCATCACATAATCGAAAGCCGCCAGCGCAATGCCGATCAGACGCGGCGAACAGCGGGCGATCGCCACGGCATTGATTACACCAATAGCTGATTCGATGGCGGCCATCACTTTGGTGGAACCGACTTCGCGCCCGCAGGCCTTCTCGATGCGTTCGATATGCGCTTCCAGCTCAAAAATATCGTCCGGCGTATCGGTTTTGGGTAAGCGCACCACATCCGCACCCGCCCGTACCACGGCCTCCAAATCTTTAAGGCCAAACGGTGTACTGAGCGGGTTGATACGCACTACGGTTTCGATATCGCGATACATCGGGTGTGAAAGCGCATGGAAAACTAAAATGCGTGCCGTGTCTTTCTCACGCAGTGAAACGGCATCTTCGAGATCAAACATGATGGAGTCAGGGCGATAAATGAATGCCGTGGATAACATGGCGGCACTGGCCCCCGGCAGGAACAGCATGCTGCGGCGGAGTTTTTTCATCGTAACATCTCCCAGTTAATCTCTTCAGCCTGTGCCGCACGCAGTACTGCACTTTGTACCCGGGCACGAATGACGCAATCCAGTGCACCTTTGTCTTCAATAATCACCAGACCCGCGATAACACCGAGTGTATGCAGGGTGTCATTCACGACACGGCGGATCTGGTCGCCAAACTGTTTGGCGACTTCACTGCTGATCACCACATTCAGCTCACTGGCCGGGGCGATTTTTACCAGTAAATCGCTGGATTCAACCGTTCCTGCCAGCGCCTCCTTCACAATTTTCATGGGTTTTTCCTGCTGTTAACAAAGTGAGGGTGAAATAATAAGAACATCGCCATGCACCGGATCCGCGGGCGCAGTGGCGGAATAATGTTGCTCAAGGTGGGCGTAAGTACTGGGCGGAACAATGTCGCGGATACGCGGTAACTGATGCGTCCGGAGCAGCGCACGCACTTCAGATGCCGAAATTGCCCTGCCGCTGGCGTGACGTTTGCGGGGCAACTCAGTCACCTTCAGCGGTTGCGACGCCAGGCGGGCAGGTGCTTCCAGCCAGTCATGCATGTCGCAGTTGTACTGATGAGTCACCTGACAGAAAGGTTCGCTGCCCACAAAACGATGCGTAATCCCTAATGCCGGGGCGATGTACTGGCGGAAAATCAGCAAATCCATCACGCTCCACGCCTGATTCACCAGCCCCGCATCCTTGAGGAAATAGCCGGGAAAGGTTGCGCGGGAGATTAGGTATTCAGAACCGACATGCACCGTCACGTTGGGCAGGTCCGCGACCCCCATACGGACCATTTCAAGACGTTCCTGAAACGGGAAATACGACACGTCTTCGCTTACCACAAAGACATGCAGCCAGTCGCAGGTTGCTGCCGCCTGTTCGGTGAGAAAGCGATGCCCGAGAGTGAACGGGTTGGCGTTCATCACCACCGCACCGATGCGCTGGCCATGATGATAATGGCGCTGTAAACCGCAGCAGTACTGACTGATGCCCACGGGTGTGTTTTCCATCAGCACGGCGACGTCGTCCCACTGGACCAGCGGGTAAAAGCCGCAGCCACGAAAGCGCTCCCGATTTGACGGCCGGGTGTACAGAAATAAATGGAATTTTCCGCCAGATACCGCCAGATTTTCCACTTCACCCAGCAATCTGGCGCTGAGGTTTTCGCCGCGCCAGTCGGCAGCCACGGCAACGCATTTGATAATGTTGCTGACCAGACCTGCGCATCCGACCAGCCGGCGGCCCGAGCAGGCCACCACGAACTGCTCTATGTCGTCATCCATACCTAACTGGCTTTGTTGCAACAAGGCGCGGATATCCTCCAGCATGCCTTTCGGTGGCTGGCTGACAGAGATGACATAAAAGTCGGGTTCGTCACGGCTGAACATAATGCATTCCTGATGTCTGGTGTAAGTCGACGCAATGTTTAAAACGCCGGGCTGAATGCCCGGCCAGGTCAGTTGGTTTTAAGAGGTTAGTGAGCCGCCCGGGCATGGCTCACCTGACGGCCGGCGGCAACCTTGGTTTCTGCCGCAACAATCACATTGCTGAGATGACCAATCTTTTCAATTTCTACTTCGATGCGATCGCCGGGTTTCATAAACAGCGGCGGTACGCGCTTTTTACCTACCCCACCTGGCGAACCGGTAATGATCACGTCACCGGCACTCAGTGAGGTAAAGGTGCTGATGTACTCAATCAGTTCGGCAACGTTGTGGATCATGCTGCGGGTGTTGTCGTCCTGCACCATGTGACCGTTCAGCCAGGTGCGGATTGCCAGTGTGTGCGGGTCTGGGATCTCATCGGCCGTGGTCATCCACGGCCCGAACGCACCGGTCTGCGGCCAGTTTTTACCGGCGGTAAACCAGGTGTGCTGCCAGTCGCGGGCGGAACCGTCCATATAGCAGCTGTAGCCGGCGACGTGCGCCAGGGCGTTTTCGCGGGAAATATTTTCCCCGGCAGAACCGATAATCACTGCCAGTTCACCTTCGTAATCAAATTCGACAGAACGGCTCGGTTTGATGACGGGAGAAGCGTGGCCGGTTTGTGAATCAGCAAAGCGGACGAACAATGTCGGTGCCGGATTATGCTGGTCAAATTCTTTGCGTTTTTCGGCGTAGTTCATACCAACACAGAGAATTTTTTCCGGATTCTGGATGACCGGCAGAAAAGTCAGATCGTCGATATCCACATCTGCGGGCAGGGTCGCCAGCGCCTGAGCCTGTGCCAGTGCATTGCCTGCCAGCAGAGCTTTGAGGTCCGGATAACGCTGACCGAGATGGCGACCAAGGTCGATCATGCCGTGCCCGGTTGCGATGCCGTAGGACTTGCGCCCCTGATAAAGATAACTTGCCAGTTTCATGAAAATATCCTGAATTAAAAAAGAGTTAGCGCGGCATCAGACGAGGAAGTTGCCGAGCACCAGCAGGGCAACCGAGACATTAATGGCCCCGCCAATACGTGTGGCTATTTGGGCAAATGGCATCAGTTGCATGCGGTTACCGGCAGTCAGAATGGCGACATCACCGGTACCGCCCTGGCCACTCTGGCAGCAGGAAACGATGGCGACATCAATCGGGTGCATGCCAATTTTCTTGCCGACGAAAAAGCCGGTGGTGACCAGCGCTGCAACAGTGCTGACAATGACCAGCAGATTAGAAATCGTGAATGCGGCAACCAGTTCATTCCACGGTGTGATGGCGACACCGACGGCGAACAAAATCGGGTAGGTGACGGAAGTCTGGAAGAATTTGTACACCACCTGAGAACCTTCGAGCAGGCGGGGAGAAACGCCGTGCGCCAGTTTCAGGCCAACAGCCGCAAACAGCATCCCGACCGGTGCAGGAAGACCAATCAGCTTGTGTAACAGCATGCCCACCATATAAAGCAGAACGGCCAGTAATGCACCTGAGGCAATGGTCGTGACATCGGTTTTACCGCCAGCCACTGTCGGCGTGTTGCTTTCCGTTGTGGCATTTTTAGCAGACGGCATCAGCTGACCTTCGCCGGTGAGGTGTGGATAGCGTTTACCTAGCTGATTGAGAGAACCGGAGATAACGATAGCCGTCAGGCTGCCCAGCATCACGATAGGCAGGATGCGACCCAGCGCCACACCCTGGTCCATGTGTAATAAGGCTGCGTAACCAATGGACAGCGGGATGGCACCTTCACCCACGCCACCGGCCATGATCGGTAAGATCAGGAAGAAGAAAATCTGAAAAGGTTCCATGCCCAGCGCCAGACCGACCCCCATCCCGACCAGCATGCCAACCACTTCGCCGCACAACATTGGGAAGAAAATACGCATGAACCCCTGGATCAGCACTTTGCGATCCATGCTCATGATGCTGCCCACGATAATGCAGCAGATGTAGAGATACAGAATATTGGTGCTTTTGTAGAACTTGGTGGTGGACTCCACCACGACATCCGGCAGCAGGCCGTAATAGACCAGCGCGGAAGGAATGAACGTGGCGCAAATCGCCGCAGCGCCCATCTTGCCGATAAAAGGCAGACGCTTGCCGAACTCGCCACAGGCAAACCCAAAGAACGCTAACGTGGCGACCATCACCACGATGTCGCTCGGCAGTTTGCCGTCAAGACAATCTATTGCGATAAGTAGCCCCGCCATGGCGAACAGCGGTAACGGAATAATGCCGATTTTCCAGGTATCGAGAATGTGCCACCATTTTTCTTTTAATGAGAGCTGTTTAACGCAGGAATATCCCGCAGTAACAGAATAGGTGTCGTCAGTTGTACTCATTATGAATCCCCTGTGTCAATTTGTGCAGGGAGTATAAGAGTAATGCTGACCGGTAATATGTGAGGTGCCGCAAATTAGAAAAGGTGTTTTAAAGGAGTGAAAGGTTTTTATGGTTTTAATTAATTTAAAAACTCAGGTCGCTATTATTTTTCGTGGTTTTTATGGTGTTATTTGCAATTATAATATTACTGTTAATTTATGGTGAAATAGCTGTTGTGAATTATGGAGTTAGCCTCCCAGGCCCTGACGCGCCTGATGATGTTATGCGGCATGCCTCGCAACTTTAATCCTTCACGCTGACGCAAATACCGGGGCGTGATAATATCTTCGCACTTTCTATTAATATCACTGTCTGGTTATAGGTTTCCCGATGCGGTTTCGGCCTTCTTTTCAGATAAAGCTATTCATTTATCTTGTCATGCTATTTATGACACTTTTTTCGATAGCGGGTATTTATTACTATTATGATATAGAACGTCAGTTATATGAAGATATGGGTACTCGTGCAAAAGTTCAGGCAGAGGAAATTGCACTTATTCCTTCATTAATTACCGCCGTTGAAAATAAGGATGTTCCGGCTATTAACCATTTAATGATGAGTATTTCTGCACGTAGTGATGCCAGTTACATGGTGATAGGCGATGGTAAAGCAATACATCTGTTTCATTCGATTTATGCTGACCGTGTGGGGAAAATGTTGGTCGGGGGAGACAACGGGGATGTGCTGGCGGGCAGAAGCACCACCACCATCCGGCTGGGAGGTATCGGCTTATCGTTGCGCAGTAAGGCACCGATCATCAACGGGCAAGGCAACGTGGTCGGTATCGTTTCTGTGGGGTATCTCACCAGCCACATCAATAACCTGACTATCGAAAAAGTCATCCGTATTTTGCTGGCCGCCGCCACCTTGCTGCTGGCGTTGTTTACCTTCTCATGGTTTTTTTCACGTTCGATTAAACGGCAGATGTTTTCGCTGGAGCCCCGTGAAATCGGTCTGCTGGTGCGTCAGCAAAAGGCGCTGATGGAATCGATTTACGAAGGTGTGATCGCTATTGATGCGCAGTTGCGGGTCGCGGTCATCAACCAGGCGGCCAAAAAATTGCTCAGTCTTGACGTGCCGTCCCGTGAACTGCGAGGTCAGCCGCTCGGGCAGGTGATTGCGCCGGTCAGTTTCTTTGATCCGCAGGTTATGCTGGAAAAAGATATTCACGATGAAATCTGCCTGTTCAACAACCTGACAGTGATCGCCAGCCGGGTACGGATCATGCTGGAAGACCAGCTCCAGGGGTGGGTGATCACTTTTCGGGATTGCAGCGATATCGACCGGCTCAGCATCCAGCTGAGCCAGGTGCAGCGTTATGCCGATAACCTGCGGGTGATACGCCACGAACAGCTCAACTGGACGGCAACACTCGCCGGGCTCCTGCATATGGGACGTTACGACGAGGCGATCCGCTATATCGAAGCTCAGTCTGAAAGTGCGCAGGAATTGCTGGATTTCGTTTCGGCGCGATTCTGCTCACCAAAATTATGCGGTCTGTTACTCGGAAAATATGCCCGTGCACGGGAAAAAGGCGTTGAGCTAAAATTTGATCCCGCCTGTGAGTTAACGCATCTGCCTGCCGCGCTCAGTGAAACCGAACTGATGTCGATCATTGGCAATCTGCTGGATAACGCCATCGAAGCCACATTACTGCGCGGCAATGAAGCCGGGCCGGTAGACGTGTATGTCGTTTCCGGCGCAGATGATCTGGTGATTGAAGTCGCTGACCATGGCATCGGGATAGCGCCGGAGCGGCGCGGGCAGATTTTTTCGCTGGGGGTGACATCCAAAACACAAGGCGATCACGGTCTGGGCCTGCATCTGGTTGCCAGCTATGTCAGCCATGCTGGTGGCACTATTGAAGTATCTGACAATCCGCCAACTGGCGCTGTTTTTTCGGTTTTTATTCCACACCACCGCCCTGAAGAACAAAGTGGCTTTATGCCGGTAAATCCCCGTCCAGAAGCACTGGAAGAGAGCAAATGATGCAAGCTGAAATGATTGACGTAATGATTGTTGAAGATGAAAGCCAGCTGGCACAACTGTATGCCGAGCTGATTGATAATCATCGCTGGTTGCGGCTGGTAGGCAGGGCCACCACGCTGCATGAAGCAAAAGTGCTTATCGAGGAAAAGCATCCGCAATTGCTGTTGCTGGATAACTATTTGCCTGACGGACAGGGAATTTCATTGATAGAGGATGACCTGCTGAAGAAAACGCACTGTTCGGTAATTTTTATCACTGCCGCCAGCGATATGACTACCTGCAGTCAGGCTATCCGCTGTGGTGCGTTTGATTATATCCTCAAACCTGTTTCGTGGAACCGGCTGCAACAATCGCTGGATCGCTTTATCCAGTTCAGCCAGACCCAGCGGACATGGAAAGTGGTGGATCAGCAAAACGTAGACAGTCTTTATCAGCTACAGGCGAAGGATTTTACGCCGAGAGCGGGCAATAAAGGTATCGAGGAAAATACGCTGAACCTGGTGGAAGGCATCTTTATGCAGAATGCCGGACGCTGTTACTCAGTCGATGAGGTGGTCAGCGAAACGAGGTTGAGTAAAACCACCGCCCGCCGCTATCTCGAACACTGTGTGCAAAAAGGGGATTTAAAAGTCGAAATGCTGTACGGGAAAATCGGCCATCCCCGCCGGATGTACCGGCGGGCATAATCCCGGCGAGTCATTCTGTCCTTTTGGCCTTCGGGTATTTCCACAACCAGCGGCCGCTGGCCATACGCCAGTAGAAAAACAGGCCGCGCACGATCCAGTCGAGGAACATCCCCAACCAGATGCCGACTACGCCGAAACCCAGTACGATACCGAGGAAATAGCCCACCACAATACGACAGCCCCACATCCCGAGCATAGAAACATACATGGTAAAGCGGGCATCACGCGCCCCCTTCAGGCCAGCAGGCAGCACCCACGAGGCCGCCCAGAAAGGCATAAAAGCAGCATTCAGCCAGATCAGGATTTTTACCACGTCGATAACGTCTTGCTCATTGGTGTAAAACCGCGCCAGCAAACCGGCAAATGGCACCGAAAGTAAGGCCAGCACACACAGCCCGAAGGTAGAAAGCCAGAAAATATGGCGCAGCTGACGCTCGGATTGGGCAATCTGTCCTTTGCCCAGACGTGTCCCGACGATAATGGTTGAGGCTGACCCCAGCGCATTCCCCGGCAGGTTGATCAGTGCGGCAATTGAAAACGCAATAAAGTTACCGGCAATCACATTGGTGCCCATGCCTGCGACAAAAACCTGCGTCAGTAATTTACCGCCGTTAAACAGCACCGATTCGATACTGGCCGGAATACCGATCCCCAGCACTTCACGCAAAATGTTGGTATTGAGCGGCAGTAAATAGCTTTTCAGGGAGATTTTCAGTGAAGGATTAAAACCGACCATCAGCACAAAAATAACCGCAATCGCACCGATATAGCGGGCAATGGTCAGCCCCAGGCCGGCACCGATAAAGCCCAAACCGTGCCAGCCGAAACAGCCATAGATCAGTACGCTGCTGATCACCAGATTAAGGATGTTCATCCCGCCGTTAAGTAGCATCGGGATTTTGGTATTACCCGCACCGCGCAAGGCACCGGAACCGATCAGTGCGATAGCCGCAGCCGGATAGCTCCAGCTGCTCATTTGCAGGTAAGACAGCGCCAGTTCTTTTACCTCCGGCTCGGCATTACCGGCGATCATGTCAATAATCACATGCCCGGAAAATTGCAGAAGTATCGCCAGCAGGACGGCAAAAACGGTCATGATCGCCAGTGACTGACGGGCTGCCGCACGGGCGCGCTCATGGTCGAGTTTACCCAGGCTGAACGCAACCACGACGGTCGTACCCAGATCGACGGCGGCGAAGAATGAAATCACCACCATGTTGAAACTGTCGGCCAGGCCCACTCCGGCCATCGCTTCCTTGCCCAGCCAGCTGACCAGAAACGTACTCAGTACGCCCATTAGCAGAACGCAGGCATTTTCGAAGAAAATAGGAACAGCGAGGGGCGTGATTTCACGCCAGAACAACGTACGGTAAGAACGCCGTTTCGGATACCAGGGCGTGCGCTCGATGGCTTTGCGCAAAGAGACGATGACGTTTTGCAAGAGAGTTCCAGTGTGACAGAAAGTAGAACAGCGTTTTAAATTATGATGGTAAAAGACTCTGCATTATGCAAAGTCTTTTTTTAGGAAATCCTTAATTCCCCGTCATATTTCGTGCCGCAGATGCGTCGGCTGCGTTTAATGACCCGAATCACTTACTGAAGGTAAGCTCATCGGGATTATCAAATTTGCTGCCGGCAACACGAACTGTTTAGGGGAAGTCAGCGTGGTGATCAGCGGAAAGGGGGTTCGTTAAATGTCCGCAGTTTACGTGAATGCAGGTGATCGCCCTCGGCGCGCAACAGGTCAATGGCGCAGATACCAATTTGCAGATGTTCTGAAATGGCACCTTCGTAGAATTTGTTTGCCTGGCCGGGCAGTTTGATTTCTCCGTGCAGCGGTTTATCAGAAACGCACAACAACGTGCCGTAAGGCACCCGGAAGCGGTATCCCTGTGCGGCGATGGTGGCGCTTTCCATATCGACGGCAACGGCACGACTGAGATTAAAGCGCAGCGCTGACGCGGCATAACGCAATTCCCAGTTACGGTCGTCGGTGGTCACGACCGTGCCGGTACGCAGGCGTTGCTTGACTTGCTCACCCGGCATGCCGCTCATCATTTTGGTTGCGTCATACAAGGCACGTTGCACTTCAGCAATGCTTGGGATCGGGATATCCGGCGGCAGTACGGCATCCAGCACATGGTCGTCACGCAAATAAGCGTGAGCCAGAACATAATCACCGATCGACTGTGTTTCCCGTAATCCGCCGCAGTGACCAATCATCAGCCAGACATGCGGGCGCAGAACCGCCAGATGATCGCAAATGGTTTTGGCATTGGCCGGACCGACGCCGATATTGACCAGCGTAATTCCCGCACCGTCGCGGGCAATCAGATGATAGGCGGGCATCTGGTGTTTTTTCCAGGCCAGATCGGAAACTGCCTGTTCAGGGTTTTGCGTTTCGGCTGTAATAAATACGCTGCCTGCGCAGGCCAGTGCTTCATAAGGACTTTGCGGATCAGCAATCTGCGCACACGCCCAGCTGACAAACTCATCGACATACCGGGTGTAGTTGGTGAACAACACGTACGGCTGAAAGTGTTCGATAAGCGTGCCGGTGTAATGACGCAGGCGTGCCAGCGAAAAATCGGCGCGCAGCGCATTGAAATGGGACAGCGGAAAGGTGTCGCCGGGATAATGCAGGCCGTCAGCGGTTTCATCGCCAATCTGCGACAGTTCGGTGGTCGGGAAATGTTTCGCCAGCCCGGCACTCATCGATCGGTCAAGCATCAGATCAGAGCCGTCAATCACATATGAATAAGGAATTTCCTGTTGTGACGGCACCACTTCGATAACCGCGTCATATTCCTCGCCCAGCAGGGAAAGCTGTTCCAGCAGATAGTGACGGAACAGCTCAGGGTGCGTGATGGTATTGGCATAACGGCCTGGATGCGAAAAACGGCCATAAGCGCGGGTCGGGTTTTTGGCTGGCGTCACGCCATCCCAGCTGACACGCAGTTCCGGATAAACAAACAACCCGGCAGCACGCGCCGTGATATCAGGCAGCGCACCCTCAACGATGAAATCTTTAATCGCATTCCGCAGTGCGGCGACAGAATCGTTGTACATTTCTTCGAGCTTCTCAATCGCCTGTGAAGGAGTGAGGGACTTGTTATCCATACGCTTTTCCTTTGTGCTTCATTTATCATCATTCATTCTAAATATGGCTTGTCTGCACGGTGCCGCCAATGTTTTATTAGGGTACGGGAGCCAGATGGTGCTTTTATGAACGAACAGGGGGAAGTGAATGATCCGGGTATGGGGCAGAAAAACATCGTCAAATGTGCAGGCGCTGATGTGGTGTATCGGGGAATTAGGGCTTGAGTATGAAAGGACCGATATCGGCCATAAATACGGTGGTAATGACACCCCGGAATTTCTGGCGATGAACCCCAACGGCACGGTTCCTGTGATCCGCGAGGGTGAAGGCCAGCCGCTGTGGGAAACCGGTGCCATCCTGCGTTATCTGGCCGGGAAATACGGCACTGATGAATTCTGGCCGCAGGACCCTGAACGGCGTGCCGAAACAGATAAATGGACGGAGTGGGCAAAAATCGGTGTCGCGATGAACTTCACTGTGCCGGTATTCTGGATGGTAGTAAGAACGGCGGCTAAAGATCAGGATCATCAGGCGTTAGAAAAATCATTGCAGAATCTTAATAAGAAGCTGGCGATTGCCGAAGCGCAGATTGCCCGGCATGGTTACCTTGCCGGAAGTGAATTCACCCTGGCCGATATTCAGTTTGGCCACAATTTGTATCGCTACTTCGATATTGCCATTGCACGACCGTCCTTCCCGGCTATCGAGCAGTATTACGAAAAACTCACCCAGCGTCCGGCATTTGCGGAACATGTGATGGTGTCTTACGAGGAATTGCGGGTGGTGTAAATCTGCTTCAAATGCTAAAAAGCCCGCTTATATTTTTAAGCGGGCTTTTTTAAATGGCCTGTGTTTCAGCGGTGCACGGGTGTCTTCATAAAAATCGCCGTAAGGGCGGAAAGCAAACAGCCCGCCATCAGATAAATGGCGACGGAATGCCATTCACCGCCGGAGAAATTCAGCAATGCGGCCGCAATAAACGGCGTAAACCCACCGCCCACTACGCTGGCAACCTGATAACCTACGCCTGCACCGCTGTAGCGATAACCCGCACCGAACATTTCCGTAAACATGGGCTGCTGCACGCAGACCACCATATCGTGAGCGATATTTGCCAGCAACAGCGAGAAAATCACCACGCCGGCAATTGAACGTGCTTCGAGTGCCATAAAGAATGGGAAAGCGCTCAGCGCGCCGACTACAGCGCCGGTGATGTAGATGCGGCGGCGACCGTAACGATCCGCCAGCCAGGCGAACAGGGGAATTGTCAGGCAACTGATACCGCCGACCAGCAGCCCGATATTCAGAAACAGCTCACGCGACAGCCCCAGATTATGCGTCGAGTAGTTAAGGGCGAACGCAGTGACTATATACATCGTCAGCAGTTCGCACAGGCGCAGAAGGATGATTTTCAAAAAAGCCCCGGGATGGCGAAACAGCGCTTCAAATACCGGCAGTCGCTTTGTGGCCGCTTTGGGTTGCCCGACCTGAGCACGTTCGAACTCGGCGGACTCTTCCATGCCCTTACGCACCCACAGCGCGCCGATCACCAGCACAACGCTGAACAGAAACGGCAAACGCCAGCCCCAGCTCAGGAACTGCGCGTCGGTGGTCAGGCTGCTTATCAGCGACACCAGACCGGTAGCGAGCAGCAGGCCGACACCATATCCCATCTGGATCCCGCTGCTGTAGAACGCTTTTTTGCCGGAAGGCGCACTTTCAACCGCCAGCAGTGTCGCGCCACCCCATTCACCGCCCACGGCAAATCCCTGAATGGCGCGCAGGATGACCAGCAGAGCCGGAGCCCACCAACCGATCGTGGAGAAAGCGGGAAGAATGCCGATACAGGCGGTGGCAATGCCCATGATCCAGACAGTCATCATCAGCATGCGTTTGCGGCCCAGACGATCGCCGAAATGACCGAAAACAATGCCGCCGAGCGGACGAAAGAGAAAGCCGACACCGAAGGTGGCAAAGGCGGCGAGCGTACCCATTGCCGGGTCGATTTGCGGAAAAAATTCACTGTTAAACACTAATGCTGCGGTAATGCCGTAGAGCAAAAAATCGAACCAGTCTACGACCGCGCCAACGAAGCTGCCCCAGGCAGCACGGCGGGCACGGTGATATGAAGGTATCTCCTCATCGGGGCGGGAGGCAGTGAGCATGGAGTCCATAATTGTCCTGTCTGTTCGTCAGTATTCTAAAATTTTCGTTATTAAAATCGGTATTCTTTATTAAAATCGGTAAAAGTATTCACCTGGCTTACATGCAACAAAAGAAAAACCGCTACTGAGACTACAGCGTCAACCTCCCGGTTAAAAACGCTTTTCAAAACAAAAGGGCAAAGTCACGCAGACAATCGGACGGGCGGGGCGTGACAGAGCGTTTCGTTTTCAGAACGGGCTGGCATTGCGGGCTTCGATCCGTTCTCCGCTGACGGGATGAACAAAATGCAGTTCACTGGCGTGCAACATCAGTCGCGGAGCCTGTTCAGTGCCCGGCAGCAGGCGTCCGCCATACAGGTCACAGCCCAAAATAGGGTGGCCCAACTGCTGACAGTGAATGCGAAGCTGATGAGTGCGTCCGGTTTCCGGGGTCAGTTGTACCCGGGTCAGTGGCAGTAACGCGCCATTTTCCTGCTCATGATAAAAGCGCTCAACGACCCGGTAGCCGGAGCGGGCGGGCTTGCCATGGATGGCGCAAATCGACATCAGCGGAAACAGCGCCGGGTCTTTGGCAATCGGTGCGTCTGCCACCCCGTCGTTATGTTCGAGATGTCCGCAGAGCAGGGCGCTGTACTGTTTGGTCACTGTGCGCTGGCTGAATTGCTGACAGAGTGCGGCATTGATAGCTTTATTACGCGCAATCACCATCAGACCGGAAGTCCCGAAATCCAGACGGTGGACCAGTGTACAGCCGGGAAATATCTTGACCAGCCGGTGATGTACGGAATCAAGGTTTTGCGGATTTTTCCCCGACAGGCTGAGCAGTCCGGCAGGTTTATTGATAAGCACCAGATGTTCATCCTGATAGAGCGTTTCGATGGGGTCATAACAAGGCGGGGCAATAAAAGTATCGATAATCGCAGACATCGGGTTACCCGGATGAGGAGTGGAAGCGGATAATAGCGAATTTTAAACCGGGTGGCGAATCTTGCGGTTCACCTGACAGAGCAAGGGATAGTAACAGAAAACCCCCGCCGAAGCGGGGAGAGGTTAACGCTTATTTCAGCGCCGCGCCGAGCACCAGAAACAGGCAGTTGAGCACAACCAGCAGGCCGAGCAGTGGCAGCACCCACAACAGATAGCGGGTATAGCTGACTTTGGCCAGCGCCAGTCCGCTCATCACGATGGCTGAGGTGGGCGAAATCATCGCTATTGTACCGACTGCGCACTGAAATGCCGTCACCACCATTTCGCGGCCGACGTCGGTAAAATCTGCCATGGGTGCCAGCACCGGCATCGCCAGTGTCGCCAGCCCGGATGAACTGGGCACCAGGAACGACAGCGGCATGATCAGCAGATACATCATGACGGTGAAGGTGCCGGAAGGCGCGCCGTTCGCCAGACTTTCCATAGAGTGCAGTACCGTGTCGGTGATCTGCGCGTTGTGCATAATTACCGTGATGCCACGCGCCAGCACGATAACCAGCGCGGCTCCCATAAAGTCGGAGATGCCTGCCAGCATCGCGTTGTAGAGCCCGTTGCCGCGCAGGCCGCCCAACAGGCCGGTCACTATCGACATAACAAAAAACAGCGCGGTCAGCTCGGGGAAGTACCAGTCCAGCTGCCAGGACCATGAGGTGGCGTTCGGTCCGGCGATCACCTGCGCCCAGGGAATGATGGCGAAAATCATGAAGACGAACGTGACGGCGAAAGTCAGCATCACGCCTTTCTGGCGGCGGTTCATCGGCGGTGGCAACTGTAATCTGGCCTGCGCCAGTTCCCGGTCCTCAGCGGAAAAGCCCACTACCGAATGTGCGGCGTTGCGCTGCACACGGCGGGCATAGCGCACCACATACAGAATGGCGACGGCCGTCAGCACGATAAACATCGCGAAGCGCAGACCGATGCCGCTGCCCATCGGCACGCCAGCGCCCGCCGAGGCGGCGCCGGTCATGAACGGATTGACCGTGGAGTTCATGTTGCCCACCACCGATCCCACCAGAATCACGCCCACCGCTGTCATGCGATCGAAGCCCAGGCCCAGCAGCAGCGGCACCAGCAGCGCATAGAAGCCCAGTGTCTCTTCGCCCATGCCGTAAGTGGAGCCGCCGATGGCGATAAGCAGCATCACCATGACGATAAGCAGCCCGCCGCGCTGTCTGAAGCGTTGTGCCACGTGTCCGAGACATGCGTCGATCGCGCCGGTTTTGGTCGTTGTGACGATAAAGGCGCCCAGCGACAGCACGTAGAAAAATACGCCGATGGCGCCGAACAGGTTACCGCTCTCGTAGGGACCGACATGGCCAGCGGCATTCTCCACGCCGTAAAGCCCGTTTACCGGTGCCAGAAACAGTTCTTTGATCCGCTGCACGGTGGTCAGCGGACTGGCGGTGACCTGAAAGCTGCCCGCCACCGGGCGACCGTCCGCCATATGGTATTGTCCGGACGGAATGATGAACGTCAGCAGCCAGACGACGGCGGTGATGGCCAGCAGAACAGTGTAAGTGTTGGGAAAGCGCCAGGCTTTACGGGTCGCCGGGGCGGCGGCGTTTTCATATTCAGACATCATGCACCTCGTGAAACGGAACGGACTAATGAAGGGGCGACCAGGCGGCGCGCCAGCGCAACCCCGCCCATGACCGGCGGACATGCTAACAACAGCAGCGACAGCCGGGGATCGTGTTTGCGCAGACGTGCGGCCAGCCGGTCGAACAGCGGCGGCTGATGGCGGATTACGCCGCCAGCCGCCACTACACAGTCGATTCGGGCACCGCGCCGGCACAGCCGGGCGATAAGTTCCGCCAGCGATTCGGCCGCAGCATCGACCACGCCCGCTGCCAGGGGCGAACCGGCCTGCAGGCATTCGAAAATAACGGACGCGTGGCGACTCCAGACGCTGACAGGCTGACGCAGCAATTGCGACGGCAGATCCAGCAGGTGGTCTGCCCCGAAGGCGCGTGTCAGCGCGATGGCGAGCGGATCGTCGCTGCGCCCCCGATCCCAGTCCGTTAGCACCGCGCGGATCCCTTCACGCACCAGACCGCTGGCACCGCCTTCGTCGCCCACCAGCCAGCCCCAGCCGCCAGCCAGCAGCCAGTGGTCTTCCGGCCCCAGCGCCGCCGCCACCGAACCCGTACCGGCAATCAGCCCGGCCGCGTGTGGCTGGCTGGCGCACAGCGCGACCAGTGCCGCGTCGTTGACCACCTGACACGCGCTGTCGGGAAAGTGACCCGCCATCAGTGCCGTCATGCGTGCGCATTCGTCGGGCGTATCGCAGCCGTGTGCGCCGATGCCTATCGCCCGGGGCGGGGCGGCGAGTCCGGCCTGTCCGGCGGCGAGGGCAATCAGCTCAGCCATGCGCGCGGCCTTGAAGGCATAGCTTTCGCCGCCCCAGCGTCCGGTCGGCCACTGCGCGTCCATCCGCGCCTGTCCGGCGCTGTCTTCGATGCGGATATGAATTTTGCTGCCGCCCACATCCATTCCCAGCCAGCTTTGTGTCATGACACCACCCCGCTGATTTTGGTATCCAGCCGTGCGACAACGCCGGCATCAATATCGCGATCCACAACCCGGCCCAGCGCGATCGCCAGCAGATCCATGACCAGTATTTCCAGCGCCAGGCGCTGCAGCGGCGGCAGGACCGGCAGTTGCACGGTCTCTGTGCCGGGCAGCGACACGGCCTGATCTGTCACAAGCAATATCGGTACGCCGAAGAGTACAAGCTGCTTCGCCAGCAAGATTTCCCGCTCGCCGCCGATCAGCACGTGTGCGGTGCCGTGACCCACGGCATCGGTCATGCCGTGCAGATAGTGGCGCGTCCCCATGCCCATCGCTGCCATTTTCGGCCCTTCGCGCAGCAACAGGGCGCCCTGTTCAGCGGCGCTGAGGCTGGTGCCGCCACCAACGAAATCGATACAGCCGGTGTGACCGGCCTGCTGTGCGAACCGATCCACGGCCGCCCGGGCGGTATGCCTCACTGCGTCCAGTTGCGCGGGTAACTGACGCCAGCCTGCGTTGCAGTCGCGTCCGATCAGCGCATCCGTCAGCAGGCCCAGGCAGACACTGGTGGCCAGCAGCGCCACGGAGGACATGCCGGAATCGATCAGCGTGCCGAGCCAGAGCGTGTCGGCGCTGACCGCCGCCAGCGGCGAGTCTGCCTGATTAACCAGTGCCAGCCGCCGCCCGGGGCGCTGCTGTTCCAGCACTCTCACAACTTCCGGGCTGCGTCCGCTCTGAGAGACGCCCAGATACCAGTCTGCCAGCGGCGGCGTGCCATCAGGCATATCGTCACCATTGCTGCGTAGCGCCCGCAAACCGGCCGCTCGCAGTTCATGTACCGGCGCGGCGAGCACCGCATAAGATGCGCCGATACCGGCGAACAGCAGCGTGCCGCCGCGCAGTGCGGTGATATCCAGCGTGTCCAGCCACGCCTGTGCGCGTTCGCAGGTCGACTCCAGCGCGGCGGCCTGCCGGGCGACGCCCTGGGCGAAAGGGATTAAAATTTCTGTGCCGGTCATGTCATCATTTCCCTGTAGTGTTAAGGATGAAACTTTTATGTCACAAACAACTTCGCACAGTTTGTGCAGTGCGGGAAATGACGTAATAAATCGATAAAAATCAGTAAACTGATGGTTTTTCGTTGCATTTTCCTCGTGCCGTTTCAGCCGGTGCTGACAATTTTCTGCGTGATAACTTGACCGTGAGGCATCATCTCGCGCATAAAACTTGACCTTATTGCCATAACATTGACCGAAATAGTCTGAAGCAGCGGCGGAGTGGCAAGGTAAATAAGTATTCCCTATGATGGCGCGCCGCCCGTTTCGGGCGACTCCGTCCCCCGGTGCACACCGTGCGGTTAACCGCGTAAAGGAGAGAGAATGACCCATTCATCATGGCCGGTGCTGGTGCTGGCCCGCGATCACGACGCGGCAGTGATTAGCCGGGCGCTGAAGCGGCGGCGGCTGCAACGTCTGGCACGTGGCATCTACAGCGGTGACATTGACACCCCTGCCGACATCATCGTCAGACGTTATCTGTGGCAAATCGTCGACTATTTCTTTCCGGAGGCTGTGGTGTGCGGGGCGAGTGCAATGCGTGCCGATCCGGCCGCGGGTGGCGTCATCGAACTCTGTCATTCGCGGCGGCGGCCGGTTGTCCTGCCGGGGATAACGCTGCGTCCTCAGAGTGGCGCGGCGCGCCAGCCTGACGACACGCCGCTGCACGGTTCGCTATGGCTCAGTTCGCCCACGCGTAGTTTGTTGTGGTTTTTCAGCCAGCCGGTGGCCGGCCGCGACAGCGGGCTGCTCTATAGCTGGTGGCGCCGGCAGGAGGCGGAACGCCGTGAGCTGTTGTCTGGTCTGGCGCAGCGTGCTCATACGCTGAATCAGCAGGCGGCTGTGGCGGAGGTGACGGCGTTTTTACGCCAGCGCACCGGAGAGACGACTCTGCCGGACGGGGAGGGGACGGGGCCGTCTCCGGCGCTCAGCGTTACGGCGAAATTGCTGGCGATCGAACTCATCGCGCTGGGCGGTGCGACTCAGTCCGAGCTGACGGCAAGGCTCGGCATGGCCAAAAGCACGGTGTCCACCGGTCTGCAAGAGCTACAACGTCACAGCTCGATCGTCGCCACGGCCGGTGCCAGAGGGCGCGGTGCCAGTGTGTATCAGCTGGCGCGTCAGGCAGGGTGGGTGCTGGGTGCGGATATCGGCAACAGTCAGGCGCTGTTTATCGCCCGTAGTCTGGATGGCCGGCAGCTGGCGCTGCGTCAGTTCACCAATGGCGCGTCCGCGCAGCTTATCATTGCGGCAGCCGACGCCATCGCCGCACTGCGTCAGGAACTGTCCGCCTTTGGTCCGCTGCTGGCGGTGACGGTCGCTTTGCCCAAACCGGTGCGCCCGGATGTGCCGCTTTCCGGACGCGACGGTCCGTCGCAGGCCGGACTCTCGCCGGATGCCATTCTGGCACGGCTGCCGCTACCCGACGGCGTGCATCCGTTGGTGGAGAATAACGTCAACTGTGCGGTGGTGGCCGAAGTTAACCACGGCATCGGCCGGGGGCTGCAGGATGTCGCCTTCCTGCAGATAGGCGAACGCATCGGCTGCGGCATTATAGCCGGGGGCGCGCTGATTCACGGTGCGCGTGGCTGCGCCGGTGAAATCGCCGACCTGCCGTTTCCCTGGAGCGAGCGGGAGAAACCGGGCGAGTTACTGCTTGAGCAGCATCTGGCGCAGCGCGGATTTCTGGATAGCTTCAACGCACAACGGCCGCCGGGCGCTCCGGCGGTACGCTCGCTTGAGGCGCTGCTGGAGCGCGCGGCGCGCGGCGAACCTGTCGCCCAGCAGGCGGCGCAACACTACGGCGAGCAGATCGGTTTTCTGGCGTTAGGTTTGGTGGCGATACTGGATCCGGCCATGATCATTCTCGGCGGCAGCGTCGGCTCGAACCGGCTGATTGTCGCTGCGGCGCGGCGGACAGTTGCCGCCATATCCCCCTATACCACCGTCGCCGCCTCGCAGTTTGGTCATCTGGCGACGGCGGAAGGTGCTGCTCAGCTGGCGCTTGAGGCCGCGCAGCGTAAACTGCTGGGCAAAGCGGTGCGGCCGCGCCAGGGCGACGCGGTCTGATTTGACGCGGACAGGGACAGAAATTGATGCGATGTCCGAACGGAATCGCGAAACGTTAGCGTTAACCGGACCGGATGAGCAGGGACGACCGTCCCAACAGCACCGTCAGTTAAACAAATCATTTGCTTTATATGGGATCGGGTCCGGTCCCATCGGATATGTTGCGGACCTGCCGGTGAAGGCCGAGACGCGTGCCTTCGCCTGCGCATCGTCGGCCCCGCCGGGCCGTATTTCCGGATCTTCTACTTTCAATCTTTACGCGCGTCCTGACTTAGCAGTTGAGTGCGGCAGACATCCAGAATTTCATCAGCCAGAGCGGAATTATCCGGGCAGGCACGGGACAACACCAGGGCACCGACAAGATGGGCGATGGTATCTATCAGGTCAGCGCGCGTGCCATTTTCAGTTCCTAAAATTGCCAGCTGGCGTTCAATTCCGGCGGCAAATGTCGCCTTGATTGACGCAGACTGACGGGCTGTATCGGTGCCCAGTGCCGACATCACACACCCTTTTCCCATATCATCGCGATGTTGTCGGGAGAGGTAGTATTCAATAAATTTTTCCCGGTCCACACCTGCCGTGCTTTCTGCAGAACGCGTAAAACCGCAACTCATTGCCTCCGCCATCAGATCAGCCTTGGAACCAAAGTGCTTGTAAAACCCGCCGTGGGTTAAGCCTGCAGCAGACATCAGTTCCGCAACGCCCACGCCATCGTAACCGCGTTCACGAAAAAGTTCTGAGGCCGTTTCAACAATGCGCATCCGGTTTTCCCGAACCTGCTCTTTTGACACTTTCATGCTTTCCTGCCCTCTCAAAAATAGGGGTTAAGTATACATTGATGATGGTCATAATCAAACCGGTTGACTTTATAGATTATGATCATCATCATTATGCTGACACGTTGACCCACCCCTTAGCAGGTAAATAAACATGACAAATCAACGCTTATTTCAGCCCTATGATCTTGGCGCAATCACACTGGCCAACCGCATCGTGATGGCACCGCTGACACGTAACCGGGCCGCAACGGGCCTGGTGCCGGGCGAACTGGCGGCGACCTACTACGCCCAGCGTGCCACAGCAGGGTTGCTGATTACCGAAGCGACGCAGATCTCCGCACAGGCGCAGGGTTATCAGGATACGCCGGGGATCTACACACAAGCTCAAATCGATGGCTGGCGCAAAGTGACTGACGCCGTGCATGCCAAAGGCGGGCGCATATTTGTACAGCTTTGGCATGTAGGACGAATTTCGCATGTTGATTTGCAGCCTGGTGGCGCTGCGCCGGTCGCACCGTCCGCTATCCGTGCCGGGACCAAGACCTTTGTGAACAATAGTTTTACTGACGTCTCTGAGCCACGTGCGCTTGAATTGCAGGAAATACCGGGGATTATCGATGATTTCAGGAAGGCATCGGCCAATGCCATTGCGGCCGGATTTGACGGCGTAGAGATCCACGGTGCCAATGGTTATCTGCTGGAACAGTTCCTTAAAGACGGCGCAAACCAGCGTACTGATGAATACGGCGGCTCTGTGGAAAATCGTGCGCGCCTGCTGTTAGAAGTCACGGCGGCCGTAAAAGATGAGATCGGCGCAGACCGCACTGGCGTACGTATTTCACCGGTTTCACCTGCTAATGCGATTTCATGCAGTGATCCGCAGCCACAATATGATTACCTCGCTGAACAACTCGATGCATTGGGCATCGTATACCTCCATGTGGTTGAAGGCGCGACGGGCGGCCCGCGTGATATATCGCCGTTCGATTACGACTCCCTGCGCCGGCGTTTTAAAAACACCTACATCGGCAACAATGGCTATGACCTGGAACTGGCGTCCGCTCAGCTTGCGCAAGGCAAAGCCGATCTGTTCGCGTTTGGTCGCCCGTTCATCGCCAACCCGGATCTGGTCGGCAGGCTGAAGACGGGCGCGCCTCTGGCCTCACTCAATCCTGAAACGCTTTATGGCGGTGACGCAGCGGGATATACCGATTACCCGTCGCTGACTGAGACCAGCAAGTAAAGCCCTACATACATCGCACATGGCGGATTCTGTTTACACATTAATGAAGAAGATCAACTTATGACTAAAGCTTCAGTTCTCATCACAGGCGCATCCACGGGTATCGGTGCTGTTTACGCGGAACGGTTTGCCCGCCGGGGCCACGACCTGGTTCTGGTCGCGCGCGACAACGCGAAGTTAGAAACACTGGCCGCGCGTCTGCGACAGGAAAATGGCATTTCTGTCGACGTTCTGCCTGCCGACCTCACGCAAACGCGTGATTTAGCCGCGGTCGAAGCCCGTCTGCGTGAAGACTCACGGATTGGCATCCTTATCAATAACGCGGGTATCGCGCAGTCCGGCAGTTTTACCGGGCAGACGCCTGATTCGATAGAAAGCCTTATCGCGCTTAACGTCACCGCCCTGACCAGACTGGCCAGCGCCGTGGCACCTCGCTTTGTGCAAGCGGGGGAAGGATCGATCGTCAACATCAGTTCTGTCGTAGGCCTGGCCCCGGAATTTGCCATGACGGTTTACGGTGCAACTAAAGCCTTTGTTCTTTTCCTGTCTCAGGGACTGAATGTCGAGCTGTCATCTAAGGGCATTTATGTCCAGGCGGTACTCCCTGCCGGCACTTACACGGAAATCTGGGACCGTGCGGGTATCGACATCAGTAACGCGGCAAAATTCATGGAAGTGGGCGAGTTAGTGGATGCCGCACTGGTGGGCTTTGATCGCCGTGAACAGGTCACCATCCCGCCTTTACATAATGCTGCCCGCTGGGACACCCTTGATGCTTCGCGTCAGGCTCTGCTCTCAGACATTAAACAAGATGAAGTCGCTGAACGATATAATGCACTTTAGTCAATGAGGTGAACTGTGCAGAACGGTCTTCCGGCGGTTCTGCACAGCGGTGAATCCGACATACATCTCTTACAGCCTGTCCTCTCATCAGCGATGAGAAACCACAAACTCATCATGAAGGCCTTATTCAGCATGACAAAAAAACGTGTAGCACTGGTTACCGGCGCGTCCTCAGGTATCGGCGAAGCATCTGCTCTTAAACTTTTAGCGGCGGGGTATAGGGTATATGGCACGAGCCGGCGTGGTCCTCAGGCGGGAAAGCCTCCGTTTCCGTTACTGACGCTGGATGTGACAGACGACGCTTCTGTCGGGGCCGCCATTGATGAGTTGCTGCGCCTGGAGGGGCGGATCGATGTTCTGGTGAACAATGCGGGTTTCGGGGTCGCGCCGGCGGCGGCGGAAGAAAGTTCTGTCGATCAGGCCAAACACATTTTCGACACCAACTTTTTGGGCATCGTCAGGTTGAGCCGGGCAGTGATCCCTTATATGCGCCGTCAGGGCAGCGGGCGCATCATTAACATCGGTTCGATACTCGGGATCGTTCCGTTACCTTATGTGGCACTTTATGCTGCCAGTAAGCATGCGGTTGAAGGTTATTCGGGTGCACTGGATCACGAACTGCGCACACAGGGCATCAGAGTTTCTGTCATTGAACCTGCCTACATAAAAACACAGTTTGAAGCCAATAATATCGAGCCGGATGCCAGGCTGGAAGAGTATGACCTGATCCGGGCTAAGCTGGCGAAAGTGGTGAGCAAGGCGATGGCTGAGGCGGAAAGTCCGGAGGTCGTGGCTGACGTGGTGGTTAAAGCGGCTCAGACGTTACGCCCGAAGATGCGTTACACGGCAGGCAAGCTGGCCGGTCAGTTGAATTTTATTCTCAGATTCGCCCCTGCTTCATTCCTGGATAAGGTGGTGCGCAAAAGTCTTCAGCTTGATGCGAAAGCATAAAAAAGACGTTTTTACGATGGGTTATTACCGGGGATTTTTTGCGCGGCAACAGGGCCGCTAAGGAAATTTCATTGGCAAACGCGACAGGGCAAACAACAAATGAAAACTAAGACGATGAAAGCGTTTACGTTTAAACGCTATGGTAAATCCCCAGAGCGGGGATTTGATAACGTAGATTATCCTGCCCCTGATGCTGATGAAATCCTGGTTAAAGTTTATGCGGTGGGTCTGAACCCGATTGATAACATTATCCCAACCGGAATATTTAAGCCGGTTTTGCATTTTAAGCTCCCCGCCACATTGGGCAGCGACTTGTCCGGAGTGGTCATTGCCGTGGGGAGTCGTGTGACGCGTTTCTCGCCAGGCGACGAAGTCTTCGCCAGCATTTTTGACAAGGGAACGGGTTCCCTTGCCGAATTTGCTTTGGTGCCTGAAAGCGCGGCGGCCATGAAACCCGCCAGTCTGGATTTTGTGCAGGCAGCTTCGCTCCCGATGGTGAGCCTCACATCCTGGCAGGCACTGACAGAGCGAGCCGGGCTGCATCCGGGCCAGAAGGTTTTTATTCCGGCAGGTTCAGGGGGAATTGGCAGTTTTGCCATCCAGCTGGCGAAGCATCTTGGCGCCAAGGTGGGGACAACAACCAGTACGGGCAATGTCGAATGGGTGCGTCAGATTGGCGCAGACGAAGTGGTTGATTATAAAAAACAAAAATTCGAAAATGTGCTGAGTGGCTACGATATGGTTCTCGGCACTGTCAGAGGCGATTCAATTGAAAAATCTACCCAAATTCTCAGGCCGGGTGGAAAGATTGTTTCTCTCACCGGCCCGTTAGATGCTGCGTTCGCGCGGACCCGGGGATTAAATTTCTTTCTGCGTTTTGTCTTCGGGCTGATGAGCCGCAAGATGATGCGTCTTGCGAAAAAACGAGGGCTGACCTATTCATTTCTCTTTGTCCGTCCTGATGGCGATCAGCTTACTCAAATCGGTAAACTCATAGAGGCTGAACAAATCAGGCCCGTGATCGACAAGGTATTCCCTTTTGCACAAACAAAGGAAGCTCTTGCCTATCTGGGGCAGGGACACGCGAAGGGGAAAGTGGTCGTTAAGATGCAGGAGTCATAACAGGTAAGATTTGAATCTGTTTAAACGAAAATCGACAGGATCAGTCTCTGCTCTTTTGACGGGATATCCTGGCCATTGCGATAGTTAAAATTGTTCGCTTACCTCGGGCTCTTTTTATGTCATCTGTTGAAATGAAATATATCTCACTTTGTGATCTTCAACATCTCATGGCGATAAACCTCCATCACTAATATCTCCCGTGACGGACATTTTCCAGCATGGCGGAAGATTAATGACAAAAAATAAAAGCCCGCTTAAATCTCCTTAAACGGGCTTCTCTCATGAAACCATCCGGCTTACACCTTCCTTTCTCAAAATGAGCATTTGTTTGCTTTGTCCGACAGAATTCCCCGCTTATTACGTCACAAAAAACATAAGTTCCCATTTTTGTTTACTTCCGTTTTGCTATTTAAGCTATGAGCATCATCACTATTTAACCTGTTTTATACATTTATTCTGAATACAGAGAAGGTGGGTGGCTATGTTTCTTGAAGAGCGTCGGCAGCAAATCCTGGAATATCTGGATAAAAATGAGCGGGTAAAAGTGGATGTTTTGGCATCCCTGTTTGCGGTGACCCGAGAAACCATTCGCAATGATCTGAATGCCCTGGCGGCTGAAAAATTGGTTCAGCGCTGTCACGGCGGGGCAATGGTAATCCGGCGAAGTTTGCAGTCAAAGCTGATTACTGACACCGGCGGTAACTTTGAAGTGTTGCTACAACGGCTGCAGAGTCAGAAAAGAAAGCAGATTGTGCAACAGGGTAAAGGAAAGAACATGAAAGGTAAGGTGTGTATTCTGGGTTCATTTAACGTCGATATTGTGGCAAAAGTTGAACGTTTTCCAAAAGGCGGGGAATCTCTGCTGGCGCTGGGCAGCACACTCGGCCCCGGCGGCAAAGGGGCCAACCAGGCCACGGCTGTCAGTCGTGCAGGTGCCAAGGTGCATTTCGTTTCCAAGGTGGGTAAGGACCAGTTCAGCCAGTTTGCTTATGATCACCTGACCTCCTCGGAGATTCACTCCTTTACCCTTTATCAGTCAGAAACCGAACCAACCGGCAACGCCATTATTTATGTCTCGCAGGAAAACGGCGAGAACATGATTGCCATTTATTCCGGCGCCAATAAAACCATCAGCGAAGACGAAGTGGCGGCAATCGCGCCCGAACTTGAAGATTCGGACGTGCTGCTGGTGCAGCTCGAAAACAACTTTGCCGCTACCTTGAGTGCGATGAAGCTGGCTAAAGCGCTGGGAGTGAAAGTGATACTCAACCCGGCTCCTTTCTCGAACCACGCGCTTGAGTGTCTTGAATATGTTGACGTTATTACCCCTAATGAAACTGAGGCATCGCAGCTGTCCGGCATTGACGTGAAAGATGTAGCCAGTGCCAAAGAGGCTGCACAGCGTATCGTCAGTCAGGGTGCCAGGCGGGTCATTATTACGATGGGATCGCGCGGCGCGCTGCTGCTTGACGGCAATCAGTTCCAGCACATTCCGGCTTTCCCGGCGCTGAGCGTTGATACCACCGGTGCAGGAGACGCCTTCAACGGCGCGCTGGCCTCAGGTATCGCCAATGGGCAAAGTCTGGTGCAGGCGGCGACCTATGCCTCGGCATTTGCCTCGCTGGCAGTCGAACGCGAAGGCGCATCAAACATGCCTGATAACCCCCAGGTTTTGGCACGTCTGGCGCAGCGGTAAATGCTGCGTTCACTCTTTAATTTCCTGTAACGGTCGCTGCTTTGATGCATTGAGTCTGGCGGCCACGTAATCGATTCCGTCTTAAGGAGCAGTAATGACTAAAAGTATTGAAGGTATCGTGCCGGTGATGTTGACCCCTTTCACCGCAGACAACCAGATTGACTACCCTGGCCTGACCCGTTTGATCGACTGGTATCTTGAGAAAGGTGTCGATGCGCTGTTTGCCGTGTGTCAGTCGAGCGAGATGCAATTTCTGACTCTGCAAGAGCGCGTTGAGCTGGCGGAGTTTGTGGTGAAACACGTCGCTGGGCGCGTGCCGGTGATTGCCTCTGGCCACATCAGTGATGATATTAATGACCAAATCAGTGAGCTGAAGGCGATGGCGAAAACCGGAGCCGACGCACTGGTACTGGTCACTAATCATCTTGACCCGAAAAATCAGGGCAGTGAGACCTTCTTCGCCACGCTGGATAAGTTGCTGAGTGTTTTGCCTGAATCTATGCCGCTGGGACTGTATGAGTGTCCTGCACCGTATCGCCGCCTGCTGACCGACGAAGAGCTCACTTACTGCGCTAACACCGGCCGCTTCGTTGTACTGAAAGACGTGAGCTGTGACCTGGCAACCGTTACCCGCCGTGTGAAGCTGGTGGCGAATACGCCGTTGAACATCATTAATGCTAACGCCGCGATCGCTTATCCGGCGATGCAGGCGGGGTCTAAAGGATTCAGCGGCGTGTTCACCAATTTTCATCCCGAGCTTTACAGCTGGCTGTATCACAAGGCGGCAACCCAGCCGCAACTCGCCGATGAGTTAGCCATTTTCCTGTCGCTGGGCGCGGTGACGGAAACATTAGGGTATCCGAAGAATGCCAAGATTTATCATCAGCGTCTGGGCACTTTCGACAGCGAGTTCTGCCGGGTGAATAAAGACAATGTGCTGGAAAAGTTCTGGGGACTGACGGTATTGCTGGATCAAATCCACAGCGGCACTGCGCTGTGGCAGAAAAAAATCGCTGCCGTATAAGAGACGATAGCGGTGAGTGATGCGGATGAGCAGCCGTCTTATCCGCTGATTAATCGCCTGGTCGAATATTCTTGCAAATGATTACGCTTCCGGGCAGTAAGTTTTAATTTATAACATTTTTAGCCGTAATCCGACCCTTGATATAAATAAATATAAAAGGATTATTCAACATGATCGTATGTTGCCTGAGAGACTGGGAACGTGAAAAATTCGCTTTCCATCCGATTATTAATAAAGGTATTGAGTATATTACTCAAACTGATTTCTCAACACTAACACCAG
Source organism: Rahnella sp. RFA10(1/100) (assembly GCF_004195115.1). NCBI lineage: Bacteria > Pseudomonadati > Pseudomonadota > Gammaproteobacteria > Enterobacterales > Yersiniaceae > Rahnella > Rahnella sp. RFA10(1/100). Next base: position 590,956 of record NZ_SEWR01000002.1, read on the forward strand.
GGAAGTTCGATATTATTCCGGGCAAGATGTTTTGTCTTTTTCAGGAAATGAATACCGTTCCTGCTCATGAAATGCGCGCTGAGTCACATTTCAAGTTTGTCGATATTCAATTTCTCTTGCAGGGAGAAGAAACCATCGGTGTGGCGCGTGGTGCGGCGGAGCATGAGGTGGCAGAAGACCGGGCGGAGAAGCACGACATCGTGTTTTACCAGGAAACGAATAATGAATCGCTGATTCATCTGGAACCCGGCATGTTTGCCGTTTTCTTTCCGCAAGATTTACATCGTCCTTGTTGTAATACCCAAAGCGAGTCTTTTATTCGTAAAGCTGTGATTAAAATTCATCTGAGCCTGTTCAGTGATGCCTTATTTATGAATAACCCATAGTGGATGATTGAAATTATGAAAGATGCTACCTCTTCTCTCGATGCACCTCTGGTTAAAACGGCCGCTCCTGTTGTTTCACGCTTGCGCTGGGGCATTATTTTTATTTTGTTAATGGCGGCAGTGATTAATTACCTCGACCGTGCCAATTTAAGTATCGCCAATACGACTATTGCTAAAGAGTTTGGTTTCAGCCAGACGGAAATGGGTCTGCTGCTGTCGGCATTCCTGTGGCCTTACGCGCTGGCAAACCTGCCGGCGGGCTGGCTGGTTGACCGTTTTGGGCCTAAAAAAATGTTCTCATGGGGCGTGGGCCTGTGGTCCACCTTCACGGTGATGGCAGGTTTCGTTAATGGTTATTCCATGTTCTATGCCCTGCGCATGCTGCTGGGCATATCCGAATCACCGTTCTTTACCTCCGGCATCAAGATCACTCACCGCTGGTTCTCTGACAAAGAGCGCGCGCTGCCGACCTCCATCATCAATACCGGCTCGCAGATTGCCAATGCCATTGCGCCGCCAATCCTGACCGTGCTGCTGTTAACGCTCGGCTGGCGCGGCATGTTTATTGCCATTGGCCTGGCGGGGATTCCGCTGCTGCTGGTCTGGCTGAAATTTTACCGCAATCCGACCGAGCGCGAAGAAAAGGTGATCCACGCCAATTCTCAGTGGGTGCAGAAGTCGGTGACCGACGTTAACGGCAATAACAAGGCGAGCTGGGGGGCGCTGTTCAGACATAAAACCACCTGGTTTATGGTGATCGGTAACTTTTCTATCATGTTTACCATCTGGGTTTACCTGACCTGGCTGCCGGGTTATCTGGAGAAATCGCTGGGCTTTAGCCTGAAACAAACCGGCTGGCTGGCGGCCATTCCGTTCCTGGCGGGGATTTTGGGCGTGCTGTGTGGCGGGGCCATTTCTGACCGTCTTATCCGTCGCGGTGTGAAAACCATTACCGCGCGTAAGGTGCCGATTGTTGCCGGTGCTGCGCTGGCGGCCTGCTTTGTTGCGCCAATACCGTTCGTGCACAGCACAACATTGAGTATCGCACTGTTGTCGATTGGCTACTTCTTCTCGCAGCTGCCGCAGGGTGTGATCTGGACGCTGGCTTCAGACATTGCGCCGAAAGAGCAGGTGGCATCAATGGGGGCAATTCAGAACTTTGGTGGCTTCCTGGGGGCAGCCTGTGCGCCGATCGTCACCGGAATTATCCTTGATGCAACCGGACAGTTCACCAACGTCTTCTTCCTCGGTGCCGGTTTACTGATGCTGGGTGCGCTTAGCTACGGACTGTTCGTGAAAAAGCCGATTCTGGTGACAATGTCGAGATAATGACAACCGTAAGCTGCATTAAACGCCTTGCTATCGGGGCGTTTAATGAGTGCTGTTTTCTGATATTTCTCCGTTCAGAAGTGGACATACCAATCTGAGCGGGGGGACGTCTGACGTAATCGCGGCATGGCGCGATTGCCAAACAATAAACAGCGCGCGAACTCACCCTTAAATCTGCTGAAATTAAAATGTATCGCATATTAGACGCGGGGGTTGAAACCGAGTATTTCAATATTCTGATGGGAAATGTGAAGGTCACCGGCATTAGACAATACCGATGCGGAGGGGGAATTAAAATGCATCGGGAAGACTTTTCACGCTAACTCGTTGAATTTAAATTATACAAAGGTTTGTTCAGTTTTATGAAAATCAAAAAGCCCGCTTAAGTTTCCTTAAGCGGGCTTCTCTAATTTGGCTCCTCTGACTGGGATCGCCTTAGCCAGTAACTGGCTAATAAGTAAGCTAAACCTTAATTCTTACTCTGTCAAGACCACCAAAATGACCACCAATCGACGCTGATGAGCGAATCAGGGGGGCTGGGACGTCGTTACTTATTGTTGGAATTGGGGACATGCTGCTGTATCAATTCAACGATCCAATCAATAAAAACTCGCAGTTTGGCGTTGACATGGCGGTTCGGCGGAAATGCCAGGTACAGGGGCATTGGATTAATACGCCAATGTTCAAATAGCGGAATCAAGGAGCCACAAGCCTGATGTGCTGCCGCCATATAGACTGGCAGCGCAATCACGCCTAACCCAGCTAGCCCAGCTTCGAGGTAAGCATTGCCATCATCCACTGCAAGCACATAGCTGCTCTTGATTTCAATATGTTCACTCTCACAGTGCAGTACCAGAGAATCAATCTTGCCGGTGCGTGAGGACAAGAATCCCACTATGCGATGGTCAGTGTTTTCCAGCTCTCGCGGGTGCGCAGGGGCGCCAAGGCGTTCCACATAACGGGGGGCGACGTAGACGCCGAATTGCAAATCGCCGACATGGCGTGCGATCAGGGACTGGTCGTTGATTTCGCCACCGCGCAGGACGCAATCCACATTGTCGCCGATCAGATCCACCACCCGGTCACTCACGCCCATGTCGAACTGGATATCAGGGTAGCGCGCGTGGAAAGCCGGTAGCGCCGGCACCAGCACAAGGCGGGCCAACGGACTGGGCACATCCACCCGTAGCCGTCCTCTGGGCGTAATCGCCGTACTTGACAGGCTGTTTTCAGCATCATCCATGTCCGCCAGCAGGCGGATGACGCGCTCGTAGTAAGCCGCTCCATCAGGAGTGACACCAAGCTTGCGGGTGGTGCGATGGAGTAACCTGACGCGCAGCCGCGCTTCCAACTGCTGAATGAGTTGTGTCACCGTGGTTTTGCTCATATGAAGTGTTTGGGCAGCCTTTGTGAAGCTACCTGCCTCCACCACACGAGCAAAGGCGCGCATCGCATCGAAACGATCCATTCCTTACCCTCTCTTTTTACCGATTGTTTGGATTTTACAAACAATGATGAACAAAGTCGCTTGTTTATCCACCCGATCTGGCACCTGTAAAGTGTCTTTATATTCATTGGGCAGATTTCGCCCCATTGCAAAGGTACAAACATGACAACACGTGAAGCAGTTTTTCCCTTCGGGCGACAGGCGCTCTATGAGCGCAATCGGTATTCACCGGCCATCAAATCTAACGGCTTCTTGTTTGTTTCGGGGCAGGTTGGTAGCCGGGAGGATGGTTCGCCTGAACAGGATCTTAAAGAGCAGATCAGGCTGGCATTCGATAACCTTAATGCTGTTCTCACGGCTGCGGGCTGTACGTTCGGTGACGTGGTTGACGTTACCCTCTTTGTCGTCGATCCCGAGTCAAACCTCGACGCTATCTGGAGTATCCTGCCAGAATATTGGGGGGAAGCGCCTTACCCTACGTTGACCGGGATCGGCGTGACGTGGCTTTACGGATTCAAGTTTGAGATTAAGGTGATTGCCAGGCTGCCCTAAGCGTTATGGGTCTTTCCGTCCGTCGAAAATTCAACAGGGCAGCCCGCGCTGCCTGTAGAGGCAACAGAGAGATTTCTGACGTGCTATAGGCCGGATCGGGATGGTTTGCCAGACGGGGCCGCATTTACTGATAAGACAGAGGAAAATTTATGAAAGCAGCGGTTTATGATGTGGAAGGCGCTCCCGGCGTCCTGAAATATGTCGATATCTCAGATCCGGTCACAGGGCCTGACGACATCCTGATTTCTATCGAGGCTATCTCGATTGAAGGTGGGGATCTGATCAACCGCCGTTCAACTCCGCCGCCTCATCCTTCATGGATCGTCGGCTACGCGGCCGCGGGCACAGTTATTGCAGTCGGATCGAAAGTCAGTAGCCGTAAGGTTGGGGACAGAGTCGCCGCTTTTAACATGCAGGGATCACATGCGGAACGTTGGGCTGTGCCTGCGGAACGAACCTGGCTTAGACCCGATGGGGTAGATACGGCAGAAGCGGCGGTGTTACCGATTTCTTTTGGAACCGCGCATCATTGCCTTTTCACACGAGGCATGCTCCGGCACGGAGAAACCGTCCTTATTCAGGCAGCAGCGGGTGGCGTGGGGCTCGCAGCCGTTCAGCTTGCCTCACAAGCAGGCGCGACGGTCATCGCCGTGGCAAGCGGAACGCAGCGAAGAAGCCGGTTGCTTGAACTTGGTGCCGATCATGTCGTGGATCGTGCAGAGAATAACGTTGTGGACAGTGTCCGACAGTACACCCATGAAACTGGTGTTGACCTCGTCATCGATCCGGTGGGGACGACGTTGCCTGCTTCGCTTGCTGCACTCGCTCCGGAAGGACGTCTCGTCTTCGTCGGTAATGCGGGCGGTGGCAGCCTGACTGTCGACTTGTGGCCGCCAATGCAGTCTAACCAGACACTCATGGGGGTATTCATGGGACCCCTTTTTGAAAGACCCGGAGTTTGGGCAAGTGTGGACGACATGTTGCAGGCTGTAGCCGCAGGGCGCATCAGGGTTGTCATTGACCGCATCTTCCCCCTGGCCAACGCTGCCGCGGCCCACGAATTCGCCGAGACAGCGAAACCGCTTGGCCGCATCGTTATGAAGCCATGAGGCGCGTTTGACCAGTATGGGTGCGCTGGGCTAATTACTGAGTTCTGGTATCAAGGCTAAGTTCAGATGTCAGGGGGAGGGCAAAGCTGAAATTTCCGCTCTGTGCCAAAAGCAGACATTGAAACGTTGAACCAAGGCAAAGGCACGCCCTAAGTATGTTAGGGCTAACACTTTAAGTTCTGGCCTTTTTGGGATATGTGGGCAAATCGCCTTGTCAGCAAAACTGCCAGATGTTTTTTGCGCTGAAAACAAAGAGCAATATATTAACAACGTCGGCATCTGATTTTGGTATGCACCGCTTAAGGTTGTGCTTTTAACAGTACCGAAGTGCTACATGCCATGCTGTTTTGCAAGCCATTGACTGGCCGTTGTAGTTGCAATTCCCTTACGTTGATTGTAAGTATTGCTCTTATTCCAGGCCACTCCGTCAGGCCGCGCGAAAGCAAGTCGGTAATTTGCCCCGACATCTTGAGGATTGTGCTGGACATCATCCTGAAGCTTTTTCCCGTCCAGTAATGTTCTGTTTACTTCAGTGCCCCAGTAGGCACGCATTAAATCAGCAAGTTCACTATAAGTCAGGGTATCACCTGCAATATAGACAATCTCGTTTCGGAAAGTGGGCTGATGGAAGAAAATGTCTGCAGTCAACTGGCCGATGTCTTCAGGTGTGGTCAGCGTTACCGCATGTTGCCAGTCTCCCAGAGCACAGACAGTTTTACTTTGTGCGTCAATCACACCAAAGCCGGGCTCGAACAGATAGCTGGTAAAAATACCTGTAGATACAATGACCCACCCTGTCGCGTTCTGCTGGCGTAGAAGGTGGCGAACTTCAAACTGTTCATCCCAGACTTGTTGTCCGCTGCCTTTACCGACAACGTCATAATCAACGCCAAACTGCCATGGGAAATAGCGGACTACAGCCGCTTTCAATACCGCCTGCGTAATCTTTATCTGCGTTCCCGGCCCGCCGACAAAACCACTGCAGTTGATGACGGCGTCGAAAGAACCAAATAGCTCACTCAGCTCATCAATACTGTTTTCCTGCAGGTCGCCCTCGACCACAGCGATTCCAAGCTTCATCAGTTCATCCAGCCGTGCCCTGCGTGAACCAGAAACGGCATGAGCGGCTTCACTTCTGAGTAACACGCTAATTTTTACATGGGTATGTTCATGCGCTTTATTACTCATCGCTCTCAATACCTGAATACCAAGCTCTCCTGCTCCGAGTACAAGAACAGTATGTATCGGTTTTTTTTCGGAATTCATTCTTGCTTCCTGTTGTATTAAAACGTCATCCTGACACCTGACATGGCCTGGTTCAATTAGGCACACACATGATACTGGAGGTGATATGAAATCTGAACGGGAAGCGCTGTTGCAATTTTCAAAGGAATTCTGTGAGGAATTAAGCAACGATGATGAGGGCCTAAAACGTGAGATCCTGGCGCATGCAGGTAATCGCTGGTCGCTGGGCGTGCTGCATATTCTCGGTACCAACGGACCTCTTCGCTATGGAGAGGTACGCCGCTACCTTACGGATGTCACTCAAAGAATGCTGACGCGAACACTGCGCCATCTGGAGCGGGACGGGCTTATATCCCGCTATGATTACGAGGAAAAATTGCCCCGGGTGGTTTATGCGATTACAGATATGGGAAAAGAAATGCTTCTGCGGATGTTACCTTTATGGTCCTGGATTATCACATCCGCCAGCTATTTCCGGGTAGCAAGAGCACAGTACGACGGTGATTGAATGTTGAGGTGACAGACTGGCAGAAAGAGGCTAGAGGACTTTATGAATGTTGAAACTCTAATCAAAGCAGGCTGTTCACCATATTGTCTTCCTGAAAAAATGCGGTTATGGCTGCTAATCGCTAAACACAGGTGCTCCAATGAAAAGAAGAAATTTTAGTCCTGAATTCAAACGCGAATCCGCTCAGTTGGTTGTCGGTCAAAACGACACCGTCTCTGATGCCGCTAAGGCTATGGATGTCGGTCTTTCCACGATGACAAAATGGGTCAAGCAACTGCGTGAAGAGCGTCAGGGCAAAACACCAAAATCCTCTCCGATAACACCGGAAAAAATCGAAATACGCGAACTGAAGAAAAAGATACAACGTATTGAAATGTAAAACGAAATTTTGAAAAAGGATACCGCGCTCTTGATGTCAGACTCCCTTAACAGTTCTCGATAATCGGGAAACTCAGAGCGCGTTATCCTGTGGCCACTCTCTGCCATGTGTTTGGGGTTCATCGCAGCAGCTATAAATACTGGAAAAACCGTCCTGAAAAACCAGACGGCAGACGGGCTGTGTTACGAAGTCAGGTACTTGAGCTGCATGGCATCAGCCACGGTTCGGCCGGAGCAAGAAGCATCGCCACAATGGCAACGCAGAGAGACTACCCGATGGGGCGCTGGCTTGCTGGCAGGCTCATGAAAGAACTGGGGCTGGTCAGTTGCCAGCAGGCGACTCACCGGTATAAGCGTGGTGGTCATGAACACGTTGCTATCCCGAATCACCTTGAGCTACAGTTCGCCGTAACAGAGCCAAACCTGGTGTGGTGCGGTGATGTGACCTATATCTGGACAGGCAAACGCTGGGCATACCTCGCTGTTGTTCTCGATCTGTTTGCAAGAAAGCCAGTGGGCTGGGCAATGTCGTTCTCGCCGGACAGTAGACTCACCATGAAAGCACTGGAAATGGCATGAGAAACTCGGGGTAAGCCCGCAGGAGTGATGTTCCACAGCGGTCAGGGCAGTCATTATACGAGCAGGCAGTTCCGGTAGTTACTGTGGCGCTACCGGATCAGACAGAGTATGAGCCGGCGTGGAAACTGTTGGGATAATAGCCCAATGGAACGCTTCTTCCGGAGTCTGAAAAACGAACGGGTGCCAGTGACAGGTTACGTAAGCTTCAGCGATGCGACTCACGCCATAACGGACTATATCGTTGAATATTACAGCGCACTCAGGCCGCACGAATATAACGGTGGGTTGCCACCAAACGAATCAGAAAATCGATACTGGAAAAACTCTAACGCGGTGGCCAGTTTTTGTTGACCACTTCAATACAGTTTCCCATTAGCTAGAATTAGCTATAAACCGTTATAAAGACACGGCTCAGGTAGTGAATAATTAACTCTGAAAGTCCGTAATGAAATATGTCAACGGGTAACTGTGGCTATCCTTTACTCCTTTATTGGCTAAACCATTTTTCTCTGCCTGCTCTGCGCTATAAATAACGCGTCCGGACTCGGAAGCTGTTATTTTCTCCAATTCAGCAGGAGTAAGCTTTGTGCAAGATGTGTAGACCTTTCGCAACAATGCGTTGTAACTGTCATCTTCCTCCAAGATCCTTTGTGCCTGATCAGGTTTCATATAGTCTACTTTTTCATAACCCGATGCAGCGGGATGCAACATGAATCTCGCCATGGGCATGGTGTAGCGGTCACTCGATGCGCAGTAAATCATCGTGGCTGCTGACCCTGTCATAGAAGCGTTAATAATACTCAGCTTTTGAGGAGTTTTTCGAAGAGCCTCGTATGCTACGTATCCTGCATCCATATCTCCACCGTCGCTGTTAAGGTAAAGGTCAATGTTCTTTACGTTGCGATAGTTTGATTGGACATCCGCAAGCGAGGATATCAACCAGGTCACTGTTTGATTATTTACTAAGCCGTTAAAGTAAACCCCGACTTCGTTAACCTCACCGTTTGTTACCGTATCACCCCGGATAGAAACGACATTTGCATTCACACCTGTAGAGGCAATAGCTGCAATAAATGCTATTAATATTTTTCTCATTTTTTAAGTTTCTTAGTTAAATGGGTATTCACAACGGATAACCGCTAGGATGAAAACCAATAAATTATACCTAACTATCTTTATAAAACTCTTCACTGGGCTATTTGTTAAAAACGCGATCAGTTTGCTGCACACGGCAAAGATAAACAAAATACTCAACGCATAGCAGGACTGATGATCATAAAAGGCAAAGGGAAAAATGTTTAGGTAATGACTGCCCACTTCCATTGCCGGTTCCTGCGTACGCGTGTGTGTTTTTGAAAAGTTAAAAGCAAAGATACTACATGAAACGAAGATTTTTAACGCTATTTTGCGTGTGAGCGCAACGCTGAAATCCTCATTCCAGATAAATTACCCGGTCTGCCGAAGCTATCGTCGTCTCTCGATGAGCAATGATTACCTTTGTGATGTCTAAAGTTTTGATCGCGAGATTCACCATAGTCTCACTTTCTTTGTCCAGGGCGCTGGTAGCCTCATCTAAGAACAAGACTGCAGGTTTCTTGTAAATCGCCCGAGCAAGGAACAGTCGTTGTTTTTGACCACCTGGTCACAGGCTGAGACAAGGGTGTTGATGCCGCCAAATAGCATGTCCATCTTAGTCACCCGGATCCCGGTATTGATGGTATCGATTTCGAGGTTGAGCCAGTGGGCACTGCGTCTTTCTGCTATCCCCTGCATTTTGACTGTGGCGATCCCGTACAGGGTTTCCATAAAATAGGAACCGGCGCGGGCATTTCTTACTAAAGACTCCTCTGACAGTTGCCTGTAATAACCGTAGGTCAGTAGCCTGAGGAGTACATATAGGGCTGTGAAGGTCATAACTATCCAGGTTAACCAGCCCCCGTACAAAATCATCATCACGAACACGCCGACCACCATGATAATGTCCATAATGGCACCGACAATACTGGCCGTGAAGGTGCTGCGCAATGTATCCAGCGAGCTGAAGCGCGACTGGATATCCCCCAGTTTACGGCGTTCAAAATACCCCAGGGGCAGTCGCAACAAATGATTGAACAACCCGGATTGCCACTGGACGTTGATGAGTGTCGCCATGACCAATGAGGACCAGGAACGCACCATGCTGACTGCCGCCCGCAGCAGAATAAAGAACAACAACCCCGCGCAGATTAAGGTCAGCAGTCCGCGATCGCCGGCAGGGATCGCATGATCCATCACCAGTTGTGTACCAACCGGCATCACAAGGTTAATGGTTTCAATCACCACTGACAGACAAAAAATCTTGCCTAGCGTCCCTTTGAGGCCGTGTACGCTTCCCATCAGCGTGCTAAGACTGAGCCGGTTTTGCACAGTGTCTGCTTTGAATGCAGCGCCTGGCCAGGCTTCGAGTGCCACGCCGGTGAAACTGTGCGACACCTCCGCCATGTTGATGGTCCTTCGGCCTCTGGCCGGGTCATGTATGACCACGTGATTACGCCTGACGCTCACCAGAACGACAAAATGGTTAAACTCCCAGTGCAGTATGCACGGCACTTTTAGCGCACTGAGATCTTCAATATCCAGTGACAGGGGGCGTGAGGACAAACCGAGTTGTTCGGCGATACCGGTTAATCCGGACAACGTGGTGCCACGCGCCGAGAGGTTGAACTGCTGGCGTAGCGCAATCAGATCGACGTTCTTGCCATAATGGCCGCAGATCATCGCCAGACAAGCGAGACCACATTCAGAGGATTCAGTTTGATGAACTAGCGGGACGCGTTGTCGCAGCCGGATGTCGAGCTGGCCGAGCAGTTTTTTGACAGAGAGCCTACTCATTGACCGGTCCCGACGCGCTGTGTTTCATGTCGTAGAACGGTGATAGCATCCATTGATATATCTTTCTTTTTTCCAAAAATAGTGTGCTCTCCGCTTTCATACCGTTTTCAAGGTTCAGGCGTTTACCGTTATACATAATGGTCTGCTTTTTTGGTCTGACAATCACCTTGTAGTAAGGGACTGCAGAGGTCAGCGCGGGTTTGGGGGCGCCCTGATAGGTCAGCATTTCCTGCGGTGACGCCGGTGCTTTGGAAATCACTGACACCGTGCCGGCGAACTGCCCAAATTTCTGAGAAGGGAAGGCCTCATAGCGAATGTTGACTCGGTCCCCTGGGGATATATAGGGAATAGCATCATTAGGTACCCAAAGTACCAGAGAGTAATGATCAATGCAGGGTGGGATAACCTGCAGCAAACTGTCGCCGACGTTAACCATTTGCCCTACCGTGACGCTAAGGGAGTCGACGCGACCGTCAACCAGGGCACGGACGATGATGGTTCCGCCGGCATCGATATTCAGCAGCTCTTTTTGCAGTTCGTAGCGTTGTAGTTCCATTTGATAAATCTGGTTATCAAATTCTGAGGCCTGTGTGTGGATTTGACTTTCCAAAGCGGTGATCTGCAGAGAGTTTTGCTCGTTTTGGCCGGTGAGACCCAATAGATTGTTTTGCTGCTGGTAATACAACGCCACCTGATTGGTGAGTTGATCCTTATTGATAAGCCCCTTGGTCTGATATTGCCGATAGTTCTGCATATTCTCTTTCATAATACGGAGTCCTTCCTCGGCGCGCCGCAGTATGTCGGTGGAGCGCTGGAAAGCAACGGTATATTGTGCCTTTTGTTTCTCCAGCATCTCGACTGTGTCTTTTTTGCTGCTGTCCAGTCGGCTGATGATTTGTGTAATGCGCTCAAGCTGGTTATCGATATCACGGCGTTGGTTGTCGCTGACCACGCCGCGGCGCGTACTTTTACTCACATCAATCTGGTAAATAGGCGTGCCCGTTTTGATTACCTGCCCTTCAGTAACAAATTCTTTAACAATCACTCCCTGAACTCCGGAATAGACGTTTGCCACGCGCGGATAGGTACTAATCTCTCCGGTGACGTTGACTCTGCGGGTATAGTTTACGGTGATGACACAGGTCAGGAAGACTGTAATAAATAAAAGACATAAGGATGCTGTGACCCAAAAGGGAATTCCGGGGAGGAGTAGCGCTCTACCACGCCATTTCATTTTCTGACTATCAATCGCTTCCTGGCGAAACACGGTTTGCCCTTCCTTAGCGAGTTGGTATGTGATGCGTCACGTTTATTATGCCATGACATTATATTGCTCCGGCAAGCGTTTGTTCATCAGTCCTTTTGATCTTCTAACCCTCTATTTTCATCGAAAGATTAATGAATTATCACACGTGACAATATAAGAAGGCCAACCATCGAGCTTAGGTTGATGCAGGCTGTTTCCAGTGAAGGATTGTACTCCTGTTTTGTTAGATAACTTTACTCAACAAACATACTTCAAAAAAAAGATTAACAGTTTCAAAAAATATCGGGTGAATAAAGAGATTTTAGTTATAAATTACAGTATCTTAAAAAACCTACTGTTCTCGTAGCATGAAGGGCAAAGAGAAACGAGAAAAATAACGCTTATCAATTAAATATTAAGAAAATGAGATTAAATGTAACAAAATAAAACAAAACTGACAAAGAGCTTACTTTTGAGCGTATAACTATTTGGGAGCTTTCACGGAGAAGTAAACGAGTAGCTGAGAAATAATCACCAACATACTGTTGGGATTTTTACTTAATGATGATGAGGCTGGTAGATGATTCTTCTTATTAAGAATAGCTTATTGAGGCTTATTTTGTGTGCTTCAATAACATCATTGGTAATATATTGCCTTTCTGGAACTGTTTTTTATATTTCGCATCCAATATTAGTGATTTTTTTGACTGTAGCTGTAGCTGTAATTATATCTAATTTTATCACTTCTAAAATAATACCAATTAAGGATAAATAAAATGTTAAGAGAGCTTACACAAAAGGAAATTAGCATTGTTTCCGGAGGAAATGCTAATTCCAATTATGAAGGTGGACATTGCGGTGGAGCAGCAGTAAAAGGTGGGATCGCTGGTGCCGCTGGCGGAGCAGTCGCGAATGGAATAAGAGGTGGAGTAGCAGGATTGGCTGGCGGTCCCGTTGGTGTAGCAGCTGGTGCAATATCAGGGGCCGGAGAAGGTGCTGTTTATGGCGGTATATCAGGAGCCATTGGAGGTTATATTGGCTGCAGGGACAGAGGCTCGAATAATAATGGTGGAGCGTTTGGCGGCAACTCTAATGCCAACAGTGTCAATGGTCAGTGCCATTGGTAAATAGTTTACATAAAAACTACCCTGAAGTAATAACGACTTTAGGGTAGTTCTGGTCATTTTCGATAGACAAAACCTGGCTGTTAAAATCATCCACGACGTTCAAAGTCCGAAAACGTTGGCCACATGTCAGCGCGTCGTACATAAAAGGACTCAACCAGCCTTAAGAACTTAAAAGCGATAGCCATTGATGCCAGATCAATTCCTTACGCTCTTCGATTGGTTAAAAAATACGCTCAAAGTACAAGAATATCCGTTCTCCAAACTGCCCGAAGCCCAAACCCCTTGTACAGACTATTATGCGGCAATGTCCGCTCCTCGCTCATAACCGCCGGTCAAAAACGCCAAAAAACAAAAAGCCCGCTTAAGTTTCCTTAAGCGGGCTTCTCTAAATTTGGCTCCTCTGACTGGACTCGAACCAGTGACATACGGATTAACAGTCCGCCGTTCTACCGACTGAACTACAGAGGAATCGTTGGAACGGGGCGAATAATAACGACTGCCCCGTGGCATGTCAAAGGGGAAACTGTATAAATGCGTGCGTTTGCTGGTACTTTAGCCAACTTGTTGAGAATAGAGTCAAAAAGGCCCGCTTTCATATTAAGTCAGGTCTTTTTCGGTCTTAACGCAATGCGCGACAAGCGCGGGTGATCCGCTCGCAGGCTTCCTGCAACCGGTTGTCATCAATGGCATAAGCAATACGCAGATAACCCGGCGCTCCAAAAGCAGAACCCTGAAGCGTGGCAACGTGGCCTGATTGCAGCAAATAAGCGGCAAAATCTTCATCTGTCTTGAGAATATCACCTAAAGGTGTCGTTTTACCTGACATCCCCTGACAATTAGCGAAAACGTAAAATGCGCCCGGCGGCGCTTCGGCACTGAGGCCGTCAATGGCATTCACGCAGTTCATGATCAAGGCGCGGCGGTGCGTCAGGATGTCGATCCATTCTGCGATGAATTCATTGCCCTGTTCCAGAGCGGCAACAGTCGCGGCCTGAGAAATGGAGCTGGGGTTGGAAGTGCTTTGCGACTGCAAAATTTGCATGGCAGAAATCAGCCACGCGGGGCCGCCTGCATAACCCAAACGCCAGCCGGTCATTGAATAACCTTTAGAAACACCGTTTACGGTCAGGATACGTTCTTTCAGACGAGGCTCGACTTCGGCGAGTGTGGCGAAAATACCGGGCACAAAACAAATTTGTTCGTAGATGTCGTCTGCCATCACCAGCACCTGCGGGTGCTCCAGCAGAACGGCGGCCAGTGCGTGGAGTTCGGCAGCTGAATAGACTGCACCGGTCGGATTGTTCGGGGAGTTGAGGATTACCCAACGTGTTTTCGGGGTGATTGCGGCGGCTAAAACTTCCGGCTGCAATTTCCAGCCATCACTTTCCAGACAATGAACAATCCGCAGTTCACCTTCCGACAGTGCCACCATATCCGGATAAGACACCCAGTAAGGGGCAGGAATAATCACCTGATCGCCAGACGAAACGGTGGCCAAAAGTGCGTTAAAAATGAGTTGCTTGGCGCCACTTCCCGCGATGACTTCGTCCGGGCGGTAACTGATCCTATTTTCACGCTTAAACTTAGCCATGATGGCTTGTTTAAGCGCGGCGGTACCGGCAACGGCAGTGTATTTTGTGTCACCTTGTACAATCGCGTCGATGCCAGCTTGCTTAATATGTGCGGGAGTATCGAAATCCAGCTCACCTTCGCCCAGGTTGATGACATCAGTACCCGCCGCGCTGAGCGCACGAACCTGGTCGGAAATCACCGCTGTCGGCGAAGGGCGCACACGACGCAAACGAGGTGCAAGAAATTCAGCAGACATTGTTTCCCCTGTATGAATAATAACAAAATTGTATTATGTGAATCATTAAAACCAATTTAAACTTACCATTCTTCTTTTTGCTTTGCTCATGATTTCTGCGTACTGAGCTGTATTTTACTGACGAAAACGGCAGGGCTGCGGGGTATTGCTGGCGATGAGCCTGCGGGCTGTCTGAACTTTTCATTTATATTTCAAGGTTGTCTTATGGCTTTTATTTTTGTTGCACATGACACACCTGAGCCATCGCTGTACGGCGCGATGGCGGCAATACTGGCGGCACAAAAAGATTTACCGCTGGCACATCTGCCGGTGAGCTGGGATACCGCACACTATCCTGATGCCTGTCAGCACGTCGTGGGTGAAGGGCAACTGGTCACCAGCGGGTTGCTTTGGGCAGAACGGCTGATTTTGCAAAGTGCCGGTAAGGTGATGAAGCTGGAGGAATTGCTGAAGACGTATGGCACCGGGGATATGGTGATCCCCCTCGGGCCAACGCAGATCATTCAGTTCACTCAAATTGCACGGCAGGTTCGCGAAAACGCGTTTGACTATGAATTGATTACGGTTGAGCGCGAAAATCAGGGGTATGTGTTCAGACGGCACGGACTGACGGATGAAGCCGCCGGATACTGGTGGCGTGATCGTTATGGGCGCTGGATAAACCACGATACGCCGTCACAAACCACCACTTCGCTGCGTATCGCGCTGGTCGGCGTGCAGTCCGAGCAGTGCACGACCTATCCGGCCACGCTCGCTGCGCTGGGTGATGCCGCGGATGCTTTATCTGTGTCGCTTGATATTGTATATGCCGCGCCCCAGGTGCTGGAAGCTCATCTGCATGAGGTGATGGAAAACGTCGATGGCATTTTACTGCCGGGCGGCTCCGCGATGTGTAATGTGGCCGGACAGATTTGTGCCGCGCATTATGCCCTCAATCGCAATATTCCTGTTCTCGGGCTGTGCCTGGGCATGCAAACCATGACGACGGCCATCGTGCAGAACATGATGGGTTCTGCGAAAGCCAGTCTGGCGGAAGCGGATCCTGATGCTGATATTAAAACTTTTGTGCCGCTGACGGATATGCCAGCATTTCCGGTGCACCGCCTCGGGGATCATCGGATGCATTCCCGCCCCGGCAGCCGGTTGCATGATATTCTTGGCGATGAATTTATCGTACGCTACAACCACCGTTTTCACCTTGCACCTGAACTGAAACCGGATCTGGAAAATCACGGATTACTGATCAGCGGGACCGATGCCACCGGCAAGATTGCTGACGGAATCGAATTCACACGCCATCCGTTTTACCTCGGCGTACAGGGCCACCCGGAGTTGTCATCACTGCCCGTGAAACCTCACCCGTTGCTGATAGCTTTTCTGCAAGCGGCGTCAGCACAGCACGGATAAATTAACGGCACCATGAGTAATCCCCGCCTTCAAAGACGGGGATTTTTGCTTAAAGTGGACTACTTCAGTGTGACGCCGGAACGCGGATCGGCGGCCAGACGGCGCAGTTCCTGCTCCACCAGCCCGATCACATCAGCTTGCAGATCACTCAGCGGGGCGCGGACATGGTGGCCATCAAAACCGCGCAGATTCATGGCCGCTTTCACCAGTTGAGGCTGACCGAAACGGCGGGCCAGCGCCCGGTACGGATACCACAGACGGTGCAGTTCGCGGGCTGTGCTGGCATCGCCGCTTTCCAGCGCACGATAGGTTGCCAGAATAATTTCCGGCAGTGCGCCGCTGTTCGTGGTGCTGATGCCGTCAAAACCACACATCATCGGCCCTAAAAATGCCAGATCGGAGGCGCAGAACAGGCGCAGACGCCCGCCAAGACGGCTGGCAATCTGATCGATGGCCGTCGGGTTCAGGTCACCTTGTTTGATACCCACCACGCCGTTGATGTCTGCCAGTTGCTCCAGCACTACCGGCGGCAACGTAATGCCGATGCCCGGCGCGTTATACACCAGAATTCCGGTGCGTGATAACGGTGCCATCTGTTTAAAGAAGCTGATAATTTGCGCGTCAGTCACTTCAGAAACAAACGGTGGCGTGACCATCGGCAGGCCACCCAGATTGCCTGCCAGTTGTGTTAAATCGCGCACGACGCGGGCATCTGAACCTGCGCTGCACAACATCACCGGCACGCGGTCACCCACCACTTCCATCACATGGCGGAATAGCGTGGCGCGTTCGTCTGCGGTCATCGCCGGGAATTCCCCGTACGTGCCGCCAATCAAAATGCCGTCATAACCGAGGCCGATTACCCGCTCAATGTTGCGGGATAACCCGGCGAAATCAAACTCACCGCCTGCCGTAAAAGGCGTCACGGTAATATTAAAAATACCTTTCAGGCGCGCCTGACTTTCACTGATGTCTTTCATTTATTCAATTCCCATCATCTGGTTAAAAGCAAAATCAAAGTAAGATCAGCGGACGATCCACTGTGCCGAGGGCGCGATAGCCGGTTTCAGTCACAACAATGGTTTCGCTAACGCCAACGGTGAATTCGCCGTAAATGCGCAATGCGGGCGGAATGTGGAAGGTCATGCCTGGCTGTAATTCGGTGGTGATGCCGCTGTAAAGGCTGAGGATCGCGCCTTCGCCCCAGTCCGGTGCGAACGAAATACCAATCGAATAACCGGTGCGTTTTTTGAAGTTATCTGTGTAGCCAGCGCGGTCGATAACGGCCTGACAGGCCAGATGCGGCGCTTCGCATGTCGCGCCCGGGCGGATGGCATCGAGTGCAGCCTGCAACGCTTCCTGACACACTTTTTCCATTTCCAGCGCCACGGCTGGCGGTTTGCCGAGCCAGGCGGAGCGCATCAGGGCCGCGTGATAACGGTCGTGAGCGGCAGCCATTTCAAGGAAAATCGGGTCACCCTCGACGATTTTACGACGACGCCATGTACCGTGCGGCACACCGGTGCGCGGGCCACTGGAGACCAGCGGTTCCATGCCCATATATTCGGAACCGGCGGCAATCGCCGCGCCCATCATGGCGGAAACCAGATCGTTTTCTGTCGCACCTGCGGCAATCGCCGCGCGGCCTGCCAGCATGCCGGCGTCAACGTAACGGGCGGCGTGCGCCATTTTTTCCAGTTCTGCGGCTGATTTCACGGCACGCAGTTGTTCGATAACACCAGCCGCATCGTGGATCGTGCCGATTGCAGCCTGTAAGGCTTCGTATATTGCGATCGGCAGGAACCAGCCGCGTTTATCGATACCGATCCGGCTCTTCATCCAGCCACGCGCTTTCAGCACATCGAGCAGGAAATTCACCGGATTATCGCCATCGGTATAAATCGCCGCATCGCGGATAAAGGTGTTGGAGATGAAGTTGAAATACTCCAGCTGGCGGATAACGAAAACCGGTTCGCCTTCCACCGGCAGTACCAGCATCTGGAAAGTGTAATAGCCCGGTGTTTGCTGGCCTGTCAGGTAAAAGATGTTTTCCGGCCCGGTGATCACCATCACGTCCAGACCGGCTTTCACCAGTAACTGACGCGCCTTCGCCATGCGCTGCCGATATTCTTCTTCGTGAAACGCAGATTCTGCGCCTGGTACGATGCGGCCCGTATCGGGTAATGATGTTGCTGTCATTGTTCAAACTCCTGAATGAATTCTGTACGGGAAGGGGTGAAGTGGATACCCAGCCCCGCGCCCGGCGGGCTGCTGAGTAATCCCTGATGATAGGAAAGGCCGTGAACCGGGTCGTTGCCCAGTCCGTCGGCACCGTAAAGTTCGGCGTAAGCAGGCTGGCAGGCTCGGGCGACGTGCAGTGCGGCGGCGGTAGCGGCACCGCCTTCGTTCATCTGACCAATCATGAATGGCACGCCCGCTGCCGTAAGACGTCGTGCGGCAGCCATTGTCGGCGCAATGCCACCCATTTTGACCAGTTTGAGATGTGCCATAATCTTACCGTTCAGCCGCAAAATGCGTTCTAAATCTGCCTCGCTGCTCATGCTTTCATCGAGCATCAGTGGCACCGGGCTGGCTTCGGCCAGCGCCGGATAATAGTGCGCATTCGCGTCAGAAACCGGCTGTTCGAGATAACTCATTTCAAACTTCGCCAGCGAGATTAAATGGCTGCGGGCCGCTTCCGGCTGCCATTGGCCGTTGGCATCTGCGGACAAACTGATTTCGTGCCCGAAACGTCGGCGCAGCGCACTGAGCCGTGTTTCATCTTCTTCGAACGAAGCCACGCCGACGCGCAGTTTAAGCTGTGTAAAACCGCGATCCACATACGCCGTCGCCTGTTGCAGCATCTGCGCCATCGGCGTCCAGAACAGCGTCTGGTTGGTGTGATAACTCACTGTTTCGCTATTATCTGCGCCGGCCAGTTGCGCCACGCTGATGCCTTCCTGACGCGCGATCAGATCATGCAGCGCGATATCCAGCAACATGCGTGTCGGTGCCAGAAAGCCCGTCAGCCGTTGCGGCAGATTGAGCAAAATTGTGCTGGCAGGCTGACTGAGATCCAGTTGCTGCAACGCGCGGATCGCATCACTCAACACCCGTTCGGCGCTGTAACCATTGAGATAAGCCATGTTGATGCGCACTTCGCCCAGCCCGTTGAAGTTTTTGTCTTCAAGCAGCAGATACAAGGTGTCCAGCCCCGGCACACGGCCCGACGAGGCGGTATAAAGTTGCAGATGCGGATACCGCAGGTCGGCGCGATATAAGGTCGCTTTCACTGTTTTCCCCTCAGCGTTTGAGCATTTTTAAGGCGACATCGCAGTAAATTTTGCTGCCTGCCACGAATTCATCGATGGGGATAAATTCATCAGGTTTATGCGCGACGGCCAGCGAACCGGGGCCGATGATGATGCCTTTAGTGCCCAGACTGCGAAAATGCACCAGATCGCATCCCCCCTGAAAACCGAACGGTCCGGGTTCAGGATTGCCCTGCGCGGCGCAGGCTTCAACGCCCGCCCGCACAATCGGATCGTCAGAATCGGTTTCGGTCGCACCGCCGGTGGTCGGTTTGTAGGTGAGTATTTCGCTGCGCACACCGAATTTTTCCTGCGCCAGTTGCAGTAAATCCTGAATTTCCTGTTTCACGGCGTTCTCGTCTTCGCCCGGCACCATCCGTCGGTCGAGCAATAATTCGCAGGCGCCCGGCAGCACGTTATCGGCATGTCCGCCGCTAATGCGCGTGACCGTCAGGCTGGCGTTACCGACCAGCGGATGACAGCGACAACGCACGGTATGTTCATGCGTTTCTTCCACCAGACCGAGCAGTTGCGCGGTACGGAAAATAGCGTTCTCCCCCAGCTCCGGTGTGCCGGAATGCGCGGTGACGCCATGAACGCGAACCAGCGGACGTAAACTGCCTTTGTGCGCCGAGTATGTGGTGTTGGAGGTCGGTTCGCCGATCACCACGTAATCGATATGCGCCGGAGCTTCACGCACATAAAACTTCGCGCCTTCGCTGGCGACTTCTTCGTCGGCGACAAAAATCGCCATCAGTGTGCCGCTCCAGTCATTGCGGTTGGCCGCGAGCCATCGCATGGCTTCGATCATGGCGATCAGCGGGCCTTTAGCGTCGCAGGCTCCGCGGCCATACAACCGCCCGTCGCGTTCGGTGAGGGTAAACGGATCCTGATGCCAGCCTTCACCGGCCGGTACGACGTCGAGGTGGGTGTTAAAGGCAAAGCACGGGCCGTTGCCGTTTGCCAGCCTGCCGATCACGTTGGTGCGTCCCGGTGCGTACTCGCTGAGCGTCATGTCGAAGCCGATGTCGCTCAGCATGGCGCTGATAAGCTCTGCTGCCTCGCGTTCACGTCCCGGCGGGTTTTCGGTATTGATCGCCACCAGTGCGGCAAGGTCGCGTTTCATTCTGCTGATATCGGGCGATGAAAGACTCATCGGTGTCTCCTGAAAAACAGTTTTGTGGCAAAAGTCAGGTCCCTGGTGAGGGCGCCATAAATGTTTTGGGGGTGCTGAAAAGGATCAATGCAAGATTTGATCTAAGAAACGTTGTGCCCGCAGGCTGACATCGCCGCCGAAGAATTTTTCGCCGGTCGCGTTTTCGATGATTTCGCCGTTTTCCATAAAGACGATGTGATTGGCTGCACGTTTCGCGAAGCCCATTTCATGCGTGACCACAATGCTGGTCATGCCTTCGGCGCTGAGATCGGCCATCACGTCGAGCACTTCGCGGATCATTTCCGGGTCAAGCGCAGAGGTGGGTTCATCAAACAGCATCAGTTTGGGTTTCATTGCCAGTGCACGGGCAATGGCAACACGTTGCTGCTGGCCGCCGGAAAGTTCATCAGGGAACGAATCGGCTTTATCAGGAATTCGTACTTTGCCGAGCAGTTCCAGGGCCTGTGCCCCGGCTTCACTGCGGCTGACGCCCAGCACGGTCATCGGCGCGAGCATGATGTTTTCGGCCGCCGTCAGATGGGAAAACAGTTCGTAGTTCTGGAACACCATGCCGATGTCACGGCGTAATTTATGCGGCTCGATACTGGCGTGGGTGATGTCCTGATTGCGAAAGAAAATCGAACCCCCCTGGATCGGCTCCAGCAAATTGATGCAGCGTAGCAGGGTAGATTTGCCTGAACCTGACGGACCAATCAGCACCACGGTTTCGCCCTGAACCACATTCAGGGAACAGTTTTTAAGAACGTGTTGTGCGCCAAAATGTTTATCGACGCCGATGATTTCCAGAACCGGTTTGGATTGACTCACGGACTTCTCCTCAGTTTGGCGTGCTGCTGCGCAGCAGGCGTTCAGTCAGTGACAGCGCGGGTTTTTTGCGTTTTTTCGGATCAAGCGAACGCTCCAGCCAGGCCTGTCCGACCATGAAAACGGAAGTCAGCACCAGGTAGTAAATACCTGCGGCGCAGAGTGCTTCGAAATATCGGAAGCTGGCGCTGGCGGTCTGATTGGCGATGAGCAGCAGTTCCTGTACGGCAATCACCGACACCAGTGCGCTCGACTTCAGCATGCTGATCATCTGATTGCCCATCGGCGGCAGCACGATGCGCGCGGCCTGTGGCAACACAATCTTGCGCATGATCTGGCCCTGAGTCATGCCGAGCGCCATCCCCGCCGTTCGCTGCCCGCTGCGCACGGCCTGTAAGCCGGAGCGTAAAATCTCCGCCATATACGCCCCTTCATTTAAGGACAGCGCCATCACCGCACAGGTGAAAGCGGAGAAGCGCAGGCCGAAGGTTGGCAGAACGTTGTAAACGAAAATAATCTGGAACAGCACCGGTGTGCCGCGAAACAACCAGAGATAGAAGAAGGCCAGAACGGATCCCGCCCTGAAGCGGGATTCCTGCAGCAGGGCCAGCACCAGCCCCGCAATAATGCCAAAGAACAGCGAGCACACCGTTAATAACAAGGTCATTAATGCGCCCTGAAAGAACGCCGGTGAGAACAGGTATTGCCAAACAAGATCAAGTGACATGAACTTTCCTCAATGTCAGGGCAACGCTTTACTTAACATTACGGTTTCAGAAAATGGACACCGAAGCCGGGAACTGCCATTTGCTGATGATTTTTTGATAAGTTCCGTCTTTCACCACGTCCTGAAGGCCTTTTTCCAGCAGCGATTTCATTTCGGTATCGCCTTTACGCACGGCAAAACCGATGTGCGTGTCTGCTTCAAACTCAGCACCGACGGCTTCGAAGGTATCGCCTTTTTCGCTCAGCAGTGCCACAGCACCCGGCGTTGACAGGAATTCTGCATCAGCACGTTTTTGTGCCACTGCGACGGCAGAATCCGTGGCAGCCGGGAAGGTCAGCACGGTCAGCGCTGGTTTTTTAGCATCCAGACATTTCTGGTTGTCTGCACGCGCCTGACTTTCTTCAATGCCGCCCAGCGTCACGGCGATGTTTTTGCCGCACAGGGACAAATCACGACCGGTGATTTTTTCCGGATTGCCTTTCGCCACAATGACGCGGCTGCCGATTTTCAGGTACGGCACAAAATCCACCTGCTCAGAACGGGTCGGGTTGATGTACATCGCTGAGTTGATGATATCGAGACGTTTACCCTGCAACGCGGGGATCAGTCCTTTGAACTCCATCGACATCGGTTCCGGTGTCAGCGCCAGTTTTTCCGACAGGGCGGTAATGAGATCGATATCAAAACCGCTCAGCTTGCCGTCTTTCGTAAATTCAAACGGCATGAACGTGGCGGCGGTGCCATACGTCAGATGACCTTTACTGACCAGCGCCGGCGCAGCAGCCTGGCTGAACAACGGAGCACTCAGGCAAATAGCGGCCAGAGAGACGGCGGCATATCGACGCAAAGAAGCTTTTTTTGACATGACAGACTCCAGTTTCCCATGAGCAGGATTGCTCTTTGTGTCTCATTAAATACAATTAAATTTGTGAGTCAAGGCTCTTTTTTGGTGCATTAATTGCACGATTTGGGGGATTTATAACCAGACTTCACCATCCTCAAGGCTTGTGATATTGTACAAACCTAAACAACAAATACTTTCAGGTGTTGCTATTCCATGACCCAATCTACGACAGCCAGCGGAAGGCGTCTGGCAAACCAAATCCTTGACCTGATACGTGAAGCAAAATTTGAGCCAGGTCATCATCTCAGGGAGCAACAACTGGCTGATATGCTCGGTGTTTCACGTACGCCGGTGCGTACTGCCCTGAAATTACTGTGTGAGTTAGGAATTATCGAAGCGCGACGCAATCAGGGTTTTTTCCTGCTGAAAGCCTTCGACGAACTTCAGCGCATCAGCATTGATATCCCTGCCAGTAATGATCAGGATTTATACGAGCAACTGGTCAAAGACCGTATCGCCGGAAAGTTGCCGGATTCCCTGACGCAGACGGAAATCGCCCAGCGCTATGACGTTGATCGTGGTGTGCTGGCGCGCACGTTGCTGCGTCTGGCGGAAGACGGGTTGATCGCCCGCAACAAGGGGCATGGCTGGTCATTCTTACCGACCCTGAATACCGATGTAGCGCTGAGTAACGGCTACGGATTCCGTCTGATGATTGAGCCAGGCGCGCTAATGGCGGCAGGTTATCACGCCGATAAAAGCGCGCTGCGCCGCTTGCGGATGCAGCATATTTATCTGATTACTCATCCGGATATTCTGGCCGTTGATGGCCGTCAGATTTTCGAAACGGACGCCACCTTCCATGAAATGCTGGCGGAGTTCAGCGGCAATATTTTTGTTTTACAGGCAATTCAGCAGCAAAACCGGCTGCGCCGCCTGCTGGAGTTCGGCAGCTACACCAATAAACAGCGTGTGCGCGAATGGTGCGAGGAGCATGTCGCGATCATCGACGCCGTGCTGGAAGGGCGGATGGAAGCGGCGGCGGACATGATGCGCAGCCACCTGCAATCGGCTTATCAGATGGTGCTTAACAAAGTCGGTAAAGTGGGGTGATCCGCTGTTTTTGTCTTACATAAACAAGAGGAAAAAGTGATGGACTTGGGTATCCAGGGCCGCATGGCGCTGTGGCGGCGTTTCTTGCCAGTCAGCAGACGTCATATATGACCGGTTCGGTGATCCGCGTCGATGGCGGCATGATCCCGTCAATATAAACACTACGTCAGGAAGTGATGCTGCGAATCTGTTTCGTGGCATCGCTGTTATTAAACCTGCTAATTTTTAAAGATAACCTATAAGTCTGCATGATATTGGTGCAGGTCTCTTTTGCAGCCGTATGTCATGATCCTCCGTTTTATCCCCGCCCTCTGTCGCCTATTTTTCCCGTGTAATAGTTTTCTCTTATATTTTCGTGGATTAGCACCAGTAATGGGGATTTTTAATTCACGTGCCGGAGATTGGCGTAAATCTTGCTTTTATTAGTCACACTTATTATTCACATCAACAACGACCGCCCAGGGTTATCCCTTTCGCGTAAGATGGAGACAGAGATGAATCTCAGACGTCTGAAGTACTTTGTGAAAATCGTCGATATTGGCAGCCTGACGCAGGCTGCTGATGTTCTGCACATCGCCCAACCGGCATTAAGCCAGCAACTGGCGACGCTGGAAGGGGAATTGCAGCAACAATTGCTGATTCGCACTAAGCGCGGCGTCACTCCCACCGAAGCCGGTAATATTCTTTATTCGCATGCGCAGGCCATTTTGCGTCAGTGTGATCAAATCCACAGTGCCGTAAACAACGCCGGACAATCGCTTAGCGGACAGGTTTCCGTCGGTCTTGCGCCGGGCACTGCTGCCTCCGGGCTGGCGCTGCCGCTGTTGCAGGCAGTTCGCAAACAACATCCGGGGATTCTGTTGTATCTCAACGAGAATTTCGGCACTGCCCTGGGGGACCTGGTGATTAACGGGCGTATGGATATGGCGGTTTTTTACGGTTCCGGCATCGCTTCCGGGCTGAGCAGTCAGCCACTGATGAAAGAAGATTTGTATCTCGTCGGGGCACACTCCGTGCCGAATCCGGGGAAATATGTCGAACTGAGTGATGTGGCAAAGCTAAACCTGTTTATGCCGCGCTCACATAATATTACCCGCCGTCTGGTGGATGATGCGATGGCGGTACGCCGTTTAAGTGCCAATATCATTGGTGAAATTGAATCTTCAGCCACACTGACCGCCGCCGTCGCCAGCGGACTGGGTGCCACTATTTTGCCTGAATCTGCGGCCCGTGCCATGACCGGCCCGGCCAAAGTCTGGATGTCATGTATCAGCGGCCCGGCAATTCAGGTTCCGCTGTCGCTCTGCGTTTGTGAAACGCTGGCATTATCGCAGGAAGCCATGGCGGTGAAAAAAATCCTGTTGTCACTGGTCTTTGAGCAGACCGCGCCGGTGATGGAACCGATGTTAGTGGCGAGCTGATAGTTTAAGACGACCTCCCCTGAAAAGGGGAGGCGTAAAGCCAGAAAACCACATCCGGACGTCTGCTCCTGAGAAAGAAAATCGCCATTTAAGCTGAGGCGTTCAACTCACTATCAGCACGGGCATTTACCCATCTTCCCCCCTTCGCTCGGGAACCGCGCCTCCAGACATCGCCGGTGGAATTCACGTTCAGTCATCGGTGTCATTTCCGGATGTCTGACGGCCATGTGGCGGACATAATTCTGATAATCCTGCACGCCGACCATCAGGCGAAAACTCTGTGCGGTACGTTTTATCGCCAGCCTCAGCCAGCCGGCCACATTGTGTGGTTTTGGCTGCACCGTGAATAACGGCTGACAGCGGATAACCTGTAACACCGCAGGCCGCGGTGTTTTGAATAATGCTCTTGAATCAGACATGGCGGGCCTCACGACGTTGTACAACAGCGGTTTCATGCACTGTCGGCGTGTCTGATTGCAGCGCACGGCGGATCACGAAGCAGGCTGAAATCAACATGGTGACCGCTACCAGCATGAAGAATCCACACAGAAGGGCATTGATCTGATTGTTCAGTACGATGGTGTGCATGTCCGCCAGCGTTTTGGCGGGTTTAATGATTTCGCCGCTGTCGATACCGGCACCGAATTTCTTGGCCTGCGCCAGGAAACCAATCGATGGTTTTTCGTGGAAAATCTTCTGCCAGCCTGCGGTCATCGAGGTGATAAACAGCCAGATAGTGGGCAAAATGGTGACCCATGCATAGCGCTGCTTCTTCATTTTAAACAACACCACCGTGCCCAGAATCAACGCCATCGAAGCCAGCATCTGGTTGCCGATACCAAACAATGGCCACAAGGTATTAATGCCGCCTAGCGGGTCGACGACGCCCTGATAAACGAAGAAGCCCCAGCCTGCAACCGCGACGGTAGTTCCGGCGAAAGTACCAATCCACGAGCGGTTATTGGCTAAAGAAGGCACCGCGACACCCACCAGATCCTGCACCATAAAGCGGCAGGCGCGGGTACCGGCATCCACGGCGGTAAGAATAAATAAGGCTTCGAACAGGATAGCGAAGTGATACCAGAAGGCCATCATCGCACGACTGTTGAACACATCGGTGATGATGTGAGCCATCCCGACGGCGAAGGTAGGCGCGCCACCTGCGCGGGAAAGGATTGACTGCTCGCCGACATCTCTGGCGATTTGCGTCAAAATTTCCGGCGTGATCACAAAGCCCCAGCCGTTAATCACCTGCGAGGCGCTTTCTACCGTGGTCCCGATCAGGGCCGCCGGAGAGTTCATGGCAAAATACACACCCGGGTCGATAACGGATGCACAAATCAGCGCCATGATCGCCACGAAGGATTCCATCAGCATCGCACCGTAGCCGATAAAGCGGATATGACTTTCGCGCTCAATCAGTTTCGGTGTGGTGCCGCTGGAGACCAGCGCATGGAAACCTGAAATCGAACCGCAGGCGATAGTGATAAACAGGAACGGGAACAGGCTGCCGGAAAACACCGGACCGCTGCCGTCGATAAAGCGCGATACTGCAGGCATTTTCATCTCCGGCATGGCAAAAACAATGCCTACGGCCAGCCCGGCAATAACCCCGATTTTCAGGAACGTGGAGAGGTAATCGCGCGGTGCCAGCAGCAGCCAGACCGGCAATACCGAGGCGATAAATCCATAGATCACCAGCACCCAGGTCAGGGTGGTGCCGTGCAGGGTAAAGAACGGTCCCCAGAACGGATCTGCGGCAACATTGCCGCCGTAAATGATGGCGAGCATCATCAGCACAAAACCAATCACCGACACTTCAGCGATTTTTCCCGGACGCAGAAAACGCATGTAGATGCCCATGAACAGGGCAATCGGAATGGTTGCGGCGATGGTAAACAGTCCCCACGGACTGTCGGCCAGTGCTTTGACCACCACTAACGCCAGCGCGGAAAGGATGATGATCATCACGCCCAGCGCGCCGAGCATAGTGATAACGCCCGCGAAGTTCCCCAGTTCCTGTTTGGCCATTTCCCCCAGAGAGCGGCCATCGCGGCGGGTAGAAATGAACAGTATCAGGAAGTCTTGTACCGCACCGGCCAGCATCACGCCGACCAGGATCCAGATCGTGCCCGGCAGAAAACCCATTTGTGCGGCGAGGATCGGGCCGACCAGCGGACCGGCTCCGGCGATGGCCGCGAAATGGTGGCCGAACAAGACCCATTTATTGGTCGGTACGTAATCCAGCCCGTCATTGTGACGCTCGGCCGGAGTCATGCGTTTGTCGTTGAGTTCAAAAACTTTTTCAGCAATAAACAGGCTGTAGAAGCGGTAAGCAATGCTGTAACAGGCAATAGCGGCGACCACCAGCCAGAGAGCATTAACATGTTCGCCACGGCTGAGGGCCAGCATCCCAAAGGCAAAAGCCCCGATTAACGCCACCACCAGCCAGGTTATCCCGGACTTGACGCTTTTCATGATGTACAACTCCTTATGAGGGGTCCGGTGAGAGCCCGCCACTTTTTATGTCGAGAGTGTGATGTGCAGAGGTAGGGGTCGCCTGGTTATATTTGGTTGCGACCTTGTTAAATTATTGTTCAAAAATAATGTTTTTAAACAGAAAAGTATGAAGTTAAAGATGAAAATGTGATGCGGCTGACGCTTTGCGCAAACCAGACGGGGCGGATAACAGCAAAGTTGTGGCGGGGAAGTAAAAAAGCAAAAAAAAACCGGCCACGATGGGCCGGTTATTCTGTCAGGTTAAGGATTATTCAGCGGTTGCTGACTTTTCCTGGCCTGGTTTGTGGTCACGCATGTGCTCCATTTTGGCGGCGCGTTGCTGATAGTTTTCATTGAACTGTTTTTTCTGCTCTGGTGTCAGCAGGTTATACATTTTGTTCTCAGCACGGGCACGGTCAAGCATGCGGTCAGACTGCGCTTTAGTGATGGTATCAATTTGCGCTTTTACCTTAGCTTCATCGAAGCTGTCGGTCGCCACCAGGTTGTGCATCTGATCCATCTGGGCTTTCATGGCTGCACGGTCAGGGCGCGCCCCGCTGTCTTTCATGATTTCTTTCATCTGTGTTTTCTGCTGTTCAGTCAGGTTCAGGCCCGCAAACGGATTCATATGCTGCGGTCCTTTATGATGCAGCATTTTGCCTTGCGTGGCGGTCGTGGCGTCAGTGGCCGGTGTCGCGGTGGTTTCAGCAGCAAATGCGAAAGAAGCGGAGCTCAGAGCCAGAGTTGAAGCCACAATCATTGCGGTAAGTTTACGCATAATTAAATTCCTCATTGGAGATTCAGGCAATTCGCCCGTTTTGTTTCGACGAAAACAAGTCTACTCAATCCAATGAATAGTAATGCGGTGTGGATGTAAAAGAGTGAAAGGCGGAGTGTTACTTTTCCAGCGATCGTGGAGAAAGTGTTTAGAAAGCGTAAGGTTGCGCGAACAGGTGTGAAAGGAAGCTCAGATAAATCTGAGTAATGCGGTGAATTCACACATTATCATGGTGAATGTTTCGCCGCCATAACTCTCTGTTAAATGTTCGTCGCTGTTGATGAGCAGTTTACGTCAGAGGGAAAGCGCAAAATCAGGTATAATAGTTATCTTTTGATTAACACTTTCTATAACAGTGCTGATGGATAATGACTCAATCCCGTTATGAAACGCTGGCGCGTACCTTGCGCAGACAAATTGATACGCAGGTCTGGTTACCGGGCGAACGGCTGCCTTCATTGCGTGATACCTGTAAACAGTCTGGCCTGAGTCTGATGACTGTGCTGCAGGCCTATCAGCTGCTGGAAAGTCAGGGTGTGATTGTCGCACGTCCGCAGTCCGGCTATTTCGTGGCGGCGGGGGGTCAGAGACCGGTGCGTCCTTCTCCCGACGGGCGTTTACATGCCGCAGAGCAGGTGGACGTCAATGACGCTATTTTCGATATTCTTAAAGCCGGGCAAGATCCCGCCGTGGTGCCGCTTGGTTCCGCGTTTCCTGATCCGACACTTTTCCCGCAACCACGTCTGGCTCGCTCCCTGGCGAGCGCCGTCCGCCGGATGTCGCCACACAGCGCCACTGCAAATCTGCCGCCGGGTAATGAAGAACTGCGTCGCAGCATTGCGCAGCGGTATGCGCAAAACGGCATTGAAGTGGCACCCGATGAAATTGTCATTACGTCAGGTGCGATGGAGTCGCTCGGGTTAAGTTTGCAGGTTGTGACCGAGCCGGGGGATTGGGTGGCTATCGAATCGCCGGCTTTTTACGGGGTATTGCAGGCGATTGAGCGGCGTAAATTAAAAGCCGTCGCCATTCCGACTGACGTACGTAGCGGCATGGATCCCGAGGCACTGGAACAGGCGCTGGAAATTTATCCCATCAAAGCCTGCTGGCTGATGTCCAGCTTTCAGAACCCGCTCGGATGCAGTTTGCCGCCGGAGAGAAAAACACGGCTGGTGAGTATTCTTCAGGCGCATAAAGTGGCGCTGATAGAGGACGATGTCTACAGCGAACTGTACTTTGACAGTGAACGGACGGTGCCGCTGAAAGCCTCGTCATACCGCAGCGAAATTCTGCATTGTTCGTCTTTTTCGAAATCTCTCGCGCCGGGCTTTCGCGTAGGCTGGGTGGCGGCGGGGGCTTATGCCGAACGTATTCAACGCCTGCAACTGATGAGTACATTATCGGCCAGTGTGCCGGTTCAGCTGGCATTAGCCGATTATATGCAAAAAGGTGCGCAGCAGGGCGGCTACGATACCCATCTGCGGCGGTTGCGACGTGTGCTTGAACAACGCCAGATGGCGATGCGTCACGCTATCCTGGCTGAGTTTCCGGCGCAGGTGACAGTGACGCAACCCGCCGGCGGGTATTTTTTATGGCTGGATTTAGGCGATAACGTGGACGCGGCACGGGTCTATCAGCGCGCTCTGGCAAAAGGCGTCAGCGTCGCGCCCGGCACCATGTTCTCCGCCGACGCGCGTTTCAGCCATTGTATGCGCATTAATACCTCTTTCGAATGGGGACCGCACACCGCGCGTGCCGTCTCCATTCTGGCAGCGCTGGTGGCGGAAGAAATTAAAAGGTGAGAATGGTTTCACACATCCTGTTCGCGCAGGATTTTACCGACATTTCCGCCCGGATGGACTTTCAGCAGCCGCTGCTGATCAAAGCCGTTGCGCAGCATGATATTGCCACACAACGCATCGAACACCGCCAGCACCAGTATGATGGACGTGGTAGCCAGCATATTGAGCGGGTCGATTTCTTGCTCAATATGTGTTTTCACCACCAGCGTGGCGGCACGGGCGATCGCCGAATCCGTATTCTCCGTTACACTGATGATCGCCACGCCCCTGGCTTTCAGCGCCGGTAACAAACGCGTCAGTTCTTCAGAGTTTCCGCCCCGGGAAATTAAAATCATCAGGTCATCGCTGCGCATAAAGCCTAAATCACCATGGGCGGCATCGGTGGCGCTGAGATATACCGCCGGTTGTTCGACGCATGCCAGCATATGGGCGATTTTCCGCGCCGCAATGCCCGACGTCCCGACGCCGCTGACGGCAATTTTGCCCTTACAGCCGGTGATCAGGGTCAGTAACTGCTGCCAGATATCGGCATCGAGATTGTGCCGTAATGCCAGCAATTCCTGGCTGTAGGTTTGCCAGCCCTGGCACGCCAGGGCAAATTCATCCTCCGCATTCATTGGGTTTCCCCCTGCATCAGGCGGCGGTATTTCATGCTGTCGTGGTACATCTCATGAAACACACGGTATTTGCGATCGTAATACTCTTTGATTTTATTGGTTTGCGGTGTGACCGTTTTGCCGATTCGGCTCATGGCCGCCATCGCTTCCGGCAACGAGTCGTATGCGCCGGCCGCAACGGTGCCCATCATGGCACTGCCGAGTAACATCGCTTCGCTTTCTTCCGGTAACAACATTGCACAGCCTGTGGCGTTGGAGTGCTCCTGTACAAACACCGGATTTTTGGTGCCACCACCGCTTGCCATCATGGTATCAATGCGATATCCACTCTGGTTCATGGTCTCGATGATATGGCGGGTGCCCAGCGCCAGCGCCTGAATGGTGGCCAGATAATGCAGTGCCATGTCTTCCGGCGTACGCGAGAGTTTCAGACCGGTCAGCGTACCGGTCAGCGTCGGGTTGGCGCGCGGTGAACGGTTGCCGTGGAAGTAGGGCAGCATATGAATATCTTTGGTCAGGAAGGCGATATTCTCCGGTTCACCGGCCATTTTTCGCAAAATATTGTTGAGTACTTCGTAAATAGTTTTGCCGCTGTCTTTACCCTGTTTCAGTAAATCGTGATAACACGGATGCGACTGAATCATATGGTCAATCAGTGCGCCGGTGGTGGATTGCCCACCTTCGTTCAGCCAGTAATCTGGCAAAATAGCCGAGTAGTAAGGCCCCCAGATGCCGCCGATATAACGTGCGCTGCGGGACATCGCCATGTGCGCCGTGGAAGTGCCGCCAATCAGCGCGATGCGGTTATCGAAGTCGGCCGATTCACCGGATGCGCCGCTGGCACCGAGAATGCCGAGGCTGCCTGCATGGGCATCAATGATAGAAACGCTGACGGCGGTGCCTGCCATCAGCCCCATCTCTGCGGCGGCGCGCTGTGTCAGACCATGCCCGAGCGGCTCGCCCATGGTTTTTACTTCACTGCCGATTTTCGCCGCGTTGTTTTCCAGCAAATCTTCCAGCCCGATCTGGCGAAAATAGCTTGGATCCCAGCGGTCTTCATGGCCGATATACGTCCATTTACAGACGGTGGAACACAGCGAGCGCGTGGTGTCCTGTGTGGCGCGCCAGGTCAGAAAATCCGGCAGGTCGAACAGGTGACCGACGTTGTTCCAGGTGGTCGGCATATGCTGTTTCAGCCAGAGCAATTTCGGCGTTTGCATTTCCGGTGAAATAATCCCGCCAACGAATTCCAGCACGCGGTGACCGGTGGCATTGATGCGCTCGGCCTGGGTAATGGCACGGTGATCCATCCAGACAATAATGTTTTGCTCGCTGCGCCCGGACGGGCTGACGGTCAGCGGCTTACCTTCTTTATCCAGCACCACCAGCGAACAGGTGGCGTCGAAGCCGATACCTTTCACCTGGATCGGGTTGATGTCAGCCTGATTAACCGCATCTTTCACGGCGTTACAGACAGATTGCCAGATCTCATCGGACGATTGCTCGACGTAATCGGCTTTCGGGCGGTATAACGTAATCTCACGGCTGGCCTGGCCAACCATGCGGCCGGTCATGTCGAAGACACCCGCGCGGGCGCTGCCGGTACCTACGTCGACTCCAATAAAATAACTCGCCATGTTCTTTCCCTTCGGTAAAAAGCTTTCGCTTAAGATTTTCTGTTTTGCAGAGCGATAAACAGGATCAGAACGCCGCCCCACAGAGCCATTGTCAGATAACTGCTTACCCCCATCAGGTTCAGGCCACTTTCCAGCATTTGCAGGACGATCAGTGCCAGTACCAGCCCGATGACCCGGCCGAAACCGCCGTCGGGATTAATCCCGCCGAGTACGGAGGCCAGAATGGTCACCAGCAAATAGGAGTCGCCGTAACCTGCTTTTGCCGAGTTAAATTTGGACATCATCAGCAATGCCGCACCCCAGCCGAGCAGGGCGGAAAGCACATACACCGCGATAGTAACTTTATGGGTATTGACGCCGCTGAACCGCGTGGCCTGTTCGTTGGAACCCATCAGATATAAGCTGCGGCCAAGTGTGGTGTGTTCGAGTAATACCCATAACAACAGCGCCACCAGCAGGAATAACAGCAGTGCGACCGGAATGCCCAAAAGACTGCCGTTGCTGAGATACTGGATTGCCGCCGGGAAGCCGGAAATCACCGCGCCGTTGGTCAGCAGAATATTCAGCCCGGCAATCAGCGTCATGGTGCCGAGCGTTGCCAGAATCGGTGAAACTCCGATATACGCAATCAGCGCGCCATTGAGTACGCCAGTCACCACCGCAACGGCCAGACCGGCGAGCATCGCCAGCGCGAAATATTCCGGCTGACCCGGATGCGCCACCAGAATGGCTGCCATTGCCAGCGAACAGGCATTTGCCCCGGCAATCACCGAGAGGTTGATACCACCGGTGAGCATGGTGATGCCCATCCCCAGAGCCAGCATGCCCAGAATCGGCAATTGCGAGGAGATCGACTGGAAATTGCCGATGCTGTAAAAACTGCCGCCCAGCGTAAATGAGAACAATACGGCAACAACAACGATAATCAGCAACTGCAAGCGGATGATGCGGTCGCCGGGGAAGAATCGGGTTAAAGTCGTCATGTCACATCCCCTTTGCCAGTTTGCGTTTTTCATTCCACGCGGTGCTGCTGATGCTGACCAGAATGATCACGCCGCTAAATACCTGATGCCAGTAAGATGAAATGCTCAGCAGCGTCAGGCCGTTTTGCAAAAAGGCCAGCAACATGACACCGAGGACGGTGCCGGTCAGCGAGCCGCGACCACCGGTCATACTGGTACCGCCTAAGACCACCGCCGCCAGTACGGTCAGTTCATAACCGAGTAACGAGTTGGGTGCCACGGACTGAGTGATCTGCGCCTGTACCACGGCGGCGATACCTGCCAGCAATCCCATAAAGCCATACACATAAAAATGCAGACGCAGGATGTTCAGACCCAGGCGCGACGCGGCATCACGGTTGCTGCCCATGGCGTAAATCTGCCGGCCCACACGGGTGCGGTTCATCAGCACGCCGGTGGCAATAATGACGCCCAGCAGGCTGAGCAGCGGCAGCGTCAGGCCATAGTCGTAACCGTCGGCGGCAGTAAAGGAGAACCAGTTGATGCCGTTCATGAACCAGTCGGGGAAGCCGTAAAGCCAGGTGCCATTGGTCAGATACACCAGCAAACCGTAGAAAAGGTTTAATGTGGCAATCGTGATAATAATGGCCGGCACGCGCAGCCAGTAGACCAGGAAGCCGTTGACCAGCCCGAGCAGTAAACCGATGCCCATCGACATGGCAAACGCCAGAGGAAAGCTGCCGCCATGATGAATGATGTAACTCGCCATCACGTACTGACCGATAGAGGTCACTGCCGGGAAAGAAATGTCGATACCACCGGCAATCAGTACCACAAACAGGCCGCAGGCCAGAATACCGAGAATGGCGTAGCTGGTGGCAACATCGGTCAGGTTGCCGAGCGTCATAAATTCACGGGTACTGATACTCAGGCCAATCACCAGCAGCAGTACCAGTAATCCCAGCCAGAATTCGTGCAGGGAAAACAGTTTCGTAAGAGATTTGTTATTCATTGATCGCCTCCGCAATCTGCGCTTCGCTGCTCTGATGCGGCGCAAATTCCGCCACCAGCTGGCCTTTACGCATCACCAGCACGCGGTGGCTGTTGTAATACGCTTCCGGGATTTCATCGCAAATCATCAGCACTGCCATGCCGGATTCCGCCAGATCGCGCGCGATGCGGTAAATCCCTTCTTTATTGGCGATATCGACACCGACTGTCGGCGAATCGAGGATCAGGATATGTGGCTGCGTCGCCACCCATTTGGCGATGGCGATGCGTTGTGCATTACCGCCGGAAAGGGTTTTCACCGGCAGGCTGCTGTCCGACACTTTAATGTTCAGATCACGGATCAGGTCTTTCACCACGGAGGCGGCTTTGCGGTGATCCATCAGCCCGGTGCCGGTGCGCAACTTGTCAAAAATTGACACCAGCGTGTTGTCATAAATGGATTGTTCCATGATCAGCCCCTGCGTCAGGCGATCTTCCGACACATACGCAATGCCGTGACGGATAGCGTCGCGGTTGCTGTGGAGTTTCACCGCCTTACCGTTGACACGGATTTCCCCGCTGTCCGGTTGACTCATGCCAAACAGGCTCAGGCAGAGCTCGGTACGTCCTGAACCGAGCAGGCCGATAATCGAGGTGATTTCACCCTGACGCAGCGACAGCGAAATATCCTGATACTGACCTTTGCGGCTCAGATGGCTGACTTCCAGCAGCGGCGTGACGTTGACCGGCGCGCGTTGCGGCAGATGGCTGTAGGTAAAACGCTGTCCGGTCATCAGGAAGGCCAGTTCATTACTGTCAAGTTCACTGGCCGGATAGGTACCGACCAGTTTGCCATCGCGCATCACACTGATACGGTCAGCGACTTCCATGACTTCATCGAGGCGATGGCTGACAAATACCACGCAAATACCGGCAGCTTTGAGCTCATTCACCACCCGCAGCAAACCGTTCACTTCGGTGCGGGTCAGCGACGCGGTGGGTTCATCCATAATAACCAGACTGGCGTCAGCCGCGATTGCCCGGCATATTGCCACTAACTGGCGGTCAGCAATCGACAGCTTTTCGACTTTACGATCCGGATCCAGTGAGACGCCAACCCGTTGCATCGCCGCGATGGCTTTTTTGCGCATTGCCTCACGATGTACCCAGAAATCGCCGCCCGGTAAATAACGGTGGATAGCAATATTTTCAGCCACCGATAAATTGGGGAATAAAGACAAGTCCTGATAAATAACCTGAATGCCATAATAAGACGAAAGCTGTGGCGTCAGGGCGTGAAAAAGTTTTCCGTCAAGCGTAATGGCTGCGCCTTTCTCCGGCTGGTAGACACCGGAAATAACTTTAATGATGGTACTCTTGCCGCAGCCATTCTGACCGGCGAGACAATGCACTTCACCTTTATTAAGCGTCAGGCTGACATTATCCAGCGCTAATACGCCGGGGAATTTTTTACTGATTTTTTCGAGGCTGATAAAGGCCTCAGCAGGGGCAGGGGACGTGCTGAGAGTATTCATCGCAATCCTTACAACATGCCCTTCATACTTCACGCTGCGGGTGCGTTGGCTTCACTTGCTCACCCGAATCACTTACTTATGTAAGCTCATCGGGGTTTACTCATTTGCCGCCTTCTCACAACGCGAATTATTTAGGGTATAAGTTTTCAATGTCTGATTAGAAATTCAGATACGGCACAACATACAACGCCGTATCTGTTTCTATTTGCCTGGTGTGGCGCTGGAGATAAATTATCTCCGGTAAATAAAAGTATTAAAAAGCTAAATCAGAATCCGAGTGATTTCGCATTTTCTGGTGTGACTTCCAGGATTTTATTAAAGCGGATCACGTGCTTATCCATATCCACATCAGCTTTGCCTAACCCGTCGATGCTCAGATCTTTATTCACTTCTTTACCCTGCAACATCTGGTCGGCGACCGTCACTAACGCGTAACCGGCATCTTTCGGATCCCACAGCAGCACTTTCTTAATATCACCGCGCATCAGGTATGGCGCAGCCTGAGCTGGCATGGCAATACCCACAACGGCGATTTTATTTTTTGCACGTTTTTGCTGAACGGCCTGACCG
This sequence comes from Rahnella sp. RFA10(1/100), assembly GCF_004195115.1. Lineage (NCBI taxonomy): Bacteria > Pseudomonadati > Pseudomonadota > Gammaproteobacteria > Enterobacterales > Yersiniaceae > Rahnella > Rahnella sp. RFA10(1/100). Next base: position 627,755 of record NZ_SEWR01000002.1, read on the forward strand.
GCACCAATCGGGCCGAGTGAACCGAAACCAATAATCCCTTTCAGATCAGGGTAGGTTTTCATTAAATCGAGCGTTGTGGAGTAAGACTTATCAATATTTTCCGCGACCGGCAGGCGTGACGTGACTTCATGCATATCCGGGTATTTTTCTTTCTGATATTTAATCGCGGCATCGGCCCATGCGTTATGCAATGGCACGGTCAGCGAGCCGACATAAATCGCATAACCGCCTTTGCCGCCCATGTCTTTCGCCAGCTCGTCCATATTGGCTTCGGCGTATTTCTGGCTGTCGATGGTTTCGATATCCCACTGACCAATCTGCTGATCCGGCGATTCGTGCGTTAACACCACAATGCCCTGATCACGGGCTTTCTTAAGCACCGGTTCCAGCACTTTGGCGTCGTTCGGCACCACGATAATGGCGTCGACTTTTTTGGCGATCAAATCTTCAATCACTTTGACCTGCTGAGCGGGATCCGGCGTGGATGCGCCCACCTGATAGGCATTAACATCCAGTTTTTGTGCGGCTTCTTTTACGCCGACTTCCATACGTGTGAACCATGGAATACCGGTGACTTTGGCAACGACGGCTATGTCGTAAGGTTTGGCGGCAAATGACGGTGTTGTGAATAACATGCATGCTGAAACCACACATGCACTGACTAATGCGAGGTTAAATTTCATGTCTGTACCTTTTCTTATGATGTTCTGTTCTGGTGTAGGGAACGGCTGGTGGTTATTTATTCCACATTCAGAGATTAACTTAAGGGGAAAGCTTTTTTCGCGCAGCCGTAAACAGAATGTGATCAGCGCCCTAAAAAGTTAAATTTAATGACTTTTAATGTTAAATTAAAGTTAATAAAAACCATCAAGTTCACACCACAGAGAAAGCGGGGGAGTGTTACCGATAACAATTTAACAAAATTAGGTCTAAAATTTAACAAAATGAATACAACTCGCGGCAGAAATCGGGGGTATATCAGCAAGAAAAACCGTGGGATTTTTTTTATTTGCGCAGAGTGTGAAGAGGGTCACGGGGTTTTCATGCCCCAACATTGTGCGTCGTTGCACCTTGATCAGGCATGGCGCTGCGCCTGAGCGCGGGCTTCACGCGCCGGATCACAATTCTGTATAAAACATCCCGCCGGAAATAAAAATATTTCCCTGCATACTCATTCTTCTGACCGCATTGCTGCACAAGGGGATTTTTTCTTTTATTCATTTTTTATGCAATAAAAGTGAATAATGGCAGGTATTAAGTGGTTGTTTTTTCTAGCTCTCACTTTTTTTATTCACTTTTTTCCTTTGCTGGCATGAAGAGTGCAATCTATGATGAGACTGAGTGAGATTATTTATTAACTTTTAAATAACAAATTAATAACTGTCATTTCTCGCCAGCGTGATTGCCCGCTAAATGTGCAAAAACATCGGAACCCGGTGCATTTCCCGTCTGTATGGGGGACGGGCGCGTGCACCCTGAAATCAGCTTATAAGAGGTTTATATGGAACACCAACAGCAGCCGCAAAACGTCAGCCGCCAGAACTTTGATGACTGGATGGTACCGGTTTATGCGCCGGCGGCATTTATTCCTGTGCGCGGCGAAGGATCCTGGCTGTGGGATCAGGCGGGCAAAGATTATGTCGATTTCGCCGGCGGCATTGCGGTGAATGCACTCGGACATGCGCACCCTGAAATTCGTAAAACCCTGCATGAGCAGGCGGATAAAGTCTGGCACCTGGGCAACGGTTACACCAATGAACCGGTGCTGCGGCTGGCAAAGCAACTGATCGACGCCACTTTTGCAGACAAAGTATTTTTCTGTAACTCCGGCGCAGAAGCCAACGAAGCGGCGCTGAAACTGGCCAGGCTTTACGGCAATAAAACCGGCGGTGAAAAAAACGAAATTATCGCCTTCAAAAACGCATTCCATGGCCGCACGCTCTTTACCGTCACCACCGGCGGTCAGCCGAAATATTCTGAAGATTTTGCCCCCTTGCCAGAGGCCATTACCCATCTGCCGTTTAACGATCTGGCAGCGGTGGCCAGCCAGATCTCTTCCCGCACCTGTGCGGTGATCGTTGAACCGATCCAGGGGGAAGGTGGCGTGGTGCCGGCAGAGGCGGAATTTCTGCAAGGCCTGCGTGAGTTGTGTGACAAACATCAGGCAGTGCTGATTTTCGATGAAGTGCAGACCGGCGTCGGGCGCACCGGCGAATTGTATGCCTATCAGCATTATGGTGTCGTGCCGGATATTCTGACCAGTGCCAAAGCGCTGGGTGGCGGTTTCCCGATTGGTGCGATGCTGACCACTGATCGTTATGCCGCGTTATTCCAGCCGGGTACGCACGGCACCACTTACGGCGGTAACCCGCTGGCAACGGCGGTGGCGGGAAAAGTCTTAGCGCTGATTAACACGCCGGAGGTGTTGTCAGGTGTGCAAAAGCGTCATCAGTGGTTTGCCGATGGCCTTAAGCGCATCAACGATCGTTATCGGGTGTTCAGTGAGGTGCGCGGGCAGGGGCTGCTGTTAGGTGCAGTGATGAGCGAACGGTATAAAGATCAGGCCAAACAGCTCAATACGCTGGCGGCCGAAGAAGGACTGATCGCCCTGATTGCCGGGCCTAACGTACTGCGTTTTGCGCCATCACTGATTATTCCGGGTGCGGATATTGAAGAAGGGCTGAACCGGCTTGAGCGTGCCGTTGCGCGCCTGTGCGTGTGATTGTTTGGGATAAATGAGGTAAAGCATCATGATGTTGATTCGACCTGTGCGGCCCGGCGATCTCGCCGACATCCTGCAGTTGTCAGGCAAAACCGGCATCGGTTTAACGTCTTTGCCCAAGGATGAAGCGCATTTACGCGGGCGCATTGAGCGCTCAGTGGCGACCTGGGAAGGTCGCCTGGATAAAGCCGAGCAAGGTTATCTGTTCGTACTCGAAGACACTGAACAGAAAAAAGTGGTGGGCGTCAGTGCCATCGAAGTGGCGGTCGGGCTCAGTGAACCGTGGTACAACTTTCGCCTTGGCACGCTGGTGCATGCCTCCAAAAGCCTGAACATTTATAAACCGGTGCCGACGCTTTTTCTCAGTAATGATCACACCGGTTATACCGAACTTTGTACGTTGTTTCTCGACCCGGACTACCGCCACGGCAAAAACGGACAATTGTTATCGAAAGTCCGTTTTCTGTTCCTGGCGGCATTTCGTGAGCACTTCTCCCGCAAGGTGATTGCGGAGATGCGCGGTATGTCTGACGACAACGGTCATTCACCGTTCTGGGACAGCGTCGGACGGCATTTTTTTGGTATGGAATTCGCTGAAGCCGACCGTCTGACCGGTATGGGACAAAAATCCTTTATTGCCGAACTGATGCCAAAGCATCCTTTATATACCGAGTTGCTCAGTCACGAGGCGCGTGAGGTGATCGGCGAAGTGCATCCGCAAACCGCCCCGGCGCGTGCTGTGCTTGAAGGTGAAGGGCTTCGTTACGAAGGGTATGTGGATATTTTTGATGCCGGCCCGACGCTCGAAGGTGAAATCGATCAGTTACGCGCGGTAAAAGAAAGTTGTCTGCTGCCTGTCCGGCTGGCGGAACATCGCAGCGGGCGGGACGAGCCGCTGTATCTGGTCGCCAATGAGCAATATCAGAATTTCCGTGCCTTACTGGTGCCGGGCGGCGACTCGCCGCATTCTCTGACGCTTAATGGCCGCGAAGCTGACCTGCTCAGTCTGCGCGAGGGCGATACCCTGCGTGCCGTGGCGCTTTTCCCGGGTGATACCCCGGCTTCTGCAACCCAGTTTCTCAAAAAGGAAAGTCTCGCATGATGCAACCTGCACTTTTTATTCAGGGCCAGTGGCGCAGCGGACAAGGCGCGCAACTGAACAAAACTAATCCGGCCGATAATACATTGCTGTGGTCGGCGCTGAGCGCCAGTGCTGAAGATGTCGGGGCCGCCTGTACAGCCGCACGCACGGCATTCCCTGCATGGGCACGTAAAACCGTGACCCAACGTGCTGAGGTGATTAAGCGTTTCGCGGATTTACTGACGGAACACAAAACCCGGCTGGCGGAAATCATCAGTCAGGAAACCAGCAAACCGCGCTGGGAAACGCTGACAGAGATTCAGGCCATGATCGGCAAGGTCGCCATTTCACTGGAAGCCTGTCAGCAACGCACTGGCGAAAAACACACCGCAATGCCCGACGGTGAAGCCGTGCTGCGCCACCGTCCCCATGGCGTGCTGGCCGTTTTTGGTCCGTACAATTTCCCCGGCCATCTGCCGAACGGCCATATCGTTCCGGCTTTGCTGGCGGGTAATACGCTGGTGTTTAAACCGAGCGAACTGACGCCCAAAACCGCCGAAGAAACGGTGAAATTGTGGGAGCAAGCCGGATTGCCGGAAGGCGTTCTGAATCTGGTACAAGGCGGTCGCAGCACCGGTGAGGCGCTGGCAGCCTGCGATAATATCGACGGCCTGCTGTTTACCGGCAGCGCAGGTACCGGCTATCAGTTACACCGTCAGCTCGCCGGTCAGCCTGAAAAAATTCTGGCACTGGAAATGGGCGGCAATAATGCGCTGATTGTCGAGCCGGTAGAGGATATTGATGCAGCGGTTAATCTGACTATTCAGTCAGCATTTATTTCTGCCGGACAGCGTTGTACCTGTGCCCGCCGTCTGCTGGTGAAAGAGGGAGCGGCGGGTGATGCATTTATTGCGCGTTTGCTTGATGTCACCATGCAACTGCGGGTCGGGGGATGGGATGACACGCCGCAGCCGTTTATGGGGGGGGTGATTTCTGACGTTGCAGCACGCAATATGCTGAAAGCGCAGGACGGGCTGCTGGCGCTGGGCGGAAAGCCGCTGCTGTTGCTGACACGCCCGGACCCGCTGAATACGGTCCTGACGCCGGGCATTATCGATCTGACCGGCGTGGCCGGTATTCCTGATGAAGAATATTTCGGCCCGTTGCTGAGCATTTACCGTTACAGCGATTTTGATAATGCCATCGCCCTCGCCAACCGGACGCGTTTCGGGCTCGCCACCGGGCTTATCTCAGCTGATCGTGATCAGTTTGAGCAGCTACTGTTGGAAGCCAGGGCGGGCATTGTGAACTGGAATAAACCGCTGACCGGTGCATCAAGCAATGCGCCTTTTGGGGGGATCGGCGCTTCGGGTAACCATCGTCCCAGCGCGTATTATGCGGCGGATTATTGTGCCTGGCCGATGGCCTCGCTGGAAACGGACAAACTGGAACTCCCTGCGACGCTGTCGCCAGGTATTGATTTCCGTACAATCTGAGGAGACAGGAATGTCTGGATGTGAAGCAAATTTTGACGGATTAGTTGGCCCGACGCACCATTACGCCGGGTTGTCGTTTGGCAATGAAGCCTCGACTAAAAACCAGGATACGGTGGCGAATCCGCGTCTGGCGGCAAAACAGGGCTTGCTGAAAATGAAAGCGCTGGCTGACCTGGGTTTTGCGCAGGGCATTTTGCCACCCCACGAACGTCCGCATCTGAGCACGTTGCGAAAAATGGGCTTTGGTGGCAGCGATCGGGAGGTGCTGGCCAAAGCGCAGGCTTATTCGCCGCGTTTGCTGTCGTCACTGAGTTCGGCGTCTTCCATGTGGGTAGCCAATGCGGCCACGGTGTCGCCTTCAGCCGACAGCGCGGACGGGCGTGTGCATTTCACGGTCGCCAACCTGAACAATAAATTCCACCGGGCCATTGAGGCAGAAACCACGTCTGCCATTTTGCGCGCGACCTTTCATGCCGATAAATATTTTGCTCATCATGATGCGCTGCCGCAGGTGGCTGCGCTGGGGGATGAGGGCGCGGCGAATCACAACCGGTTATGTGGTGCGTACGATAAACCCGGGGTGCAGGTGTTTGTTTACGGACGTGACGGGCTGGCGACCGGCGGGAACGAACCGGTGCGTTATCCGGCACGCCAGACCCGTTTAGCCAGTGACGCCGTGGCGCGTTTACATCAGCTTGATGAAAAACGCACGGTGTTTATTCAGCAAAATCCGCAAGCCATTGACAGCGGCGTTTTCCATAATGACGTCATTTCTGTCAGTAACGGTAACGTGCTTTTCCATCACGAGCAGGCGTTTGTCAATTCAGGCAAAGCGCTGGAGGAAATCCGCCGCAAAATGGCGGCGCTTGAGCTGGATTTCTGCCCGGTTGAAGTGCCGCAGTCGAAAGTATCTCTCGACGATGCGGTCGCGACCTATCTGTTTAACAGCCAGTTACTGACCAAATCCGACGGCAAAATGCTGCTGGTGGTGCCGGAAGAATCCCGCCAGCACATCGGCGTCTGGGCGTATCTTTCTGCACTGAAAGACAGCGGTGGTCCGGTCGATCAGCTTGAAGTGTTTGATCTGCGCGAAAGCATGCGCAACGGCGGTGGTCCGGCGTGTCTGCGTCTGCGTGTGGCGCTCAACCGCAACGAACTTAATGCCATCAATGTGGCTTCGCTGATGAACGACAACCAGTTCACGCGGCTTAATACCTGGGTGGATACGCATTATCGTGACCGGATGCAGGCCAAAGATCTGGCTGATCCGCAGCTTCTGACCGAAGTGCGCACTGCGCTCGACGAGCTGACGACTATTCTCGGGCTGGGTGCGATTTATCCGTTCCAGCGCTGAGCCATCACAGGAGTGAAGGTATGTTTGATTTACTGGCGACGACGCTGTCCGGCGACGCGGTGACTGAACCTGCAGGACAAACCGAAACGCTGGACTGGCAATGGCGCGGCGAAGGCATTCTTGAGCTTTCACCGCGTCAGCCCTGTCAGGCGGCGGTGGTGATTTCTGCCGGTATTCACGGTAATGAAACTGCGCCTGTTGAACTGCTTAATCAACTGGTCAGCGAACTGCTGTCAGGTGAAAGGTTGTTGCGGGTCCGGTTGCTGGTATTACTGGGCAATCCGCCGTCAATGCGTATCAATAAGCGGTTTACCGGCGCCGATATGAACCGTATGTTTGGCGGACGTCACGCGCGTTATACACCTGATAATGAAACCCGCCGGGCGCAGGAACTTGAACAGGTGATGGCATTGTTTTATCGCAGCGCCACCGCCGCAGGGACAACTGAGCGATTCCACTATGATTTGCACACGGCGATCCGTGGTTCAAAGCATGTGCGTTTCGGGTTATTGCCGTTACAGACGCGAGCGAAAAGCGCAGCGATGCTTGCGTGGCTCGACGCCGCCGGGCTGGATGCGCTGGTGCATCATCGTTCGCCCGGAGGGACATTCACGCACTTTAGCAGCGAGGTTTTTCAGGCCGACAGTTGCACGCTGGAACTGGGCAAAGCGCTGCCGTTTGGCAGTAACGACCACACGCAGTTCACCGGTATCCGCCGTGCGCTGGAAGCGCTGGTCAGCGGCCAACCGTTGCCCGCACGCGAAGCTGCCGCGCCGCTGGTGCATTACCGCGTGGTGCAGGATGTGATCCGCTCACAGGACGATTTTCAGCTGTTTATACCGGCTGATGCGTTGAATTTTACGGCGTTCAGGCAGGGTTTTGTGATCGCAAAAGAAAGCGGCAAAACTTACAAGGTGGAAGCAGAGGAAGAAGTCGTGCTGTTCCCGAACCCGAACGTTGCGCTGGGGTTAAGGGCAGGGCTGATGCTGGTGAAAATGTGATGAGTAAAAGCAATGTAGTTGCCATTAAAACCCCACCCCACCCCTTCGCAGGGTAGGGAGCCGCTCGAGTTTTTTTCCAGCTGCGAAGAAATGGAACAGGTTTTCTTGCTTGTCCCATGCTAAATCTCGGGTGGGTTTTCTTGCTCCTTCCCCTGCGAAGGGGGTATTCATAGCGGCACGAGAAGCTGAGGTGTGTGCAGGGAATGATGTTGCCTGCCAGCAAAACCGCCCCGGCATGCACCACCCCAAAAGAAAAAGGGTTCTGATTTTCATCAGAACCCTTTTTCTTTAATTTGGCGGTGAGAGAGGGGTTCGAACCCTCGATACGATTTCTCGTATACACACTTTCCAGGCGTGCTCCTTCAGCCACTCAGACACCTCACCGTGTTCGTTACAGCGCGAGCGTTGCAACGGGGCGCTACTATAGGGAGACAGCCGCGAAGGGTCAAGAAAATTTTCAGCGTTTTGTGTCAGGTGCTCAGAGTCTGTTCAGCGGAAATAATGCCGTGGTCGCCGGGTTTTTGAAGCGCCCGAAACAAAAAAGGCTCTGATTTTCATCAGAACCTTTTTTGTTTAATGTGGTGGAGAGAGAGGGGTTCGAACCCTCGATACGATTGCTCATATACACACTTTCCAGGCGTGCTCCTTCAGCCACTCAGACACCTCTCCAGTCGCCAGCTGCACCGCAGTGCTGCTGACCGGCGCTAATGTAGGGAAAAGTAGTCTCACCGTCAACTCTCTTTTACCGGTTCGATGCCATTTAAACAAACTTAGAACAATCTGATGATTTAAAGAACAAAAAATGCCTTAAGGATGTACAGCCGGGATCTGATGACGCACGGTGATTAAAATGACTTATCAAAATGCATAAATAAGTAGCGCTTCTGCATAGAAGCACAATTATCCCGCAAACACTTTTTGTTACCGCTAAATAGCAAGATATGTTGTGGTAATCATCTCCGGTAGCGGTATAACAATGCACTCTGAAAAAATGCTTCGCATAAAAACTGTACAGGTCACCATTTGAAGCAGCGTTTATTTATCACATAAAGACAGGGGGCATTCTTGAGTCAGCCAAATAACACGGTCGGATCGCAGCACCGGACCGCCATACCTGCCGGTGCGGGCACATTATTTTTTGTTCAGACGTTCGCAACGCTCGGCTTTGCTGTGCTGTATTCCACACTGGTACTTTATGCCACCAAAAAACTCGGCTTCAGTGAAGATAATGCCAACGCCATCATGGGCGTGTTCGGTGCCTTCAACTACGGGCTGCATATGTTCGGTGGCTACCTCGGCGGACGTTATCTTAGTAACCGCAATCTTTTCGTACTCGGCATGGTGTTGCAGGTCTTTGGCTGTGCGCTGATTGCGCTGGAAGGCGTGACCGGGTTGTACTGGGGATTAGCCATGTTCCTGACCGGCAGCGGACTGAATGTGACCTGCCTGAACATGATGCTGACCCAGCGGTTTGCGCCGGACGATGACCGCCGTGAATCGGCCTTCCTGTGGAATTATGCCGGGATGAACCTCGGCTTCTTTATTGGTTTTGCGGTCGCCGGTTATTTCCAGCTCAGCGAAAATTACCGCGCACTGTTTTTGTTCGCCACGTTAGGTAATGTCGCGGCAGTTGTGGTGACACTCTCCCGCTGGTCGATTCTGGCCGACATCAGCACGCCGCTGAAAGAAGCCAGCCGCAGCCAGTTGTTGCGCCGGATGGCGATCGGTATAGCCATTCTGATTGTGCTGGTTCCGGTTATCCGCATGTTGCTGACGCACGCAGAATTCAGCAGTTATTTTGTGGTCGCACTGGGTATGGTGATTTTCGCGCTGATGACGCTGGTGACATTCCGCCATCGTGATGCCGGTGAACGCCGCCGCATGAAGGCATATCTGCTGCTGGCACTCGGTTCGCTGGTTTTCTGGACCTTGTATCAGCTGGCTCCGATGGGGCTGATGCTGTTCTCTGAAAATAATATTAACCTCAATGTGTACGGTATCCGCGTGGCACCGCAGTGGATCCAGAACATTAATACTGTGGTTATCGTGATCGGCGGTCCGCTGATGGCACTGTGGTTCAACCGCCTGCGTCAGCGCGGCTGGAACATTGATATTCCTGCGCAATTCTCTGCCTCATTATTTTGCATGGGACTTGGGATGCTGGTGTTACCGCTGGGGATCCATCTGGCGGGCGGCGACGGTCTGGTGGCGTTTAAATGGATTGCGATCAGCTATCTGCTGCAAAGTATCGGTGAGTTACTGATTTCCCCGATCGGTTACGCAATGATTGGCAAACTGGCTCCGCCGCGTTATCAGGGCGTCATGATGGGTTGCTGGATGATGGTGACCGGTGTGGCGTCGGTGCTGGCGAGTTACATTTCCGGGCTGATGCCGCAAAACGCAGGCAGTACACCGGTACTGACCAATCCGGGCTACAGCCAGGTGTTTAACGTGCTGGGTTGGGGGTCTGTTATCACAGGTGTGGTACTGCTGGTACTTATCCCGCTGCTGCGCCGGATGATCCACCGCGAGCCGGCGGGCGCCTGATTTATTCGCAGTATCCGACAGTCGCTTCACAAGCCCCGAATTCCGGGGCTTGTTCTTTTTTACGTCACAGGGTTGCATCACGATGATATTCAGGGAAATCTATCTGCTCACAGGAGGCTTCCCCGATGAACATTATTTTTTACCACCCTACATCTGATGCAAAACCCTGGATTGACGGCATAACAAAAAGATTACCGCAGGCCAGTATCCGCGTGTGGAATGCTGATGATCATGACCCGGCGGATTACGCGCTGGTCTGGCGGCCGCCGAGCGCTATGCTTGCGTCCCGCACTATGCTGAAAGGCATTTTCGCACTGGGGGCTGGCGTTGACGCTATCCTAACGCAGGAACAGCGCCATCCGGGCACACTGCCAGCCGGTGTGCCATTGCTGCGCCTTGAAGATACCGGCATGTCTTTGCAGATGCAGGAATATGCGCTGGCGACGGTATTACGTTATTTTCGCCGGATGGATGAATATCAGTTGTTCCAGCAACAAAAGCAGTGGCACCCGCTTGCCCCGCATTCACGCAGTGAATTCACCATTGGTGTTCTCGGTGCCGGCGTGCTCGGCAGCAGCGTGGCGAAGGCACTCGTGGACATGCAGTTTACGGTACGCAGCTGGAGCCGCAGCGCCAAGTCACTGGAAGGTGTGGCGAGTTTCTATGGGGACGATCAACTGGCGGGGTTTGCCCGCGGCTGCAAAGTGCTGATCAATCTGTTGCCCAATACCCCGCATACCGCCGGTGTTCTCAATCATCAACTGTTCACAAATCTTTCGCATAATGCGTACCTGATTAACCTTGGCCGTGGCGGACATCTGGTGGAAGGTGATGTGTTACGCGCCCTCGACAGCGGCCAGATTGCGGCTGCCACGCTGGATGTCTTCATCGAAGAGCCGTTACCGGCCATGCACCCGTTCTGGTCGCATCCGCGTGTCAGCATTACGCCACACGTCGGTGCTGACACCTTGCCGGAGCAGGCGATGGACAGCATCGTGAGTAATATTCTGGCGATAGAAGCGGGGCGCGAGCCGACAGGCCGCGTCGATCCCGGTCGGGGTTACTGATATTCATCTGCTAACATGATAAATGCTGCGGTTATTTTTGCCGCAGCGGAAGATTTTCAAGGAGAGCACATGCCGTACCCGGTTGACTTACACATGCACACGGTTGCCAGCACACACGCCTACAGTACATTGCATGATTACATCGATGAAGCAGTACAAAAGGGCATCAGGCTGTTTGCCATCACCGATCATGGCCCTGATATGGCTGATGCGCCGCACTACTGGCATTTTATGAATATGCGGGTGTGGCCGCGTCTGGTGAATGGCATCGGCATTCTGCGCGGTATTGAATCGAACATTAAGAATATTCATGGCGATATCGATTGCACCGGCCCGATGCTCAAAGAAATTGACGTGATTATCGCCGGTTTCCATGAGCCGGTGATGCAGCCTGTCGATAAAGAAACCCATACCGCGGCGGTGATTGCGGCAATGGCGGGAGGTGAAGTGCATATTATTTCGCATCCGGGCAACCCGAAATACCCGATTGATATTCCGGCGGTGGCAGCCGCTGCCGCAAAATATAATGTGGCCCTGGAGCTGAATAATTCGTCGTTCATCCATTCGCGTGTGGGCAGTGAACCCAATTGTCGCGCCATTGCGCTGGCCGTAAAAGAAGCCGGTGGCTGGCTGGCGCTGGGGTCGGATTCGCATATCGCCTATTCGCTCGGTGGCTTTGAACATTGTGAACGTATTCTGCGCGAAATTGATTTTCCGCAAGACCGTATTCTTAACGTCAGCCCGCGTCGTTTCCTCGATTTTCTTGAGGCCCGTGGCCGTGCGCCCATTGCTGAATTAAGCGAACTGTGACATTGTCGCGGCCAACGTGCGGGTGATAAACCCTTTTCATTGTCTGATCAGGTTACTGTTATGAATGAATTTTCGATTGTCTGCCGCGTGCTGGGCACCTTATTTTATCGCCAGCCGCAGGATCCGTTACTGGTTCCGCTGTTTGGTCTGATTCAGGATGGGAAGCTGCGTGAACACTGGCCGCTGGAACAGGATGCGTTGCTGATCCGCTTACAGGAAAGTGCCAGTCCGGAAGCACTGGCCGCTGAATTTAACCGTCTGTTTGTCGGTTCAGAATGCGCAGTTTCGCCATTCCGCAGTGATTACGTTGAGGGCGCAAATGAAATGGATGTGCGCACATTCCTGCAACAGCGCGGAATGCCTTTAGGTGAAACACCTGCCGATCATTTTGGTGGCATGTTACTGGCCGCGTCCTGGCTGGAAGATCAGTCGCAGGAGGATGAAGTGGGTGCGCAAATCGCGCTGTTCGATGAATTGCTTTTCCCGTGGTGCGGTAAATTCCTCGGTAAAGTGGAAGCGCATGCGACCAGCGGTTTTTATCGTACCTTGTCTGAAATCAGCCGCGAAGCCTTGCAGGTCATGCGTGATGAATTGCAGGAACAGTTGCCACCCGATCTGGATGACGCTGAAGAAGACGATCAGTAACCCCTGGCGAAGAACATAAAAAACCCGGCGGTGGGTCATCACGCCGGGTTTTTCATGGTGGCTCTTTAGCTGAAATTAATCAGTGAAGGGGATGACGAGTTGCCCCGGTTTCACTTCTATCCCTTTCGCCAGTTTCTTCGCCATCGCCTCGCCTTTACTGTGATCGCCATTAAGCACATAAGCCGGACGCTGGTTGAAATAGGTGTTCAGTGAATTGTTCAGGTATGGCATCAGACCTTTCATCACGTTATCCATTTTTTCAGGCTTGATGGTGTAATCCGTCACCTGCATATCCCGCAGGAAAATAGCGCCTTTTTCGCGGTCATAAGAAGGATTCGCTTTCAGGGTCAGGTGCATATCGGCTTTTTGCGGCCCGAACAGTGAGGAGATATCGACATGTGCATCCCCGGTCAGCGTCACGACGCCGGGTTCAGCGCGGCCGATCTGGCTGCTGAGATTGGTCAGCACCAGTTTGGCATCCACCAGGCCAGGAACACCCAACTGTTTTTCAAATTTGTTGTTTTTTTGCAGGTAATCATTCACCTGCTGCTCACTGATGGTGTACTGCGTCAGCTGATTACAGCCTGCCAGCAGGCTGGCGCAAATCAGTGCGGCGGCTCCTATAAATCGCTTTGTCATTCTTCCCTCATTACGTAAAAACTATTTTCTCAGCATGACCGCAATGCGGTATCGCGCCAATCAGACAACGCTGATTAGCCTAAGTGCTGAACGAGGGGAAGAAAAGGAAAAATAGCCGGAAGCGCACTTCCGGCTGCAAAGGCTTAACTTGCTAAGCGTGTTAATAAGTTAACCTGGGTCTGCTTGGCCATATTATCGCGATAGGCCTGAACCCGCGAAGGCCAGTCAATACCCTGAACGATCGACAGTGAACGCAGTAACGGCCACAGATTAATATCATCCTCGGAAAGCTCACCGTTCACGGCGTTAGGCTCAACGATCAGTTTGTCGAGTGCGCGCAGATCCTGACTGATTTTTTTCACCAGCCCCTCAGAATGCTGCAGATGCTCCTCAAAACTGCCGCTGGCGGCCTGCTTTTTATCGGAGAAATATTTACGTGCTGCCGGCGTGGAGAATTCTTCCAGCGGCGCGGCGGCAAAGCGTGGCAGTAGCAGACGTCCGGTATAGTCGGACACCTGCCGCAGCCAGGCGGCAATTGACGCATTCAGCGGCCCGGTCAGCAGGGGTTTACCGTCACTTTTGTCGATGTAGTGCACGATGTCCATACTCTCAGGCATGAAGCCGCCATCCTCTTTTTGCAGGATGGGCACCATTTTTTTACCGACCATTGATACGGGTGTTTTTTCATCATCATTGAGCAGCACCTTGATCTCAACGGGGATGTTCTTCAAACCGAAAATCATGCGGGCTTTCACGCAGAAAGGGCAATGTTCGTAAATGTAAAGTCTCATAGTACTTAGCTCCTGTTATCGCCGGCGGTGACCTGTAGGGTGCATGAAAACTGCCGGATGTAGGTTCAGATTCTTCCCGATTTCCCGATATAGTAAAGCCAGTATGGTTACAGATGTCAGTGAGATCAAACCGCGCTGGCGAAAGCGCGGTGTGAATGACAGGGATCAGTTGCCGCTGAGCATGGCGGGTTCGATGCGGCGCAGGTTGAACTGCCAGTACAAACCGGTGAGGGTGATAAAGCCGACAACACCGAGTAATAACCACGGTAATTCGGGCAATTCGAGCGCACGGCCGGTGTCGTACATCCAGCCGCCACCGGTATAACCGATGACGCCGCCGAGAGCCAGCCCGAGACGGCTGAAGCCCATGTAGCTGCCACGCGCGCGGGCATCGGCCAGAGAGGCACCGAGGGTTTCACGGGCCGGTTCAGCAATGATGGAGCCGATGTAGAAAAAGCCAATCAGCAACAATAGCGGGTTGATTGAGGTGACCAGCCCGACCGGCAGCAGGCTCAGTGCCATGATCAGCAGACCGAACATCAGGCGCTGCTCAAGACGGAAACGTTTTTCACTCCAGCGGGCAATCGGATATAACAGCGTCAGCGACAGCACGGCTTCGATGGCGTACATCCATTTCACCGCTGACGGACTGCCTGCGACATCATTGACCGCAATCGGCAGCATCAGCATCACCTGAACAGTCAGCATGTAATAACCGGTGAGCGTGAGGACGTAGGCCAGAAAACGGCGGTCACGCAATACGCGCATCATGCCTTCGCGCATCGGCGTACGCAGGGTGGAAATGCGGTAAGCCGGTAACAGCCAGGCGTTGCAGGCAGCGGCCAGACAGAAGATTGCGGCTCCGGTCCAGCAAACGTAATGGAAATCATATTGCAGCAGCCAGCTGCCGATCAGGGCGCCAATAACGGCGCCTGCGCTGTCCTGCATCATCATCAGAGAAAAGAAACGGCTGCGTTCATGCGGACGGGTCAGTTTGATCACCAGCGCGGTGCGCGGCGGATCAAATAACGTGCCGCCAAGGCCGGAGAGAATACACGAACAAACCAGGATCCACGGTTGATCGGCCATCGCCATCGCGGCAAATCCTGCAGCACGCAATAACATGCCGCTGATAATCATGGGTTTCGCCCCGAACCGGTCAGCAATCGCCCCGCCAAAAATGCCTAATCCCTGTTGCGTAAGCTGACGAACGCCGAGCGCCAGACCAACGGCCATTGCTGCCCAGCCAAGCTGATCGACAAATCGGATCGAGATCAACGGAAAAACCACGAAAAAGCCTAAAATCACCAGCGCGTTGTCTAATAACAGAAAATACTTACCCAAGCTCCGAGCTTGTGATACCAGAGACATGCTTCACCATGAGCGATTATATGTATCCTGTCCGGCAGATACAGAAAGGAGAAAAGACCGTTCCAGTCTGAACCGGAAACAGGCATTTAGATAGGGCGCTATTGATAATATTTTTTTATCGTCAAGCCGCGTTCTGACTGGCAGAATTAGCGATGATCTGTCGTTTCCTATAAATTCTATTTATCGACCCATGCGGAATGTGGAGGGAAGGGATGTTTGGCTACAAATCTGCCGTGCCAAAGGTACGGCTTACCACTGACCGGATGGTCCTGCGCCTGGTTCATGATCGTGATGCACACCGGCTGGCTGAATACTACGCTGAGAACCGCGCGTTTCTGAAACCGTGGGAACCGGTCAGGGATGAAAGCCATTGTTATCCCTCAGGCTGGCAGGCGCGTCTGGGGCTGATTACCGAGATGCAAAAACAGGGCAGTGCATATTATTTTATTTTGCTCGACCCTGATGAAAATCGCGTTATGGGAGTGGCGAACTTCAGCAACGTGCTGCGCGGTTCTTTCCATGCCTGTTTCCTCGGGTATTCTCTTGGACAGGAATGGCAAGGCAAAGGCCTGATGCAGGAAGCGTTGCAGTCCCTGATCCGCTATATGCAACGCCAGCAAAAAATGCACCGCATCATGGCCAATTACATGCCGCACAATAAACGCAGTGGTCAGCTGCTCGAACGTCTCGGTTTTGAACGCGAAGGTTATGCCAAAGACTATCTGCTGATTGACGGCAAATGGCAGGATCACGTGCTGACAGCATTAACCTGGCACGAATGGACACCCCCGTCCCGATAAGGAGAGCACGATGAAACACGAACTCAGCGCCCGCGAGGCCCGTGTCGTGGGCTGTTTGCTGGAAAAACAACTCACTACGCCAGAACAGTATCCGATGACACTTAACGGCCTGACGACGGCCTGCAATCAGAAAACCAACCGCGAGCCGGTAATGGAACTGAGTGAAAGTGACGTTCAGCAAACGCTGGATTTACTGCTGCGTAAACACATCATCCGTACCCTGAGCGGCTCACGTACCATGAAGTATGAGCACCGCTTTTGTAATTCCGAATTCGGTAATCTTAAATTTTCTCCGCAGGAAGTGGCGGTTGTCACCACGCTGTTATTGCGTGGCGCGCAGACACCGGGCGAGCTGCGAACCCGCACTAACCGTCTGCATGATTTCTCAGACGTCGCTGAAGTTGAGCAAACGCTGACTGAACTGACAAACCGTGAAGACGGCCCGTTCTGCGTGCGTCTGGCGCGTGAACCGGGTAAGCGTGAAAGCCGTTATATGCATCTGTTCAGCGGAGAAGTCAGCAACGTGGCCAGCAGCGCCGAAGAACCGCCGTTCAGCGCTGCGCCGGAAAGCGCTGATCTCGCCGCGCGCGTGGAAACGCTGGAAGCCGACGTTGCGGAGCTGAAACAGCGTCTGGAAAATTTGTTGCAGCATCTGGCCGATTAATGAAAAGGAGCGTGCGGTGAGTAAATTACGTATCGGAGTGATCGGGCTGGGCGGTATCGCGCAAAAAGCATATCTGCCGGTGCTCAGTCATGCCCAAAACTGGACGCTGGTGGGCGGTTTTTCGCCCAATCAGCAAAAAGCACAGGCCGTTTGCGACAGTTACCGCATGGCGAATTTTTCGCGCATGGATGAACTGGCGGGGCAGTGTGATGCCGTTTTTGTGCACAGCAGTACCGCCAGCCACTTTGAGGTGGTCAGTCAACTGCTGGCGCAGGGTGTGCATGTGTACGTGGATAAACCGCTGGCCGCTGAACTTAAGCAGGCCGAGCAGTTGGTTGAACAGGCTGACAAAGTGGGCAAAACGCTGATGGTCGGCTTCAACCGCCGCTTTGCGCCGCTGTACCGCCAGTTAAAACAACAGATGCAAAATCCGGCGTCCGTGCGCATGGACAAACACCGGACCGACAGCGTCGGGCCAAATGACCTGCGTTTCACCTTGCTGGACGATTATCTGCACGTGGTGGATACCGCGCTGTGGCTGGCCGGGGGCAATGCCAGCCTGGAAAGCGGTCTGATTCAGATTAACGAAGCCAATCAGATGTTGTACGGCGAACATCATTTCCTCTGTGGCGAGACGCTGGTGACGACATCAATGCACCGCCGGGCAGGGACTTTCCGTGAGAGCGTGCAGGCAGTGGCTGACGGCGCAGTCTATCAGCTGGATAATATGCAAATCTGGCGGGAAGAACAGCAGGATACTCTCACACAACTGCCGGTACCGGGCTGGCAAAGTACGCTGGCGCAGCGCGGATTTGTCGGTGCTATTGAACACTTCGTGTCCTGCGTGAGTAACCAGACGACGCCGGAAACCAGCGGCGAGCAGGCAATTTATGCGCAGGCAATGATCGGCAAAATTCTGGATTCTTAACCTGAATTCTTAACAGGAAAACCGCGCGGGATGGCACGGTTAACACTCTATAACAACATAAAACAACTGCCGGTGGCTATTGTATGGCGGATGCGTAGACTAAGCGCATCTTTGAGCCATGCGGGTTCCTCTTTCACGTTGCTGATGCAGCCGTGATGGTTTAACTATTTGATATACATGTAAACCGGTAAACAAGAAAGCGACATGAATCTACTTAAATCTTTGGCAGCCGTCAGTTCTATGACGATGTTTTCACGTGTATTAGGTTTTGCCCGCGATGCCATTGTGGCTCGTGTATTTGGCGCCGGAATGGTCACCGACGCCTTTTTTGTGGCGTTTAAACTCCCGAATTTATTGCGCCGTATTTTTGCAGAAGGTGCATTCTCACAGGCCTTTGTGCCGATTCTGGCTGAGTACAAAACTCAGCAGGGCGAAGAGGCCACCCGCACCTTTATTGCATATGTCTCGGGATTACTGACGCTGGTTCTGGCGATTGTCACCGTCTTGGGCATGATCGCAGCCCCTTGGGTAATTTATATTACTGCCCCGGGCTTTGTGGATTCTCCTGACAAATTTGCCCTCACCAGTTCGCTGCTGCGGATCACCTTCCCGTATATCCTGCTGATTTCCCTGGCATCCCTGGTCGGGGCGATACTGAACACCTGGAACCGATTTTCGATCCCGGCTTTTGCGCCGACCTTCCTGAACGTCAGCATGATCGGTTTTGCATTGTTTGCTGCGCCGTATTTCCACCCGCCGGTGCTGGCACTGGCCTGGGCTGTGGTGGCCGGGGGAGTGCTGCAACTGGGTTATCAGCTTCCGCATTTGAAGAAAATCGGCATGCTGGTATTGCCTCGTCTGAATCTGAAAGATGCCGGTGTGTGGCGTGTGATGCGTCAGATGGGGCCTGCTATCTTAGGTGTCTCTGTCAGCCAGATTTCACTGATTATCAATACCATCTTCGCATCGTTTCTGGTCTCCGGTTCTGTGTCATGGATGTATTACGCTGACCGTCTGATGGAGTTTCCTTCCGGTGTACTGGGCGTGGCGCTCGGCACTATTCTGCTGCCTTCACTGGCGCGAAGTTTCTCCAGCGGTAATCATGGTGAATATAATCGCCTGATGGACTGGGGCTTGCGTCTGTGTTTCCTGCTGGCGCTGCCAAGTTCTGTCGCGCTGGGTATTCTGGCTAAACCGCTTACGGTGGCATTATTCCAGTATGGCAAATTCAGCGCATTTGATGCTTCGATGACGCAACGTGCGCTGGTGGCCTATTCCGTCGGACTGATGGGACTGATCGTGGTGAAAGTGCTGGCACCGGGCTTTTATTCGCGTCAGGACATCAAAACACCGGTGAAAATTGCCATCATTACGTTACTGATGACGCAGGTCATGAACCTGGCCTTTATCGGGCCACTCAAACACGCGGGGCTTTCCCTGTCGATCGGGCTGGCCGCCTGTCTGAATGCCTCCCTGCTTTACTGGCAACTGCGTAAGCAGGATATCTTTCAGCCGCAGCCTGGCTGGAGAGTGTTCCTGATCAAGCTGATCGTGGCAGTGGTTGCGATGTCAGCCGCATTGCTCGGCATGATGTGGCTGATGCCTGCATGGGATGTGGGCGGAATGGCGTATCGTCTGGCACGTCTGGCGGCAGTGGTCGCTGTCGGGGTGGTGGCATACTTTGCGGTGCTTGGCCTGCTGGGCTTTAGGGTGAAAGAGTTTGCCCGCAAGCTGGACTGATTAACGCAGATTTCAGAAACACAAAAGGGCGCCTGAGCGCCCTTTTTTAATATCCACAGCCGTGAGTTACATCCGTTCTACGGTTTCGATACCCAGCGTATCCAGACCGGTTTTCAGTGTGCGTTGTGTCAGCAGCGCCAGTTTCAGACGGCTGTTGCGACTGGTTTCATCTTCTGCATTCAGGATCGGGCAATGTTCGTAGAAGCTGGAGAACAGGCCTGCCACATCGTACAGATAGGCACACATGGTGTGCGGTGTGCCTTCACGGGCAACAACCGTCAGCACTTCTTCGAACTGCAACAAACGGGTTGCCAGCGCCGCTTCGCGTTCTTCGCTTAGCACAACCGGCCGGGTCAGGCTGTTTACGTCAATATCGGCACGTTTAAAGACAGACGCCACACGGGTATAAGCATATTGCATGTAAGGTGCCGTGTTGCCTTCAAACGCCAGCATGTTATCCCAGTCGAAGATGTAATCAGTGGTACGGCTTTTTGACAGGTCAGCATATTTGATGGCGCCGATACCGACGGCATTCACCAGTTTTTCCAGTTCAGCGGTGTCTTTCATTTCCGGATTCTTTTCCGTGATCAGCTTACGTGCGCGATCAATGGCTTCATCCAGCAAATCGGACAGCTTCACCGTGCCGCCTGAACGGGTTTTGAACGGCTTACCGTCTTTACCCAGCATCATGCCGAACATGTGGTGTTCGAGTGCCACGGAATCCGGCACATAACCCGCTTTACGGGCGATGGTCCACGCCTGCATCAGGTGCTGATGTTGACGGGAGTCGATGTAATACAACACGCGATCAGCACCGAGAGTTTCGTAGCGGTATTTCGCGCAGGCGATATCGGTAGTGGTGTAGAGGTAGCCGCCATCTTTTTTACGGATGATGACGCCCATCGGATCGCCTTCTTTATTTTTATATTCATCCAGATAAACAACAACAGCCCCTTCGCTGTCGACGGCCAGACCTTTGGCCTGCAGGTCAGAAACGATGCCCGGCAGCATGCTGTTGTACAGGCTTTCACCCATCACATCGTCTTCGGTCAGGGTGACGTTCAGGCGATTGTAGGTGAGCTGGTTTTGCTTCATGGTTACGTCAACCAGTTTGCGCCACATCTGCAAACAGTATTCATCGCCGCCTTGCAGCTTCACTACATAGCCACGTGCGCGCTCAGCGAAGGCTGGGTCTTCATCGTAATTTTTCTTGGCCGCGCGGTAAAATTCTTCCAGATCTGCCAGATTCATATCACCGGCATTTTCGTTTTGCACTTTTTCCAGGTAGGCAATCAGCATGCCGAACTGTGTGCCCCAGTCGCCAACGTGGTTAGCGCGGATCACTTTATGGCCAAGGAATTCATTGGTGCGTACGGCAGCGTCACCGATAATGGTGGAGCGGATATGGCCAACGTGCATTTCTTTCGCTACGTTTGGCGCGGAATAGTCGATAACGATAGTTTGGGGTTCTACCGGTGCGATGCCCAGTTTTTCATCGCTCAGCGCGTGGTCTACCTGCGCGGCAACAAAAGCAGGATCCAGGAAGATATTGATAAAACCCGGTCCGGCAATTTCAACTTTGTTGGCAATCCCGCTCAGATCTAACAGTTCAACGACTTTCTCTGCCAGTTGTCGCGGTGGCATGCCGAGTTTTTTTGCCACGGACATAACACCATTAGCCTGATAGTCGCCAAACTGAGCTTTAGCGGACTGACGGACTTGCGCTTCGCTGTCGGCTGAGGCGCCTGCAGCGATCAGCGCCTGGCTGACTTTATCTGAAAGAAGTGACTGAATATTCACCGAAGTACCTTTATTTAGGAATGTGGTTGTTTGCTGTTCATCCCAATGCGGACGAACCTAAAATAATGCGTGTTTATATCATATTCGCCCTGCGACGTCAGTATCACCGCGCGTCCGGGCTGAGGAAAGCGCGATTGTGCGGCCTGTCTCTGGCAACCGGATGAAAGGCTGTGTAAATTACCCGACCCTGAAGATTCGTAAACTGAAACAAGATAGGATGGCCGCCATGAACCATGTGCCGGAGTTACAGGATTTAGCTGATGATTTACCGCGCTTTGTCGGCGTACTGACGGCGTTCGCCGCAAAGTTACGTATCAATCTGAGCGAGTTTCACGCGGATCATATTTCAGTGCGTTGTCATCAGAACACCACGGCGGAACGCTGGAAAGCCGGGCTGGAACAGTGTGGCAGCCTGCTGAATGAAACCCTGATTAACGGACGGCCAATTTGTCTGTTCTCACTGAACGAACCTGTGCAGGTCGGGCCGCTGAGTATTGATCTGATCGAGTTGCCTTATCCCGGCGATAAACGTTATCCGCACGAAGGTTGGGAACATATTGAAATTGTCCTGCCGGGGGCTGAAGACGAATTATATACACGGGCGCTGGCGCTGATTGCCGATGAAGCGTTGATGACGCCCGGTGTTAAGCTGAAACAAAGTGCGCCAAAAGGGGAAAACGAGCGTTTGCCTAATCCGACGCTGGCAGTCACCGACGGATCTGTGACCATCAAATTTCACCCGCACAGCCTGCGGGCGATTGTCGCCAGCGAAAGGGATGAGGCTTAACGGTGCAGCGCCAGTAAGGCGGCATCCATGCGATCCAGCGCTTTTTCCAGTAATGCGCGCTGGCAGCCCAGATTGATACGTACGTAAGCCGGTGCGCCAAAATCGGCTCCGCCTGAGAAACCAACACCGGCTTCGACAAAGAAACGGTAAGGATCCTGCACCGGCAGTGCGCTGGCATCAATCCAGCCAAGGTAGGTGCCTTCCGGTGCCAGCATGCGTAAGCCCGGCATCGCGTTGATTCTGGTCGTCGCCAGTTCGCGGTTACCCCGCAGATAACTGAGCTGCGCGTTAAGCCATTCTTCGCCATCGCGATAAGCTGCGGTTGCCGCAACATACGCCAGAATGTTGACGTGCGGCATAATGCCTTTACTGGCTTCAAGGAATTTCCGGCGCAGTTCCGGGTCAGGGATAATCGCCATCGACGCGCCCAGACCGGCCAGGTTGAAAGTTTTGGACGGCGACATGAGCGTGATCGAACGCTGCTCAGCATCGGCATTGAGGGAAGCAAACGGGATATGTTTCAGGCCCGGCTCGAGGATCAGATCACAATGAATTTCATCCGAACATACCACCAGATCGTGACGTTGGGCGAAGGCCAGTTGTTCGAGTAATTCCTCGCGACGATACACTGTGCCACCGGGGTTATAGGGGTTGCAGAGCATCAGCAGCTTTTCGCTGCCATCGAGTACGTTTTCGGCACTGGAAAAATCGGCCACCCAGCGCTGTTGCTGTTCAGTTACATTAATGTATTTAAACTGACGGCCTTCAGACTGAGCCGCCTGCATAAATGGCGGATAAATGGGCATTGGCATCAGACTGGAATTTTGCTGTGCCACGGTGGCGCGAACGGCGACGTTTAATCCGCACACCAGACCCGGTAGCCAGACAATCCATTCGGGCTTAATTGTCCATTCGTAGCGATCCGCCAGACGTTTTACCACTAAATCAACCAGTTCCGGCGGTGTAAAACCATATCCGAAGACGCCTTCTGCAACGCGTTGCTGCAACTCTTTGATAACCTGTGGTGGAGAAGTAAAGTCGGTATCGGCCACCCAGAGCGGGATCACATCCTGATTATTGTATTTATTCCACTTAACGCTATCACTGTGACTGCGGTCTACCCATAAATCAAAATTGAGTGTCATAGTTAGCTTTCCTAAGCAAGCAGGTTGGGCGGGGATGCTCATCTCAAAGCCTACGCGACATGGCCGGTTACAGACAAGTGTTGTAGCATAATGCCGTAAACAGGAGAGATCACATGACTAAATTAGAAGTGTGTTGTTACAGCGTTGATTGTGCGTTGACAGCAGAACAGGCCGGGGCCGATCGTGTTGAATTGTGCGCCAGTCAGGCTGACGGCGGCATTACGCCGAGTTACGGCACTCTCCTTCTGGCGAGGGAAAAAGTGACCATCCCTGTACACCCGATTGTCCGTCCAAGGGGGGGTGACTTTTGCTACAGCCGAAGTGAATTTGAGGTGTTGAAAAGTGATATTGCCTGTATTCGCGATCTTGGTTATCCGGGGCTGGTTGTCGGCATGCTGGACGCGGAAGGGCACATAGATATGGCGAGAATGTGGGAAGTGATGGCGCTGTGCGGTGATATGGCCGTGACATTCCATCGTGCATTCGACATGTGTCTGAATCCGAAGATTGCACTGGAGCAATTGACTCAGTTAGGGGTGGCGCGCATTCTGACTTCCGGACAACAACAAAATGCCGAAGTCGGTTTACCGATGCTACGGGAACTGAATCAGCTAACGCGTGGTCCAATCATTATGGCTGGCGCGGGTGTGCGCCTGACGAATTTGCAGAAGTTCGTTGATATCGGGCTGAGCGAGTTACACAGCTCAGCAGGACGTCAGGTTAAATCCGCCATGCGCTACCGTAAAGCCGGTGTCACGATGAGCTCTGACACGGACTTTGATGAATTCAGTCGTTATTGCGTGGACGGCGATATTGTTGCCGCAATGAAAAGTACATTGCAGTTTGACGATGAAATATCCCGCACGGCGTGATAAATAAAAATTTAACCGGGTCACACGACCCTTATTGCGTCGCCCTGCGCAAGTACCAGGCCCCGTCATATTGGCGGGGCTTTTTTTATGCTCTTAAAAGCACTTGCAGAGGCGCTTTTTCTGACGGGCAAAACACTTCAGCCCCAGGTCAGCAGCGCCACACCGAACATTCCTGCTTTCACCACCAGGCACATCACAAAAAGACCTAAAACAATAACGGCGCGGTCCATGAGGAATCGAATTCTTCTGCGCATTGATTTCTCCACGAAATACTCGCGTACTGATAAATTGATCTGGACGAACTTATACACGAGATGCCAGGGATCAATCCAATGATAAAGCGTTAAAATGCGAAGCTTTACAAAGGGCTGTGGCAGACAGGGGGAGACTACTTCTCGTAAAAGTTTTTTATTTTTATCGCGACGTCAATATTTGCCCAGTGTAATTCGTTTTCCTGGTGCAGGCTGCTGCTGCCATCTTCCCAGGAAACGTAATACGACACGATGTTGTGCTCTGATTCAAAGGTATTCATCACGGTGCCTTTGATATCACCTGATACGTGTTTAACGATGCTGCCTTTTGGGAACTTCATACTTCCTCCCGTAACGCGAAAGACGATCTTTGTCATCACAACCGATAGCCTTCTGAAAGGTTAGACCTTTTTACTGCAGGATGTACAGCGTAACGCGACTGAAAGTGTGGGTTAAGTGCGGGCAATAACCTCCGGCAGACAGGGGACTGACTGACGGAGGTGAGAGGAAATTACGGCTTGCGGGCGATGAGCAAGGCGCGGCGCGGTGCCGGATAGCCTTCAATGGTTTTGGTCGGATCCTGCGGATCGAGGAATTCAGCCAGAGATTCGCTGGTCATCCAGTCGGTACGGCGTTGTTCTTCACATGTCGTGACGCTGACATCTGCAATACGCACATCGACAAAGCCGCATTTAATCAGCCAGTTTTTCAGGGCTGGTGCGGAAGGGATAAAATAGATATTCCCCATCTGTGCGTAACGGTCACCCGGTACCAGAACCTGTTCACTATCCCCTTCGACAACCAGTGTTTCCAGCACCAGTTCCCCTTCACTGACCAGCTGATTTTTCAGTTGCAGAAGATGATCTAAGGGTGAACGACGATGATACAGCACGCCCATAGAGAAAACGGTGTCAAACGCATTCAGCTCGGGTAATTGTTCGATGCCCAGCGGCAGTAAATGCGCGCGCTGATCGCCGCCCAGTAATTTACGCACCGCCTCGAACTGACACAGGAAAAGCTGCATCGGGTCGATACCCACGGCAAGATGGGCGCCTGCGCCAATCATGCGCCACATATGATAACCGCTGCCGCAGCCGACATCTAAAATCGTCCGCCCGACAAGGGATGAAATATGCGGCAGAACCCGATCCCATTTCCAGTCTGAACGCCATTCGGTATTGATTTCAACGTCGTACAGTGAAAACGGACCTTTACGCCATGGCATCATGTTGCGCAGCAGGTTTTCAATGCCTTCGCGCTGGCCTGCAGGCAACGGTATTTCCATACCTGCGCTGACGCCGTGCAGTAAATCCAGACGCTCGGGTTGCAGCAACGGCAGGCGGTCTACGGAGTTAAACCACAGTTTAAATTTGCCGTGCAGGGATTCTTTCTGCCACGCGGTTAGCTGTGAGGGCAGGGTATTGAGCCACGGACTCAGCGGCCCTTTAGCGATGACGCGATAAAAATCACCAAAATCAATCATTCTGCATCTCCGGCTTTCAGTGCAATCAGTGAGCCGAAATTAAAACACTGGAACCAGACTTCCGTGTGCTGGAAACCGGCCTGATGCAAACGGGCTTTATGGGTTTCAACGGAATCCGTCAGCATAACGTTTTCGAGCATGCTGCGTTTCTGGCTGATTTCCAGCTCGCTGTAGCCGTTTGCACGCTTGAAGTCGTGATGCATATTGAACAACAGTTCGCCGACGTCTTTGTCTTCAAAGCTGAATTTTTCTGACAGCACCAGCGCCGCACCCGGTCGCATTCCCTGATACACCTGATTGAGCAGACGCTGACGGTCTGCCGGTTCGAGGAATTGCAGGGTAAAGTTGAGCACCACCATGGAGGCGTTTTCCAGCCCGATATCCAGAATATCGGATTCAATCACGCTCACCGGCGTATCTGCACGGAAAGCGTCAATGTGGCGGCGGCAGCGTTCCACCATGGCGGGGGAGTTATCGACAGCAATAATTTGGCAGCCCGGCACCTTAATGTTACGACGCATCGACAGCGTGGCAGCACCCAGTGAACAACCCAGATCATAGACATTGGAGTCGGGCTGAACAAAGCGCTCCGCGAGCATGCCAATCATCGAAATAATGTTGGAATAGCCCGGGACAGAGCGTTGGATCATGTCGGGGAAAACTTCCGCGACGCGTTCATCGAACGTCCAGTCGCCAAGCTTATCTATTGGTGCAGAAAACAATCTATCGTGGTTTGCCATAGCGGTGAGTCAGGCCAAAAAGAATGTGGGTAAAAAGTTGAGGGCAGATTTTAGCAGATACTGGCGCAGGCAGATACCTGCGCGCCTTGGAGTTGTTTCAAAAGGACATCAAATTTATCGGGTAATGGCACAGTAATCAGTCAAAGTTCAAAAACTGTGACCATGGCAGATAAATAATATTGACCACGACCATCAGGACCAGCGAAATATAAGTGGCAGCCATGCCATTACGGCGCCAGGCAAATTCGCGGTTTTTGAGCCCGTAATAATGAAATAACCGGCCGAGGATCAGTAACAGGCCGCAGGCATGTACTGTCCAGATTGCCGCGCCGTTCATTTCCATATACAGCAACAGTAAACAGCCGATCGGCAGATATTCTACGGCGTTGCCGTGTACGCGGATGGCCGTTTGTAATTCATAGGATCCGCCGTCACCGGTGGCGATACGGTATTGCATCCGCAAACGGACAACATCGAAAGAGAGTTTGATTAAAAGTATGGCGGCAAGCACGACATATAACGCGCTAATCATGATGACTTCCTTGGTTATTCCCTGTTTTCCGGCGGAACGGCACTGATTTTCCGCTGCGTCACTATGATAACGGGATGACGTAAAACTGTCGTCAGAAAAACATGAATATTCTCAGAACAACGTGTCCTGTTCCGGCCAGTCCGGTGCGGGCTGAACCGAAGGAATATGCTGGCGCAGATCCTGCCACAGGCTGCGCGCCTGCTGGGGAGCGTCGGAACAATCAGGCGTATGAATGAACAGGTACGGCGACAATCCTTGTGATTGCCAGTCGCTGAGTTTGGTGATCCACTGACCGAACAGCGGGCGGTTCGCTTCGAGACTGTCGCCACCGATAAAGCGGACAATTGGCCGGGTGGATGTCGCCAGTGCATGCAGCGGCAAAACGGGTTTTTTACGTTTGGCTTCAAGCACCGCGTGTGTTTCGGATGTAGAGCTATGAACCGGGCGGCTGTCGAGGATCGCACGGTTAATGCCGCGCTGATGTAACCCCTGATTCAGTGCACGTTCCGCCTCGCCTTTTTTGAAGAAATCCGGATGACGAACTTCGACGCCATAATCGAAACCGGCGGGCAGGGCATCCAGGAACTGCCATAAGCGGTCAAGATGGACAGGCGCGAACGCTGCCGGAAGTTGCAGCCAGAGTTGCCCGGTGCGTCCGCCAAGCGGTTCAAGCGTGCGGTAAAACATACTGACGTCTTCCTGACAATTCGTCAGTGCCGCTTTATGGCTGATGTCGGAAGGAAATTTGAAACAAAAGCGGAAAGATTCAGGCGTCATATCACGCCAGCGCATCACCACTTCCTGTTTGGGCAGGGCGTAAAATGTCGTATTGCCTTCGACACAATTGAAGTACCGCGCGTAATCGGCCAGATCACGCAAACCCATCTTCGCCCAGGCGCTGTGGTGCCATTGCGGTAAACCAATATACATATCGGTGCTCCTTTTTTCCGGGCCGGATCCCAGGTAAAACGCCGCCTCAGCGGGCGGCGTTCAGGCATGGAAATCAGGGTAACGTTACGATGGCAACGCGGCAAGCACTTCGGCGGTGGAACGGACACGGCTGATACGCGGGAAAATAAACTGCATACTCGACTGATGATGATCATTATTGTGCGCGCTGCACGCATCTTCTGCGATCACCAGTTCATAGCCATGTTCCCAGGCATTACGGGCCGTTGATTCCACGCCGATATTGGTGGAAATACCGGCCAGTACGATGCTTTTAATGCCACGGCGACGCAGTTGTAAATCCAGGTCGGTGCCGTAAAACGCGCCCCATTGACGTTTGATCACCAGCAAATCGCTGTCGGTAACGTTCAGCTGTTCCGGGAATTCCCACCAGCTTGCCGGTAAACCGCCTTCCGGTGCGACAGAAGGCACATCCACCGGTTGCTTCAGCGCTTCGTCAAAGGAGTCAGACCAGCCTACGCGTACCATCACCACTGGCGCACCGAGTTGACGGAAACGGTTGGCCAGTTCAGTCGCGTTGTCCAGCACCTGCTGTGCGGTGTGCGGGCCGCCCGCGAACGGTAAAATCCCTTTCTGTAAGTCGATCAGTACCAGCGCGGTCGTTTTTGGATCAAGTTTCATGCTTAGCTCCTGGTTTTCAAAATAGGTAATAAGAGAAAGGAGTGATTTACTGCGTGTACAAAGGGGATGGCGCGAGTTTATGCTAACGCGGGGGGCAAAAAGATATAATTTTGTTAAATTATGTGTAGCTAGCAACAGGCATAAATTTCCGCGCCAGCGTTGACATGTTCGTACTTATCCTTCGCCGGAAATTCCTTTATAATAGCCGCCTTTTTTCGACCTGAATAAAACCCATTCCGCGCGCTGCTGAGTTTTGCGGCGGGCGACCAGAGTCAATAACCGTTTCTGTGCCTGTGAGCCATGAGGCCGGGTAGTGGGATCAAAAGGATACCGTTATGCGTACTGTATATTGTGGAAAACTGAATGCGTCCAATGTGGGCCAGAAAGTAACATTGTGTGGCTGGGTTAACCGCCGCCGCGATTTGGGTGGTTTAATTTTCATCGATATGCGTGACCGCGAAGGCATCGTCCAGGTTTTCTTCGACCCCGATCAGGCTGAAGCCTACAAGCTGGCGTCTGAACTGCGTAACGAGTTCTGCATCCAGCTAACCGGTATTGTGCGTGCACGCCCGGAAAGCCAGTTCAACAAAGACATGGCGACCGGTGAAGTGGAAGTCTTCGCCAGCAATCTGAACATCATTAACCGTTCAGAATCGCTGCCGCTGGACTCCAACCACGTCAACACTGAAGAAGCGCGTCTGAAATACCGCTATCTTGATTTGCGTCGTCCTGAAATGGCTAACCGACTGAAAGCACGCGCAAAAATCACCAGTTTTGTGCGCCGTTTCATGGACAGCCATGACTTCCTGGATATCGAAACTCCGATGCTGACCAAAGCCACGCCGGAAGGTGCGCGTGACTATCTGGTGCCAAGCCGTGTGCACAAAGGCAAGTTCTATGCCTTGCCGCAGTCTCCTCAGCTGTTCAAACAGCTGCTGATGATGTCCGGTTTTGACCGTTATTATCAGATCGTAAAATGCTTCCGTGATGAAGATTTACGTGCTGACCGTCAGCCTGAATTCACCCAGATCGATGTGGAAACTTCTTTCATGAGCGCAGAACAAGTGCGTGAAGTGATGGAGAAACTGGCCCGCGAACTGTGGCAGGAAGTGAAAGGCGTGGATCTGGGCGATTTCCCGGTCATGACTTTTGCAGAAGCGATGCGTCGTTACGGTTCTGATAAGCCGGACCTGCGCAACCCGATGGAAATGGTTGACGTTGCGGACCTGATGAAAAACATCGAGTTCAAAGTGTTTGCCGATCCGGCCAACGATCCGAAAGGCCGCGTGGCAGCATTACGTGTCCCTGGCGGTGCCTCCCTGAGCCGTAAACAAATCGACGAATACGCAAAATTCATCGAAATCTACGGTGCCAAAGGCCTGGCTTACATCAAAGTGAATGAGGTCGCGAAAGGCCTGGAAGGCATTCAGAGCCCGGTGGCTAAATTCCTGAATGAAGAATTGCTGTCTGCCCTGATTGAACGTACCGGTGCACAAGATGGCGACATGATCTTCTTCGGCGCAGCCAGCGCTAAGATTGTGACTGACGCCATGGGTGCACTGCGCCTTAAAGTCGGTCGTGACCTGAAAATCACCAAAGAAGACATGTGGGCTCCGCTGTGGGTGATCGACTTCCCGATGTTTGAAGACACCGATGAAGGCGGTCTGAGCGCTATGCACCACCCGTTCACTGCGCCGAAAGACATGACGGCTGAAGAGCTGGCTGCGAACCCGGTTTCTGCTATTGCTAACGCCTACGACATGGTCATCAACGGTTACGAAGTGGGCGGCGGTTCTGTGCGTATTCACCGCAGCGAAATGCAGCAGACGGTGTTCAGTATTCTGGGCATTAACGAGCACGAACAGCGCGAGAAATTCGGCTTCCTGCTCGATGCACTGAAATACGGTACGCCTCCGCACGCAGGCCTGGCATTTGGTCTGGATCGTCTGGTGATGTTGCTGACCGGAACGGATAACATCCGTGACGTAATCGCTTTCCCGAAAACGACCGCAGCGGCGTGTCTGATGACCGAAGCACCAAGTTTTGCCAACCCGGCGTCACTGCTGGAACTGGGCATTGCGGTTGTGGCTAAAAAAGAAGTGACACCCGACACAAATACAGAGAATAACTAATGAGCTATAAGCGTCCTGAGTCGATACTGTGCGTCATCTACGCCAGAAACACCGGCAGGGTGCTGATGCTTCAACGTAAGGATGACCCGGATTTCTGGCAGTCGGTGACCGGCAGTCTGGAAGACGGGGAATCCCCGAATCAAACCGTGCAGCGGGAAGTCATGGAAGAAGTCGGTATCGACATTGCAGGTGAAAACCTGCCGCTTCAGGACTGTAACCGCTGCGAGGATTTTGAAATATTTGCGCATTTGCGCCATCGCTATGCTCCCGGCGTGACCCGTAACAAAGAACATTGGTTCTGTCTGGCGTTACCCGACGAGCGTGATGTGGTTCTGACTGAACATCATGCGTACCGGTGGCTCGATAAACCGGCAGCGGCAGCGCTGACGGTCTCACCGAGCAACCAGCAGGCGATTGAAGAATTTGTAAACTATTCGGTCTGTTAAGACTTTAGACTTTTTGGAGATATTTATGGCAGGTCACAGTAAGTGGGCCAACACCAAGCACCGCAAAGCGGCGCAAGATTCTAAACGCGGCAAAATTTTCACCAAAATCATTCGTGAGCTGGTCACGGCTGCGCGTCTGGGCGGCGGTGATGCGGGTTCAAACCCACGTCTGCGTGCGGCTATCGATAAAGCGCTGTCCAACAACATGACCCGCGATACCCTGAACCGTGCTATCGCACGCGGTGTGGGCGGTGACGAAGACACCAACATGGAAACCATCATTTATGAAGGTTACGGCCCTGGTGGTTCAGCCATCATGGTGGAATGTCTGAGTGACAACCGTAACCGTACCGTGGCAGAAGTGCGTCATGCGTTCACCAAAACCGGGGGCAATCTGGGTACCGACGGTTCCGTGGCGTATCTGTTCTCCAAAAAAGGCGTGATCACTTTCGCACCGGGTCTGGATGAAGACGTGCTGATGGAAGCCGCGCTGGAAGCAGGCGCAGAAGACATCATTTCTTATGATGACGGCGCTATCGATGTGTTCACTGCCTGGGAGAATCTGGGCGAAGTGAAAGACGCGCTGGAAGCTGCCGGTTACAAAGCTGATTCCGCCGAAGTCACGATGATCCCATCGACCAAGGCCGACATGGATGCAGAAACTGCACCAAAACTGTTGCGCCTGATTGATATGCTGGAAGATTGTGACGATGTGCAGGAGGTTTACCACAACGGTGAAATCTCCGACGAGATCGCAGAAACGCTGTAATCTCTCTGCCAGCCGGTGGCTACCACCGGCTGGCTATCCTGTTGCCCCTCAGCAGTTTATACTCTCCCCAACTTTGTAAAAAACGACAACACAAGGCGTTAACTGGCTATGGCTATTATTCTGGGGATTGACCCCGGTTCGCGTATTACCGGCTATGGCATTATCCGCCAGACAGGACGTCAGCTCAGTTATCTCGGCAGCGGCTGTATCCGTACTGTCGTGGACGATATGCCGGGGCGTCTGAAACTGATTTACGCCGGTGTGTCGGAAATTATTACGCAATTTCAGCCTGATTTTTTTGCCATCGAATCGGTGTTTATGGCGAAGAATGCCGATTCTGCGTTAAAACTTGGCCAGGCGCGCGGTGCCGCCATTGTGGCCGCCGTTAATCAGGACCTGCCGGTCTTTGAGTATGCCGCGAGGCAGGTCAAACAGACCGTCGTCGGTACCGGTGCCGCAGAAAAAACGCAGGTTCAGCATATGGTGCGTTCAATCCTGAAATTACCGGCGAATCCGCAGGCAGATGCCGCCGATGCGCTGGCAATTGCGATAACACATTGTCATATGAGCCAGAATGCTATCCGGCTCAGCAGTGACAAATTACAAATGGCGCGCGGACGTATGCGATAGCGGCGGTGCGTTCGTTGGGCTGGATATTCATCCAGCCTTTTTTATGATATAAACATCGCTGCTTTTGACCTGATAAGGAAAATGAACGTGATAGGCAGACTACGAGGCATTATTCTGGAAAAACAGCCCCCATTGGTGCTGCTTGAAACCCAAGGCGTTGGCTATGAAGTGCATATGCCGATGACCTGTTTTTATGAATTGCCGGAACTGGGCCAGGAAGCTATCATATTCACGCAATTTATCGTCCGTGAAGATGCCCAGCTGCTCTATGGATTTAACGATAAACAAGAGCGCGCGCTGTTCCGTGAACTGATCAAAGTGAACGGAGTCGGACCCAAGCTGGCGCTGGCGATCTTGTCAGGTATGTCGGCTCAGCAATTTGTCAGTGCGGTAGAAAAGGAAGAAATCACCGCATTAATTAAGTTACCGGGCGTCGGTAAGAAAACGGCAGAACGTCTGGTTGTCGAAATGAAAGACCGGTTTAAAGGATTAAACGGTGATCTATTTAACAGTCATACTGATATCACGTTACCTGCATCGTCGTCGAAAGCTCAGGAATCTGACGCCGAAGGCGAAGCCGTTGCAGCACTGATTTCCCTCGGATACAAACCCCCAGAAGCCAGCCGTATGATCAGCAAAGTTGCCAAACCGGGCGCCGAATCTGAAACGCTAATTAGAGAAGCGCTGCGCGCGGCGCTGTGAGGTAAACGATGATTGAAGCTGACCGCCTGATATCTTCTGAAGTCTTCAGTGAAGAAGAAGTCATCGACCGTGCAATCCGCCCGAAGCTGCTCAACGAATACGTCGGTCAGCCTCACGTGCGTTCGCAAATGGAAATCTTTATTCAGGCGGCCAAGCAACGCAAAGACGCGCTCGATCACCTGTTGATTTTCGGACCGCCGGGACTGGGTAAAACCACGCTGGCTAATATCGTGGCGAATGAAATGGGCGTGAATTTACGGACCACTTCAGGGCCGGTGCTGGAAAAAGCCGGTGACCTGGCCGCGATGCTGACCAACCTCGAGCCACACGATGTGCTTTTCATTGATGAAATCCACCGTCTCTCACCGGTCGTCGAAGAAATTCTGTATCCGGCGATGGAGGACTATCAGCTGGATATCATGATTGGTGAAGGGCCTGCGGCACGTTCCATCAAACTTGATTTACCGCCGTTTACCCTGATTGGTGCGACGACCCGCGCCGGTTCACTGACGTCACCGTTACGTGACCGTTTCGGGATTGTGCAGCGTCTCGAGTTTTATCAGGTGGCGGATTTACAGCACATTGTCGGGCGCAGTGCGTTATGCCTTGGGCTGGAGTTGTCGGAAGAGGGCGCGCATCAGATTGCCCGCCGTTCACGCGGAACGCCGCGTATCGCCAACCGTCTGTTGCGCCGTGTGCGTGACTTTGCCGAAGTTAAAGGCGACGGCACCATCAACGGTGATGTGGCCAACGACGCGCTGGATATGCTGGATGTCGACGCGGAAGGTTTCGATTACATGGACCGCAAACTGCTGCTGGCGATTATCGACAAGTTCACCGGCGGACCGGTCGGGCTGGATAACTTAGCGGCGGCGATCGGTGAAGAACGCGAGACGATTGAAGACGTGATCGAACCTTTCCTGATCCAGCAGGGGTTTATTCAGCGCACACCGCGCGGACGCATGGCGACCAATCATGCCTATAAGCATTTTGGTATCGTCAGAGAGACTGAGTAACAACGCTTTGTATGCATGAAAAACGGACGCTCAGGGCGTCCGTTTCGCTTTTCATCATCCGTGGTTACTGATTGACGTCGCACCGGCTGACCATCCGCCAGTCGCGGGGCAATTCCCGCACTTCGCCGGCCAGCGTGATTTTGCCACGCGCATGAATATCCCTGCTCGACGACCCTACCTGTACCTCGACAAAACCCGGTTCGACGATACGCTTACCGGCGTTACTGGTGAAATTGAGCATATCGGTGGGGATGCTGAAACTGAGCGTTGCCGTTTGCCCGGCGTCCAGTTCAACGCGTTCGAAAGCTTTCAGTTCCTGCACCGGACGCACCAGTGATGCCACGCAGTCGCGCAGATAAACCTGCACCACTTCGCTGCCCGCTTGCTTACCGGTATTGGTCACTTGTATCTGCACCTCAATGTCGCCATTTTCGATGGCGACAGGATGCTGACTGAGCTGAAAATCATGATAACGGAACGTGGTGCCGCTCAGTCCGTAACCAAACGGATATTTTGCACCAAAGTGGAATGCAACCGGCGTGCCGCCACTTTTCAGCTTGTGATTGTAATAATAGGGCATTGCACCGGCGCTTTTCGGCACGGAAAGCACCAGCCTTCCGGACGGAGCCTCTTTGCCGCTGAGGATGTCGCTGATGGCGCATCCACCTTCCTGACCGGGGGCAAACGCCATAAGATATCCTGCGACTTTTTCTTCCAGTCCGCCGAGCGAATACGGCCGCCCGCCGGTCATCACCACAACGGTCGGTTTGCCGGTGGCGATGACCTCTTCCAGCAACTGTTGCTGAACGCCAGGCAATTTCAGGCTGTCAGTATCAGAACCTTCTCCTACTGTGCCGCTCTGGAACAATCCGGCCAGATCGCCGACAAATACCAGTGCGACGTCACTCTCCTGCGCCAGTTTAACCGCCTGCGGAATAAGTATGGTGCTTTGTGAGACCGGTGAGTTTTGCATCGGGGTTCCTGCATCGCCGGGGAATACCGGCGCACCGGCGGTGCGTTTTTCGAGAATATGGCATCCTTTGGCATAACGGATATTTTGTTCACCGTAAGCGTCGCGCAAAGCCTGTAACGGCGTAATGACCTGTTCTGTCTGCGCTTGCATTTCGCTGATGATCAGATGCACCGGGAAGCTGTAACCGCTGAGTAAGGCCAGCGGATCATCTGCCGTCGGGCCTATTACCGCAATTTTCTGGCCAGATGTCGGTTTCAGCGGCAGGATGCCATTATTTTCCAGTAAGGTGATGGATCGCACAGCCGCTTTCCGGGCCAGTGCCCGTGTGGCAGGTTGCTGCAGTTGCGGCTGAAGTTCGCTGACATAAGGTTGTTCAAACAGCCCGAGACGGAATTTTTCGGTCAGTATGCGGGCAACAATTTCGTCAATCTTCACCATATCAATCAGGCCACGTGAAACGGCATCTGCCAGATGCTGCGCGCAGTCACCTTTCGGTAATTCAATATCCAGACCCGCATTAAACGATAAAGCGGCAGACTCGGCATCGTCATGGCTGACGCCGTGATGCTGATGCAGCAGACTGACGCCGCCGTAATCGGCAACAATCAGGCCGTCGAATCCCCATTGTTCACGTAAAATTTCGGTCAGCAGGAAATGATCGCTGTGGCACGGCTGTCCATCAATATCGTGATAAGCCGGCATGACGGAACCGGCATTTGCCAGTTTCACCGCCATCTCAAAGGGCAGCAGAAACGTGTCATTCAGTTCGCGAAACCCCAGATGTACAGGCGCATGGTTACGCGCGCCTTCGCTGAAAGAGTGCCCGACGTAATGTTTCAGTGTTGCCAGCAGGTCACGCTTTTCACCCTGTAAGCCGCGTACATAAGCCGTTGCCATCACGCCGACCAGATACGGGTCTTCACCAAAGGTTTCTTCGGTACGTCCCCAGCGCACATCGCGTGACACATCCAGCACCGGCGCCAGCCCCTGATGACAACCTACGCTTTGCGCTTCCTCACGGATAGCGGCGGCAATCTGCTCCATTAATTGCGGATCCCAGGTTGAGGCATAGCACAGGGATGAGGGAAACAACGTGGCATCTTTACACAGCAGACCCACCAGACATTCCTCGTGGAACATCGCCGGGATGCCCAGCCTCGTTTCTTCCACCAGAGTTTTTTGCAGCCGGTTCAGCGCTTGTCTGCCTTCAGCCGGGCTCACCACGTGGGTGCCAAGCGGGCGGGTAATTTGCCCGGCACCCAGTGCCAGTTGCTGTTCCAGTCCCTGACTCTGTTTATGCCCGGCAAAGTCATCGCTCAGGTCGGTACGTTCTTTGTGATTGCCGTGGCTGTCGAGGATCAGCCAGAACGCATGCATCTGGGCGAATTTTTCCTCCGGCGTCATACGGGCCAGAAGATCGGCGACGCGGCTGGATACGGGTTGGGAAGCATCCTGATAAAGATAAGTCATCTTGCATCTCCTTGATTAATCAAAGGCCGGGAACCGCTGAGCACGGGTTCCTCTGCGCCTGCGAAAGAACGTCGCGTTGCGAGGGAGGAGGCGATAGTTTGCATTGTGCGGTTGTTGAGTTTGTAGATGAAAAGCAGGGCGGCCATCAGCAGGAATAGCGCACACGGCACCAGTGTGAACAGTGAATTAATGGTTAACATTACCGGCGCACTTTGCGTGGCACCGTTCGGCAGGTAATCGACCATACCGAGCACCCAGCCGACAATAGCTCCACCCAGTGCCAGTCCGAATTTAATGGCAAACAGCGCCGTGGAGAATACCAGCCCGTCAAGCCGCCGGCCGGTGCGGGATTCTTCATGATCTACGACGTCTGAGAACATTGTCCATTGCAACGGCGTGGTAAGGTTTTGGATAAAACTGAACACCAGATTGAGGGCGAAAATAAGGCCAATGGACGGCGAAGGAACAAAGAAAATAGCTGCGTTGCAGATCACAAAGGTCAGGATTGTCCATTGATAGGATTTAATCCGGTCGAATTTACCTAATAATTTCTCAGACAGTAAGGCACCCAATAATGAGGCGATCATACCGAAAACAATAAAATTAAATACCAGATCCGGACGGGCCAGCACATATTTCACGTAATACAGCGTGGCGGAACCCCGGATAACCACGGCGCACAGCAGCAAAATATTAAAAATAAAAACAATGCGCCATTGTGAATTATTCCACAGCAATTTCAGGTCGCTCAGCATTGAACCGGACGTATCATTACGTGGCTGATAACGCTCCCGCGTCAGCCCGAAACAACAGAAAAATAATACGATACCTAGCAGTCCCATCAGGCTCATGGCATAGAAGTAGCCTTTCTGCGGATTACCGGCACCGAGTTTTTCCACCAGTGGCAGGGCGATCACCGTGACCACCAGGCCGCCGATAAATGACAACCCGAAGCGCCACGATTGCAGTGAATGGCGTTCGCGTGGATCGAGCGTTAACGCCCCCGGCATCGCACAATACGGCACATTGATGGCGGAATATACCAGGCTTAGTAAAGTATAAGTCACTGCTGCATAAATAATTTTACCGGTTGGCGATATATCAGGCACATAAAATGTGATCAGGCAACAGACACCAAACGGGATCGCAAACCACAGCAGCCACGGGCGGAATTTCCCGTAGCGCGTCGTGGTGCGGTCAACCAGCGCGCCGATGCAGGGATCGACACAGGCGTCCACGGCACGAACCACTAAAAATAGCGTGCCCATAATCGCGGCGGGTAAACCAAAAACATCCGTATAGAAATAAGCGAGAAACAAGGTCGCTGTTTGCCAGACCAGCGCACTGGCCATATCGCCGAGTCCGTAGCCAATCTTATCTTTCACTGAAAGAACCGGAGTGATCATCATTATTTGTTACCTGCTTTCTGTAAGGAGAGATAACCGACGGAAAATAATTATTAATGTCTTTAACGAAAGAAAGATAAATAACCTGAGGAAGTCAATTGATGCCAAAAGTATTGTGAATAGAACCAAGGTAAACAATTGAGGAAACGAATATATAAATTACGTTTTTTGATTTTGTTTTTTATTTGTGAACGGGATCAAACTGATCATTGCCACCGGAGACATGAAAGGCGGTATATGTCTGACAAAACCGCCGCAGGACATGATTGTGCCGGAGATTATCGCCGGTGAACGGGCTGAGACGATGGTTTTATAAAGCTTCCCGCCAGCGGAAATAACCGGTTACCGCTTTTAATGCGGCGGATAACTGGCGGTGGCCGGGGTAGTAGAGAAAGAATCCGGGAAAAGTGACCGACCAGTCTTCAAGTACCCGGATCAGCTTACTTTCTGCCACCAGCGCATCATGTTCTGCACTCTGTGCGCTGTAAACCAGCCCGGCGCCGTCGAGTGCAATGCGGGTCATCATGCTGACGCTGTCGACCACCAGTGGCCCCCTGACGGGCACAGCCACCTGTCGCCCGTCTTTTTCAAACTCCCAGCGATAGAGCGAACCGCTGGCAATTTCCCGACGACCAATGCAGGCATGATTTTTCAAATCGGCAGGCGTTCGGGGTTGCGGATGTCGTGCGAAATAATCCGGCGAACCGTACACCGCAGAGTGAAAATCGGCAGTCAGGCGTACAGCATTCATGTCTTGCTGAACATCGCCCCGGATGCGCACTCCCGCATCAAAACCCTCACTGATGATGTCCACAAAACCGTCATTGGTGGCAAGTTCGAGCGTGATATCCGGAAACTGCTGACAAAATTCACGCAACTGTGGCAGGAAAACCATTTCGGCGGCGATGCGCGGCGTATTAATACGCACCGTGCCTTTCGGTATTTCCCTGAAAGCATTGACATTTTCCACCGCGCCGGAGATGGCCAACAATGCCGGAGCGATGTCCGCCAGCAGGGCGATACCCGCTTCGGTTGGCGACACCTGCCGCGTGGTGCGGTTCAGCAACCGTACACCCAGACGCTCTTCCAGGGACCGTAAGGAATGACTCAGCGTTGAAGCCGTTAAATTCAGCCGCGCCGCAGCTTTGCGGAAACTCTTCTCTTCCGCTATGGCGACAAAAGCGGTCAGTTCTCCAAATTCGCAGGGGCGCATGAGTTTCCTGTTGATGAATGTGAGCCAGTAAAGCATGCGATATAGCATGGCTTATTTACATCAATCAATCCACTTATAGTCAGGTCTCGGTACGGAACATTCATCCACGGGAGAAAACATGTCTCAGATATTACGGTTACAGGGTCGGGTTGCGCTGGTCACCGGCGGCGGTTCAGGCATCGGGCGGGCGGCCGCACTGGCATTTTCACGCGATGGGGCGAACGTCGTGGTGGCAGGCAGACGGGAAACAGAACTGCAGGAAACGGTGATGATGATCCGCGAACGCGGCGGTGATGCTCTGGCGGTGCCGACCGATGTGTCAGACAGCGCACAGGTCCGGCATCTTATTGCCGCGACGCTGGCACAGTACGGGCGGCTGGACGCCGCGTTTAATAACGCGGGTGTGGAAGGCTTTGCGCCGGTCAGTGACATGACAGAAGCAGAATTTGACCGGGTGATTGCCACTAATCTGAAAGGCGTCTGGCTGTCAGTGAAATATCAGCTGGAAGCCATGACCGCCGCTGGGCGTGGCGGCGCGATTGTGAATACCTCTTCCTGGCTGGCGCACGGAGCAAGTATTGGCTCTGCGGCGTATTCCGCCAGCAAAGGCGGACTTGACGCGATGATCCGCGCTATAGCACTGGAAACCGGTGCGCAGAATATCCGCATCAATAACGTTAATCCCGGCATTATCGATACCCCCATGGCGCGGCGGCTGGGAGCCAATGAAGAAACGCTGATCCCTTTTGTGCGGCTGACCCCGGCGGGGCGCGTGGGCCAACCGGCAGATGTCGGCGACGTGGTGGCGTGGCTGTGCAGCGATGAAGCGAGGTTTGTGACCGGTCAGAATCTGCTGGTGGATGGTGGATTCACGGTGGCGGGGTTGCGCTAGATAAGACGAAAAGAGACGGAGGCTCAGGGACGGGCGTCTGTCTGCATAAAATCTGAAGCCGATCACAATTTCATCATCCGGCAGATATTACGACTTGTTTCTGTTTACGATTCGCCAGAGAATCCGGTTCAGAAAGCAGGATTGTTACTGTCTGACAGGCAAAACCTAAATTTCTCATTTCTTTGTGTATCGCAAAGAATCGGGAAATTTAGGTTTTTTTTTGGCCTGAATTCAGGGGCCGGCCGCCCCTTTGAAACACAACGGCAATGTCGTGCACGACGCCATTACTCTGATGAGATGACACTATGGAATACAGAACATTAGCCGATGAAATTCTCCGCGGAGTGGGCGGAAAGGACAACGTTAACAGTGTGGTGCATTGCGCCACCCGCTTACGTTTTAAACTCAAAGACACCCGTAAAGCCGATGCAGCCGGGCTGAAAGAAAATCCGGGCGTAATCATGGTGGTCGAGAGCGGCGGTCAGTTTCAGGTGGTGATCGGCAACCACGTCGGTGCAGTGTATGACGCGCTGGTGAAAGGCAGCGCGCTTTCCGACAGCGGTGACGACGACACCGGCGAAAAAGACAGTTTGTTTGCAAGAGCCATCGATGTCATCTCAGGCATCTTCACGCCGTTTATTGGCATTATGGCCGCATCAGGGATCCTGAAAGGTTTTCTGGCACTGGCGCTGGCCTGCGGCTGGATGGTGCCGGAAAGCGGGACCTATAAAGTCTGGTTCGCCGCCAGCGACGCTATGTTCTATTTCTTCCCGCTGGTGATCGGTTATACCGCCGGTAAAAAATTCGGCGGTAACCCGTTTGTGACCATGATGATTGGCGGCGCGATGGTGCATCCGCTGATGATTGCCGCCTTTAATGCACAGCAGCCTGGCGCACAGGGTGAGCATTTCTTCGGCATCCCGCTGGTCTTTATCAATTATACCTCTTCGGTTATCCCGGTGATCCTGGCCGCGTGGGCATCAAGCTGGCTGGAAAAGCGGGCAATGAAAATTTTGCCCGGCGCGCTGCGTAACTTTATTACACCATTGATCTGCCTGATGGTGATTGTGCCGCTGACATTCCTGGTTATCGGTCCGGTGGCGACCTGGGCCAGTCAGCAACTGGCCAATGGCTACCAGTTTGTTTATCACGTCAGCCCGATGGTCGCGGGTGCCTTTATGGGTGCGCTGTGGCAGGTGTGTGTGATCTTCGGTCTGCACTGGGGGCTGGTGCCGCTGATGATCAACAACTTCAGCGTGCTCGGCCATGACACCATGCTTCCGCTGTTACTGCCTGCGGTGATGGGGCAGGTCGGTGCGGTCGCTGGTGTGATGCTGCGCACCAAAGATGCCCGTACCAAAGCGCTGGCAGGGTCGGCGATCAGCGCCGGGATTTTCGGTATTACTGAACCGGCGGTCTATGGCATCACCTTGCCGCATCGCCGTCCGTTCATTTTCGGCTGCATCGGCGGGGCGCTGGGCGCGGCGATCCTCGGCTATTTCCAGACGACTGCCTACTCCTTCGGTTTCCCCAGTATTTTCACCTTCACCCAAATTATTCCGCCGGCAGGGTTTAATAACACGGTGACGGCGGCGATTGCCGGCACCCTGATTGCCATACTGTTTGCCGCACTGGCGACTTATTTCTTCGGGATGAAAGAAGAAGCGGTCGCACCGGCAGTCAGCGAAAAGGCCAAAGCGGAAGCCATCCAGGCACCGCGTGGCAAAACGCTGGTCGCCAGCCCGATGAGCGGTCCGTGTATCGCGCTCGATACTGTGAAAGATCCGACATTTGCCAGCGGGTTGCTGGGTAAAGGTGTGGCCATTGTGCCTGTCAGCGGAAGAGTCGTGTCACCGGTGGATGGCACGGTGGTTTCACTGTTCAAAACCCATCACGCCATCGGAATTGAATCGGAAAGCGGCGCAGAAATTTTGATCCACGTCGGCATCGACACCGTGAAACTCGACGGCAAATTCTTTACGCCACACGTTGCTGTCGATGCGGTGGTGAAACAGGGTGATCTGCTTCTGGAATTCGATTTGCAGGGCATTACGGATGCGGGTTATGACCTGACTACCCCAGTGATTGTCACCAACAGCGATGATTATCTTGACGTCATTCCGGCCGGTGTCGGGCAGGATGCCCGCGAACAGACCCCTTTACTGACTTTATTACGCTAACGAACAGAGCCTGGAGGTTCATATGAACAAACAATTCCCAAACGGATTCTTATGGGGCGGAGCCGTCGCAGCCAATCAGGTGGAGGGGTCATACCTGACAGACGGTAAAGGCTTATCCACATCAGATCTACAACCGCAGGGAGTTTTCGGCCCGGTGCAGGAACGTACGGAAGGGGATTTCGGCGTGAAAGATGTCGCCATCGACTTCTATCACCGTTATCCGCAGGACATGAAATTGTTCGCCGAAATG
This sequence comes from Rahnella sp. RFA10(1/100), assembly GCF_004195115.1. Taxonomy (NCBI): domain Bacteria; kingdom Pseudomonadati; phylum Pseudomonadota; class Gammaproteobacteria; order Enterobacterales; family Yersiniaceae; genus Rahnella; species Rahnella sp. RFA10(1/100). The sequence goes on from NZ_SEWR01000002.1 coordinate 670,690, forward strand.
GGCTTTACCGTGCTGCGTACCTCAATCGCCTGGACGCGTATCTTCCCGCAGGGTGATGAATCACAGCCGAATGAAGCGGGTCTGGCATTCTACGACCGCCTGTTTGATGAAATGGCAAAATACGGTATTACACCGCTGGTGACGCTTTCTCACTACGAAATGCCGTACGGCCTCGTGAAGAAACACGGTGGCTGGGGCAGTCGCGACACCATCGGTTTCTTTGAAAATTACGCCCGTACCGTGTTCACCCGCTATAAAGATAAAGTGAAGCACTGGCTGACCTTTAACGAGATCAATATGTCGCTGCATGCGCCATTCACCGGCGTGGGACTGCCGGAAGACAGCAGCAAGCAGGAAGTTTATCAGGCCATCCACCATCAGCTGGTTGCCAGTGCCAAAGCGGTTAAAGCCTGTCATGAGATTATTCCTGACGGTAAAATCGGTAATATGTTGCTCGGGGGCATGCTGTATCCGCTGACCTGCAAACCGGCCGATATGATGGAAACGTTGCAGCAAAACCGCGACTGGTTATTCTTCGGCGATGTTCAGGTACGGGGTGCCTATCCGGCTTATATGCAGCGTTTCTTTAAAGATCGTGGCATGGACATTACTATTACGGCGGAAGATAAAGCGGCGTTAAAAGAAACCGTTGATTTTATCTCATTCAGTTATTACATGACCGGTTGTGTCACCACGGATGAAGAGCAAAATATTAAAGCGCGTGCCAATATATTAAATATGGTGCCGAACCCGCATCTGCAAAGTTCCGAATGGGGATGGCAGATTGACCCGGAGGGTTTGCGCTTCTTAATGAACGAGCTTTATGACCGTTATCAGAAACCGTTATTTATTGTCGAGAACGGTTTGGGCGCGCGCGATAAAGTTGAAGCTGACGGCAGCATTCATGATGATTACCGCATTCAGTACATCAATGACCACCTGGTTCAGGTGCGTGAAGCCATTGAAGATGGCGTGGAAGTCATGGGCTATACCAGCTGGGGGCCGATTGATCTGGTCAGTGCCTCGAAAGCGGAATTCTCCAAACGCTACGGTTATATCTATGTTGACCGTGATGATCAGGGTAATGGCACGCTGGAGCGCCGCCGTAAGAAAAGCTTCTTCTGGTATCAGGAAGTGATTAGTTCAAACGGCGCATCTTTAAAATCCTGATCTGACTTTTGCCATTAATAATAGATAACCCTGCGGCTTATAAATTATAAGCCGCCTGTTCGCTCTGTATTAAAAATAACAAAAATGATCATTTAAAATAATCAGACGGAAATATAATGATGACACTTTCTCTGACTTCTTCGACACCTCAATATAAAGAAAATAATAAAATAAAGCACCTGCTGAAATATGGATTTTGGGTATTGTTTTTCTCTGCACTACATAATCATGCTGCCCAGGCCGCCAGTAACTGGAACGGTACCGTGCTTGGTTTTGAAGCGCCGGGCGAGGGCATGTTCGGCGATATGCTGGGTATCCGTCCGATCATCGAAGACCACGGTTTCCATTATCAGCTCGGTTATCTGAGTGAATCCTCTTACAACGCTGGTGGCGGTTACAACCATGATAAACATCTGGCGTATATCGATCAGTTCTCGCTGACTTTTACGCAGGATCTGGAAATGTACACCGGCATTCCCGACGCGGCCATCGAAGGGAACATTGTTAACCGTAACCACAACGATAATCTGACCACAGAACGTACACAGGATCCGCGTGTCGGATTTAACGACCTTGCGCAGGAGAGCTGGGGCGGACAGTCCATAACCCGTCTGGGCTGGCTGACCTTTGGCCGTAGTTTCGATGATCGCAAACTGCACTGGCGCATCGGCATGATGAACAAAAATCAGGACTTCGACCAGATAATCCCCTGTGATTTTCAGTTGCTGAGCCAGTGCGGCGGTAAATCCGCCAACTCGATGACCTGGTACAACTGGAATAAACATTACTGGGGCACCACGGTTCAGTACAAACTGACATCGGAACTGACGCTGAAAACCGGCATCATGGAACAGAACCCGGACGCGTCGGATCGTAAATACGCCTGGAGCGGCTCCCTGAAAGGCGCCCGCGGTATCCTGCTGCCGATGGAAGCGGAACTGAAAACCAAGGTGAATGGTTTGCCGGGTATTTATAACTTCGGCCTGCTGTATACCAATTCGCCGCAAACCGATTTGTCGCAGGGGAAAACGCAAAGTGTCGGTGCAACGGATCCGCAAGGTTACCGCAAACACAGCAGCACCTGGTTTATGTATACCGGCTTCAACCAGCAGATCACACAGCGCGGTGATGATCCGAACCGTGGCATGAGCGTGTCATACAGCCTGGGAGTAGGCGACCAGCGCAGTAATACCATTCATTACACGCAGGCGGCTTCCCTGCGCTATCGCGGGCTGTTTGATGCGCGTCCGGAAGACTGGCTGGGCCTGGGTGTGACACATATTCAGATGAGTAACCATTACCGTCAGAATCAGGAAAACCTGAATACTCTTTATCAGGTCGATGATTACGGCAATCCGCTGTATACGCCGCTGTCAGGCCATTCCGTCAACGCCGATCTGTATTATCAGATCAAAGTGCGTTCATGGCTGATTTTGCAACCGGATTTGCAATACTGGTACCGGCCGGGCGGGGTGAAGGAAACGCAGGATGCCTGGGTGACCGGACTTAAGGCCATCGTCACGTTCTGAGTACAAAATTTACGCCTGACTGCGGATCGGATCTGGTAAAATTAACAGGCAGATCCGCAGACTGCGGCAGACAAAACCTGATCATCCGTACGGACGATTGGGTTTTTCTTTTCAGGGAGTCACAATGAAAATCGCCAAAATACTCAATAATAATGTGGTGGTTGTCGTCAACGAACAGCAGCGCGAACAGGTCGTTATGGGACGCGGGCTGGCGTTTATGAAGAAAGCCGGGGATGAACTGGATGACAGCAAAATCGAGAAAGTCTTCGCCCTGCAGAATGACGAACTGGTCGCACATCTGACGGAGCTGTTGTCGCATATTCCGATGGAAGTGATGACGACCTGCGATCAGATTATTTCACTGGCTCGCGGGCGGCTGGGGAAACTCCAGGAAAACCTGTATATCGCACTCACCGACCATTGCAATTTTGCCATTGAACGGCAGAAGAAGGGAGTGCCTATCAGTAATGCCTTATTATGGGAAACCCGCCGTCTCTACCCGAAAGAATATGCCCTCGGGCTGGAAGCGCTGGAGATCATCGACACCCGTCTCGGCGTACGGCTGCCAGTAGATGAAGCGGGCTTTATTGCCCTGCATCTGGTCAACGCACAACTTAACGGTGAAATGCCGGAAGTGGCGCAGATCACCCGTGTGATGCAGGAAATCCTCAATCTGGTGAAATACCAGCTGCGTATCGAATATGACGAAGAAGCGCTGAGCTACCAGCGTTTCGTCACCCATCTTAAATTCTTCGCCCAGCGTATGCTCAGCCGCACGGTGGTGGCCGACGACGACATGACCCTGCATGTGGCGGTGAAAGAGAATTATCCGCAGGCGTGGTTGTGCGCGGAAAAAATCGCCGATTACCTGGCCGCGCAATATCAGCGCGAACTGACCACGGAAGAAATTATGTATCTCTCCATTAATATCGAACGGGTGAGAAAAGAGAGTCTGCCGAAATAATCGTCCTGACCGCACGCAGACGCAAAATTTGCATCGCGAAATATGACTGTTCACAATTTTTTATGACGGTTTTTTTTGCCACGGTTAGTGAGAACAGGTAGCATCCTTCGCCGTTATTGCACCAAAACAGTTCCGGCTAAAAAAACTACAGTGGGTAAACCCCATAAACGGCGAGGCTTGCAATCGTTTGCTTGCAGCACCCGGCGTCAGGTGAAGGTTATTTTGGAGAACAACTCATAATGAAGTCTCATAAGAAAACGGCAGAGGCGAAGCACGCGGCTAAACGGCGCTGGCTGGATTCCCACGATCACGGTTATCACAAGAGTATGGGCAACCGTCAGGTTCAGATGATTGCCATTGGTGGTTCTATCGGTACCGGTCTGTTTCTCGGCGCGGGGGCGCGTTTACAGATGGCAGGCCCGGCACTCGCTATCGTGTATGCGGTGTGTGGTATTTTTTCATTCTTTATCTTGCGTGCACTGGGCGAACTGGTTTTACACCGTCCGACCAGCGGCAGCTTCGTATCCTATGCCCGTGAGTTTCTGGGTGAAAAAGCTTCTTATGTAGCAGGCTGGATGTACTTCCTGAACTGGGCGATGACCGGCATTGTCGACATCACCGCAGTGGCTCTGTACATGCACTACTGGGGAACCTTCGGTGATGTTCCGCAATGGATGTTTGCGTTGGGCGCACTGGCGATTGTCGCCACCATGAACATGATTGGCGTGAAATGGTTTGCTGAGATGGAATTCTGGTTTGCGCTGATCAAAGTGGCCGCGATCGCTATCTTCCTGGTGGTTGGTGTGGTGTTCCTCGGCACCGGCAAACAACTGGACGGTAACGCCACCGGCCTGCATCTGATCACCGACAACGGCGGTATTTTCCCGCACGGGCTGTTGCCGGCGCTGGTTCTGGTGCAGGGCGTGGTCTTTGCATTCGCAGCCATCGAACTGGTCGGTACCGCAGCGGGCGAAACTAAAGATCCTGAGAAAGTGCTGCCGAAAGCCATTAACAGCGTTATCTGGCGTATTGCCTTGTTCTACGTCGGCTCCGTGGTGCTGCTGGTTCTGCTGCTGCCATGGAATGCGTATCAGGCGGGGCAAAGTCCGTTTGTTACCTTCTTTAGTAAGCTGGGCGTGCCTTACATCGGTACTATCATGAATATCGTGGTGCTGACGGCGGCGCTTTCGAGCCTGAATTCCGGACTGTATTCCACCGGTCGTATTCTGCGTTCCCTGTCGATGGGCGGCTCAGCACCGAAATTCATGTCTAAGATGAGTGCGCAGCAGGTGCCGTACGCCGGTATTCTGGTGACTGTCGGCATCTACATTGTTGGTGTTATTCTCAACTACTACGTGCCTTCACAGGTGTTTGAGATCGTCCTGAACGTCGCCTCACTCGGCATCCTCAGTTCATGGGCTTTCATTATTGTCTGTCAGATGAAACTGCGTACTGCCATCAAAGAAGGCCGTGCAAAAGACGTGTCTTTCAAGATGCCGTGGGCACCGGTAACCTCATGGCTGACGCTGGCGTTCCTGGCGGGCGTGCTGATCCTGATGGCCTTTGACTACCCGAACGGCACCTACACGGTGGCGACCATCCCGGTGCTGATCCTCCTGCTGGTCCTGGGCTGGATTGGTCTGCGCAAACGTGCGGCTGAAGTGCATGCCGAACAGGCTGAGCAGGAAGAAGCGCATCAGGCAAGTCTTAACGCGAAATAATTCGTTTCGCAGATTTTCAGCAAAGGGCTGCCGTGAAGGTGGCCCTTTTTCATTCGTGCCCGGTAAAAAAATCTGAAACAGCCATAGTGCCTCTCTCCTTTGACTAGGCTTATTCTTTTATGATGAGAGGGAGCAAATGTTGAAGATTTTTTTACACATATTCTCCAGCCCGGAAAAATTCCTCGGGCTGCTAAGTACCGCAGACAGGGATAACACGCTGGAAGAAGGTGAGCGTATTCTGATTGATGAAAACGGTACGGCGTCAGTCAACCTGGCTAATCAGGAGATGCAGAAAGACTTTGCCCGTCACGTCAAACGTATGAGCGTACTGTAATGGCGACAGCGGTTTTCATGGTCTTAATGGTCTGCGGCTACTGGTACACCACCCGCGACATTTCATCGCGTTTCAAACTTAAACGCACCTTCGGCTGGGACGTCTATTTTTTGGTGGCTCTGTATGGCTGTATTTTTGTCCTGCAGGGGGTGCTGGTCATCGCGCTGGTGTATCTGGTGCTGTGGGGGATTTCTGACGTCATCAACTGGCTGCCCGCTTTGGCGCATCAGCAACAGGATGTGCACTACCATCGTGATTTCATCAACTGGAGCTTTTTGGGCATTCAGGCACCGGTGGTGATTATGCTTGCCGTTTCCGTGATGCTGTGCCTGGTGCGCACCACCTGGTCGCCGGGCTTACGCCTCAATACTGCCGGACGCAAACAACTGTACAAACAACTCACCCGCGCCAACGGCGTGGAAGGGCTGTTGTACCAGTGTATGGAAGAGGGCGATATGGTGTTTATCACGTTACAGTCGCGGCGCGTATATATCGGCATGGTACATACCGCAAAATGTGAAACGAGTTCATCAGACAACGTTGTGGTGATCCCGATGGTCAGCGGCTATCGCGATAAAGATACGCTGGAGCTGCGCGTCGAGCACAATTATGCCCGCTATTATCAGGAACATGGCATCACACCTGTGTCAGAACCGGTGAGTGTATTGAAATTTCGAAAGGTGATTTTACTGAGCCAGATAGAAACCCTGTCGCTGTTTGATCCCTCAAGCGCCTGCGCGTTTAAGAAACTTATTCCGCTGATTGAGGAAGAAATGGCCCGGAAAATTGGCGAGAAGGACGCCTGAAATAAGGCGTCCCGCAGGTATTACACGATAGTGAAGCTGAAATCACTCAGACCTTCGATGCCGCCGGTGATCACGTCACCGCGCACGACCGGTCCCACACCGGCTGGTGTACCGGTATAGATCAGATCACCAGGTTTGAGTTCCACCGCCTGAGACAGATAGCTGATAACGTCCGCCACCTGCCAGATCTGGTCGCTCAAATCACCGCGCTGACGTTTCTCACCGTTCACGTCGAGCCAGATTTTACCGGCCGCCGGATGACCTGTCTCACTCACCGGCAGCAGCGGATTCGCCGGTGCGGAAGCATCAAACCCTTTGGCGAAATCCCACGGACGTCCCAGTTTCTTGGCCTGTGCCTGAATATCGCGACGGGTCAAATCCACACCCACGGTGTAACCCCAGACGTGTGACAGTGCGTCTTCAGCGGCAATATTTTTACCGCCTTTTGCCATCGCGACGACCAGCTCCACTTCATAGTGCAGGTCTTCGGTCAGGGTCGGATAGGGCACATTGCCGCTGGCGGGAACCACGGCATCAGCCGGTTTGCCAAAGAAGAAAGGGGGTTCGCGATCAGGATCATGGCCCATTTCGCGGGCGTGCTCGGAATAGTTGCGCCCAACGCAATACACGCGGCGCAACGGGAACCGGGCGCTCTGGCCTTCGACGGCGAGAGACGGAACTTCAGGTGCAGCAATTACATATTCAGTCATCGCATTCACTTCACAAAGTTATCGAATTAACATATTTGCAAAGCGAATCCACATTGACCAGTAAATTTATGTTACTGGTCAATGTCTCACTGTCAGGCTTTGTAACGCGGTGCGGCATGAGCCTGCAGGAAGTTTGGCACCATCGCACCGCGCAGTGCATCAAAATCGTTCCACTGTTTTTCGTCCTGTAGTGGTGGAATGGTGATTTTTTCTTTGCGGTCAAAGCCCAGTAAGGCGGCATCCACCAGTTCACCCACTTCCATCACGCCCGGGACTTCATCGATATTTTTGCCAGAACGTTCCCAGATTTCTGTACGCGTTGCGGCAGGCAGCACCGCCTGAACGTACAGACCGCGTCCGGCCATTTCAAATTGCAGCGTCTGGCTGAAGGTCAGTACAAAGGCTTTGGTGGCGGAATACACCGCAGACTGCAATTCCGGTGCCAGCGCCATGACAGATGCAATATTGATAATTGCCCCGTCTTTGTGGCTGATCAGGCCGTCGAAGGCCACGCGGGAAAGACGTGCGACGGAGGTAACGTTCAGGGCGATCAGATTTTCGATGGCATTGGCGTCGCTGTTTTCAAAACCGGCTTTCAGCGAAGCGCCGGCATTATTCACCAGCAGGGAAATCTGCGGTGTAGCGCGGATAAATTCCTCAACGCGGGTTAAATCTTCGCTGCGGGTTAAATCGGCAGGCAGCACAGTGACGCTGACGCCGGTTTCCTGTTGCAGGCGGTCCGACAGCGCGTTCAGGCGTTGAACGTCACGGGCAACGAGGATTAAATCGTAACCACGTTTCGCCAGGCGATCGGCATAGGTTGCGCCAATGCCGGTGGATGCGCCGGTGATTAAGGCCAGGGACTGAGAGCGAGTTGTATCTGACATGGTATAACCTCGGTGTTGAGTAATTGGTTTAATAATAAAACCAGATGATTTTTAGCACCGGTGGTTTTATAATGCAACCAGATTTTCTTAAACGCATTAAGCAGGAAGTGCCATGAAACGAACCCGTCTGGAAAACACGCCTTGTCCGGCTGGCCGTGCGCTGGATTTAATCGGCGACTGGTGGACATTGCTGATTGTCCGCGACGCGATGTACGGCATCTCGCGATTCAGCGAATTCCAGCGCAGTCTGGGGGCGGCGAAAAACATTCTCAGCACCCGGCTTAAGGCGCTGGTGGCAGAAGGCATTTTAAAGATTGAACCCGCTGCCGACGGCTCGGCGTATCAGGATTACGTACTGACCGAAAAAGGGCGGGCGCTGCAACCGGTGCTGGTCGCGCTGGGGCAGTGGGGAAGTGAATATTTGTTTGAAGAAGGCGAAGCCTGTACGCAACTGGTGGATATCGAAAACCGCCAGCCGCTGCGTAAGCTGGAAATCCACGCGCAGGACGGGCGGGTACTTGAGAGCCGGGATATTACGGCGATTATTCCTGAGATTTAAAATTTGAATTCGATCAGCTCCTCCCCTGTGAAGGGGAGGAGCTAAAAGCGAAACCCGCAATGACGCGATCGGCTCCCGCGCCTGAGAAAGGGAGGAGCAAGTTTACCGCGCAATCCTCTCATGCCAGTATTTCGTAAACTCTTCCTCACCATTGAGGCTGACGACCATATCACCGCTGACGATGAAATGCGTCAGGTCGCTGCGCAGTTCAAGCGTAATTTCCGCCTCCATCCACCAGCCTTCACGTCCCATTTTCATGGTCTGTGTGAGCAGATAACGGGCGGAAAGCGGATCGCTGTTACTGACCGTCAGTTCACGACGCAGACTGTGGTCGACGGTGGTGTCGATATCATCAAAGCGGTAAACGCCTTCGCCGAATACGCCCCCCACGCCATGCGTGACGCTGGTCCAGCTGTCCGTGAGGAAATCGTAAGTGATGTTACGGTCAACGCGGCCGGGGGACAGCACAGTTTGCGGCGTCAGCGGTGCGCTTTGTGGTTCCCTGATCGGGCCATCAACCGACACCGGTTGCCCGCACACCGGCAGGCTGAGTTGCGCGCTGTGCAAATCTAACGTCAGCGTCGCGGCTTCAGGCATCGGCCAGATCATCGGCCAGAAGGTGGTGGCCAGCGAGAGCCGCATCCGGTGGCCGGTGGCAAAACGGTGTGCGATACCGTCCAGTTGTACAGGCACTTTGACTTTCTGGCCGGGAATAAGGGGCACAGATTGGTCATGGCCGTGCAGATGCGACAAATTCAGCCACCCGTGCGTGACACGGTTTACCGAACCGTCCGGCGCGACGTCAGAAAGCCGGACATACAACATGGCGGCCGGTTTATCGCTGCTCAGTTCGACGGTAAATTCCGGGAAGCCGAAAATGGTCAGCGGCTCAGCCAGCGGTTCGCCGTCAAAGATTTCCGCCATACCGTCATCGACACGCTGATCCGGCGGCATTTCGCCGGGCACGCCTGCGCCCATCCATTCACCGGCCATCAGGCCATGGTTTTGCGGCGAACAGATATTGAGCACCCCGGCATCAACGTCCGGTTGGGTATTGAGCTGGCCGCGTGTCAGCCATCGCGGGCTGTGACTGATATTGCTGGCGGTGCCGCGATCAAATCCCACCCATTCGCCACGGCTGACCGGACGCATCGCCGATGGCGGCTGACTGTCCTGCAACCAGGTTTGGATCATCGGGCCTTCCATCGCGCCATTGTCTTCACCTTTCAGCCAGTGATCCCACCAGCGCACGGCTTCCTGTAAGAAACCAATTGCCGGCTCCGGTGTGCCGTCCTGCGGATAAATATGTGCCCACGGGCCGAGAATGGCGCGGCGTGGCACTTTCAGATTATCCATCAGGCGGAACACGGCGTTACTGTAGGCGTCGGCCCAGCCGCCGATGGCCATGACCGGACACTGGATCGCCGGCCAGTCTTCGCATACGGAACCGTGCTGCCAGTATTCATCGCGCAGCGGATGTTCCATCCATAATGCCGGGAAGAACGGCATATTTTCCAGACGGTTCAGCCAGTCTTTGTACCAGCTTTCACCGACCAGCGCCGGATCCGACGGGCGGCTCTGATACGCCAGCATAATGCCGCCCCACCAGAGATTGTCGTTGAGCAGACAGCCGCCTTTGTAGTGAATATCGTCGCGGTAACGGTCGTCGGTGGAGCAGACAGTGATGATGGCTTTCAGGGCGGCAGGGCGGCGGGCAGCGACCTGCAGACCGTTAAAGCCCCCCCAGGATTTGCCCATCATGCCCACATTGCCGCTGCACCAGCGTTGTGCAGCGATCCACTCAATGACTTCCAGTGCGTCGTCCTGCTCCTGAAGCAGGTATTCATCGGCCAGCAATCCGTCGGATTCGCCGCTGCCGCGCATATCCACACGTACGACTGCGTAGCCGTTGCCGGCGAAGAAACCGTGCATCGGTTCGTCGCGGGTGCGGGTCCCGTCGCGTTTGCGGTAAGGGATGTATTCGAGGATCGCAGGAACCGGCTGCTGTTCAGCGTCGTCCGGCAGCCACAGGCGCGCAGCGAGACGCGTGCCATCACGGAGCGGGATCCACAGATGTTCAGTCACGGTGACGGCGTGCGGGAATTCAGTCACGATGCGTTTGGTGTTCATAAGACTCCTGTCGGGGAAATCGCTGCCGCAGGTAGCGCCGTGCCACGCTGGACGAGAACGTCATCCAGCCAGCTGGTGCGCATTTCCGGTACGGAGGTCAGCAGTTTTTCGGTATAGCTGTGCATTGGCGCGCTGAAGACCACGTCAGTATCGCCGCTGGCGACCACCTGACCCTGATACATCACGGCCACCTGATGGGCGATACGTTTCACCGTACCTAAATCGTGGGTGATAAACAGGTACGACAGCCCGAGTTGTTCCTGTAAGCGGCGCAACAGATTCAGTACTTCTTCCGCCACCAGCGGATCGAGCGCTGACGTCGCCTCATCACAGATAATCAGTTCCGGCTGCGCAGCCAACGCACGGGCGATGCAGACGCGCTGTTTCTGCCCGCCGGAAAGCTCGCCGGGGCGACGGTCGATCAGTTTGACCGGCAGTTCGGTGAGTCGCAGTAATTCTTCCACACGCTCACGCACCTGCTTTTTGTTCATGCCGAAATAGAATGTCAGCGGGCGGCCGATGATATCCAGCAGTGTCTGGCGCGGATTCAGCGCCACGTCAGGCAACTGATAAATCATCTGCATGCGGCGCAGCGTTTCTTTATCGCGCTGATGGAAATGATGTGAAAGCGAAATGCCGTCGAAATCCACCGAGCCTTCGGTATCCGTCAGTAAACCCACCAGCGCCCGTGCCAGCGTACTTTTTCCGCTGCCGGATTCGCCGATAATCGCCAGCGTTTTGCCGCGCGGCAGTTGCAGGCTGACGTCATGCACTACCTGCTTACCGTTGTAGCCGGTGCTCAGTTTGCGCATCGTCAGCAACGGCTGACCGGCGGTTTCATGGCCGCCGGTCAGTGGTGTCAGGGCGTGTTCGCGTTCCGCCACCAGTCTGCGGGTATATTCCTGCTGCGGATTTTCCAGAATGGTCTGCGTGCTGCCAGTTTCCACTTCTTTGCCGTGCCGCAGCACCATAATCCGGTCAGCAAGCTGGGCGACAACGGCCAGGTCGTGCGTGATATACAGCGCCGCCGTGTTGAACTCGCGCACCAGTTTGCGCAGCATCACCAACACTTCAATCTGCGTGGTGACGTCCAGTGCGGTAGTCGGCTCGTCCATAATCAGTAAATCAGGCTTACAGGACATGGCCATGGCGGCCATTGCACGCTGAAGCTGGCCACCGGACAACTGATGCGGGTAACGTTTGCCAATGTTTTCAGGGTCCGGTAAATCCAGCGAGCGGAACAGCGAAATCGCCCACTGGCGGCTCTCTTCCTGGCTCATCAGACCGTGGCGGATCGGGCCTTCGCAGACCTGTTTTTCGATGGTCAGCGCCGGATTAAACGAGGCTGCTGCGCTTTGCGCCACATACGCCACGCGCTTGCCGCGCCATTGACGTTTGATATGCGAAGGCTGAGAAACGATATCCGTGCCGTCCAGCAAGACTTCGCCACCGGCAATCCGGCAACCCTGACGTGCATAGCCGAGCGCCGCCAGTCCGATGGTCGATTTCCCTGCGCCGGATTCGCCAATCAGGCCGAGCACTTCGCCGGCTGCCAGTTTCAGGCAGATATCCTGCACCAGCGGCGAACCGTCGAGGGTCTCGATGCGCAGGCCGCGCATTTCTAAAATCGTGCGTGTCATGCTTCGTCTCCATGCGGCAGGCTGTTACGTGCCAGCAGCCAGTCGACCACCAGATTGACGCCAATCGTCAGCAAGGCAATCGCTGCTGCCGGATATAGCGGGGCGAACTGACCAAAGTTAATCGCCTGAGCATTGTCACGCACCATGCTGCCCCAGTCGGCATACGGCGGCTGAATGCCCAGCCCTAAGAAGCTTAAGCCCGCGATAAACAGGAAGGTAAAGCAGAAGCGCATGCCAAACTCCGCCAGCAGCGGCGGCAGTGCGTTAGGCAGGATTTCCCGGAACAGCACCCAGCGCAGCCCCTCGCCACGCAAACGCGCCGCTTCAACATATTCCTGACAGACAATTGCCTGCGCTACCAGCCGTGCCAGACGAAACACACGGGTGGCATCAAGCAGGGCGATGGTCAGCACCAGCACGGGAACAGAGGTGCCCATCACGGACAATACGATCAGCGCAAAAATCAGCACCGGAATCGACATCACGGTATCGACGATGCGCGACAGCACCATATCCACCCATTTACCGTAAATCGCCGCCGTAAAGCCGGTGACGATGCCGATGATGAAAGAACTGAAGGTGATAGTCAGCGCGATAGCAATGGTGGTGCGGGCACCAAACAGGATGCGTGACAGCATGTCGCGACCGAGACTGTCGGTGCCAAATGGCGTGGCGGCGGAGGGCAGCAACCAAATGTCACCGACCTGTTCAGTTTCGCTGTGCGGCGCGAGCCACGGCGCAAAAATAGCGGCCAGCAGGTTCACCGCAATGATCACAATACCAATCCAGGCCGACAGCGGGATGTTAATGAAATATCGGTTCATGCGTTCCCTCTTCAGCGCGCATGGCGCAGGCGTGGATTGCACCAGATCGCCAGTAAATCGGCGGTGGTGTTGAGAAAAATATAGGTGCCGCCAAACAGCAGGCCGCAGGCCTGAACCACCGGCAGGTCGCGTTTGGTGACCGCATCCACCATGTATTGCCCGATGCCCGGATAGACAAACACCACTTCCACCAGGATGACACCCACCACCAGATACGCCAGATTGAACGCGACGACATTAATGATCGGCGCAAGGGCGTTGGGCAGGGCGTGAGATACCACAATCCGCCATCGCGGAATGCCTTTCAGCACCGCGCTTTCAATGTACGGGCTGGCCATCACTGCGGTGACTGATGCACGCGTCATGCGCAGCATATGCGCCAGCACGACCAGCGTCAGGGTAACCATCGGCAGCGTACAGACGTAAAGACGGTCGATGAACGAGGAACTGCTGTCCACCATTGCCAGACTCGGGAACCATGTCAGCCGGATAGCGAAAGCGATGACCAGAATGTAGCCGACAAAAAATTCCGGCACCGAAATACTGATTAGCGTCAGGGTATTCGCCAGCCGGTCAAAAACGGAACCGCGCCAGATGGCGGATGCGATGCCTAAACCGACGGCAAGCGGTATCGCGATCACCGCCGCATATCCGGCAAGGAACAGGGTGTTTGCCAGACGTGGCAGTAATTCATCGCTGATGGCACGCCCGTTCGCCAGCGACTGTCCTAAGTCACCATGCATAATGCCCGCCAGCCAGTGCAGATAACGTAGCACTGACGGCTCATCCAGCCCGAGTTGCAGACGCAACGCGGCCACGGTTTCAGGCGTGGCACTCTGGCCTAAAATGGCCGTCGCGACGTCGCCGGGCAGCATTTCCGTGCCGATAAAAATCAGCACAGAAACCAGCCACAGCGTGACAATGCCTGACAGGATCCGCTGTAAAATCCTTTTCTTCATCATGCCTCCAGCCAGACGCGCTCGGCCAGACGACCACCCATGAAGTTGAACATCGGGTGGGGTTTGATACCGCCGACTTTTTTGCTGGCCGCATCAAGATAATCGCCGAACAGCGGGATCATCGCGCCACCGTTATCGCGCACGATACTTTGCAGCTCGCCATAAATTTCGGCCCGTTTGCCCTCATCGAGCAGTGAACGGGCCTGCAACAGCAAGGCGTCAAACTTCTCATCTTTCCAGTGGGTGTCATTCCATTTCGCCGTCGACTGATAGGCGGTGGAGAACATCTGGTCAGCGGTCGGACGCCCGCCCCAGTAACCCATGCTGAACGGTGCTTTCATCCATACATCGTCCCAGTAGCTGTCGGCGGGCTGGCGTTTAATGTTGACCTGAATACCGCCTTTCTGTGCCTGCCCCTGGAACAAAGCGGCGGCGTCGAGCGCACCGGCAAAAGCGGCGTCAGAGGAGGACAGTTCGATTTTAAGATCCGTCAGACCGGCTTTTTTCAGATAGAACTTCGATTTGTCCGGATCGTAAACGCGCTGTTCCAGACTGTGATTGAAGAAGCGATCGGTCTTAGGGATCGGGTGGTCATTGCCCAGCGAGCCGTAGCCACGCAGCACGGTGTCGAGGATTTTCTGACGGTCTATGCCGTGTTTAATTGCCATGCGCACATCGTTGTTGTTATACGGCGCAACGCTGCAGTCCATCAGGAAGGTGAAATGCTGGCCGCCGGAAGAACGAATAATGTTCAGTGCCGGGCTGCGTTTAAGGAAGTCGACGGTTTTGAAATCAACGCGGTTAATGGCGTGAACCTGACCGGAAATCAGGGCGTTGGTGCGGGCGGTCGGGTCGTTGATGACCAGCACTTCCACGGCATCGACAAAGGCGCGATCCGGTTTCCAGTAATTCGGGTTGCGTTTAAACAGCGATCGTACACCCGGTTCGTACTGATCAAAGATAAAACCACCGGTACCAATCGGGTGAGACCAGTCGGTGAAGCCTGCCGGTACCACCACCAGATGGTAATCCGCCAGCAGATAGGGCAGGTCGGCGTTGCCGCTTTCAAGCGTGATCAGGATCTGCTTATCGCCCTGTTTAGTCAGACCGGTGATCGGGGCCAGCTGGGACTTGATCGCGCTTTTGGATTTGTCGCCGCGATGCAGGTTGATGGAGTAAAGAATGTCATCGGCATCCAGCGTCTTACCGTTATGGAAAGTCACGCCCTCGCGCAGGGTAAACACCCATTCAGCAGCACCGGGTTTGGCCTCCCACGCGGAGAATAATTCAGGTGTGGCTTTGTTATTTTCGTCAATTTCAATCAGGCCGTTCATCAGCATATATGCCTGATTTAGCGGGACCCAGTCGCTAAATAATGTCGGGTCCAGCGTATCACTGGTATTTCCCCCTGACATACCCAGTTTTAATATGCCGCCTTTTTTCGGTTCAGCAGCAAAAGCAGAGAACGGTGAAAAGCCCATGGCACTCGTAATACCCACAGCGGAAGCGCTGGTAATAAAGCCGCGACGGCTAAGTTGTGCATCCTGCATTAATTTCGTCAAAGGGGAATTATTATCTTTCATTAATTTTCTCCATAGTACGTGCTGGAATTTTTTAGGTGCAGGTGAAATATCCCGGGTGGATCAATGGGCGCAATGGTTTGCCTTGATGATTTATATCAAAACCCCCTGTTGAACTTGCATGAGAATTTATCATGAGGGTATGCGAAAAATGCGCGGCAGAACACCCTGAAAAGCTTTATTTTTCTGATCTACCAACGTCTGGAAAGGGAAGTGACCGGTGGAACTGCATACGGTTGTCGGCTTAATTGGCGTGTTTTGCTATCTTCTGGCTTATGCGCTGGTTCAAATGCGCAGGCTAGCGGTTGATGCTAACAGTTACGCCTATCTTAATATAATCGGCGGTGTGTTTGGTCTGTATTCATTAAGTCATGATTTTAACCTTGCATCCTGTATTTCACAGTCATGCTGGCTATTATTTACATTAATTGGTATGAATTCGGCGAGAAAACGCAGATACCTTGAAAGGAATAAAATCCCGCCGACGGATATATAATTAACATATAAGATTCTTATTAATCTCCATCTCCCCTTCGCAGGGGAGGAAGCAAACTATTTAAGGCTGTTTCAGCCAGTTAATAACTTTGTGTACCATGGGTTTGAGGAACCGATCCTGCGGCGTCAGCATGTAGCATTTTCCTGCCGCCGCCAGTTTGCCGGGATGCGCGGCGACAAGCTGGCCGTTATTGATATAATCCTGCACCAGTCCTTCCCAGCCGAGCAATATCCCGTCGCCCAGCACTGCCGATTGCACCAGGAACGGATAATTATTGGCGCGCCACGTTCTGCGCGGCGTCACGAAGCTGACACCCTGTGAGGCAAACCAGTCGCGCCAGCCTGTCCATTCACGCTGTGGATCATCCTGAATCAGCAGGGTTTGTTCCAGAAGATCGGCGGCGCTGGCCTCCGGCGGAAGACGAGCCAGAAATTGCGGTGAGCACATCGGATAACATACTTCGTCAAACAACGCCTGAACGTGGTATCCGGGCGGCGGCTCACGCAGATAGAAGATAGCCAGATCAAATTCTGATGACTTAAGGTCTGAAAAGCTGTCGGAAATTTTCATGCGGATTTGCAAATCGGGCAAAAGCTGGCGCAATAACGACAGGCGGGACGACAACCACAGGCCGCTCATGGCGCTGGTACAGGCCAGTGTGACCTGCGGCAAACCATTCCAGCCCATGACTTCAGCCGTGGATTGCGAAATATCGCCCAGTAATTTACGCACCTGATGCGCATAGGTTTCACCGCGTGGCGTCAGGGTCGTTTTACGCTGAGCGCGCTGGAAAAGCTTACACCCGAGCATTTCCTCCAGCTGGATGATCTGGCGGCTGATGGCACTTTGAGTAAGATTCAGCTCATCGGCTGCCCGGGAAAAACTGCAATAACGCGCCACGCATTCAAAAGCCACCAGCGTGTTCAGTGGCGGTAACGGTTCTATCTGCACGGTAAAGTCTCCCCGCATGGGCGTTTAGCTGTTTTCCAGCATCAGCGAAATCGTCAGACCGACCTGCTGGATGGCGCGTTCAGTTTTTGCAGTCAGGGGCTGGGCATAGTTGATGCGCAGGCAATTACGGTATTTGCCTGAAGCAGAGAATATCGAACCGATGGCAATTTGCACGAGATGTTCTTCGAGCAGCCGGTTCAGGCGCTGTGTATCCACGCGTTCATCGAGTTCAATCCACAACAAAAAACCGCCCTGCGGACGGCTGACACGCGTACCACACGGAAAATACTTCATCACCCAGTCGGTCATGATGCACAGATTGCGCTGGTACTGATTACGCATCCGGCGCATATGCTGCAGGTAATGTCCCTGTCTGATGAAATCGGCGATTGCGATTTGTGGCAGCGTCGCCGACGCGCCGGTAGTGATGTATTTCATGTGCAATGCGCGGTCATGGTAGCGACCCGGCGCGATCCAGCCGACCCGTAAACCGGGCGCCAGCGTTTTTGAAAACGAGCTGCACAGCAATACGCGGCCATCTTCATCGAAAGAAGTGATGGTAGCAGGGCGCGGATACTGATACGCCAGTTCACCATAAACATCGTCTTCGATAATGGCGATATCGTAGCGTTGTGCCAGTCGCAGCAGACTTTTTTTCCGGTCATCCGGCATGTTGTAACCGAGCGGATTATTGCAGTTTGGCGTCAGTTGTATGGCCTTGACCGGCCACTGCTCGAGTGCCATTTCCAGCGCTTCGAGGCTGATGCCAGTCACCGGGTCTGTCGGGATTTCCAGCGCTTTCATGCCGAAACCTTTCAGGGTTTGCATGGCTCCGTGAAAACTCGGCGAATCCACCGCCACAATATCACCTTGTTCGCAGACCGAACGGATAGCGATAGACAGGGCTTCATGGCAACCGGTGGTGATCAGAATATTGCTGGCATCCATGTGGCTGCCGCTGTCAATCATCAGGCGGGCGATTTGTTCGCGCAATTCTTCCGAGCCGTAAATGCTGTCGTAATGAAATGCATTGAGATTCTGATGCTGTCCGGCCCGGCCCATCAGACGGCTGAGTGGCCTGAGCGTGGCTGCCGTGACGTCCGGCGAGCCCCGCCCGAGTTGAACCACACCGGGACGATGCGGCGAAGTGATCAATTCAAGTACCTGATCCCACTGGGAAATATCCACAGGACGTTGTGTCGGGCGGCAAACCGCCGGCAATGCTGCCTGCAGACGCGCATCTTTCACGAAGTAGCCGGATTTGGGCCGCGCTTCCACCAGCTGTTTTTCTTCCAGCACCCGGTAGGCCTGCTGAACCGTACTGACGCTGACGCCATGTTCACTGCTTAACACCCGCACCGAAGGCAGGCGGATCCCCGCCGGATACAGGCCCTGTTCAATGCGGTCACTCAAGACATTTGCCAGATTTTCGTAACGGTTCATTTTCTTTTCCTCAACGCCTGCGCAAAGAAAGCAGTACAGATGGACACAATCTAACGCTTAATCTGTCATCAGATCCAGATCTGTATGGTCGAAATACAAAAAAACTGAATCTGTAATGTTTTCACCGTTTGTTAGATCCTGATGTCAGGTCGTCAACGGGAGCAGAATATGAAAAAAATCATTGAAGATCGGCAGTTTGCCGGATGTGACACGCGTGTCTGTGCAGAGATCGCAACACCTGAGCGGGCAGTACAGATGCCGCAGAAAAAAGCCGGATGGGTAAAACAGTTATTTGCCGTCGTGCACGACTGGAATGAGCGGCGCGTCAGCCGCAAGATTTTGCATTCACTGAACGCGGATCAGCTGAAGGATATTGGTCTGGCGAAATCGGATATTGACAAAGAATATCCTAAAGCCATCTGGCCGAACTGGCCGAAGTAATTTTGCTCCTCCCCTGCGAAGGGGAGGAGCGGTCATGAGTTTTACTTCACCTGCATACCCGGCTGTGCGCCGGAATCCGGGCTGAGCAAGAAGATGTCTTTTCCGCCAGGGCCCGCCGCCATCACCATCCCTTCAGAGATACCGAAGCGCATTTTACGCGGTGCGAGGTTCGCGACCATGATGGTCAGACGACCTTCCAGTGCTTTCGGATCAGGATAGGCAGAACGGATACCGGAGAAAATCTGACGCGTTTCGCCGCCCAGATCCAGCTTCAGACGCAGCAGTTTGTCTGAACCTTCGACGAAATCAGCGCTTACGATCAGCGCGATACGCATATCCACTTTGGCAAAATCATCAAACGTGATGGTTTCCTGAATCGGGTCATCGGCCAGCGGTCCGGTTGCCGGAGTTTTGGCTGCAGCGATATCCTCTTTTGAGGCATCAACCATCGCGGTCACTTTATCCATTTCGATACGGCTGAACAGCGCTTTGAACGGATTCACCTGATGCGACAGCAGCGGCTGGGCAATCGCGTCCCAGTCAAGCCGGGTATTCAGGAAAGCTTCTGTGCGCTCTGACAATGCAGGCAGAACCGGCTTCAGATAGGTCATCAGTACACGGAACAGGTTAATTCCCATTGAGCAGATGGCCTGCAGGTCGGCATCACGGCCTTCCTGTTTCGCCACCACCCACGGAGCCTGTTCGTCGACATAACGGTTGGCCAGATCAGCAAGTGCCATGATTTCACGGATGGCGCGACCTGACTCACGGCTGTCATAAGCCTGAGCGATGCTTTCCGCGGCGTCGGTGAAGGTTTTGTACAACGCTTCATCGGCCAGCTTATCAGCCAGTTTGCCGTCAAAACGTTTGGCAATAAAACCGGCATTACGTGACGCCAGATTGACGACTTTATTGACGATATCGGCGTTAACACGCTGCACGAAATCTTCCAGATTCAGGTCAATATCGTCGATGCGTGAAGACAGTTTTGCCGCGTAGTAGTAACGCAGGCAGTCTGCATCCAGATGGTTAAGATACGTGCTGGCTTTGATGAACGTGCCACGGGACTTGGACATTTTCGCACCGTTGACGGTGACATAGCCGTGCACGAACAGATTAGTCGGCTTGCGGAAACCGCTGCCTTCCAGCATTGCCGGCCAGAACAGGCTGTGGAAGTAAACGATGTCTTTACCGATGAAATGGTACAGTTCAGTCGTGGAGTCTTTTTTCCAGAACTCGTCGAAATTCAGATCGCTGCGGCGGTCACACAGGTTTTTGAATGAGCCCATATAGCCGATGGGCGCGTCCAGCCAGACGTAGAAATATTTGCCCGGGGCATCCGGAATTTCAAAACCGAAATACGGGGCATCGCGGGAGATGTCCCATTGCTGCAAACCATGTTCAAACCATTCCTGCATTTTGTTCGCCACTTGTTCCTGCAGTGCGCCGGAACGGGTCCAGGCTTGCAACATCGCGCTGAACTCAGGCAAATCAAAGAAATAATGTTCGGAATCACGCAGCACCGGCGTCGCGCCCGACACCACAGATTTCGGCTCGATCAGTTCAGTCGGGCTGTAGGTGGCGCCACATACTTCGCAGTTATCGCCATACTGGTCAGGCGATTTACATTTCGGGCAGGTACCTTTAACGAAACGGTCAGGCAGGAACATGCCTTTCTCCGGATCGTACAACTGAGAAATAGTGCGATTCTTGATAAAACCGTTTTCTTTCAGACGACCGTAAATCAGCTCTGACAGCACACGGTTTTCATCACTGTGGGTGGAGTGATAGTTGTCGTAACTGATGCCGAAGCCGGCGAAATCTTTCTGATGCTCCTGGCTCATTTCGGCAATCATCTCTTCCGGCCTGATCCCGAGTTGCTGTGCTTTCAGCATGATCGGAGTGCCGTGTGCATCGTCCGCACAGATGAAATGCACTTCATTGCCGCGCATTCGCTGGTAACGAACCCAGACGTCAGCCTGGATGTGCTCGAGCATGTGACCGAGATGGATGGATCCGTTGGCGTACGGAAGTGCACAGGTTACCAAAATTTTTTTCGCGACTTGAGCCATAGTAAGAGCTTGCTTTCTGTAGTTGAAATCAGGGGCATTGATGTTAACCGAAAGCGCCGCCCCGCGTAAACAAACGGGGGGATCTCCTTGCGTGTGTTCTGTTATGCTTAAGGCAGATACCTCGTCTGATAACCCCTTTCAAGGAGCCGGGATGACATCTCAATCCCCACAGCAGACCACACCCGCAGGGCTGCGCGCACTCGTGACCGGCGTACTGGCCACCTTCCGCCATTCCACACTGCAAAAAGATTTGCCCGCGATGAAAGCGTTGCATCACTGCGTGTTAATGGATGAAGTTTTACATATTGATCTGACCCTGCCGTTCGCCTGGAACAGCGGTTTTGATGCGTTAAAGGAAGAAACCAGCAGCGAATTGTTGCGGGTGACGGGGGCATCTGCGATTCAGTGGAATCTGCGCCACGACATTGCCACCATTAAACGGGCAAACGAACAGCCGGGTATCAAGGGTGTTCGCAATATTCTGGCAGTCAGTTCAGGCAAAGGTGGGGTAGGGAAGTCTACCACGGCGGTTAACCTGGCGCTGGCGCTGGCGGCGGAAGGTGCCAAAGTTGGTATTCTGGATGCGGATATTTATGGGCCTTCTGTCCCGAATATGCTGGGTACTGAAGAAGAACGCCCGACCTCGCCGGATGGCGTGCACATGTCGCCGATTATGGCGCACGGCCTGGCGACCAACTCGATTGGCTATCTGGTGACAGATGAAAACGCCATGGTGTGGCGCGGGCCGATGGCCAGCAAAGCGCTGATGCAGATGCTGCAGGATACGCTGTGGCCAGATCTGGATTATCTGGTCATCGACCTGCCACCGGGTACCGGTGATATTCAGCTTACGCTGTCGCAAAATATTCCGGTGACCGCCGCCTTAGTGGTCACGACGCCGCAGGATATTGCGCTGCTTGATGCGATGAAGGGCATCGTGATGTTTGAGAAAGTCCATGTGCCGGTGCTGGGCATTGTTGAGAACATGAGCATGCATGTGTGCAGCAACTGCGGGCACCACGAACCGATTTTCGGTACCGGTGGCGCGCAACGTCTGGCCGAGAAATACCGCTGCGAATTGCTGGCGCAATTGCCGCTGCATATTTCACTGCGTGAGGATTTAGATCGTGGCGAGCCGACAGTGGTTTCTAATCCGGAAAGCGAATTCACAGTGATTTACCGCGAACTGGCGGCAAAAATTGCGTCACAACTGTTCTGGAAAGGCGACGCCATCCCGACAGAAATTGCCTTCAGAGCCGTTTAATCCCCCAACTCTGCGAATTATTGCCTGATGTCAGCGATTACACCGCCTTAACGCTGGCATCGGGCAGTGTGTTGTACTTATAATTGGCGCGTTCAAAGCATATGTCTGTGCTTGCCTTCCAACTTCCAAATCAGGTCTTTAATTTTATGTCTGACAAATTCCATCAGTGTGTCATCGTGGGTATCGCTGGCGCATCTGCTTCGGGAAAAAGCCTCATCGCCAGTACGTTATACCGTGAACTTCGTGATCAGGTCGGTGATGAGCATATCGGGGTCATCCCGGAAGATTGCTACTATAAAGACCAGAGTCACATGACCATGGAAGAGCGGGTCAAAACCAACTACGACCATCCAAGTGCGATGGACCACAATTTACTGTTCCAGCATTTACAGGCTATGAAGTCTGGTCAGGCAATTGAATTACCGAGCTACAGCTTCATTGAGCATACCCGTCTGCCAGAGACCGTCACTCTTAAACCGAAGAAAGTGATTATTCTGGAAGGGATCCTGCTCCTGACCGACGCGCGTTTACGTGACGAAATGAATTTCTCCATCTTCGTCGATACCCCGCTGGATATATGCCTGATGCGCCGCATGAAACGTGACGTCAACGAACGTGGTCGTTCAATGGATTCCGTGATGGCGCAGTATCAGAAAACGGTACGTCCAATGTTCCTGCAATTTATCGAGCCTTCAAAACAATACGCAGACATCATTGTGCCGCGCGGCGGCAAAAACCGGATTGCGATTGATATCCTCAAGGCTAAAATCAGCCAGTTCTTCAATTAATCGCGGAACAATCCGTTAACACCACACCGGAGATACGATGAGACTTTGCGACCGAGATATAGAAGCCTGGCTGGACAGCGGCAAATTAGGCATTTCACCCCGTCCGCCGGTTGAACGGATTAACGGTGCAACGGTAGATGTGCGTCTGGGAAACGGATTTCGCGTTTTCCTCGGCCATAACGCGGGTTATATCGATCTGAGTGGCCCGAAAGACGAAGTCAGTGCTGCGCTCGATAAAGTGATGAGTGATGAGATTGTTTTGCCGGAAGGTGAAGCATTCTTCCTGCACCCTGGCGAACTGGCGCTGGCAGTGACCTATGAGTCGGTCACTATTCCTGACGATCTGGTGGGCTGGCTGGACGGACGCTCCTCACTGGCGCGTCTCGGGCTGATGGTGCACGTAACCGCACACCGTATTGATCCGGGCTGGAAGGGACGTATCGTTCTGGAGTTCTATAATTCAGGTAAGCTCCCGCTGGCGCTTCGCCCGGGAATGTTGATTGGCGCGCTGAGTTTTGAGCCGTTATCGGGTTCTGCTGCAAGGCCGTACAATAGTCGTCAGGACGCGAAATACCGCGACCAGCAAAGCGCTATTGCCAGTCGTATTGATAAAGACTGATTCTGTTTTTCATCCGTTTTACGGATAAAAACGTGAGGAAGGCATGAGAAGACTACTGACAACACTGGTGATCTTACTGGTGGTTATCATTGCCGGCATGACTTCGCTGGTATTCCTGATTAACCCGAACGATTTCCGCCAGTACATGGTGGAAAGGGTCGAGATGAAAAGCGGCTATCAGCTGGCCATCAACGGTTCACTGCGGTGGCATGTCTGGCCGCAGCTTAGCATCATTGCCGGTCAGACATCAGTGACCGCACCGGGTGCTAAAGTCCCGGTGGTCAGTGCGGAAAATATGCGGCTGGATGTCAAACTCTGGCCTCTTCTTTCTCATCAGCTTGCGGTGAAGCAGGTTCTGCTGAAAAACGCTGTTATTCGTTTAACACCGGAAACGGAAGAAAATCAGCCTGATGCGCCGGTGGCACCTTCTACGCCAACGCCTGTTGCCCCAGCGGCCTCTGAACTGGAAGCAGGCTGGAAATTTGATCTCGATAAAATCAGTGTGGCTGACAGTTTACTCATCTGGCAGCGTGGTGATGACGAGCAGATCAACGTGCGCGATATCAATCTGGAAATGGAAAAGAATGACAACCGTCAGGCTACCATCCAGCTTTCAAGCCGCATAAACCGCGATCAGCGCGATCTGTCTTTCACGATGAAGGCTGAACTGGATATGCAGCACTATCCGCAGGCTGTCTCTGCCAACATCAGCAAATTCACTTATCAGCTCAGCGGTGCCGATATTCCGGTGAAAGGTCTTCAGGGAAACGGCTCGATGCAGGCCAGCTACCAGCGGGATAATAATTTGGTGACGCTGAATCAGCTGGCGCTGACCGCCAATGATAATCAGATTTCCGGTACGGCCACCGCGAAGCTGGGTGAACGGGCGGATTACCAACTGAATTTAAACGCCAATAAACTTGATCTTGATGCACTGACAGGCTGGCAGCCTAAGACTGATGAGCCCGCATCGCAAACGGCGCAGTCTGTTACCTCCGCCCCCGTTATTGCCCGTGATGTGGATGAACAACCCAACGGACTGAATAATTTGCAAACCTTCAATGCCACGCTGGCGCTGAAGGTGGCGGATCTCACCTATCGCGGGATGAAAATCCAGAACCTTGCACTGAATGCGGTCAATCAGCAGGGCAAGATTTCTTTGCCGGCATTAAGCGGCAACATGGGGGCCGGGCACTTTTCTCTGCCTGGCACTGTGGATGTCACAGGGAATAAAATTCATGTTCATCTGACACCGGATGTGAATAGCATTGAACTGGGCGATTTTCTGGCGGCTTACGGGTTACCGAAAGTCCTGACCGGCAGCTTCTCGATGCAGGGCGATGTGAGCGGAGAGGGGCTATCGGCCGCCGATTTCGCACGCCGCTGGCAAGGCGACGGGCAACTTTCAATGGATAATGCGCGTCTGAATGGCCTTAATATTCAGCAGCTTATCCAACAGGCAGTCAGCCGTAATACCAGTAATGTTCAGGGGCTGGAAAAGTATGAACACTATAGCCAGATCGATACGCTGAAAGCACAGGGACATCTGGCCGGAGGGACACTGACCCTGAGTAACCTTGAAGGCCAGTCGCCCATGGTGTCCGGGAAAGGTGACGGAACAATCGATATGTCGAATCAAAAGGTGGATATGAACTTGCTGATTCGTGTTACCGGTGGCTGGAAAGGTGACAGCAATTTGATCAATACCCTGAAAACGACAGATATCCCGTTGCGGGTTTACGGACCCTGGGCTCAGATGGGATATCAGTTACAGGTGGATCAGATACTGAGGCGTACGCTTGAACAAAGCGCTCGCAGCGCCATTCAAAACTGGGCCGATAAACGCAAGGACAGTAAAGAAAAAGGCGATGTTGAGAAATTATTAAACAAATAATCTCTTCCTCTAAGCGTATTCTGAGTATAAAAAAACGGGGTGCCTGTGCCGGCACCCCGTTTTTATAGGGTAGGGGTTTCAGACTTCATAATCGTCTTCCGAGGCGGTTTCAGGCGGCGTAATCTTTACTTTTAGAATGCGGTGACTACTGACTTCTAAAGGTTCAAACAGATAGCCATTAATGTGTATCTGTGCGCCCACCTGCGGGATGCTTTGGGTATATTCCATCAGCAAGCCAGCCAGCGTGTGATATTCCCTTTTTTCATCCACCGGCAGGGAGATATACATCACCAGATCGTCAAGCGACATGTAGCCGTTGGCTATCCAGCTTCCGTCCTGCTGCTGCCGGATATCATGTCGTGCATCAGGCGTTTCGTCAGACTCAGGCAGGTTACCGGCAATAGTTTCCATCACATCCGTCAGGGTCACGATCCCTTCGACAGAACCGAATTCATCGACGACGAAAGCAAAATGTGTTTTTGCCTTGCGGAATTGTTCGAGGGCCATCAGCAGAGAAAGTTGCTCCGGGAAGATCAGGGGCTGGCGGATCAGTGCCTTAAGATCCAGTTCATTTTGCAGTAACTGTTGCCTGAGCAGATCAACCACGTGTACAACGCCCAGCGGTTCATCGGTCGAACTGTCTTCGGTAACCAGCATACGGGTGTGCTGGTTAGCAGCGATTTGCAGTGTCAGCACGTCAACCGGGTCATTAAGTTCAAGATTATCAACATCATGACGAGAGGTCATCACGCTGCTGACGGTGCGCTGACCCAGCCCCAGCACACGTTCAATCATGTGACGTTCCTGCTGGTTAAAAATCGCATCCTCATCATCAGCGCTGTCAGCAATCATGTTCGAAGAGTGTGTATCAAGTTCAGCTTCTTCATGTTTACCACGCAAGACGCGCAGTACGGTTTCTGCGGTACGTTCACGCAGCGAGCGCCGTGAGGATAAAAAGCGTTTGCGGTTAAACTGTGCGAGCTGGTTCAGCCCTTCAATGATCACGGAGAAACCGATCGCGGCATACAAATAGCCTTTCGGAATAACATAGCCAAAACCTTCGGCAACCAGGCTGAAGCCGATCATCAGCAGGAAGCTGAGACATAAGATGACGATAGTCGGGTGCGCATTGACGAAACGTGTCAGTGGCTTACTGGCTAACAGCATCAGGCCAATAGCAATACACACCGCCGCCATCATGACCGCCAGATGTTCAACCATTCCGACGGCGGTAATCACCGAGTCGAGTGAAAAAACCGCATCCAGTACCACAATTTGAGCCACGACCGGCCAGAATTTAGCGCCACGTTGCTGATGGCTTTGTTCCTCATCTTTGCCTTCGAGCCGCTCATTAAGCTCCATTGTTGCCTTGAACAACAGGAATATACCCCCCGCGAGCATAATCATATCGCGGGCGCTGAAAGGATGTCCGAGCACGCTGAGAAGAGGGCGGGTCAGTGTAGATAACCAGGATATTGAAGCCAGCAGCAGAAGCCGCATGATGAGCGCCAGTAAAAGGCCCGTAATGCGAGCTTTATCACGTTGATGACGCGGAAGTTTATCGGCCAGGATGGCAATGAAAATGAGATTGTCTATCCCCAGGACAATTTCGAGAACTACCAGGGTTGCAAGCCCGGCCCAAATCGAGGGATCGGCGATCCATTCCATATTGCGTTTTCACCTTTGGTTACACGACGGCTGTCGCACGTTGAATAATGGGCGTCAGTGCCATAAATTTCAAATTTAAAACAGGGAGCTAGGCCAGTCTGTAAGGATCAGGAGGGATGAAGAATAAGAGGTGAGAAAAAAGTCGGCAGGACTGTTTTGGAAAGCAGCAAGATATGATTACTAAATCGCCGAACAGGTACAACATTCCTAAAAATAAGTGTTTAGCTTACCGTTTGGTGCGGCTTACTGGTATTGTAATCGAATTAACATAATCGTGTTTGAGTCCTAAAATCATGAGTATGGTCTCCCTAAACCAAATAACAGAGACTATACTTGTGAAAGAATTAACGGATTGGAAATTTAAATCAATTTAACTATTTCAGTTCAGAGAAATCCCTGACGCGTTTGGATGCTGACTGACTGAATTTACATACCTTAGGTTTCAAGGAGTATCCTTTACAATGTTAAAAGCTGTTATCCCTGTTGCCGGTCTGGGCACACGTATGTTGCCAGCGACGAAAGCTATCCCAAAAGAAATGCTGCCTATCGTCGATAAGCCTTTGATCCAGTACATCGTTAATGAATGTGCTGCGGCGGGCATCAAAGAAATCATTCTGGTCACGCACTCTTCGAAAAACGCGATCGAAAACCACTTCGATACCTCTTTCGAACTGGAAAGCATGCTTGAATCTCGTGTAAAACGTCAGCTTCTGGAAGAAGTGCAGTCTATCTGCCCTAAAGGCGTGACAATCATGAACGTACGTCAGGGGCAATCAAAAGGCCTCGGACATGCGGTTTTGTGTGCAAAACCTCTGATTGGTAATTCTCCTTTCGCGGTTATTCTGCCGGACGTGCTGATGGATGATTCCACCAGTGATCTGCGTAAAGACAACCTTGCTGCGATGCTTCGCCGTTTCCAGGAAACAGGTAACAGCCAGGTCATGGTTGAAGAAGTCCCGGAAAAAGACGTTTCCAAGTACGGTATTGTCAACTGCAATGGCGTAGAAGTAGAGCCGGGCGAAAGTGCGCCGATGACGGCCATCGTTGAAAAACCTGATCTGAAAGACGCGCCATCAAACCTCGCGGTGGTGGGGCGCTATGTGCTGTCGGAAGCTATCTGGCCACTGCTGGCAGTTACCCCGTACGGTGCAGGTAATGAAATCCAGCTGACGGATGCTATCGCCATGCTGATGAAAAAACATACTGTTGAAGCCTTCTCAATGACCGGCCGTTCACATGACTGTGGTGATAAACTCGGTTATATGAAGGCGTTTGTTGAGTACGGTATTCGCCACAACACGCAGGGCGAAGCGTTCAACACATGGTTGAAAGAGTTTACCGAAAAATAGTTAACAGGCTTATAAAAGCACCGATTAATTCGGTGCTTTTTTTTTGTTAAGAGAAAGCTACCAGACCTGTCTCAGTGCACGAAAGTGAGACTAATCCGCTGTAGTCCTCATATCTGACCCCTTATATTAATTGATTACCAAAGTTACGTTGGATTTTCAAAAGATAAAGTCGCCCTTACGGTGATTTTTAGATCACGGGCGGTATTAATTTTGATTAAAAAATGAGTCATTGCTCGGGTAAGTCAGGCGGAAGGCTAAACTTAGAGGTTTATACCCTAAAGCGTATGATATTATAGGGAGTTGAATGTCGGCTCTTATGGCTATTTACACAGTATTAAATGTTTAGTGGAAGCCTGGCCTTTATTACGATTTCCATAAAATTTAACATTTTATTGTGAAAGCACGAAGACCTTCAGATTGGTCATGCAAAAATTGCTGGTGCAAGTGTAAAATTAATCACGTGAGACCTTTTATAATGAATATACTGATAACTGGCGGCGCGGGTTTCATCGGTTCTGCGGTAGTACGTCACATCATTTCTGAAACAAACGACAATGTGCTCGTGGTTGATAGTCTGACGTATGCAGGCAATTTAGAGTCCCTGAAGCTCGTCGAAAATGACCCTCGCTACCGTTTTTCTCTTACGAACATTTGTGATCGTTCTTCTCTTGATGACATCTTTGCTGAGTTTAAGCCAGATGCTGTTATGCATCTGGCTGCAGAAAGCCATGTCGATCGCTCAATTGACGGGCCTTCAGCTTTCATTGATACCAATATCATCGGTACTTACACTCTCTTAGAAGCCTCCCGACACTATTGGGCGGGATTAGATGATGAGAAGAAAAGTCTGTTCCGGTTTCATCATATTTCTACCGATGAAGTTTATGGTGATCTGCATGGAACGGATGAGCTTTTCACAGAGACCACGGCCTATGCGCCAAGCAGCCCGTACTCAGCATCAAAAGCAGCAAGTGATCATCTTGTCCGTGCATGGAACCGCACCTATGGTCTCCCGACCCTGGTAACAAATTGCTCAAATAACTACGGACCATTTCATTTTCCTGAGAAACTGATCCCGCTCGTTATTCTTAATGCACTCGCGGGTAAACCTCTTCCTGTTTACGGTGACGGTGCTCAAATCCGTGACTGGTTATATGTCGAAGATCATGCACGGGCGCTTTATCGGGTTGTTACGCAAGGTGTTATTGGAGAGACGTATAACATTGGCGGGCACAATGAACGCAAAAATATCGATGTCGTCACGACCATTTGCGAGATCCTTGACCAATTGTTACCTAATAAGCCTGCAGGGATAACTCATTTCAAGCAGTTGATCACCTTTGTCAAAGACCGCCCGGGTCATGACATGCGTTATGCTATCGATGCCAGTAAAATTGAACGTGAACTTGGCTGGAAACCTGTTGAGACTTTCGAAAGTGGAATTTTGAAAACAGTGAAATGGTATCTTGAAAACGAAACGTGGTGGAAACGTGTTCAGGATGGATCTTATGCAGGTGAGCGGTTAGGTTTGAAAGACTAAATAGAAGAGGTTGTGAGTTAATGAAAGGTATTGTTCTGGCTGGTGGTTCAGGTACAAGGCTTCACCCAATCACTCTAGGGGTATCTAAACAGTTACTGCCTGTTTATGATAAGCCGATGATTTATTATCCGTTATCCGTACTGATGCTGGCAGGCATTAATGAAATTTTGCTCATCTCCACACCGGAAGATCTGCCTTCATTTAAGCGATTACTGGGTGATGGTTCTCAGTTTGGCATCAAGTTAGAATATGCAGAACAGCCCTCACCAGACGGCTTGGCGCAGGCATTCATTATCGGTGAGGATTTCATTGATGGTGAAAGGTGCGCATTGGTATTAGGTGATAATATCTATTTCGGACAGGGTTTCGGCAAGAAATTAGAAGATGTTGCTGCAAGAGAAAGCGGTGCAACTGTTTTTGGTTATCAGGTTTTAGATCCAGAGCGTTTCGGTGTTGTTCAATTTGATAAGGATTTCAACGCGTTATCTATCGAAGAAAAACCAGCTAAACCTAAATCACAATGGGCGGTAACCGGGCTTTATTTTTATGATAACGATATCGTTGAAATGGCTAAACAGGTCAAACCTTCAGAACGCGGCGAACTGGAAATTACCACATTAAATGAGATGTATCTGAAGAACGGCAAACTAAAAGTGGAATTACTCGGTCGCGGCTTTGCATGGTTAGATACCGGGACTCACGATAGCCTGATCGAAGCTTCTCAGTTCATCCATACCATCGAAAAACGTCAGGGATTGAAAGTTGCGTGTCTGGAAGAAATTGCCTACCGGAAAGGATGGATAACACGAGACCAGGTTGAATCGCAAGCAAAATCCATGAGTAAAACCCCGTATGGTCAGTACCTTGCTAATCTTTTAATCGAGGACTGAGTCGTCAGTTTTTTATTAGGAGTTATTCTCAATTTAAGCGTAACTCCTAACTCTTTGTTTAAAAAGACTGCCAGTAATTTGGACTGAAATTCAAGTTGAGACAGAGTTTCACTCCACGCTGTTTATATAGTCCGCAGTGTCGCTTAACATTTACATAAGAAACCATAATGAATGATTTTTTAGGTAAATGTTAAAATAAAAAATATTGTCCAGTGCATTGGTAGCTGTTGAGCCAAGGGCGGTAGCGTGCGTAAAGGGTATAAATTTTTACCCTGAAACTACGATGACATTTTTATCACCATACTCGCAGATATGAATATTTTTTAGATCGAAGCATGATTAGGCGATAATTGATAAGCAATAAAATTTGATTAGTTGAGTAACTAAATTTCAAACGAGTAATATATGAAAACAATTTTAATTGTAGGCGGCTCAGGTTTTATTGGTACTAATTTGAGCGAATACTTTTGTGAGAGAGATTTTAAAGTTATTAACTTTAGCCGTTCTCCATCACAGATCAGTCATCCAAATCTGATTAATATATGTGGTGACTGCAAAAATACAACCATATTAAATGAAATATTTACTGATTATAAAATAGATATGGTTGTACATTCATTAACAAGTTTTACAGCAATGGACAAATTAGGATCATCACAAGAGGTATTAGCCACTAATCTCTCTGCATTTATTGACCTGATAAGCGTTATGAAAACGCACGCTGTTAAAAAACTTATCTATATATCCTCGGGTGGTTCTATTTATGGCGTAGCCGATGCCCCGATTAAAGAAACGCATGATATATCCCCTGTCAGTTTCTACGGCTGGATGAAAGAATCATGTGAGCATTACCTGGAGTTCGCTTCAAGACTGGATCCGGAATTTAAATTCCTTATCTTACGCCCGGCAAATGTTTACGGTAAATATCAGAAAATTGAGAGAATTATTGGTGTTGCATTAAGAAATGCCATTATTGGTCAATCTATGGATATCTATGGGAACACCAGCACGTGTAAAGATTATATCCATATAGATGATTTTTGCGAAGTAGTCGATAAGTTGATGCACTGTCAAAACTGGAATGAAATTTATAATGTAGGTTCCGGTATAGGAACAAGTATTGAAGATATTCTGAAATATGCTCAGATAATAGCAAAAAATAAAATTGAAATAAATTATCACGAGAGAAAGTCAGGGGATGTTCCTTACAATATTTTAGATATAAATAAATTAAAAAAAGCCATCAATAAGTCGAGTTTTATATCTGTTGAGGCCGGGATGCATGATATGTATAAATATGTTCTCTCCGTCACAGATAAAGAAAAAGCTTAATTCGATTAAAAGTCGAAATTACCATTGGAATTTCACTATCAAGAAAATGAAATTTGTTGTAAGTGAAATGGTTTTCAATAAGAATTAATCTATATAGAGAAGTGTATGAAGTACAGTTTAGGTTATTTGTTTGATTTAGCGACAGTAATTACTGAAAAAGAGCTAAAGGTAAGATACAAAAGTAGTTTCTTTGGCTACTTATGGTCGATTGCTAATCCCCTGTTGTTTGCCATGATATATTACTTTATCTTTAAGTTAATAATGAGAGTTCAAATACCCAACTATACCGTTTTTATTATTACCGGGCTTTTCCCATGGCAATGGTTTGCAAGTTCAACGTCTAATTCATTATTTTCTTTTTTGGCTAATGCACAGATAATAAAGAAGACTGTTTTTCCGCGTTCTGTAATCCCCATGAGTAATGTACTAATGGAATGCTTACATTTCATTTGTACCATTCCTGTTATTATTATTTTTCTTTACGTTTATGATATGCGCCCGTCCTGGGATTGGATCTGGGGAATTCCGCTGATCGGTTTCGCGCAGATTATTCTTATGCTGGGTGTGGCGCTAACTTTATCTACACTCAATTTGTTTTTCCGTGATCTGGAACGTTTCATAACGCTTGGTATTATGTTACTCTTTTATTGCACGCCAATATTATACTCTTCAGATATGATACCCCAAAAATACCGCTGGCTTATTGACTACAATCCTTTGGCTAATATGATTATCAGTTGGCGTGATTTATTTATGAATAATACGGTTAATTATACTGATATAGCCACTCTGTACGGCTATGGAATAGTGATGCTTATAATCGGCAGTAGTATTTTTAATAAATTAAAATATCGTTTTGCAGAGATTCTATAATGAGCGTTGTCATTGAGTTCAAGAATGTAACTAAAAGATACCCCCTTTATCATCATATAGGCTCAGGTATAAAAGAATTAATATTTAATCCTCGCAGAGCGCTAAGTCTGCTTAGTGGCAGAAGTTATCTGGCCATCGAAGATATTAATTTTGTCATTGAGAAAGGCGAATCAGTTGCACTGATTGGCCGTAATGGCGCAGGTAAGAGTACCTCACTGGGACTGGTTGCAGGTGTGATGAAACCCTCATCCGGGACGGTCAGTGTCACGGGCAGAGTCGCCTCAATGTTAGAATTAGGCGGTGGTTTTCATCCTGAATTAACCGGACGTGAAAATATCCGCCTGAATGCAACACTGCTTGGATTGCGTCGAAAAGAGCTTAAGCAGCGAATGGACAAAATTATTGAGTTCTCAGAATTAGGCGATTTTATCGATGAACCTATTCGTGTTTACTCAAGCGGTATGCTGGCAAAATTAGGTTTTTCAGTAATCACGCAAGTTGATCCTGATATACTCATAATCGATGAAGTTCTCGCTGTGGGGGATATTTCATTCCAAAGAAAATGCCTGGCAACGATTAATGACTTTAAAGCTAAAGGTGTAACCATTCTTTTTGTTAGTCACAACCTGGCAGATGTATCCAAGGTATGTGATCGCGTTATATGGATTGAAGATCATAAGCTTAGGCAAATGGGTAACTCTGCTGATGTCATTGCTGCTTATCAGGCAGTAATGGCCTGATATTATATATTTAATTATTGTGATGGAATAAAGGATGAAAACTGTATCAATCTATACTTGTCACCATAAACCGAGTGCGTTTCTCGATTCATCGGTGATAAAGCCTATACATGTAGGAAAAGCCAATTCACTTAATGTTATTTGTTGCGACGGTGATGATACTGGCGATAATATATCATATAAAAACCCGTTCTACTGTGAACTTACAGCCCATTATTGGGTATGGAAAAATGCAATACCTACAGATTATGTTGGTTTTATGCATTATCGCAGACATTTTAATTTTTCTGATGATCAACAAAAGCCAGAAGATAACTGGGGAATGGTGAATTGTGATGAAATCAATGCCGGGTATCAAGATGAGTTTGGTTTAAATGAGAAACAGATATTAAAATTATTAGAAAACACAGACCTCATCGTTCCATGCAAATGGTCAGTAAAATCAGCGGGTAGCAATAATAATTATCACCATTATAAAGTTTCAGAACACTTACATATAAAAGATTATCAGACAGCCATTGATGTCCTTCTAAGACAACACCCTGAGTATTCTTCAGCTGTTAAACACTTTAATACAGCAGTTGATGGTTATTATACTAATATGTATGTCATGAAGAAGCCATTGTTCGACGAGTATTCAGCCTGGCTTTTTGGTATATTAGATGAACTTGAAGATGAAATCGCATTCGAAAATTACTCTGCCCAAGAAAAAAGAGTCATCGGACATATTTCTGAGCGTTTGTTCAATATCTTTATAATTTTCAAATTAGAAAGTGAAAATCTTCGTATTAAAGAAGTACAAAGAACATTTATTAAGAATGAAACATTTAATGGCAAGTTGGGCCCATATTATAGTGAGAGAAATATCCCTATAGTTATTTGCTCAGATGATAACTATGCGATGAGTCTTGGTGCGCTAGTTAATTCCATTGTTCAGAATTCAAGTTCAAATCATAACTATGACATTGTCATACTTGATAATGGACTCAGCCAGCGTAATAAAGAACGTGTCAAAAATCTGGTGACGCATACTGCTAATATGAACGTCCGCTATTTCGATATAAATGCATTTAAGGAAATTAAAGATGCTTATATCAGACCACCTTTTACGGCTGCTACTTATTCCAGGCTTTTCATCCCAAAACTGTTTACAGACTTTGAAAAAGTACTTTTCATTGATACCGACACAGTAGTTGAGAGTGATCTCGCTGAACTCATCGAAACACCGTTAGGTGATAATCTGGTTGCTGCCGTACAAGATATTGTCATGGAGGGGTTTGTTAAATTTGGTAATATTGCGCGTTCAGACGCGGGTGTCCAGACGGCAGAGGAATATCTTAAAACCAGACTGGGAATGGCCGATACTGATAATTATTTCCAGGGAGGAATCATTGTCTTCAATATCGATCAAATGAACAAAGAGAGTATTTTCGAAAAATTGATGGCAGCCATGAAAGGGCAAAGCTACTGGTTCCTTGACCAGGATATAATGAACAAAGTCTTTTATGGCCGTGTTCACTTCTTGCCCATGGAATGGAATGTTTACCATGGTAATGGTCATACAGACGTATTTTATCCTAACCTGAAGTTCTCTACGTATATGAGATTTCTTAGCGCACGACGTAATCCTAAAATGATTCACTTTGCGGGTGAAAATAAACCCTGGAATACAGATAAAGTCGACTTTTATGACAATTTCATAAAAAATATTCAAGGTACGCCTTGGGAAAAAGAAGTCTATGACCGCCTGATTGAAGCTGAAAATCCTGGCCAGTCGACGGCCATCGCGTTGCAACCGGTGTTATTACAAACAAGAATTAAAAATAAATTAATGCCGTACGTTAATCGCTTTGCCCCTGCGGGTTCAAAGCGAAGATCTGTGATTGCAAAATGTTATTATAAATTTCGTCGTGTCGTTATAGGTTAATAAGGTATAAATTATGACTAAGAAAAATATTCTCATTGTAGGTGCTGGTTTTTCTGGCGTCGTTATCGGGCGACAACTTGCTGAACAAGGTCATAAAGTTCGAATTATTGATAAAAGACCTCATATTGCAGGAAATTGCTTTGATGCTCGTGATGAGGATACTCAGGTCATGGTGCATACCTACGGACCTCATATATTTCATACAGATAACCAATCCGTATGGGAATTTATTCAGAAATATTCCGTGATGATGCCCTATGTCAACCGGGTTAAAGCAACATATAATGGTAAGGTGTATTCATTACCTATCAATCTCCATACCATAAACCAGTTTTTTGGCAAAACATGTTCTCCAAACGAAGCGCGCGCATTGATTGAGGAAAAGGGAGATAGCTCTATAACAGATCCTCAAACCTTCGAAGAACAGGCATTAAGGTTCGTTGGGAAAGAGTTGTATGAAGCTTTTTTCAAAGGCTATACCATTAAACAATGGGGAATGTCTCCGGCAGAGCTTCCGGCATCGATCTTAAAAAGATTACCGATACGATTTAATTACGATGATAATTATTTTAACCATAAATACCAGGGAATGCCCAAAGACGGGTATACCGAGATGGTTAAGAATATGGCTGAGCATCCGAACATAACTGTGGAGCTAGGAACCGAATTTAATTTCGATGAAAGGGCCAGTTATGATCATGTTTTTTATAGTGGTCCTTTAGACGCATTCTATCAATATCAATTTGGCCGGTTAGGTTATCGCACATTAGATTTTGAGAAATTCACCTTTAACGGCGATTATCAAGGATGTGCGGTGATGAACTACTGTGAACAAAATGTTCCTTATACCCGCATAACCGAGCATAAATATTTCTCCCCTTGGGAGTCGCATGAAGGATCGGTTTGTTATAAGGAATACAGTCGCAGTTGTGAGCCAGAGGATATCCCTTATTATCCAATCCGCCAGGTTGGTGAAATGGCTCTGCTGGACAAATATTTAACCCTTGCTAAAGCGGAAAAAAATATTACTTTTGTTGGTCGCTTAGGGACTTATCGATATCTGGATATGGATGTTACGATTGCGGAAGCCCTGAAAACTGCCGAAGTATATCTGAAATGTATCAATGAATCAGATGCTATGCCTGTATTCACGGTTGATGTTAGATGAATACGACAGCATTAATTGTCACTTTTAATCGGCTTGATAAGTTGAAAAAATGTTGGCTATCCACTTCGATGCTGCCTTTCGACAATATTGTTATAGTCAATAACTGTTCAACGGATGACACGGCTTCCTGGCTTGCAAGTATTGAAGAACCCCGGTTGACCGTTTTATCTTTGACTAAAAACACCGGCGGTGCCGGTGGTTTTAGAGCAGGGGCTGAGTATATTGGTGCTCATATAAACACCGAATGGGTGTTTATGTATGACGACGATGCCTATCCGGCTCCTGATTTGCTTCATAATTTTGGCGAGATCATGCTTGATGACACATCGGCGCTAAGTTGTCGGGTCATTGATACTCATGGCATTAATTGCAAAATGAATATGCCGTTTGTCAAATTACCAAAAACGTTGTTAGACAATATTAAATATTTTCTCAATGCAAAAGACTATATCCCTGATAATGAGAGAGTTGAGCCATGTGTAACTCTTTCTTTTGTAGGTACGGTAATTCGTGCTGATGTTTTGAGTTCTGCATCGCAATATATACACGATGATCTTTTCTTGTATTATGATGATGTTTATTTTTCTCATCATCTGGTTCTTAATGGCCATAAGTTTCTCTATGTACCAAAATTAATCTTCACACATGATATTAGTATTACCGGGGACTCAATCACCCCTGTTTGGAAGGTTTATTATCTTATTCGTAACCTTATCCTTGCTAAAAAATTTTTCAAATCCAACGGGCCATATTCGGTAGTCGGAATAGTGTTGCGAATTATAAAAGCTTTTTTAAATGTATCTAAACAAGATAATAAATATCTTTATCTTAAATATATCATAAGAGGCGTAATTGATGGTGTCTTCTTTAGGTCTGGTAAGCGCCATTGATGGTAAATGAGAGATGAGAAAAATATGTTACTTTATAAATTCTGATTGGTATTTCGATTTGCACTGGCTTGAGCGAGCTTCATATGCACAAGAAGTTGGCTATCAAATTCATATTATAACTAATTTTGTCGATCAGTCATTAGTGACTAAACTTACTAAGATGGGGTTTATTTGTCATAACTCATCAATTTCTGCTCAGTCCGTTAACCCATTAAAATTTGCTTGTGAATTAGTAAATACAACAAAATTGATAAAATCCATCAATGCTGATGTTTTACATTGCATAACTATTAAGCCATGTTTGATTGGCGGGTTGTATGCAAAGATTTTTTCGAAAAATATTGTCATAAGCTTTGTCGGGCTTGGCCGGGTATTTACAGAGAAGAAGCTTAAATTTTCTCTCCTGAAACGGCTCATCATACCTCTTTATAATTTTATCTTTTCGAATAAAAAATCTTTGCTGACCTTTGAGCATCAAAGTGACAGGCGTTGTATTCTACATTCATTGAAAGTAGATGAAGACAGAACGGTAGTTATAGATGGTGCAGGTATAAATATCATTGACTTTCCCTACTCAAAGGAACCTTTAAGGGAAATTCCGGTGGTTTTATTTGCAAGCAGATTATTATGGAGCAAAGGACTTACTGACCTTATTAATGTAAAAAATAGCCTCCATCTCGAGGGCGTTGAATTCACTCTCAATGTTGCCGGAATACCCACGCCCAATGATCCTGATGCTATCCCCCTTGGTTTTCTTGAAGAGGCGCATAACAAAGGAGAGATAAACTGGCTTGGGAAATGTGACGATATGAAAGAGTTGATTAAAGACGCTAATATTGTTGCACTTCCCTCTGTTTATCCTGAAGGAATACCGCGTATTCTTTTGGAGGCAAGTTCTGTCGGACGCGCTATAATTTCATATAATGTCGGTGGTTGCAGCAGTCTGATTGAAAACGATGTAAACGGATTTATTATTGACAAAGGCGATATTAACGCTCTGGCCGGGTGTTTAAAGCATTTAGTCATAAATGCGGATGTGAGAGGCAGAATGGGGGAGAATGGGCGAAAACTGATAGAAGGGAAATTTTGTTCTACAATAATTACAAAAGATACCGTTAATCTTTATGGTTATTTATTGAAGAATAAAGCTGAATGATATGCACAAGGATTTTAATATGATTTCTTTTGGTCTGTTTTCCAAAAATAAAAAAGTAGATGCTATTGAACCTCTGCCAATAACTACACCCGTTCATAACCTACTTCCGCCAAAAACATTCTATCTTATTTCCGCATCGGGTATGCCTAATTATGGTGATGATATGCTCACCCGGGGGTGGATTAATCACATTAAACTGCGATACCCTCAGGCAACAATCTATCTCGATGCCGTGGATCCCTTAGTGGCCGCAACATTGTATCAGGACGTTAAATGCGTCAATTATTTATGGCAACTGGCTCAGGCGCTTGGAGAAGAGGGGAGTATCGAAACCAAATTTTCTGATACTTTTCTTCTGCCAATGCGTGAACGCTTAATGAGTGAAATTTTTGAAGAGACTGACAGCATTCATTTATTGGGCGGAGGATATATTAATGAATTGTGGGCGGCTAATCTTCGGTTGATCGAACTGGTCTCATATTTTGGTAAAAAGCATAATGCCTTAACCTATGCAACAGGTCTGGGTTTGCAGCCGCTGTCGGATGAGAAAGCTGCCTATCTTTCTCAATTTATTAAAGATTATTTCTGCTTTGATGTCAGAGACCATGCCAGTTATCACGTTTTAGAAAAATACCTTCCAGGCAAAATCTCATTTATTGGTGATGATTATTTTTGTTTTCCATTCTCTGACGTTGTGAGTTTAGTCGAAAGAGACAATCCTGTACTCCGGTTATGCCTTCATAATGAATTTTCTGAAGGTGACGAAAATGAAATACGTTTTATGGAGCAGGTTGAAGCGGCAATAGGTGCTTTTATTCAAAAGTTTCCAGATTCATTGATACGTTTTTATGAGTTCAGACCTGGCTCCGATGGCTATTTCTATAAGAGACTTAAACAAAAGTTCCCCAGCATAGAAATGGTCTTTTTTGAAACGATTTGGAAACATGGCTTGCAGTTTTCCATGAAAGATTTCTTCCTGTCTACCCGGTTCCATTTTCAACTTATCGTTTCCAGTGTTGGATTGTCAGGCACGTCCTTTTATTGGTCAGAATATTATAAAAATAAATTCGATAGTCTGAAGTATGTGACTGACTGGTCTTTTTTAAAGCTGGGGGAAGAATCGTTAAATCTTGACTCTTTTTTTGAAAATCACGGTCCTGCGTTCCTGATTGATTTCGGACGCGTTAATCGTGAGAAAAAAATGCTGGCGGACAGGCTGTATGCATCCTCTGATGAGCAGGACTCAGCGGCGATAAGCATCTGAGCTCTTGATTGCCTGTAAAAGCTCTTTTTTACCTGCATTCCTGAGATGTTACCGGTAAAGTAAACCCGGCCTCTGAGAAGGCGAAGCAGACAAGGGCAGGCATGTGCGATCAGAATATTGTTATGGCTGCGATAGGTTCACCCATCGCCTTTCTCATGTACAATGCTTGTGTTCATTTGTATGGTCCGGTGCAGGTAAACTCACTGTTTACAGGGGTTTAGACTAAAAACCGGGCGATCAACTATTTCAGACAGGAGTTGCTAATGTCCAAACAACAGATCGGCGTAGTCGGTATGGCGGTAATGGGCCGTAACCTCGCGCTTAACATCGAAAGCCGTGGTTATTCCGTTTCCATTTTTAACCGTTCCGGCGACAAGACTGATGAAGTTATCGCTGAAAATCCGGGTAAAAACCTTGTTCCGCACTACACCGTCGAAGAGTTTGTTGACTCACTGGAAAAACCTCGTCGTATCTTGCTGATGGTGAAAGCCGGTGAAGCAACTGACAAAACCATCGCATCCCTGACTCCGCACCTGGATAAAGGCGACATCCTGATCGATGGCGGCAACACCTATTATAAAGACACGATTCGTCGTAACCGCGAACTGTCCGAGCAAGGTTTCAACTTCATCGGTACCGGTGTTTCCGGCGGTGAAGAGGGCGCACTGAAAGGCCCGTCCATTATGCCTGGCGGCCAGAAAGAGGCGTACGCGCTGGTGGCACCGATTCTTGAGAAAATTGCAGCGCGTGCTGAAGATGGCGATGCCTGCGTAGCTTACATCGGTGCAGACGGTGCGGGTCACTACGTCAAGATGGTTCATAACGGTATCGAATATGGTGACATGCAGTTGATCGCTGAAGCCTATTCCCTTTTGAAACAGTCGCTGAATCTGAGCAATGAAGAGCTGGCTACCACCTTCGCTGACTGGAACAAAGGCGAGCTGAGCAGCTACCTGATCGACATCACCAAAGATATCTTCACCAAGAAAGACGAAGACGGTAAATATCTGGTTGATGTGATTCTGGACGAAGCAGCAAACAAAGGTACCGGTAAATGGACCAGCCAGAGTTCACTGGATCTGGGCGAGCCACTGACCCTGATCACGGAGTCCGTGTTTGCCCGTTACCTGTCTTCCCTGAAAGACCAGCGTGTTGCGGCTTCTAAAGTATTGTCCGGCCCGGCGGTGAAAGCCTTCTCCGGTGATAAAGCTGAATTTATCGAGAAAGTGCGTCGCGCTCTGTATCTGGGCAAGCTTGTTTCTTATGCGCAAGGTTTCTCACAGCTCAAAGCTGCGTCAGACGAGAACAACTGGGATCTGAACTACGGTGAGATCGCCAAGATCTTCCGTGCTGGTTGTATCATCCGCGCACAGTTCCTGC
The DNA here is from genome assembly GCF_004195115.1 of Rahnella sp. RFA10(1/100). Lineage (NCBI taxonomy): Bacteria > Pseudomonadati > Pseudomonadota > Gammaproteobacteria > Enterobacterales > Yersiniaceae > Rahnella > Rahnella sp. RFA10(1/100). The sequence goes on from NZ_SEWR01000002.1 coordinate 712,648, forward strand.
AGAAAATTACCGATGCGTATGCTGAAAATGCATCTATCGCTAACCTGTTGCTGGCACCGTACTTCAAAAATATCGCTGATGAATATCAGCAAGCGCTGCGAGATGTCGTCTCTTATGCTGTTCAGAACGGTATCCCGACGCCTACATTCTCTGCTGCGATCAACTACTACGACAGCTACCGTTCAGCGGTACTGCCTGCTAACCTGATCCAGGCACAGCGTGACTACTTCGGTGCGCATACTTACAAACGTACCGATAAAGACGGCGTATTCCACACCGAATGGTTGGATTAATTGCCTGACCGGCGCGTGTTAAGCGCGCCGCAGGGTTGTTGACCGTGACAAAAAAGCCGCCGATGCATCAGCAAAGGCGGCTTTTTTACGTCTGAATATTTACGTTTGAACGGCGCCGTTATTTCTTATGACGCTGACGCAGATTATCAATGATTGCGCTCAGGTTCAGATCCTGATCCTGCAGTAAGACCAGCAGGTGATAGATGAGATCTGAGGCTTCGTTTTTCAGTTCAAAGCGGTCGTTGACGGTGGCGGCCAGCGCGGTTTCCACACCTTCTTCACCCACTTTTTGTGCGATGCGTTTGGTGCCGCTGGCGTAGAGTTTGGCAGTATACGAACTTTCCGGGTCGGCCGTTTTGCGCGAGGCCAGCAGTTCTTCCAGCTGATATAAAAACGCCCAGTCGGTTTCAGCAGGGTGGAAGCAGCTGTTATTGCCTTTATGGCAGGTCGGGCCAACCGGATTGACCAGCACCAGCAGCGTGTCGTTATCGCAATCCGGCGTGATACTGACAACATTCAGATAGTTTTCTGACGTTTCGCCTTTGGTCCACAGACGCGCTTTGGTGCGTGAATAAAATGTCACTTTGCCGGAAGACTGCGTGACATTCAGCGCCTCCTGATTCATATACCCGAGCATCAGCACTTCGCCCGATACCGCGTGCTGGATGATGGCTGGCATCAGGTTATCCACTTTTTCCCAGTCGAGCTGGTTAATCTGTTCGCCGGTCAGCAGACCGGTTTTTACATCCTGATTACTCACAAGCGGATCTCCACGCCATTTTCGGCTAAGTAGCTTTTTAGCTCGCCGATATTAATAATTTGTTTGTGGAACACGGAGGCGGCCAGTGCACCGTCGACCTGTGCTTCCCGGAAGGCGTCGAGGAAGTGCGGCATGGTGCCCGCGCCGCCTGAAGCGATCAGTGGAACATGGCATACTTCGCGGATCATCTTCAGTTGCTCAAGATCATAACCGTTACGCACGCCATCCTGATTCATCATATTCAGAACGATTTCACCAGCACCACGTTCCTGCACTTCCTTCACCCAGTCGATGGTCTGCCATGTGGTGATTTTGGTGCGTGCTTCATCGCCGGTAAACTGATGAACCTGATAAGTTCCCGTCTCTGCATCATGCCACGTATCGATACCGACAACGATACACTGTACACCATACCTGTCGGCAAGGCGGGTGATCAGCGTCGGATCCGCCAGTGCAGGGGAGTTTATGGAAATTTTATCCGCGCCGAACTGCAAAATCTGGCTGGCATCTTCCAGGCTCTTAATACCGCCCGCCACACAGAAGGGGATGTCGATGACTTCCGCCACGCGCGATACCCAGCTTTTATCCACAACACGACCATCGCTTGAGGCGGTGATGTCGTAGAATACCAGTTCGTCCGCACCTTCCTGCGCATAGCGTTGCGCGAGTGGCACAATATCGCCGATGATTTCGTGGTTGCGGAACTGTACGCCTTTGACGACCTGACCGTCTTTAACGTCGAGGCAGGGGATTATCCGTTTTGCCAGCATGAAATTGCCTCCGTCACATTAAATTTACCGTCGAGCAATGCACGCCCGACAATCACGCCTTCCACGCCGCTGTCACGCAATGCTGCGATATCATCCAGCGAACCGATGCCGCCGGAAGCCTGAAACGCTACCTGCGGATAACGTGCGGTCACTTCACGATAAAGTTCTACATTGGAACCCGCCAGCGTGCCGTCACGGGAAATATCGGTGCACAGCACATGTTTCAGGCCGAACGGCAGGTATTGCCCGACGACCTGTTCCAGCGTGATATTAGAATTTTCCTGCCAGCCGCTGATGGCCACATTTTTGGTGCCTTCGGCATCAATGCGGACATCCAGTGCCAGCACCAGCGCATCCGCGCCGAAACGGCTGAACCAACCCTGTACGGTCGCCGGATCTTTAACCGCAGTTGAACCTACCACCACGCGGGTGGCGCCAGCTTTGAGCAGGGCTTCGACATCCTGCGCGTTACGGATACCCCCTCCCACCTGCACCGGTACACAAACGCCAGCCAGTAATTGAGTCAGCAAAGGGATCTGACGTGCTGCCGGATCTTTTGCGCCGGTTAAATCGACCAGATGCAGAACCTGTGCGCCTTGCTGCTGATAATCCTGTAAGCGCAGTAACGGATCATTACCGTAGTCACGTTGCTGCCCGTAATCGCCCTGATGCAAACGCACCACACTGCCTTCGATCAAATCCAAAGCGGGAATAATCATGCTGTTTACATCTCCAGAAAGTTTTTCAGCAACCGTGCGCCTGCGGCACCGGAACGCTCGGGATGAAACTGCACGCCAAAGAAATTATCTTTTTGTACAGCAGCACTGAAGGGCGCACCGTAAAGTGTCTGGGCAACCGTATTTTCGCATACCGGCATCGCAAATCCGTGGACGAAATAGAAGTAGGCATTTTCATCAATGCCGCGGAATAAATGGCTGTCGGCATTGGCTGTGACCTGATTCCAGCCCATATGCGGCAGCGGCAAACCGAAATCAGGCATGCGTTGCACGGGGGTGTCGATAATACCCAGCGTATCAATACCGCCATTCTCTTCACTGGAAGAGGCCAGCAGTTGCATGCCCAGGCAAATACCCAGTACCGGTTGAGTGCAGGCTTTGATAAGCCCGATCAGCTCACGTTGTTCGAGCTGTTCCATGGCGGCCTGTGCCGTGCCAACGCCCGGTAAAAATAATTTGTCAGCCTGCAACACAATCTCCGGGGAGCGACTCACCACAGGCTCATAGCCCAGGCGCTGAACCGCATATTTCACGGAGGAGAGATTGGCGCAGCCGGTATCAAGGATAACGACATTCATCACAGCACTCCTTTCGAACTCGGCAGGGTGTTGCCATCGACACGAATTGCCTGGCGCAGTGTGCGGCCAAAGGCTTTAAACAGGCTCTCAACACGGTGGTGATCGTTCTTACCTTTGGTTCGCAGGTGCAGGGTACAGGCCATCGCATAAGACAGTGAACGGAAGAAGTGTTCGACCATTTCCGTGCTCAGGTCACCGACGCGCTGATAGTTAAATTCAGCTTTGTATTCAAGGTGCGGACGCCCGGAGATATCCAGTGCACAGCGGGCCAGACATTCATCCATCGGCAGCACAAACCCAAAACGGCCGATACCGCGTTTATCGCCCAGCGCTTTGTTCAGGGCTTCGCCCAGCGCCAGCGCGGTGTCTTCCACCGTGTGGTGATCGTCGATATACAAATCACCTTTCACTTCGATGTTCATGCGAAAACCGCCGTGGGTGGCAATCTGATCCAGCATATGGTCAAAGAAGCCGACACCGGTGCGGATTTTGCTTTCGCCTTCGCGATCGAGCCAGACATCCACTTCAATTGCCGTTTCGCGGGTCACGCGGTTTACTTTTGCATGACGGTCACGTTTGGTCAGCTGTTCGGTAATACTGGCCCAGTTCAGCGTATCACGCTGATAACGCAGCCCGGTGATGCCCATATTGGCGGCCAGCTGGATATCCGTGTCACGATCACCAATCACATAGCTGTTTGCCGTGTCCAGTACACCGCTTTCCAGATAACCCGCCACCAGTTTAGTTTTCGGTTTACGGCAATCACAGTGATCGGCGGGCAGATGCGGACAAATCAACACGTCATCGAAAACGATGCCCTGAGAAGTCAGTATCTGCATCATCAGGTTGTGTGGCGGGTCGAACGTTTCCTGCGGGAAACTGGCCGTGCCCAGACCGTCCTGATTGGTGATCATCACCAGCTTAAAGCCGGCATTTTGCAGCGCTAATAACGCCGGAATGACACCCGGTTCGAGGGCCAGTTTGTCCAGACGGTCGACCTGAAAATCTTCAGGTGGTTCGGAAATCAGGGTACCGTCGCGGTCGATAAACAGTGTTTTTTGCAATAACGGACTCTGGCTCACATGTGCTCCTTGCGGGGGCTATTTTGATTTTTATTGAAGGTCGTGGCGGTGGCCGCCGGTAACAGTTGCAGGGCAGTAATCACGCGTTGCAGCTCTGTCCGTGTACCGATAGTAATACGCAGACAGCCGGAAAGTCCCGGTTGCTTGTTCTGGTCACGCAGGATAATGCCCTGATCCCAGAGGTTTTTAAATACGGCGCTTGAAGCGGAGAAGCGTGTAAGCACGTAGTTAGTGTCACTGGCAAAAACCTCTTCTACACAGACACATTTTTTCAGTTCTTCCAGCAACCATGTACGGTTTTCTGTTATTTCAGTGACACGCTGGCGCATTAACGCCAGTCCTTCCGGGCTCAGGGCCTGTGCGGCAATATCGGCCACCGGCGTAGATAAAGGATATGGCGCGATCACTTTCATTAATAAGCCAATCAGGTCGCTGTTGGCGAGTGTAAAGCCGCAGCGCAGACCGGCAAGGGCAAACGCTTTGGACAGCGTGCGCAAAATGGCCAGATGCGGATATTCCTGTAACCAGCCGGAAACTGTCGCCTGCGGGCAGAATTCGATATACGCCTCATCGACCGCCACAATGGCGCGCCCGCGGGTCATGTCCAGCACGGCCCGGATCTCATCCGGGTCGATGATATTGCCGGTCGGGTTATTCGGGCTGCACACGTAAACCAGTTTCACGCCCTCCAGTGCGGCTTCAATCGCCGGAAGATCCAAAGACCAGTCGGCTTTTGCGGCCACGGTCCGGCCTTCCACGCCTATTGTCTCGGCACTGACGCTGTACATCCCGTAAGTCGGCGGGCAATAAAGAATAGCGTCTTTACCCGGCTCACAGAATGCACGGATCAACAGTTCGATGCCTTCATCTGCGCCGCGACTGACCAGCACCTGTTCCGGATCCACACCGGCGTAAGCGGCGTAGCGATTGATGACCACCGCAGGCTGACATTCCGGATAACGGTTAAGGGTTTGCTGCGTCAGTTCGAACTGTGGCGCGATGGCGTATTCGTTAGCGTTAAGCCAGACATCTCCGTTGCCGCCCAGACGGCGGGCAGACTGATACGGTGTCAGTTCCCGGACATTTTTTCGTGCCAGCGCCTGAACGCTGAGGTTATTTTCATTGCTCATCGCGTTGCTCCTTCAAAGCCTTCACACGCAAAGTCACGGCATTTTTATGTGCGGTAAGCTGTTCAGCCTGCGCCAGGGTTTCAATGGTATTCGCCAGTCCCAGCAAACCTTCAGGCGTTAACTGCTGAACGGTCATGCGTTTCTGGAAATCTGCCAGACCGAGGCTGGAACAGGTGGCCGTGTAACCGTAAGTCGGCAAGACGTGGTTGGTGCCGGAGGCATAATCGCCCGCTGATTCCGGTGACCAGTCACCGAGGAATACTGAACCGGCGCTGGTGATACTGTCGACCAGTTGCTCCGGCTCACGGGTTTGCAAAATCAAGTGCTCCGGACCGTATGCATTACTGATTTCAATACACTGCGCGATGTCTTTCGCCACAATCAGCCGGCTGCTTGCCAGTGCCTGACGGGCAATCTCGCTGCGGGATAATGTCTGCAACTGACGTTCAACGGCTTCGCCGACCGCCTGCGCCATTTTCAAATCCGGCGTCAGCAAAATTACCTGTGAGTCCGGGCCGTGTTCTGCCTGGGAAAGTAAATCAGAGGCGACAAAATCAGGTGTTGCGCCACTGTCGGCAATCACCAGCACTTCTGAAGGCCCGGCTGGCATATCGATTGCCGCGCCGTCCAGGCTCTGACTAACCTGACGCTTGGCTTCGGTGACGTAGGCATTGCCCGGCCCGAAGATTTTCGCCACACGCGGCACGGTTTCGGTACCGAACGCCAGCGCGGCAATGGCCTGCGCACCGCCCAGCTGATACACCTCTTCCACGCCGCAAAGCTGCGCGGCATATAAAATTTCATCGGCAATCGGCGGCGGAGAACACAGAACCACTTTCTGGCATCCGGCAATCCGCGCCGGTGTCGCTAACATTAATACGGTCGATACCAGCGGCGCAGACCCGCCGGGGATATACAGCCCGACAGACTGAATAGGGCGCGTCAGTTGCTGACAGCGCACCCCCGGCTGTGTTTCGATATCCACAACGGCCAGCTTTTGCGCCTGATGGAACGTGTCAATGTTACGCACGGCATGCGCCATCGCCTGTTTTACATCATCGTCTAAACGCGTTGCGGCTGCCTCGATTTGCTGTGCGGTGACACGCAATTCCTGGACTTCAGTTTTATCAAAGCGGGCGCAAAACTCGCGCAGCGCACTGTCACCTTCACTGCGCACGCGGCGCAGGATTTCGCTGACAGATTCGGTAATACGGTCAGACGCCGACATTGCCGGGCGTGTCAGCAGCTCGCGACGCTGTAGCTCGTCGCATTGCTGCCAGTCAATCGGGGTAGTAAACGCGTCAGGCTTCATGGCTTACTCCATCATTTTTTCGATTGGCAGAACCAGAATGGAACTGGCGCCCAGCGCTTTCAGTTTTTCCATCGTTTCCCAGAACAGCGTTTCGCTGCTGACCATGTGCATGGCCACGCGTTGCTGGTCGCCTGCCAGTGGCAGAATAGTCGGACGTTCAGCACCCGGTAACAATGCAACGATTTCGTCCAGACGCTCACTTGGCGCGTGCAACATAATGTATTTGGATTCGCGGGCCTGAATAACGCCCTGAATACGGGTCATCATTTTGTCGATCAGCAGCTGTTTTTCTTGTGGCATGTCGCCGTCGCGCTGGATAAGACAGGCTTTGGAGCGGTAAATCACTTCCACTTCACGCAGGCCGTTAGCTTCGAGCGTCGCACCTGTGGATACCAGGTCACAAATCGCATCTGACAAACCAGCGCGTGGCGCAACTTCTACAGAGCCGTTCAGCAGACAGGATTTGAAATCAACGCCTTTCTTGTCGAGGTATTGTTTAAGCAGGTGCGGATAAGAAGTGGCGATACGGGCGTTTTGCAGGCTTTGCGGACCGGTGTAATCCGTGTCCAGCGGGGTGGCCAGGGAAAGACGGCAACCGCCAAAATCCAGACGACGCAAGGTGAAATAGCGCGGGTCTTCGCCCTGAGCGCGGCGGCTCAGCAACTCTTCTTCCAGTACGTTTTCACCAATAATGCCCAGATCCACCACGCCATCCATCACCAGCCCCGGGATATCGTCATCACGTACACGCAAAATGTCGATCGGCATGTTTTCTGCGAAGGCGATCAGACGCTGTTCCTGCAGGTTGATTTTGATCCCGCAGCGGGCCAGCAGTTCGCGTGATTCATCGCTCAGGCGACCTGACTTTTGCATTGCTATCCGTAAACGTGTTTTATCCAGCATGATGACCTCAGTTTCTTAATTATTTATCGTAAAAATCATTTGTTTAAAGGCGTTAACTTCAATCCGTCAGGCCAAAAAAAAGCCCCCGGAAGAAATCTTCCGGGGGCTATCTCTGCGTTCTGCGCCACTGGAAGATCTAAACAGTCTCCCAGCACCAATCGCCTGAAAGACTAGTCAGGGTGATGGTGATGATGGTGGTTAATCAGAACGTTTATCATGTCAGTCTCTCAGTATGTTCATTGCTGTGCGGCGTGATTCAGATTTGAAACATTCGCAACACAGACTGCATTCGCTGCCAATAAAACTAAACGATCGGGCGGCAACAGCGCAACCTTTTTTTCCGATGATGAGTTTTTCTTATCCACGTCGGGTGTTTCATCGGATAAATGAATAATTCGTTAACAGACACAGAGAAAACCTTACGCTGGCTGAACGGAGAAAAGGCGATGTTTGCTAATATAAAGGAAGCGGTATCAGCAAAGGGTGTTGTGAGGCCCGATGCCAATGAAACAATGGAGCAAAGTATGAAGAAGGTTTCGATTATCGGACTGGGCTGGCTGGGAATGCCACTGGCGATGGCACTGGCTTCTAAAGGCTATGAAGTCGTGGGCAGTAAAACCACGCCGGATGGAGTAGATGCCGCAAGAGCGGTGGGGATCGAATGTTTCCCGCTGGTGTTTACGCCGCAGATGGAATGTGCAGCGGAAGATCTCGATCAGTTGCTGAATGTCGATGCGCTGATCATCACCTTGCCTGCACGCCGGACAATGGAGGGCAGCGAACTGTACTTCCAGGCGGTACAGCTGTTAACTGACAGCGCGCTGGCGCATAACGTGAAACGCATTATTTTCACCAGCTCGACGTCTGTATACGGTGAAGGAGACGGTGTGGTGCGCGAGGGATCTGCGCTTGAGCCGGTCACGGCCAGCGGAAAGGTGCTTAAAGAACTTGAAAACTGGCTCCATGGTTTGCCTAACACATCGGTTGATGTGCTGCGTCTGGCCGGTCTGGTGGGTGGCGATCGTCATCCCGGTCGTTTCATGGCCGGAAAGACGCAGGTCAAAGGCGGCCAGCAGGGTGTTAACCTGGTACATCAGGATGATGTCATTTCGGCAATTACATTGCTACTCAGCCTGCCCAAAGGGGGCCATACATTTAACCTGTGCGCGCCTGTGCATCCGGCCAAAGCTGAGTTTTATCCGGCGCTTGCCAGACAGATGGGGCTGGAGCCGCCAACATTTGCTGAACCTGCTTCAGCAGAGAAGGGCAAAATCGTCGATGGCGAACGGATCTGCAAAGAACTGGGATTTGAATATCAGCATCCTGATCCGCGAATCATGCCTTTTTAATCATCAGACGCGATTTAAATAATACAACGTTATGACCTGTCGGAAATTTCGGCAGGTTTTTAAAGTATCCGCTGCATTTACGTTCAGAAAACAGCTTTCTCATTGTGAAAGAGACTATTATTCATCATGGGCTCGCCTATTTTAATCTCTCTGCTTAATTAGCCGGTTTAATCGCAGATGATTTTTGAAGCCGGTTGTCTTATCTCCGCTGACCTCCCTGTTAAAAATGCGTTTAAATCATCCCCCGGGCAGTAAAACTGGCGGCAGATGCTGATTTAGTAATAAAATTCCTATTCATGAACTTTTTGTTTGCCATTGCGCGGTATAAATCACTTTTTTAAGCACAATCATTAAAGTTTTCCTGAACATTTGCCGATAGGTAAGTACGGCAAAGCATGGCCGTTTCATCACTTCTTCTTATCAATCCGCTCCCGTTGCCGGATGTTTCCGCATGCCCGATCATAAATTCTTACAATCCTTGTCTTTTTATTTTTAAAGCTGCATGGTTGCTCACGATTTAAGAACAGTTAACGCGTATTTCCTTCACAATCCTTTAGGACAACTCCCCGTAAAGCCTTGCACTGCCTGGGTTGGGCACCTTAAGCACAATGATCATGCTATTTGAAATTCGCAGCATAAATATCTGCATGAACTGTTAATTCCCCCTGTCTGTGCTGATGATTTGGCTTTGTATGGCCTTTGTACAAATTGATCTAAAAAAGGCTAAAAAAGACAGTTTGAAGACAGCTTTTTAGACGCTTTTTTACTTTTGGCTTAAAACTGCGCAAATTTTTACGATAAATTGCACTTTCAGGAACAAAATAAATTTTAAAAGTGTGATCTACATCACACTTTATTCAAAATTCGTCCACGGTAAGATTGTATGTATAAAGGAAACGGGGTTAGAGTTGCGTCGTAGTAAGATTATTCCTAATAATGTATGTAAAAGCGTTTCACAGAATGAGGCGCCATCACAGCAACGGACTCTGCCAGTACACCAAAACTAAAGTGTTTTTCGATTACTTAGCAGCCCAATTGTCACAATTAATTTAGTTTACATCAGGAACAACATTGTATTGGCGGTGAAGTAAATACCGCGGGGTAAATCTAATTGTCATCGTGAGATTTATTAATCAGCCAATGATCCAATTGTTTTGATAGTAAAAAATACTCCTGTCACGCCGGGTAAAACTCTTGCTGCATGGAATATGTCTATCAATCCGCCGTCTTAAAAAAACGGCATCGGTTACGGGGTAGAACAGAATGTCCGAATTGCTTAAGCACATATATGATATCAACCTGTCATATTTACTGTTGGCACAGCGTTTGATTAACGACGAAAAGGCCTCAGCGATGTTTCGCCTGGGGATCGACGACGTAATGGCAGACACCCTGAGACAGCTGACGCTGCCTCAGATGGTGAAGTTAGCTGAAACGAACCAGCTTTTATGTCAGTTCCGCTTTGATGACAGTAAGACAATTGAACGCTTGACCCAGGATTCGCGTGTGGATGACTTACAACAAATTCATACCGGTATCTTGTTGTCCAGCCACCTGCTGAAAGGTCTGGCTGCGAAAGACAGCGGCGCGATGAAGAAAAGGGCGTAGCTATGTCTGGTAAAGATGCGTCAACCAAACCGGCAGAAAAAAGCATTGTTCAGGAAGCGCGGGACATTCAGCTGGCGATGGAACTGATTACGCTGGGTGCCAGATTGCAGATGCTGGAAAGCGAAACGCAATTAAGTCGCGGCCGGCTGATAAAACTGTACAAAGAATTACGAGGAAGTCCTCCCCCGAAAGGCATGCTGCCGTTCTCTACTGACTGGTTCATGACCTGGGAACAAAATATCCATTCTTCCATGTTTTACAACGCTTACTCTTTCCTGCTAAAGAGCGGCCACTGTAATGGCGTGGAAGCCGTGATCAAGGCTTACCGTTTATATCTGGAACAGTGTCCTGAGCAGCCTGGTGAAGCGCCGATCCTCGCGCTGACACGTGCCTGGACATTAGTACGTTTTGTCGACAGCGGTATGTTGCAGCTTTCAGCGTGTAACTGCTGTGAAGGCTCATTTATTACCCATGCACACCAGCCCCGCCACGGGTTTGTTTGCAGTCTTTGCCAGCCCCCGTCCCGAGCAGTAAAAAAACGTAAACTTTCCCCGCAGGTTGCCGATATAACATCTCAAGAGCTGGACGAACAGGTCAAGCGCGCAGTTTGAGAGAGTTGGGTAGCAGTAAGTCGTTCTGAGCGGTGGCTACCACCGCTCATCAATTCCCCCCTGACATCTCAGTCATTCTTTGACCTCTTTTTTGCAAGTTCTGTGGCAAAAATGGGCCAGACACATGGCGCGCGCTTTACCTCGCCCTAAAACCACATCGAATTAAGGATTCATCGTGCTAGTGATAATAGGTTACATCGTGGTGTTGGGCTCAGTGTTCGGCGGTTTCATGCTCGTCGGCGGTGAACTGGGCGCGTTATACCAACCCGCAGAATTGCTCATCATTGGCGGTGCCGGTATCGGTGCCTTCTTCGTCGGTAATAACGGTAAAGCGATCAAATCCACAATGCGTGCGCTGCCTCAGCTGTTCCGCGCATCGAAATACAACAAAGCGTTGTATATGGATTTGATGGCGCTGCTTTACCGGGTATTAGCCAAATCACGTCAACAGGGGATGCTGTCGCTGGAAAATGACATCGACAATCCGGCCGAAAGTGACATTTTTGCTAATTATCCGCGCATCCTTGCCGATAAACATTTAGTCGAATATCTGACTGACTATCTGCGACTTATGGTCAGTGGCAACATGAACGCCTTTGAAATCGAAGCGCTGATGGACGAGGAAATCGAAACTTACGAGCACGAGAGTGAAGTGCCGGCGAACAGCCTGGCGCTGGTCGGTGACTCACTTCCGGCATTCGGTATCGTCGCTGCGGTCATGGGGATCGTACATACCCTGGCGGCGGCAGACCGTCCGGCTGCGGAACTCGGGGCGCTGATTGCCCATGCCATGGTCGGGACCTTCCTCGGTATCCTGCTGGCGTACGGTTTTATTTCTCCGCTGGCCAGCGTGTTACGCCAGAAGAGTGCTGAAAACGCCAAAATGATGCAGTGCATTAAGGTGACATTACTGTCGAGCATTAACGGTTATGCGCCGCAAATTGCCGTCGAATTTGGCCGTAAAACGTTGTACACCTCAGAGCGACCTTCCTTTATTGAACTGGAGGAGCACGTTCGCCAGGTCAAGTCGCCGGGTCAGAAACAAACTGAAGAAGAAAAAGTATGAAGCATCAAAGCCATCCAATCGTTGTTGTACGTAAGAAAAAGAATAAGCACGGCGGAGGGCATCACGGCGGTTCGTGGAAGATTGCTTACGCTGACTTTATGACAGCGATGATGGCTTTCTTCCTGGTGATGTGGCTGATTTCCATCTCCAGCCCTAAAGAACTGGTGCAAATTGCCGAATACTTCCGTACACCCCTTGCGGTGGCGATCACCGGCGGGCCACGCAGCAGCGACGCAACCAGCCCGATCCCGGGCGGCGGCGAAGACCCGACCGTGCAGGACGGTGAAGTGCATAAAATGGATCAGTCGCAGGGTGAAAGTAAGCGTGAATCGGATGATTTACAGCGGTTGCAGCAAAAGCTGGAAGATATGCTGGCGTCGGATCCGCGGCTAAAAGATTTACGTCCACACCTGATGATTAATCTGACCGAGCAGGGCTTGCGTATTCAGATTATTGATAGCAAAAACCGCCCGATGTTCCAGCTTGGCAGCGCGATTGTTGAGCCGTACATGCGCGATATCCTCAGGGCGATTGCACCGGTGCTGGATGATTTTCCGAATAAAATTAGCCTGGCGGGCCATACCGATGATATGCCGTATGCCACGGGCGAACGCGGCTACAGCAACTGGGAACTGTCGACTGATCGCGCCAATGCTTCACGTCGCGAGATGGTAACAGGCGGCCTCAGTGAAGGAAAAGTCCTGCGGGTGATGGGCATGGGGTCTTCCATGCAGCTGAAAAACCATCCGGCAGGTGATGCTATCAACCGTCGTATCAGCATTTTGGTCCTGAACAAACATGCTGAAGAGGCGATTGAACGGGAAAACAGTGAGGGCGAGGCGATCACGATCAGTGACGCTGGCGAGCTGCAAAGACAAGTACAAGGCACACGAACAGTGCCGGCATTAGCACCACAAATGAGTCCGGCACCGGCAGCCCCGGCGTTAGCGCCACAGGCAAGCCCGGCACCGGCAACACCAGAGAAAGCACCATCAATACCCGGGATTGAGACGCAGACGCCAGTGACACCATCGGCAGGCGCTCAACCTGCGACGGCAGCTCCAGCTGCCGCGGCGGGCACGGCACCTGCGACACATTAACAAGCCGCGATTCACAGCAGAGGTGATCACGTGAGCATGGATATTACTGATTTTTATCAGACATTTTTTGATGAAGCAGACGAGTTGCTGGCGGACATGGAACAACATCTGTTGTTGCTTGATCCGCAAGCGCCTGACATTGAGCAACTGAATGCGATTTTCCGCGCAGCGCACTCAATCAAAGGCGGTGCAGCGACGTTTGGATTTACGGTTTTACAGGAAACGACTCACTTACTGGAAAACCTGCTCGACGGTGCTCGTCGCGCTGAAATGAGCCTGAGCACTGACATCATCAACCTGTTTCTGGAAACAAAAGACATTATGCAGGAGCAACTCGACGCCTATAAATCTTCCCGGGATCCTGACGCAGAAAGTTTTGAATATATCTGTGCGGCCCTGAGACAACTGGCCCTCGAAGCGCAACAGGCGCGTGAACCTGCGCCAGATCTTCACGTGGTTGAAGCACTGGCAGCAGCAGAAACTGCCGCGCCAGCGCCGGTAGCCGCGGCGGGCAAGGGCGATTTACGCGTCCGCCTTTCCGGCCTGAAAACTCAGGAAATTCCTGTGATGCTGGAAGAACTCGGCAATCTCGGGGAGATCAAAGATCCGGTTCAGACTGATGACAGTGTGGAAGCCACCCTGATTACTACAGTGACCGAAGACGACATTGTTGCGGTGCTGTGTTTTGTGCTGGAACCGGAACAAATCAGTTTCACACACGCGCCGGCGTCTGCACCTGCTGTCGCGGTAGCCGCTTCTGCGCCTGCTGTAGCGGAAGTTGCCGCCGCACCGGCGGTTGTTGCCCGTCAGGCTCCGGTACTGGTGGCTGTGCCGAACAGTGAACCGGCTAAAGCCCGTGCACCTAAAGCTCCGGAATCCACCAGCATCCGTGTTGCTGTTGAAAAAGTGGACCAGCTGATCAACCTGGTGGGCGAACTGGTGATCACCCAGTCCATGCTGGCGCAGCGTTCAGATTTATTGGATCCGGTGGTGCACAGCGACCTGCTCAACAGCATGGGTCAGCTCGAACGTAACGCCCGTGATTTGCAGGAATCGGTGATGTCGATTCGTATGATGCCGATGGAATTCGTGTTCAGCCGCTTCCCGCGTCTGGTACGTGACCTCGCCAGCAAACTGAATAAGCAAATTGAACTGACCCTGCTCGGCAGCTCGACCGAACTGGATAAGAGCCTGATCGAACGTATCATCGATCCGTTGACGCATCTGGTGCGCAACAGTCTCGATCACGGTGTGGAAACACCGGAAGTGCGTCTTGCCAACGGTAAAGAACCCACCGGTAACCTGACTCTGTCTGCTGAACACCAGGGCGGTAATATCTGCATCGAAGTGATCGACGATGGTGCCGGTCTGAACCGTGAACGTATTCTGGCCAAAGCGGCATCGCAGGGTATGAACGTCAGCGACAACATGAGCGATGAAGAAGTCGGCATGCTGATTTTTGCCGCCGGTTTCTCGACCGCAGAAAAAGTGACTGACGTTTCGGGCCGTGGCGTGGGCATGGACGTGGTGAAACGAAACATTCAGGAAATGGGGGGCCACGTTGAAATCCATTCTCAGCAGGGCAAAGGCACCACCATCCGTATCCTGTTGCCACTGACGCTGGCGATCCTTGACGGCATGTCAGTAAAAGTCGGTAAAGAAGTCTTCATTCTGCCACTGAACGCGGTGATGGAATCGCTGCAACCGCTGTCAGAAGATCTGCATCCGCTGGCCGGTGGTGAACGTGTTCTGCAGGTGCGTGGTGAATATCTGCCGCTGGTTGAGTTGTACAATGTCTTTGATGTTGAAGAGGCAAAAACCGAGGCAACACAGGGCATTGTGGTGATTTTGCAGAGTGCGGGACGTCGCTATGCATTGCTGGTGGATCAACTGATTGGTCAGCATCAGGTTGTGGTAAAAAACCTGGAAAGCAACTATCGCAAAGTACCGGGTATTTCCGCCGCCACCATTTTGGGTGACGGCAGTGTGGCACTGATCGTGGACGTGTCGGCATTGCAGTCGCTGAACCGCGATAAGTTAGCAACAGGCGCCACCGCCGCATAACAAGCAAAGCTCCCGGCGACTATCAACGCCGCCGGTTGTGAAAAACTCAGGCCGATTTAAAGATAAAAGCAAAGGTGAACAACATGGCAGGACTTGCAACCGTGGCGAAAATTGCGGGCGAAACAGTAGGTCAGGAATTTCTGATCTTTACTTTAGGCGATGAAGAATATGGCATCGATATCCTCAAAGTGCAGGAAATCCGCGGATACGATCAGGTAACCCGTATTGCTAACACCCCGGCCTTTATTAAAGGTGTCACTAACCTGCGCGGTGTTATCGTGCCGATCCTCGACCTGCGCGTCAAATTCGCTCAGGAAGACGTGATTTATAATGAAAACACCGTGGTGATCGTACTGAACTTCGAAAACCGCGTTGTCGGGATCGTGGTTGACGGCGTGTCAGATGTCCTGTCGCTGAGCCAGGAGCAGATCCGCCCGGCACCGGAATTCGCCGTGACCATGTCGACTGAGTACCTGACCGGGTTGGGTTCGCTCGGGGACCGTATGCTGATCCTGGTGGATATCGAGAAACTGCTGAGCAGTGAAGAAATGGCACTCGTTGATAGTGTGACGAAAATTTGATTTTCGTTTGTTAACGTCAAAGTCAAGGTCGTGGGCGCCGGCCCACACCGGGTTAAGGGGCGTAAACGCGCCCCTTAACAATCCTGCGTTTTTTCACTGCGCGCTGTCGCAGGTACGACGGACATGTTTCGCGGCTTCTGTGTGTGGCGCAAAATCTTGTCGCGTTGCGATGCCTTCTCTCGGTCCTGAAGCCCCCGGTCTTCAGGCCGCTCCGTTCAGCAAGATTTTTGAGCACGCCAGTCCCGACCGAATAAAAACCCCGTTCTGATTCTCTCGCAAAATCAAATGCGGAAGGGTGTTGTCTTGCTCCTTCCCCTGCGAAGGGGAAGGCCGGGATGGGGTATTAATGGCATCTCTGCAACTCACTGCAAATTCTAAAAACTCCCTGGAAGCAGTATCCCATTCCCGCGATTTGCCCATTTTTAATGTGTGGATATCCCGTTATTGTCTCCTCGCTGCGGCACAATCCGCAGTCGGGCTTAGGAACCCGGTAAACTGTAAACGCTCATAGAAAATGCGTTGTCGCTTCGCTTTACTGATTGAAAAGTGGATTTTTTATCACTTATGTAATATATCAATTGGTGGCTCAGGCGGGGCAGCCTTAGGGCTGGTCGGTTTCCAGTTTTCCGATTCCTAACCTCGTCTGAGTTACCACCCATGAGCTTAGGAACTCCGGTGGTAACGTAACGCCTTAACTGGAGCCATTGAAATGACCACTCAGACCAACAACACACCCCCCGATTCATGGACACTCACCGATCGCTGCCGGTTACTGGCAAATGCGCTGGTGAATCCGCAAAACAAAGGTGCGCAGGACAGGCTTTGTATGATGCTGCACAACCAGCTCGAATGCCTTGAGGCGTCCTTATCGCAACCCATCCCGGAGCACCGGAAAGATTTAGGCATACCGCTGGACGACGGCTTATTTGATTACGCCGAGCTTGAGCCCGATGAACTTTGCGATCAGTGCATGGCGCTGAACTTCACACTGATGACGCTGCAAGACAGAAAGATAAAAGAAATTATCGCGTTTATCCTGTGGGAACGTTTCGAAATGCTGCGCTGCTCACTGTATGCCTCCACGGAGGAAGCCGCATGAACAAAGACTGGCATCAGGCCGATATTATTGCGGCCATTAAAAAGAAGGGCACCACGATGGCGGCAGTTTCACGCCGTGCGGGGTTGTGTTCCTCAACGCTCTCAAATGCGCTGACCCGCAAATGGCCGAAAGGTGAAAGGCTGATCGCCGAAGCCATCGGCGTAAAAGCCGAAACCATCTGGCCGAGCCGCTACACCGAAATCAAATACAACTGAGATCAGCTCCCTCCCCTGCGAAGGGGAGGGTTGGGGTATTAATGGCATCTGCGAACTAACCCTCTTTTTTGCACTTTCGCTAACCCATTGATTTTACTTAATCACTCAGATCATCAAAAAAAGAGGGTATTTTTGCCCAAACAGGCATAATCTTTTGCAGTTCAAAGGATAAACCTGAAAACGCAACAGTTCACTGCCGTACAGGCAGCTTAGAAACTGGCGATTGAAATCATAGAAACGCAAATCAAGTTCACTGCCGTACAGGCAGCTTAGAAATGAAAGAAAAACGGGAGGCGATAGCTGTATGGGTTCACTGCCGTACAGGCAGTTCACGAATGCAATAACTCACTGTTTTATCTTTAAATAAATCTCCTCTCCAAAACCCCTCCAAAACTCTTCCCCAAAACCGAGCAATAATTAAACGGCGATGACAACCCACTTTTCTTTGCGCTCGTCATGATAGAGCTCAGTCATCTTCGCTGAACTGTGCCCCAGCAATTCCTGAGTGTTGATCCCCTGAGCTTTATACAAGCGTTCAGAAAGAGAACGTTGTTCGTGAAATGTCGGCGCGGTTTTACCTTTTTCAATTTTTATATTTACGCAATCCCGGGCTTCGGCGAATCGTTGTGTTAATGATCCTTCAGCCACTGGTGAACCCAGCGTTGAACCGCCGGAGAGTGTTGAATTATGGACAAGATGTTTACTCAGCACGCGGTCGCGACATTTGTTAATCACATCCCGAACACTCATGTTGATGGCGTCACATCGCAACGAGAGGGGGATCGCTATCCGGATTTTGCCTTTACCCTTTCCCTGGACAACATGAAGCATGTCATCCCAAATATCAGAGAATTTCATTTTTACAATGTCTCCGCGCCGTTGTCCGGTAACTACAGCGAGCAGCATGGCATTGCAGATGTATGGTGATCTGCGTTCTGCCTCGTGATAAATCGCCCACCAGTCATCGAGTGTGAGGCGCTGTCTTGAAACTTCATCCAGCGGTTTACGGGTGGCCAGCGCCGGGTTGAAGCCTGGGGGAACCTCTCCGGCAAACTGTGCTTCTTTAAACATATCGATCCACGCCGCCCGCATGACTTGCGCCATTCTTGTTTTATTTGCATCAACGTATTCGTTTATCAAAGCAGCCATCTCACGTGCGCCAACCTCTTTAAGCAAAATGTTCTGTGAACGCGCCGAAAGAATCTCTGCGCATGCCTTACGCCCCCTGGCGGTTGATGATGCCAACTCTTTTCGTTGCACACGTCGGTCAAGGATGGCTTTGTATTCTTTTACCCATTGTTTTAATCGCATGTTCTGAGCATTGGGGTCGGCTTTTTGCTTCGCAATATCTATCAGGGCGAAAGACTGAGAAGATAATTGCTCTGAAGTTATGCGATTCATTTCAAGAGCCGCAGCGTGCGCGGCATCTGCATCTGTACCAAAACCGATGAACTCTCCCGTAATCGGGTGTCGATATTGCCAGTATGTTTTGTTGTTTCGCTTATCTAACTTGCAATACAGGTTCGGTGTTGAAATGTTGTATTTACGGGGTCTTGCTGCCATTAAGTGCTTTCTCCACTAAACTTCGGGCGCTGGCCGGAAGATGGCTCGATATTTCGACCCGATCAACCATACCAATAAATTTGGCTTCCTCATCAACAACCCATCTACGACCCTGCTTAACGGCCGGCGGATAAGTCTGCCGGGTTTTCGCAATACGATGAAGGGTGGCTTTGCAGGGAGGTTCTTTGAAGCCATTTGGTCCTGCTGCCCATTCCGCTAAAGAAACTAATTGGCCCATACTTTTACTCCACACGTTTAGTTATAGCCGGCTGCACACCGGTTTACTGACTGACCCGAAATCGGCCGTAATATTTCCCAGCTCGCCACCAGGGCATTTTCTCCCCAGGCGGCATTGCTGGCGCAAACTCAACTGGAACAAACCACAGGTTCAGCATTCGTTTCACAAAGACACGTCGGACGAAATGCGAACGGGTTGTTTCAATCATGGCTGCATTCCTAAAGAAGTAATTCCCATTACCACGCTGAGAAAAATGCGATATCCAGTTTCATGAAATAATTTCTCCCAGATTTCAGCGTGTGTGAATCCCTTGCCAGAATTGGCAATCAAATTTCAGTAATAACGATTCACTAAATGCCCCAGTGGACCAGGGCATTTAAGGCCGCGCTATCAGGCTTTGAACTCACCGATAAATGTTTCGACTTCAACGTCGGTGAAGTTGGCTTCCAGTAGTTCACGGAACTCGGTGGCCATCAGCTCTTCAGCTGTTTCCAACTGCACGATCCGCAGAACCAGCACCGGAGCATTGCCGCCGGTCAGCACGCTGTAGCGCAGACGGAATCGGCGTTCGCCAAGGCCTTCATATGGCACGCACTTAAATTCGAAAGCCGCAGGCATAGCTTCTTTGCTTTTTGCCTCTACACTTTCCATCACTGAGCGCTTGGCGCCGAAATCACTGTCTTCATGATCCGCAGAACTGGATGCTTCGATGGTAATTTTACGGACGCCGCCGATCGCTTTCTTGATGTCCAGCACTTCGCCGTCTGCGGTGAAAGCCATGAGGAATTCAGACCAGTCTTCCAGCCACTCGGCCAGATCTTTCTGGGAGTTTTTATCGCCGTTGATGTTCAGTAAAGCCTGGAATGGTGCGGTGCGTTTCAGCTTAAGAACCGCGATATTATCAGCATGGCCTGGTGCAGCCAGCGTGCCGAGGTTAAACACGGTAACCGCCGCCATGTTGTCAGCATTGATGAAACTGCGGACGCCTTCGCCTGCGTAATCTTTGCAGTAGCGTGAGAAATCCTGAATGCTGGCGGTTTCCATTTTCCCGCGGAACCGGAACCGGCCATCTTGCAGGTTTTCCAGCGAATGAATGCGGACCGATTCTGGCAAAGCAACAGCAGGGCAGTCAGCTGATGACAGGCGTTCTTCCACTAAGGCGGAGAGGGACATATCCCGGACTTCTTTGATTGCTGATGCGTCTAAAACTTGAGACATAATAATTTCCTTTTATCGGATGGTTAAACGATGCTTATCGAGCGTCACGGAGTTTGCCGTCTGGATCGCCGCCGATGGTGAACAACTGGCCCTGATCTTCCTGCATGATGGTCAGTTTGCCGCCTTTGCCCACGTACATTGGGGTTTCGGTGGTGTCTTCCTCGGAGGTTTTCCCGCGAGGCGTAGGTGCTGAGAACTTCAATTTGTGAGCCAGCATCACGCGTTTTTCTTCCATCGAATTACTGATCCGGGAAACATCAATCTCGATGGTCACTTTGCCTTTACCACCGTTATTCAGAACACCCAGAGCGGCGGTATTCAGCGCGGCGGCGATTTTGTTTTCGAAAATACCGGCGTCCAGTTCGGAGAGAAACTCCGGGACGTTGGTCATACGACTTTCAGCCATTTTCATGCCCTCATTATCGCGGCGCACACCGCGGGAAATTACTCACACACATAGACAAGGGCGGCCGGTAATGCACAGGGCGTGCTGGGTGGGTGCCAGCGACCCTTGTCTATGCCTGCGAAAAAAGTGGCGGTGGTCATGATCAGAACATTATCTTCGCTCCCCCCTTGGGTAGGTTGAAGAGTCATGCCACCGCCGAAGCAACTACACGCAGCAATTATCGAGGTTCCACGTCGATCTGATTGTGCGGCGGGAGTCGAACCCACAATCGGGTAGGGAACCCGACCATCACCTGATGCTGGCCACAACGGAGAGAGCACTATCGGGACTGTAGGACATTGAAAGCTTTGCCAGCTTGCTCACCGTCAGTGCTCTTTACGTTATGCATTCATTCAAGAATCTAAGCGTCTGCTATACTTGTCATTGGAATAAGAAAATTCTTAATAATCTGGTTAGGATCATCACTTATCCATGAGTTAAAAATGCCCGATATAAAACTTATCTGCGAAAAATGTAATTCTGAGAGATTCAATATCACTTCTGATGTCGTATTCTCTGAGACTATCTCCTCCATCGTATGTGCAGTGTGTAAGCATCCAGTTAACGTTTATGAAGTTGTAACCTTCCGCGAAATTCCATATCTGACGCTCGTCCCTGATTTACCGATCCACTAATCCCTAAACATCGGCAAGAACACTTTTCAACTGTGGTCATGAGTGACTTCGGTTGATGAGTTCCTCAACCCCCAGTGTTTTTGCCGTTGTATGCCTGGTCACTTCTCCACCTCAGGCGGCGGTGGTATCTTGGGAGTTCTCACACAACCAAGAAGGGATAAATCATGCAAGTTCAATCACTTGGCATCATGTGGTTTAAGGATGCAGACCAATACCATCAATTCAGAAAGATATTCACGGACTCTGAAGTTTTGTCAGTCAGTTATTCTGACTGGCTCAGGGACGCTGAGAAAATTGTTAAGCGCTATCAGAACTCTGGGGCAACTGTTATCAAGGCTTATGCGGAGCCATCCGAATTTCTCTCCTGGTGCCTTGCTAACGGAAAAACAGTCGACTCCGAAGGCCGCATGGCATTTGCTAATGCCAAGGCTTACGAGCATTTGATTGGCAAAAGTTAAAGTGACTGGGGTGATGAAAAAGCTCACCCCTCGATTATCTTTTTTTACTTCAACTTTCAATCCACCCCCAGTCTGAACCATCCTGATACCTCATTAAGTTGCTGTACCGTTTTCAGCGAATCATCCAATGCTTCATGTGCCGTCGGCAGGTACTGCGCGGGCATCCACGGTGAGCACTGTTGATGATCTAAATCTAAAATAATTTAGTTTTTAATGCAATAGATAAAACTAAAAATATTTAGATTTTTAGCTAGAAGGTGTTTTGAATGAAGTAGGGCTAATAGGAAGGGGAGATCAACGCCGTCTAAATTTTCGGTGCTCTACCATTACGCCAATTATTGATATGGGTTCTTGGTCAGAATGTTTTGTTGGGAAATCTTGATTTAGAGGCACAAGGGAAAAAATCTCATTACCCCCGGCATCTCTGCCGCGTGCTCTGTATTTTTTGAATGTTGCTTCATGTTCGCCATTCTTCGCTACAACGTAATCACCAGGCAGCGGACCTATGTCCGGATCAACGATAATTAGATCACCTTCAGTAAACTCTGGTTCCATTGACTTCCCTTTGATTTTTAAGGCAAAAGAACGGGGTGATAGTCCTATGTCAGTTAGGATGTAGTCAATATTACCTTCAAGATTGCTTGCGTCCGACGCGGATGTCCAAATACCAGCCTGAACGTAACTAATAATGGGGATCTTACGTGTCCCAAATGATGCGGGAATGATGTTAGAAATTTCTTCTTTACCGTAAAGAATGAAAGCCTCAGAAACTCCGAAAAAAGCCGCCAAATTACTCAAAGATTTCCCACCAGGTTCATTCAGGTCACGTTCCCAGTAGCCAATAGTCACATCACTAACACCTAACGCCTTTGCGACCTGAGCTTGAGTCAGCTTCCTGTCTTTACGAAGGTTTTTTATCCGCTGCCCTTGGGTAAGCATTTTCCATCCTCTTATTGAACCTAAGTTATTTTAGTTTTTATTGATCAAAATAAAATTAAATACTAATATCTAAATTAATTTAGAAATCGGAGGTGTTATGACGACTAGTGACCTTGAAAAATACTTTGGCGAACCCGGTAAAGTCGCTGAGTTTTTTGGGATATCCCCTGAAGCATTTTATTTGTGGAGAAAGCGTCCTGGCCAACTGATCCCAAAAGGTCGAGCTGCCGAGGCTGCATATAGAACCAAAGGTGAACTGAAATACGAGCCAACACTTTACAAAAAGGCTATCACCACTGGTGAAAAGCCATAACTACCAAAGGAAAAACATCATGGTAGACCTGAAATCAGTAGTTAAAGCGATGTGCAAAGCCTATCCCGGTGGTCGATCTGCAATGGCTGGCGCTCTGGGCATGACTGAAACGCAGTTCAACAACAATTTGTACGAAAAGAACGGCTGCCGGTTCTTCGAAATTGCCGAGCTGGAAGCGATGGAAGACATCAGCGGCACTAATCACCTGGCGGATTACTTCGCCCAGCGGCGCGGTGGCTTTTTCGTTGAAATCCCAAATCGCGATGAGCTGGACCACGTTGACCTGTTTATTAAGGGCGTAAAGGTGGCGGCAAAGAGCGGGAAGGTGGATCAGCAAATCAACACGTCTATTGCAGATGACGGCGTGATTGATCAGAACGAGAAGGCCGAGATTATGGCGCTGCATTTCAAGCATTTATCTGCGCGCGATGAGTATGTGAAGTCAGTTGTGGCTTTGCATGAAAGGGTTGACGCCTCAGGAGTGCAGTCCCGAGGCGTCGGCGCATTAAAAACGTGTGTGGAGTAATTAACGCATGAACAGTTTACTCATAAAAGCTGGCGTCCCGCAAATGCGCTGCAATGCGACTGGCGGAAGCAAACAGGCTTTGTCGTACGAAGTGATGGTATCGGGCCACTGGGTACCGTGCAACTACCAGTTCGCGGCGTGGTGGGTAGGTTACGTGCGCCAGAGCAGCCAGAAGGTGACGGCATGTCTGAAGAAATCGAAAAGCTGGACAGGCGTTACAAGGATTGGCGGGGCGTTGTGGTACACGTCGTGGGCTTCGACAGAGCAGGGGATCGCGTCATCTTCATGCGTGCCGGTTACCCGCATGAGTGCGCCCAGCCTACTGAACAATTCCGGCGAAAGTTTAAGAGGGTCTTATGAGCGTTAAGTTATCCGCATACGTCTGGGATGGTTGCGCTGCTGCCGGTTTGAAAATATCGGCGGTGGCCATTATGGCGCGCCTCGCTGACTTCAGTTCTGACGAGGGCCTGTGCTGGCCGTCTATCACTACGATTGCCCGCCAGTTGGGTGCTGGTGAAAGCACGGTGCGCACTACGCTGGGCAAACTTGAGGCTGACGGCTGGATCACCAGCACTCAGCGCCGTAAGGGAAACCGCAACACGTCGAACATGTACCAGCTGAACATTGCCAAGCTTCGTGCTGCTGCGGAACCGTCAGATTCTGACGCATCAAAATCTGACACCTCAAATTCTGACCGGTCAAAATCCGACGCATCAAAATCCAACACGAATACCGGTTTTCACCCGTCAGAATCTGGGGGGGATCCGTTAGTAAATTCAAAACAAGATTCATCAGATATAAAACCCCTTTGTCAGCCTGCTGCGCAGACCGACAAAGGGGTTGAAATTACTGATCAGGCTAAACAGGTTCTGAACTACCTGAACCAGACCACCGGCTCACGTTATCAGGTCAGCAAATCCTCACTGGATAACATCCGCGCCAGACTGCGTGAAGGCTTCACCCCTGAAGAACAGCAACTGACCGTTGATTACATGCATGCCAAATGGGGCGGCGATCTGGAAATGGCCGAGTATCTGCGCCCGTCCACGTTGTTCCAGCCTTCCAAGTTCCCGGGTTATCTCGAAGGTGCCAATGCTTGGAATCGTGCTGGCCGCCCAGCCCGCAAAAACGGGAAGTGGGACCGCGGCGAAGTGGCCGTTGATACCTCTGAACGTGATTCAGCTTATCGCCGGTTTATCAGCGGTGTTGCGGCGAGCAAAGCCCCAAGTGATTTGGAAAAACTGGTCTGTACTGAGGCAAGCAAAGCCAGCGTGCGCGGCATGCGCAGTGATTTCGCGATCAGCACCTGGAATCGCATCTGGAAAGAATGTGCCCAGCGCCGGCAGGGGGGGAAACCTGCATGAAAAAAAACCATCAGGAATTAGTCATAGAAGAGCCCATGCGGGATTGCACTGCGCGCACCTGCTCGAATACTGAAGCATCGTTAATCGAACATGCCTGCTTTATTCCTTCAGGGCATTCGATGTCATCTAAGATTAATACGATCAGCAAAAAGCCTCGGTTCAACATTGTCACTGGGCATTGTGCCGTGAAGAAAACCTATTCACTGGGCGAAGCGCCAAAACAAGTCGCAGAACCAGCAGCCGAAAAATCCAATATAGCTCTTGTGAAAACACCGGCTGAAATCAGTGCTGAGTTTGAATGCAACCTATGGGCAGTACATCTGGGCTGGGGGCGTTATGAATAACGATTTGGGGCAGTTCAGCGAAGGGCGGTTGGAAGAGTTGCTTTCAATGGCTAAAGCAATTTCATACGGAAATGCTTTGTTTGATGTTCAAGAAATCATTCCACTTTTACGTATAGCATTAGCAGTAAAGCAGGCCAAGCCTGATTATTACGTCATTAGTCGACCGTTCACAGACGGAAATAGTTCTACTTTTAAACTTGATGTGTATTTGGAAGAAGTTGATGCCATCAAATGCAAAAACGCCCACGGCGGCGTAATTGTTCCTGTCTACACGACACCACCAGTGAACCATGGCGAAAAAAGCAATTTATCAGTAATTCCTGAAGAACTAGGCCTCTACCTTGAATTGAGACCACGTTTCTATAAGGAGTTCAATGTTGTTTACCGGGACAAAAACAAAGTATGTGGCTATGCCCTACATACGGGGCGCTGGTCATGCTTTCAAACCAAAAACTTTGATCAAAACTTCCGTATCGCCCCTAAATCGGAGGCGCTATGAGTTATCAACTGATTTATGCGGATCCTGCCTGGCAGTATTCCAACAAGATAAGTAACGGCGCGGCGGGTGACCACTACAGCACTATGGCGGTTGAGGAAATGAAGCGTCTTCCGGTCTGGTCTATTGCAGATGAAAACGCAGTTCTGGCGATGTGGTACACCGGCAACTTTGCTTCAGAAGCAGTGGAGCTGGCGCATGCATGGGGCTTCAAGGTGAAGACCATGAAGGGATTTACGTGGGTAAAACTCTATGAGCAGGCACGTAGCCGTATAGAGCGTGCGCTGGCAGAACAGGCCATGATTGATTTCGAAGATTTTATGGATACTTTGAACGTGGAAACGGTGATGAATGGCGGAAACTACACGCGCGGCAACACAGAAGATGTGTTGATCGCCGTTCGCGGGTCCGGTCTCGAGCGCCTGAACGCCAGCATTAAGCAGGTTGTTTATAGTTGCCGCGGTGAGCACAGCGAAAAGCCAGCAGAGGTGCGTTTTCGCCTCGAAGAGCTTTACGGGCAAGTTTCACGCATCGAGCTTTTTAGCCGTGGAGAAGCTCCAGGCTGGCATCACTGGGGAAATGAAAACCCATTCAACGATATCGAGTTGGTACCGGCGAGCTTCACTACTATTCCTCCTGTGCGGAACTCTCGCGTAAAAGTGTTGGCAGGTCATTATCAGGCACTGACACTACTATCAGCTTCTAAACCCCAGATCTCCGCTGGCGTCGTTTACCTGCAGGAGGTTGCTGCGTGAATGAATTTCAGAAAATCTGGCTCTCTGCTTACAACGGCTGGTTGACAGCGGTCTCCCCTTCGGGGGAGCTACATCCCACTGATTACACCGCTGCGCGGGAACATGCCGATGCTGTACTGAGCAGCCTGGTTAAAGCCGGGGAGAGAGCTGAATGAGAGCGCTCTTAAAGCCATATCCACAGAGGGATTTGGGGATCGTGCTGTTGCGGCCGCCGGGCGACATGCTGCAACATTTCAGCGGGAAACGTCTGCTGATCACCGATGAGCCTGCAGACCTGCGCGGCGCGGCGGACGGTCTGGTACCGGTAGAGGCTCAGCCGTTATCGCGTGATCCGCGTCTCGCGGCCTTTCTTTCGTCAGAGCGCGTGATTGGTCTTGCTGGTGGCTGGGATGCGCTGGCGCAGTGGGTTAAGCGTAACAGCGGCTGTCAGTGCACCGACTTCGGCGGCCAATATCATCATCATGAGCTGGTGCAGGTGCGCCGGGCGCGCGGCATGGTGTCCCTGTGCTGGTCTCACGACAATGAATACCGCGACAAAGAATCAGCCAAACTGGACGCTGCTGCTCTGGCGAACGTCACTGAATTCGTGACTGAAGCTATTCGTGCGCGGTCTCGGCTGCCAGACGGCCACCGCCTGACCTTACCGGAATTGTGCTGGTGGGCAACGAGTAAGGGGCTGGCGGCACAGTTACCGGAGGAAATCATTTGCGAGGCTCTGGGGGTGAAATACCGTGCGCCTGGCACCCAAATGAAAGAATCCGACACCAACCCGTATGAGAAAGAACCGTGTGACGCGCTCGTGAGTAACATCAAACCGGTGCTGGCGCTGGCAATCGATCCGGAGACGCCGGAGTCATTCTTGCTGCGCCCGAAGCGCCGCCGGTACGAGAACACGAAATACACCCAATGGGTAAAGCGCCAGCTGTGCTGTGCCTGTGGTAACGGGTCCGATGATCCGCACCATATCACCGGCAACGGCTTTGGTGGTATGGCAACAAAAGCGCATGACCTGTTTGTGATCCCGCTGTGCAGACGTTGTCACGACTCACTTCATGAAGATACCGAGAGCTGGGAAGAAGAACACGGTACACAGGAATTTTGGGTGCTGAAGACATTAGACAAAGCCCTAGCTATGGGTGTTATCGCTACCGGCAAGCAAAAATAAGTGTGGAGACAGCATGAACCTTGAAACAATTTTGAAGCATTTTTACCCGAAAGGGTTATCCATCAGCGACACTTCCCGCGCGACGGCCAGCGACGCACTTAACATCACCGATATTATGGCGGCGCTGGGGATGACACAAAGTGACGAGGAATTCGGCCTGCGCCTGTTCCTGGCAAAAGCCGGTATCAGCCAGCAGGATAGAACGATAGCGGTCGGCATGCTGACGCAGTACGCCAAACAGCACGCACCGAAGCATATCAGCAAAGTCGCGGGGAGGCGCATGGCTGAATGCCTACACATTCTGGCAAAAATGGCGTTTGAAGATTATGCTCGGTCGGCGGCGGCCACTTCTGATTGTACGTGCTGCTCTGGCACCGGCTTTTTGAGAGAGAAGAGAACCTTCAAAAATCAGTTGGCAATCGACCGCCGGGAATATCTTGATTCGCTACCGGGCAATTTAGGCCTGCTTTACCGCAATGAAATGAAGTCCAAAACGGAAGGTGAAGAGATAGTTGATGTCATTTGCCAACTGTGCAAAGGGAAGGGGACCATCTCAAATCGTTGCCGCTGTAATGGCACCGGCCGCGTGCGTGACCTGGAGAAATCAAACCTTTTCGGCGTTCCAGTCGATAAGACTTGTGATCGGTGCGCGGGCAGGGGATTCAAACGGACACCCGGCACAACCGCCTACAAAGCTATTACGGCGTTGCTGCCTGACCTGCATGAAAGAACATGGAATCGTAACTGGCGGCCACTGTATGAGTCGCTTGTGACGAAATGTGAGCAGGAAGAGAATCACGCTGATGCTGTATTCCAAAGAATCACCAGCAAATGAGCATTTTGTAAGCCCCACATAACTAATGAAAATTTTCTCAGTTAGATAGCTTACATCCAGCAGGCTACGAAAATTCAGTAAACTGCTCAAGCGCCGGGATCCCAGCGCCTAGATATTATTCTCTGAGAAAACTTTTTTGTTTGCAAATTGTCCAATCTTGCGTAATGTTACCACTAAGGTATCGCCGATTTAGTCAGCAGTAAGGGGTTTCATCATGAGCAAAAGCCAACTATTCACTATCAACGTTACACACGAAGATCGCATGTGGACGGGGATCTGCGATGAGCTGGGTTTGGTAACTGAGGCCAAATCGTTTGAGCAGTTAACTTTGCGTGTCCGTGATATCGCACCTGAATTATGTCAACTAAACTGTGATGTTCATCCGGATGAAATGCGTCTGGACTTTGTACATGAACAAACCTTACCTATGATGCTCTAACATATGGGCAGAGGGTTCTATACGGACATAGCCTTAATCCTCCATCGACACAAATGCAAATTTGTCAGGCAGGGAAAAGGAAGTCATGAAATTTGGTATAGCCCCATTACGAACAAAACCTTTTCCGTGCCGGTCACAGTGGTTTCAAGAAATACAGCCAATGGGATACTGAAACAGGCAGGGTTAGAAGAGAAGATTTAAGCCCGCAATCCAAATGCGGGCTTTTTTGTGTCTGTGACATCCAGCTTAATCTGATTATTCACTAGTAAAATTTAACTTAAGAGAATACTTTTGATGAGCCACATTTGTGGCCTTAACTACACACAGGTATTACATGAAAAAAATATTCGCAATGCTTCTGGTAACCCTTTCTCTCGGTACTTCCGTTCAGGCTTTTGCTGGCAGCTGTCAGCATGATAACGATACTGCATCAGATGGTTCACGATGCGGTGGAAGATCAGAGGACTCTCGCCCTGGTGGCAAAGGTGTCCGCTGATAAGCAGCCCAAACATAGAAATATGAATAACGCCTTCTTAAACTAAGATTTGTTCTATTTACGCCATTTCAGCCTCAACTCTTGCATTTTGTCCGAACTTGGCGTAATTTAATCAAATCATGGGCGTTTAAGTAGATGAGCGCTAAGAAGAATCAAAAGAAACCCCGCTTTGGCGGGGTTTTTTGCTTTCTGATGCTACTTTGTAATTTTAATATAAAGAAATCCTCGGTATGGTCGATGTGCATTTTACTAATCATATTTTGGGATGTAGTAATGAAAAAAATCTTCATACCAGTATTTTTTATGCTCAGTGGATGCACTAGTTCAGCTTATGAGAGTGGTTGGAACGGGAAAATCTCAGGAGAAGTGTTTCATGAATGTGCATTATCTTCATGGGCTCCCGGTTTTTATTTCAACGAAAACGTTGACCGTCTCGTTCCTTTAGGACTACTTACGCAAGATGAAGCCAGTAGAGCAAAACGACATGATGTTAGAGTTGGAGATAAGGAGTGTTTAGCTTATGCTGCGTATGGTTTTAACCCGTCAAAGTATCAATTCTCAAGTAACACGAAAAAACTTTTGCTCAGCCGATCTGTAGAATATCGTTGCGAGAAGTCCCCAATTCCGTGCCCAGGTAAATTAATCACTATCGTAGACGGTAGGGTGTCTGATATTAAAGACATTAACGTTAAAGAAGCGATAAACTAATTTTACAAATTTATTATTTCTCTGCATCAAATGAACCCGCCTTGTGCGGGTTTTTGTGTATCAGCAGCATTAAAAGATGCACCAGCAAAAGGAAAGGCGTCAGCCGACGCATCAGTAATGATGCTGCCCCGAGTCCCAGGGGGCCAGATGCAGGTCCGAACTACAATATGAGTTGGTTAGGGTTGCGTAAAGAAAAAGGCACACCGGTAAAGCAGCGCTCCAGCCATACGCACACCGGTTATTAGCGGCGAGGAGCGGCAGAACACCCAAGGGCATGGGCGCGTCCACTGTGAGAGTGTGGACCTGCATCATCCTCAGTTTGCTAAATGCCTGCTATCTTATATAAAACATCATATGAGACCATCGGCATGAAGTTACTAACTAACGAATTTGAGTATCGCGAATGGATGCTAAACGGCTACCTTCACTTGGATGAGGAATTTCCTTCGCTTTTCGACGCGGACGAGCTTGAAAGAGAAATGCTGAGGCGGGCGCCCAAAGAATTTCCTTGCCTTGCACAAGTTGTAGAAGGCGAAGGCCCTTACTCCCCGCCGTCTATTCAGTTTATATATAGATCCCAGATAGAAGAATGGGCAAAGCTGTTTGGCATTTTTAGTTAGAGAAATCTATTATTCCAACGGCTGCCTTGTCTGTTTCATCGGTGCTGCAATGATCGCTGATTAATGGGTCTGGATCACAATGTTGTACTTTGTTGGTCTGAAAATGGTTAATTTCGCAAAAATTGTTAAATGTCATCGGGATTAATCTGAGATTATAATCTGGCCCCTTCAAGAGCTAAGCCATTAAGAGTGCCGGAGATAAGCGCCGGGTGGGGCAGAGACTACATCTTTAATTACAGAAATTATTTGAACCCGCCAATGTGCGGGTTTTTGCGTTTTTGAGGCTGCCAATTTGGTGGCCTTCTCTCGTTTTGGCGGCCAGTCAATCAGCTAACCACGCATCCTTTCGCAAACGGACTGAGCCGCTAAACCCCTCACTACTACGCACCCAACCGGACAACCGGAGGGGGAGACTATGAGAATGGACAAATTGACTACAGGCATTGCGTACGGAGCCTCTGCCGGTAGCGTCCTGAACGGCCTGTTGAATGCATTTAGTCCGGATCAGTGGAACGCTATAGGTGTGCTGGCAGGTATAGCTGTTGCGCTCCTCACATACCTGACAAACCTTTATTTCAAAATTAAAGAAGACCGCCGCAAAGCACTCAGAGGTGAATGATGGCAACTCAGCCTGGTATCAAAAGCAAACTCAGCAAAGCTGTAATTGCTCTGATTATTTCTGGTGCCGGTGCTTCAGCTATCCTCGGCCAGTTTCTTGATGAAAAGGAAGGTAATCGCCTGACTGCTTATCAAGATGGCGTGGGGGGCTGGACTATTTGCCGCGGCGCAACCCGTGTTGATGGCCGTCTTGTTTACAAGGGAATGAAGCTCACAGCAGCGAAATGCGCCCAGGTAAATAAGCTGGAGTCAGATAAGGCGATTGCCTGGGTAAAGGGAAACGTCACCGTCCCGCTGACGCAGCCACAAATTGCCGGAATCGCTTCATTTTGCCCTTACAACATCGGTCCGGTGAAATGCTTTACTTCGACGTTCTACCGCAAACTTAATATTGGTGATAAACGCGGTGCCTGCTCGGAGATAAAACGCTGGGTGAGGGATGGTGGCAAGGATTGCAATATACGTGCGAATAATTGCTTCGGTCAGGTGCAACGACGTGATCAGGAAAGCGAACTGACGTGCTGGGGGTTGGATGGATAGGCACTCAGCAGCGGGAATGATGTTCTTCTTCGGTTTCGTGCTGGCGCTATTTCGTGCCCCCGGCTGGGGTTGGTGCTTATTTATCGGGGTGCTTCTCTCATGAATAGCAAAGCAGCTGTAGTTGGCGGGTTGGTGATTACTAGTGTGATTGCCGTTCTGCTGGCGCTGGCTTTTCATTTTCACGCAAACGCAGTGAAGTCCGAAGGTAAAGCCGATCAGCTGCAAAGTGATAATAACCTGCAAGCACTGACAATATCGACACAGGCATTTACCTTCCAGCGCTCAAATGAAATTGCTGGCGCTGCCCAAAAGTACGCCGTCAAAATCATCGGTGACAGCCAGGAGAAAGAAATTGAATACCGGACAATACTCAAAACTGAGCCGAGCTGCACTCTGCCTATCCCTGCTGATGTTGCTAACGGCCTGTACGACTACGCGAACCGTTTACGTTCCAGCGCAATGTACGCCGATACCAGCCAGCCTGTTAAAGCCGCTGTTAGTGCCACTACCACCAAGCGAATAACTTATTGTCAGGCTGTGTTGTGGATTGACCCGCTACTCACCCTGATAGAGCAGGCTAACAACCAATTGGCCGGAATACGCCAGATTGATGATGAAAGACATGAAAACTTATTAGGTGCAGCTAAATGACCAACAAAATCTATTTGAGCTTTAACCGACTTTACACGTTGAAAGATGGCGATTATCACGGTGCAACGCATACTTAAACGGTTAGCCACGCTGTAAAGCGCTGCGTAATCCTGAACAAGACTCATGCAAAAATGGCGCTTTATTTTAGATTTTTTCCAACTTTGAACTCCTCAAGCTACACTTTGTATAATTATATTGAACCAGCTTTCCTGAATTAGTAAGATGTAAAAAAGACATTATGAAAAAGGAAAATCAATATACCTGAACACAGTCAGGGTGTTCACCTTAGGCTTATTTGCCGTTGCGAACGTTGTTCGCTTTTTAAGAAGGGTATATAAATGAGTACAGAAGATGATTTGAAGGAAATCAAAAAAAGTTTACACCGGATTGCTTATGGTGGTCCATCTATTGGGAATCTTTGGCTTATAGTTGCCGAAGTTATTGTATTCAACCTGTGCCTTGTGTTCATGACAGTTGAGCATGCAAAGGTGTCTTTTGGGTTAACTTTCGCGCTAGTTTATGGGGTCTCTGCTGTCTTATTGCTTCTGAGTAGACTGAACCTTATACCTCTTTTCATATGCTATACATATGTCAGTCTTTGTTGGTCCGTAATTCCTTATGGTGGATTTATGGACGCAAGACTTCCTGCAATTGCATGGATTAGTGCTGCTGCAGTATTTGTCTTCTCTATGTGGATTCACATCTTTTATGTAACTGAGGATGCGTTTAATGGAAAGAAAAAGTCTAAGCGCATAAGTTAAATATATATTTAGTTTTATCCAAGGCTCGCTTCGGCGGGCTTTTTTATTGGAGCTAATATGCAGGTCACTATCGATGGTGTCCCTTATGCGCCTGCTTACAATTCCATGCGTCGATGACTAAGGCTTCTATGGTCTCATGTGTAATGAGAATCAATATCAAAAAAAATCGATGGGAAAGCAACTAATCAATTAAATATAGTTTCAAATGAAATGATTAGCAATGAAAGGTACTCCCGACAGGGGGCCTTGCCACGGGGCGGCGGACTCGCGGAAAACGGCTAGTTTTCGCGATCTAGGGTCATCATCATCATCTGTGCAGGTTATTGATTTTATTAATACCCAAATTGCAAAGATGTCGATTCGTCTAAAAAGTGTTCACCATCATGGACCAAGAAATCGCCTCACTCAAACTCAACATCAATCAACTTGCAGGGATCACGGGTGTGCACCGGCAGACCGTCGCGGCGCGCCTGAAGAATGTCGATCCCGCGCCGGGCAGTAACGCGAAACTTAAATTATTTTCCGTGACTGATGTGTTGACTGAATTGATGATCCCCACGGTTTCAGGTGACGTCGCTGAAATGACGCCATCCGACCGGCTGGCGCACTGGAAGGCCGAGAATGAGCGGCTGAGTTTTGAGCAGAGCATGGGGCAGCTAATCCCCGCGGAAGATGTGGCAAGAGAATTTTCGGTTATGGCGAAAGCCGTCGTTCAGGTGCTGGAAACGTTGCCGGACGTGCTCGAGCGAGATTGTGCTCTGCCGCCGTCTGCCGTGATGCGGGTACAAAATATTATTGATGATCTGCGTGACCAGATTGCGCAGAAGGTCATTGACGCAGAACCGGAGGAGGAGACGTCTGAGGAGGACTGATGGCAAAGCGGGCTTCAGCGCGTGGCATCCGGAGAGATGTACCAGGAATACTTCGCGCCCCGCGGCGTATGCTGGTTGCCGATGCGGTCAGCCAATATATGCGTGTACCGATGGGGGCCGGCAACTCCGTTCCCTGGGATCCGAATCTGGCTCCGTATATCATTGAGCCTATGAATTGTCTGGCATCGCGTGAATATGATGCCGTGATTTTCGTCGGGCCGTCCCGGACGGGTAAAACCATCGGCCTGATTGATGGCTGGATAGTCTACAACGTTGTCTGCGATCCCTCCGATATGCTGCTTATCCAGATGACAGAAGAGAAAGCGCGCGAACACAGTAAAAAGCGTCTCGATCGTACTTTCCGCAGCAGCCCTGAAGTAGCCAAGCGCCTGAGCCCCCGGCGTAATGACAACAACGTCTACGACCGAACATTTCGCGCCGGTAACTACCTTAAAATCGGTTGGCCCTCTATTAACATCATGTCGTCATCCGATTATAAGTGCGTGGCGCTGACGGATTATGACCGCTTTCCCGAGGATATCGACGGAGAAGGTGACGGCTTCACACTGGCCTCAAAACGTACCACGACATTTATGTCATCCGGTATGACGCTGGTGGAGAGTTCACCGGGCCGTGATATCCAAGATACCAAGTGGCGGCGCAGTTCACTTCATGAAGCCCCGCCGACCACCGGCATTCTTTCATTATATAACCGCGGCGAGCGCCGCCGTTGGTACTGGCCTTGTCCGCACTGTGGCGAACACCTCCAACCGGCGAAAGATGTGGTGCAGGGCTATCAGAATATTGTCGATCCGGTGGTTGCCAGTGAGGCGGCATTCATTGAATGCCCACATTGCCGCGGAAAAATCACAGCAGACCAGAAGCGCGCGCTCAATCAGAAAGGCGTCTGGCTGCGCGACGGTGAACAGATTGACCGTCATGGTGTCATTACGGGTACCGCGAGACGTTCCCGCATTGCTTCCTTCTGGATGGAAGGCCCCGCAGCGGCATATCAGACCCTGTCTCAACTGGTCTATAAGCTGCTTTCAGCCCAGCAGGATTATGAGGCCAACGGCAGTGAAGAAACCCTGAAAGCGGTGATCAACACTGACTGGGGTCTGCCTTATTTTCCACAGTCGAGCGTCGAGCAGCGGAAATCCGAAACGCTTATGGCCCGCGCCACCGTGGTGACCAAGCGTACGGTGCCCGACGGCGTGCGTTTTCTGGTGGCGACCGTTGACGTGCAGGGCGGGCGCAACCGGCGCTTTGTGGTGCAGGTGATTGGTTATGGTTCGCACGGCGAGCGGTGGATTGTCGACCGGTACAACATCAAACAGTCGATGCGTACGGGGCCTAATGGTGAAAGCCTGCCTATTGATCCTGCTGGATACCTGGAAGATTGGGACTTGCTGCGCACGGACGTGCTGGATAAGACATGGCCACTCAACAGCAATCCAAGCATATCAATGCCCGTGCTGGCGATGGCCGTGGACTCCGGCGGTGAAGACGGCGTGACCGGTAATGCCTATGAGTTCTGGCGCCAATGCCGCCGCGATGGCGTACACAAACGTGTTTATCTCTTCAAAGGAGACAGCACCACGCGCAGCAAGCTGATCACCAAGTCATTGCCGGACAATACCGACCGTCCTAACCGCCGGGCGGAAGCCCGCGGCGACGTCCCGCTCTACCTGCTACAGACCAATATGCTCAAAGACCGGATCAGTAACGCGCTTCAGCGCGATACGCCGGGGGCTAACTACGTTCACTTTCCTGACTGGCTGGGGGAGTGGTTCTATGACGAACTGACCTATGAAGAAAGGGGCACTGACGGCAAATGGACGAAGCCAGGGAAGGGGGCGAACGAAGCCTTTGACCTGATGGTATACGCCCATGCGCTGGTGATTTTGCGCGGGTACGAGCGGATAAACTGGGAAAAACCGCCTTCATGGGCACAGCCCTTTGAGCAATCCACACCCAGCACGCATTCAGATCCCCAAGCCATGCCAGCCAGCAGTAATCACAAAAAACCGAAAACAACCCGCGCCAAGACAGAGGATAAACCTTCTGCCTGGGCGCCATCGACATCAGGAGGCTGGGTATGAATCAGGCCGATATTGAAGACATGATCCAGCAGTATATGACCGCTGAACGCGCCGTCCTGCAGGGGAAATCCATCACCTTTAACGGGCAGTCCATGACGATGGAGAACCTCAGTGAAATCCAGAAAGGGCGGAAAACCTGGGAGCGCCGGTTAAGCACGTTGCTGGCGGCGCAGCGCGGGCGACCGCAGTACCGGCTGGCGAGGTTCATACGATGAGCCTGATTGATGATGCCATTGGCCTGATTTCACCGGGCTGGAAAGCCTCACGGTTGCGGTCCCGTGTGGCAATCAATGCCTACGAGGCGGCATTACCGACGCGCACGCACCGGGCGAAGCGGGAAAACCGCAACGCAAACCAGCTCACGCAGTTTGCTGGCCGTTCAATCAGGGAGCAGGCGCGCTGGCTGGACAATAATCACGATCTGGTGATTGGTTTGCTGGACAAACTCGAAGAGCGCATTGTCGGCGCGCGCGGAATTGTGGTTGATCCCCAGCCCATCCTGAAAACGGGGCTGGTGGCCGATGAACTCTCTAAACAGATCCGGGCAGCATGGGCGGAGTGGTCTGTTTCCCCCGATGTGACAGGGCAGTTTACCCGCCCCGTTCTTGAGCGGCTGATGGCAAGAACCTGGCTGCGCGACGGTGAGGTTTTCGGCCAGATGGTACGGGGCTCAGCCCCCGGACTCACCCCGACGGCGAACATCCCTTTCTGGGTCGAGGCGCTGGAGCCGGACTACATTCCGCTGGAGATGAACGATACCGGGAAGGGGATTTGTCAGGGGATCTATCTCAACGACTGGGGATGCCCGACAAAGTATGTCGTCTACAAAAATCTGGTGACATCAGGCGTTGCGCTGGGCAATACCAAGGAAATTGCTGCAGACGGCATGATGCACCTCAAATTCATGCGCCGTCTTCATCAGGTCCGGGGAAACAGCCTGCTGTCCGGCATCCTGATCCGCCTGAGTGCGTTGAAAGAGTATGAAGATTCTGAACTGACGGCCGCCCGAATTGCCGCTGCGCTGGGTATGTACGTGAAAAAAGGCGACGGGCAATCCTACAGCGATGCCGGTGGTAATGACAAAGACTCCCGCGAACTCAACATCGAGCCCGGGATGCTCTTTGATGACCTCGAGCCCGGCGAAGAAATCGGAATGATTAAATCGGATCGGCCGAATCCTAACCTTGAGACGTTCCGCAACGGGCAGCTCAGGGCGGTGGCCGCCGGCAGCCGCAGCAGCTTTTCCAGTATCTCCCGTAACTACAACGGCACTTACAGTTCTCAGCGTCAGGAACTGGTGGAGTCATTTGAAGGCTACGGCATTCTTCAGGATGCGTTTATTGCGGCCGTGACCCGACCGATGTACCGCAGCTGGTTGCAGATGGCGATCACGGCGGGCGTGATCGACGTACCGCCCGATGTGGACATGGCGACGTTGTTTAATGCGGTCTACAGCGGGCCGGTGATGCCGTGGATTGACCCGATGAAAGAGGCCAACTCCTGGCGCGTGCTGTTACGCGGCGGTGCGGCAACGGAAGGGGACTGGGTCAGGGCGCGCGGCGCGAATCCGGGCGATGTAAAACGCCGCCGCAAGGCGGAAGTCGACGAAAATAAAACGTTAGGTCTGGTCTTCGACACGGACCCGGCAAACGATAAAGGGGAAGCCAGTGCGAAAGAATCGAAGAAATAAACTGGGTATGTCACCCAAAGCCTCTGCGGGGGACAAAAGCTGGTTCCGCATGAAGGCCAGCGGCGACAAGACTGCTGATATTTATATTTATGACGAGATTGGTTACTGGGGCGTGACCGCCCGTCAGTTCGCCAGCAGCATGAAAGCGCTGGGCGATCTGGACCATATCAATCTGCATATCCACTCGCCGGGCGGCGATGTCTTTGACGGCATTGCCATTTACAACCTGCTTAACAGCCATTCGGCGAGCAAAACCGTGTATATCGACGGTCTTGCCGCCTCAATGGCCTCGGTGATTGCCATGGTGGGCAATCCCATCATCATGCCTGAAAACGCCATGATGATGGTACACAAGCCCTGGGGGATCACCGGCGGCGATGCCAACGACATGCGCGACTATGCCGACCTGCTGGACAAGGTCGAGGCCGTGCTGATCCCATCCTATGCCAAAAAAACCGGCAAAACCCCTGACGAACTTGCCCTGATGCTGGGTGAGGAAACGTGGATGACCGCTCAGGAATGCCTTGAGCACGGTTTTGCTGACCAGATTTCTACCGCGGTGCAGGCGATGGCCCGCATTAATTCAAAACGTATCGAGGAATTCGACGCTATGCCAAACGCACTGAAAAACATGATCACCAAGCCGAAAGCGACGACTCAGAATCAGCCGGAACCGCAGAATCCACCTGTTGCGCCTGTTGTTCCTGGCCCCGCAGCGCTGGATGAAAACGCCATCCGCAATCAGGTCATTGCCGCCCAGAAACAGCGCGTCACGGGGATCAAAGACCTGTTCGCGATGTTTGGCGGCCGCCATCAGGAATTACAGGCGTCATGCATTGAAGATATCGACTGCACGGTCGATCAGGCCAAGGACAAGCTGCTGGTGATGCTGGGCAAAGACGCCAGCCCGTCCAATAAAAACGGCAACAATGCACACATTCACGCCGGCAATGGGAATTTCACCGGCGACGGTATCCGCCAGGCGCTGATGGCGCGCGCAGGCTACGAAGACCGGCAGAATGACAACGTGTATAACGGCATGACCCTGCGCGAATATGCGCGCATGTCACTGACCGAGCGCGGCGTCGGCGTTGCGGCTTATAACCCGATGCAGATGGTGGGGCTGGCGATGACGCACACCACCTCTGATTTTGGCAATATTCTGCTGGATGTGGCGAACAAATCACTGCTGCAAGGCTGGGAAGAGTCACAGGAGACCTTTGAAGCCTGGACGAAGAAAGGGCAGCTCTCTGACTTTAAAACGGCGCACCGTGTCGGGCTGGGCGGCTTCCCGTCGCTGCGTAAGGTACGCGAAGGGGCGGAATACAAATACGTCACGACCACCGATAACAGCGAGACCATTGCGCTGGCCACCTACGGTGAAATTTTCTCTATTACCCGTCAGGCCATCATCAACGACGATCTGAACCAACTGACCGACGTGCCGATGAAAATTGGCCGCGCCGCGAAAGCCACCATCGGCGATCTGGTGTATGCCGTACTGACCGGTAACCCGAAATTGTCAGACGGCAAGGCGTTGTTCAGCAGCGATCACAAAAACCTGGCCACCGGTGCCATTGACGTCACGAATCTGGATGCGGGCCGCCAGCTGATGCGCGTTCAGAAAGAGCCAACCACAGGCCGCACCCTGAATATCCGCCCGGCGTTCCTGCTGGTGCCAACCGCCCTCGAAACCGTGGCAAACCAGACTATCAAATCTGCCAGCGTGAAAGGCGCCGACGTTAACGCCGGTATCATCAACCCGATCCAGAACTTTGCGACGGTGATCGGCGAACCGCGTCTGGACGATAACAGTACCAAGTCCTGGTACCTGGCCGCTGCACAGGGTATGGATACCATCGAGGTGGCTTATCTCAACGGTGTCGAGCTGCCTTACATCGATCAGCAGGAGGGGTTCAGTTCTGACGGTATTGCGACGAAAGTGCGCATTGATGCCGGTGTTGCGCCGCTCGATTACCGCGGTCTGGTGAAATCCTCCGGCCAGTAATCCTCCTCCCGCGTCACCCGAATGCCCGTAAGGGCTTTTTTTATACCTAAAATTCGCCCCCTTCCGGGGCGTCTGGAGTTTTCCAATGGCTAAGAATTTTGTACAGGAAGGTCAGACGATTTCCATTACTAACACCGGCGCTGCCGTGATCGAGAGCGGCGACCCCGTAGTACTGGGTTCCCTGCTGGTTGTCTCTCTGGTGGATATTGCCCCGAATGAAACCGGCACGGGCCTGGCTGAAGGGGTATTCCTGCTGCCGAAAGTCTCCGCCGATGCGATCCCCGCTGGCACAAAAGTGTATATCGCGGACGGAGAAATCCAGCTGGCGTCTGCGGATGCCGTGGCCGCCGGCATTGCCTGGGAAGCTGCCGCCCCGGGCAGCACCGTCGTTGAAGTGAAAATCAATGGCTAACGCCTTTGATGCGTTGGCTGCGCGGATGGATGCGGTAACGACCGCGCGGTTTGGGCGGGAGGTGGTGATTAATGGCACCGTGTTCACCGGTGTTGAAAGCCATTTTCTGCCCGAGATGGGGCCGGTGAGCGGCGATGGCCTGTCTGTGGTGGTTTTTTCTCCCGATTACCAGCCGCACCGTAACGATCATGTGGTTTATCAGGGAGAAAGTTACATCGTCACCCGTCATCAAATGTTTAACGGGAAGCCACAAATCTGGCTGGAGTAAGGGGAGGGAATATGACCATCAAAGGGCTGGAGCAGGCCATCGCCAATATGAACAGTATCAGTTCGACGGCCGTTCCGCGCGCCTCGGCGCAGGCGGTTAACCGGGTGGCAGGGCGGGCCATCAGTCGCAGCAGCAGCACGGTGTCGAAGGAAACCAAGGTGCCGAGAAAGCTGGTCATGCAGCGTGCAAAACTGAAAAAGGCCACGATAAACCGGCCGGTTGCCACGTTAAAAATCAACCGGGGTAATTTGCCAGCCATCAAGCTTGGCGCGGCGCAAATGCGTGTTTCACGCCGTCAGGGCAACCTACGCGGGCGGGGCAGCGTACTCAAAATAGGCCGCTTTACCTTTCGGAATGCGTTTATTCAGCAACTGGCTAACGGCCGGTGGCATGTGCTCCAGCGTTCCGGGAAAAGCCGGTACCCGATTGAGGTTGTGAAGATACCGTTAACCACCCCACTTACGGAAGCCTATACCGCAGAAACCCACCGTCTGATGCAAAGCGACATGCCGAAGGAAATGGCTTCCGCCCTGAAAAATCAACTGAGGCTGATCATTAAACGATGATAAAGCACCCAAAAATCCGTAAAGCCGTGCTGGATGCGCTGAAACTTTCGGTGACCGATCCTTCCGTCACCTGGTATGACGGCCGCCCGAGTTTTCTGACCGCTGAAGACCTGCCCGCCGTTGCCGTCTACCTGTCCGGTGCTGAACCCACAGGGGAAACCCTTGATGAAGATGAGTGGCGGGCGACGCTTCATGTGGAGGTATTTCTCAAGGCGGTGAGTCCTGACACCGATCTCGACCTGTGGATGGAACAAAACATTTACCCCGTTGTGGGTGACATTCCGGCGCTTTCGGACCTTATCGAAAACATCATGCCCGAAGGCTATGACTATCAGCGCGATGATGAAATGTCGACGTGGGGCTCCGCTGACCTGCGTTACACCCTGACTTACTTAATGTGAGGAATTTATGACCACACAACTCGAACCGACCAAAGGCGCGGGCACCACACTCTGGATTTACACCGGCAGCGGCGATCCCTACGCCAATCCGTTATCGGATCAGGACTGGACCCGGCTGGCGAAAATCAAGGAGCTGACGCCGGGAGAAATGACGGCTGAATCCTACGACGACACGTACCTCGATGATGCCGACGCCGACTGGAACGGCACGGCGCAGGGGGCCAAATCTTCCGGGGACACGTCGTTTACACTGGCCTGGAAGCCTGGCGAGAGCGGGCAGCAGGATCTGGTTAACTGGTTTTACGATGGCGCTGTGCGCGGGTACAAAATTCGTTATCCCAACACCGCTGTTGATGTCTTCCGTGGCTGGATCAGCAGCCTGGGGAAAGCGGTGCCGGTAAAAGAGGTGATCACCAGGACGGTGAAAATCACCAATACGGGCAAGCCTGCGCTGGCCGAGAGCAATCAGACCGCTGCAGTACCCGTGACCGGCGTGACCGTCACGCCGTCAACCACCAGTGTGGTGGTCGGACAAAATGCGGTGATCACTGTGGCGGTGCTTCCGGACGGAGCGACAAACGGCTCGTTTAATGTTGCGGCTGCCGATCCGACCGTCGCCACGCTGACGGTATCGGGTAATACCGTCACGGCGAAGGGCCTTAAAGCGGGTACGACACAACTCATCGTGATGACCAATGACGGCCAGAAAGTGGCTATCTGCACACTGACCGTCACGGCGGCATAACGGAGCGAGCATGTTTTTAAAATCAGAACTGTTTGAGTTCAACGGGGCAAACGCCACGCTGTACGAGCTGTCGGCGCTGCAGCGCGTCGAACTGTTGCATTATCTGGCCGCGCAGGAAAAAGCGTTGCCCAACGATGAGCCCGACGAACAAATTCTGTCAGCCGCACTGGTTGAACTGAATATCCGGGCGGGTGCGATGGTGGTCGCCATGTCCCTGTGGCACAGCGAGTCGCCGAAGCCTGATATTCACGACCTTCAGCAACAGGTGATGAGCACTTGGCCGGTCGAGGCCATCGGGAAAGCGGATACCCAGGTCAAAGTGCTGTCGGGCATGATGGCAAATTTGCAGACAACCGAACAGGAAGTTCCTGAGTCTGAAGACACCGACAGCCAAGGGGAAACAGCGGAAAAGCGCTAACCCGTGAAAAGGATTTTGTCATGAAGCTGGCG
This sequence comes from Rahnella sp. RFA10(1/100), assembly GCF_004195115.1. Classification (NCBI taxonomy): domain Bacteria; kingdom Pseudomonadati; phylum Pseudomonadota; class Gammaproteobacteria; order Enterobacterales; family Yersiniaceae; genus Rahnella; species Rahnella sp. RFA10(1/100). The sequence continues at coordinate 755,547 of NZ_SEWR01000002.1, forward strand.
CGTGAGTTCAGGCGGCCTGACTGGCGCGCCATGCTTTCTGATATGTCCTCCAGCGATCTGGAGGAATGGCACCGATTTTATGCGTCCCATTACTTCGAAGATGCGCTGCTTGATGCACATTTCGCCGCGCTGAACCTCAATATTTTGTCGCTGGTATGCGGGGAAAACGATCTTAACGTGGGTCATTTCAGTCTGCTAAAACCTCACGACGTGGAAGAGCAGCCGGATCCCGATGATGAACAGTTAATGGCTATCGCAGAAGGTCTGTCAGGAGGAGTCCGCTATGGCCCAGCCAGTGGGTGATTTGGTCGTCAGCCTCGATGTTGATGCCGCAAAATTTAATGAACAGGTCAGTTATGTCCGCAAGCAATTTACCGGCTTAGGGGCGGACTCGACGAAAGCCGGGACGCAGGTTCAGCAGGCATTCTCTAAACAGGAGCTTGCTGCACAGCGTGCGGGTATTTCCATCGGGCAATATAAAGCGGCAATGCGGATGTTGCCTGCTCAGTTCACCGATATTGCCACCCAGTTGGCAGGTGGGCAAAGCCCCTGGCTGATCCTCCTTCAGCAGGGCGGTCAGATTAAAGATTCGTTTGGCGGGGTCGGGAACGTTGCCAAAATACTGCTGACATATATCACCCCGCTCAATGCGGCTATCGGCGTCGCTGCTGCTGTTTTTGGCAGCCTTGGCCTGGCGGTTTATAAAAGTCAGCAGGAGATTGCCGAAGCCAGCAAAATTATTCAGGAGTCCTTGGGTTTAAGTGGTGGCGCAGCGGAAAAGCTGGCGCAAAATATCCGGGCTATTGCCGATTCTTCTGGCGCGTCGATTAAAAGCGTTGCCGATCTCTTCATCACCACAAAAGATGGCGCTGACGAAGCCACGCAGAAAATGATTGCGGTCGGCTTCAGCTATCTGGATGCCAAAGCCAAGGTCAGTGAATATAAAGGCTCATCTGATTTTACCAACCTCAACACCCAGATCGAAGCGCACCGGCTTAAGGTGCTCGGTATTCCGGATGCCTGGACGGACGCGGAAGAGGCCGTCAGAAATTATTATTCGGGTGTGAATTTAGGCAAGCAAAGCGCGGCATTGGGGGGAGCTATTGATCCCATCGTTGGCGTTCTTGAGCAGGCGAAGCAGTTAAGGGGGGACCTCACAAAAGCCACGACAGACGGGAACCTGGCAACACAGAAATCCGTGGAGTGGATAAATAAGGAATATCTGGCCACGGATGCTGTTGCAGGGGCTGAAGCTAAACTTAAAGAGGCGCGGGAACAGTCACGGAAAATAGCCTTTTCGGGGGATGCGATCGCTATCGCGAATGCGCAAAAACTCATTGCCCTGCGTGAGAAAGAAGTCGAGCAGGCAAAGAAACGGCAGGAACCTAAAAAACAGCGGGTCACCACGTCTGCGGGAGACCGGGCAGAAGACAGCGCGCAGGGGGACTTACTGAGTCTGCAGGCACAGCTTAAAGTGCTGCAGCAGCATACCAGCGTCAACGATGTTATCAGCCAGCAGCGCAAGGATCTGTGGCAAACCGAGAATCAGTACGCCGTCCTTGAACAGGCAGCCAGCAGCCGGCAGTTATCTGCACAGGAAAAATCCCTGCTGGCGCATAAGGATGAAACGCTGGAGTACAAGCGGCAACTGGCCGCTCTGGGCGATAAGGTCGTTGCCCAGCAAAGACTTAATGCGCTTTCTGACCAGGCGGATAAATTTGCCCAGCAGCAGTCGGCAAAACGCGCCGCTCTGGACGCTCAGTCGGAAGGTGTGTCCTCGCGACAGGCGGAGCGCGCTGCCTCCTTGCAGCGTCTGCAGGAAACCTATGCGTTTAATCCCTCCGCCCAGCAGCGAGTCCTGCAGGAGCAACAAAAAACGTATGATGCAGAAGACGCCCTGCGGTCAAATTGGGTCGCGGGCGCGAAACAGGGCTGGGCGGAATACGCGGAATCCGCAACAGATGTCTTCACTTCCGTGCAGCAGGTGGCTCAGTCTGGATTTAACGGGCTTACTGACCAGTTGAATAGTCTGGTCACTACAGGGAAGGCAAGTTTCAAAGATTTCACCTCATCCATTCTGAAAATGATTGTTAATGTTATCAATCGTCTGCTGGTGGCCTACGCAATTCAGTCAGCTATGGGATGGGTAACGGGAAGCGTTTCTGCTGGCAGCGGTAATGCAGGAACGGCAATCACCGGCGGCAACTATAGCAATCTGCAGCTTGCTTATAACGGTGGTTACATCCGCGAATATGACGCGGGAGGCTATACCGGGCACGGCGGAAAGTATGAACCCAAAGGCATTGTTCATGGTGGGGAGTTTGTTTTCACCAAGGAAGCGACCAGCCGTCTCGGTGTCGGAAATCTTTATCGTTTGATGAAAGGTTATGCTTCAGGTGGGTATGTGGGCACACAGGGAGGAATGGCTTCACGGTTTGGGGCTACTGATATCAGCGTTTATGCCCCCGTAACCATCGACCGGCAGTCCGCATCGGGGGAAACCAGCAGCAGTGATACGGCAAACACCGCCAAACAGCTGCAGGGCATTGTTCAGCAGGTTGTGTCCGACAGGCTCAGGAAGGAAATATCTCCCGGCGGCCTGCTGTACAAGAAATAACTCTACAGGTTGAATTTATATCTCCCGGAGAAAAGATGGCGACTGAAACTTTTATCTGGCGTACGCAAAAAAGCGCCCAGGGAACCGATACGGTCAGGACGCTGCAGGCGCAGTTTGGCGATGGATATAAGCAGGTGGCTGCAAACGGTATAAACGCCAATGCTGAGACGTGGAGTCTGAGTTGGACCGGAAATAAAACCGATGCGGCCACGATCCGTCAATTTTTACTCAGTCATTTTATTGCTTCGTTCTGGTGGACAAATCCCTGGGGGGAAAAATACCTTTGGCGGGTCAAATCTGACTCTGTCTCGGTTAATTTTCCCGCCGGAAACAAAGCCACGCTGAGTTTTACTTTTGAGCGTGCCTTTGCGCCTTAATATCATCACAGTCCTGAATGGCTGCCTTCGGGCGGCCTTTTTTTATATGGAGAAACCATGAGTTTTACGCAGGATGTACAGGCGCTTGAGCCGGGGCAACTGATCCAGCTCGTTGAGATTGATGGTACTCAATTTGGTTTTGATACCATCCTTAGATTTCATGCGCATAATATCGACTCTGCAGGCTGGAAGTCATTTGCTGCTGAAAACCTCCCCTCCATTATCTGGCAGGGTAATGAATATGATCCCCATCCCTATGAGCTAACCGGGCTGGAATTGACCAGTACCGGTTCGCAGCCCATGCCGACGCTGTCAGTGGGCAACGTGGGCAATTACGTCACAGCACTATGCCTGCAGTATGACGACATGGTGAGGGCGAAAGTCAAAATCCACACGACGATGGCTAAATATCTTGATGCAGCGAACTGGACTGCGGGAAACCCTTCAGCGAGCCCGACGGAAGAACGCGTTCAGCTTTTTTACATCAATGCCAAAAAAGCCGAGACACGCGTTCAAGTCGATTTCGAGCTGTGCTCTCCGTTCGACGTTCAAAGCCTTCAATTGCCTACGAGACAAATCACACCTGTTTGCACCTGGTGCATGCGCGGGTGGTACCGTACCGGCACTTGCTGTGATTACGCTGGCTCAAATTATTTCCTGAAAGACGGTACGCCCACAAACAACCCTGCGCTCGATGTTTGCGGCGGTCGCATCTCTGATTGCAAGCTGCGTTTCGGTGCTGAAAATCCCTTGCCGTTTGGCGGTTTTCCGGCAGCCAACCTACAGGGTAAATAATAATGCGTGAAAAACTGATGAATCAAATCCGTGCTCATGTGTCTGTCTCGTACCCAAACGAAGCCTGCGGGCTGATCGTTGAAACCGGCACCGGACAACGTTTCATACCTTGCCGTAATATTGCCGAAAAACCTGCTGACACCTTCACGCTTTCTCCGGACGACTACCTGGCAGCTTCTGAACTGGGTGAGATTATTATGGTGATCCACTCACATCCTGATGTGGTTCAGTTGGTGCCATCGGAAATGGACCGTATCCAGTGCGATCACTCCGGCGTCGAGTGGGGAATTATGTCATGGCCAGATGGCGACTTCTGCACGCTGTCGCCTCGCGGTGATCGTGAACTGGCGGGACGGCGGTGGGTGCTTGGGCATGCTGACTGCTGGTCTCTCATCATGGACTACTACCGGATGGAGCACGGCATTGTCGTCAAAAATTATTCGGTTGACCGTGAATGGTGGGTCGATGGGAAAGAAAACCTCTATGACGATAACTGGCAAGCGGAAGGTTTCGTTGAGATTGACGCCAGCGGCATGCGGGCGGGTGACATGATCATGTTGTGCGTTCAGGCACCTGTAACCAATCATGCGGCCATTTACCTTGGTGACAACATCATGATTCACCACATGTTTGGTAACCTTTCTGCCCGGGTTCCGTACGGCAAATATTACCGGGACAGGACGGTTCGCGTCGTCCGCCGTAAGGAGTTGGTTGATGCTTAAGACCATGACGTTAAAAGGCCCCCTTGCGAAGAAGTTCGGTAAAACTCACCAGTTTCATGTGGCCGACATTAACGAATTTCTCCGGGCTATGTGCTCCCAGGTTAAAGGGTTCAAAAAGTACGTGTCCAATGCTCACCTTAATGGCGTGAAGTTCGCTTTTTACAGTGGCAAAAACAATATCTCGCTTGAAGAGTTTGATATGTCGGCGGCGGCCACCGAATATACGATGGTGCCGGTGATTGAAGGGGCAAAGCGCGCAGGTACTTTACAGATTGTTATAGGCGCAGTGGCATTGGTTGCCGCATTTTTCACTGCGGGAGCCTCAATGGCCGCATGGGGAGCAGCCGCAACAGCAACTGCAGCAGGTACGGCCACTGCCTCGATGGTGGCGGCGACCATGTTAACAGGGGTTGGGTTAAGCATGATGCTCGGGGGCGTAGTGCAAATGCTGACGCCGCAGCCAGGTTTCAATGTTGGCTCTTCATCAAGCACTGATAATAAGGCCAATTATGCATTTGGATCACCGGTTAACACGGTTGCAATGGGCTATCCGGTACCGCTGCTTTACGGCGAACGTGAAATAGGCGGAGCGATTATCAGCGCGGGAATTTTCTCCAGCGACCAGCAGTAACCACAAGAAATTATTAAACAACCCGCTTCGGCGGGTTTTTTTATGGGTGAAATATGCGACTTCTTGACGGTGAAATTATCAGAGGTGCAAAGGGTGGTGGGAGCAGTGCCCATACGCCGGTTGAGCAGGCAGATGATCTGTTATCCGAAGCAAAGTTAAAAATGGTCATTGCCCTTTCAGAAGGTGAAATTGAGGGTGATCTGGTTGCTCAGCAAATCTTCCTCAACGATACCCAACTGGCTAATGACGACGGCACCTATAATTTCACCGGTGTGAAATGGGATTACCGCAAAGGCACACAGGATCAGAGCTACCTTCAGGGCATGCCGGAGATTGATAATGAGTCGACCGTGGGAATTGAAGTCAAGGTGGCCTCACCGTGGACCCGCCAGTTCTCTAACCTGACGCTCGATGCCATCCGCATTAAACTCAGCCTGCCGATTCAGTATCAGTACAAAGACAACGGTGACATGGTGGGGACAGTCACTCAGTATGCGATTGACCTCTCTACCGACGGGGCAGCGTATCAAACCGTGGTGAATGGCTCGTTTGGCGGTAAAACAACCTCCGAGTATCAGCGTGATCACCGTATCGATCTGCCTTCCGCTACCACCGGTTGGACTATTCGCGTCCGGCGCATCACCCCTGATTCAACCTCCACCAAACTGATTAACGCCTTCAAGGTGTTTTCCTTTGCTGAGGTGATCGACAGCAAACTGCGCTATCCGAATACCGCACTGCTTTATATTGAGCTCGACTCCAGCCAGTTTAACGGGAGCGTGCCGAAAACCACCTGCAAGCCAAAGGGCAAACTGATCCGGGTACCCACAACCTATAACCCGGAAACCAGAACCTACAGCGGGACGTGGGCGGGTGATTTCAAAATTGCCTACAGCAACAACCCCGCGTGGATTTTCTACGACCTGGTGCTTGATGAGATTTATGGCATGGGCAGCCGGGTTGACGCGACCATGATCGATAAATGGGAACTTTACAGCATTGCGCAGTATTGCGACGAACCGGTTTCCAATGGGGCCGGGGGTACCGAACCACGTTTTACCTGTAACGTTTTCATCCAGAGCCAGCAGGATGCTTATACGGTGCTGCGGGATCTGGCCGCTGTCTTTCGTGGCATTACTTTCTGGGGCAATGATCAGATATTCGTGCGGGCCGATGTCCCGCAGGACGACGTAGATTTTACCTACCACAGTGCTAACGTGGTCGACGGTCTTTTCACCTATGCCGGGGGCTCCTATAAAAACCGGTTTTCCTCCTGTCAGGTAAGTTGGTCAGATCCGATAAACCATTATTCAGATACCATTGAAAGCGTTTATGAGCCTGATCTGGTTGAGCGATATAGCTGGAATGAAACCCAGCTTACGGCAATTGGTTGCACCTCTCAAAGTGAGGCACACCGCCGCGGGCGTTGGGTTATCCTGTCCAATGCCAAAGACGGTACAGTTTCGTTTGGTGTTGGTCTCGATGGTTATATTCCGATGCCAGCGGAGATCATTGGCATTGCTGACCCTTTCAGGGCGGGGAAAGCCAACGGCGGGCGCATCAGTGCGGTGAACGGCAGAAATGTCACCCTTGACCGTGTCGCAGATTACGGTATCGGCGACCGTCTTGTGGTGAATTTGCCGGATGGCACCGCGCAGACTCGAACCATCAGTGCCGTCAGCGCCGATAAGAAAACATACACCGTGGCCACGGCATATCGCATGGCACCGGTCGCTGGCGCAGTGTGGGCCATCGACAGCGATAATCTGGCTATTCAGTATTATCGCATCACCTCAATTTCCTCTAATGATGACGGTACCTTTACGGTGGCTGGTGTACAGCACGACCCGAATAAGTACCGTTACATTGATGACGGCGTGAAAGTAGATTCAGCGCCGATCACCGTAACGCCAACCAACGTGATGAAAGTCCCGGCCAATATCCTGATCACCGAAGTTGACCATATTGCTCAGGGGCTCACGGTGGCATCGCTTCAGTCATCCTGGGATAAAGTGGAGGGTGCGATAAATTACACTGCGCAATGGCGTAAAGACAACGGCGACTGGGTAAACATCGGCAAGACCAGTGCTCAGGGTTTCACCATTCAGGGTATATACGCCGGTGTTTACGACGTCCGCGTCCGTGCGATTAATGCGGTCGATGTGTCATCACCATGGGGATATGCAGATTCAACCACCCTGAATGGGAAGGTAGGCAAACCGGGAACGCCAACTAATCTGCTGGCGACCAAAGATGTCGTGTGGAATATCGATATCACCTGGGGATTCCCGGCCGGTTCCGGAGATACGGCTTATACAGAACTTGAGGTGACCACCACTGCGGACGGACTTAACCCGCAATTTCTCGCCTACGTTCCGTATCCAGGGGTGAGCTACCAGCACGGGCCAATGCCGGCAGGGGTGAGACGCTGGTACCGGGCACGCCTTGTTGACCGCATCGGCAATACCGGTGACTGGACTGCTTTTGTTGAAGGTGCGAGTAATGCCGACGCCGATGATATTCTCGGCGATATTATTGAAGACTTCATGAATTCGGAAGACGGAAAGGCGCTTCTAGCGCCCTTGCAAACCAGCCCGGAAGCCATTTTGCAAGATGTCCTGGCAACTTACGACACGGTAAACCAGCAATGGGCTCAGTACGGAGACAATAAGGCGGGGGTCATCCAGGCGCAAAAAGTGGCCGCCGATGCCGAAAGTTCTGTGGCTCAGCTTGAGACGGCTGTGGTGGCTCAGTTTGCCGAAACAGAAGCGGCACTTCAGGAGAAGTTTACCGCATACGCGGATGCCTCAGGCGGCTCAGCTATTTACACGCTGAAAACAGGTCTTAAATATGGTGGTGTTAATTATGACGCTGGCCTGTCTGTGGCGGTCACTATCAATGGCTCAACGGTTGATACCCGTGTCGCCATCAACGCAGATAAATTTGTGATTGCCAGCGGCAGTGGCAATAACATTTACTCTCCTTTCACGGTGCAAAACGGTCAGGTATTTATTTCCCAAGGGTTTATCGGAAATGGCTGGATCACCAACGCGATGATCGGCGATTACATCCAGTCTAATAACTATGTAGCGAATTCAGCTGGGTGGCAGTTGAATAAATCAGGCACCTTTTATATTAATGGTTCATCTGGAACCGGAAGGATGGTCATAACCAATAATATTATTCAGATTTTTGATGCAAATAACACTCTTCGTGTTCGTATGGGCCTTTGGTAAGGAGTGAATTAATGGCTCAAGGGATTCAATGTTGGGACGCGGCAGGTAACATAGTGGCTGATATCGGCGACTATAATTGCCGACTTTTAGGTACGGTGAATATTACCTCACCCGTAGCTTCAAACCCAGTCATTACAACATCGTTTTCAGGAATGACAGCTGCAGGTAGCTTTGCCGTTATCGTGGCTACTTCAAACCCCGCATATCCTTCGAACCTGTATGCATGCAGGGCGATAAACGGGGGGTTTAATACCTATCTCCTTACGACGTCATTATCGGTCTCCGTCACTCTTACTGTATATCTGTATGGATTTTTATGAGTGGATTTGAAACGTATAATACTGCTGGCGCTTTAGTTGTAAGTTCTGATTACACCGGTACTTATCTGCGTGATAGCAAAGCCTACTCTGCAATAACTGATGCAGGGTATTACAGTATCAATACCCCGATTGGAAACGGGACTGACATGGGATATGTGAGCAACCCGTATCCTGCAGATGGTAACCTATTGTGGTTTAAGTTTAATAACGGCGCGAAGATGATGTTCAATGGTGGGCAACCGTATGGCACTGTGAATGCTGGGACAATGGCTAGAACTGGGGTAGATGTGCCCACTACAAGCGGTTATCTCGATGTGTTTAATGCAGCAGGCGTATTAGTTTGGTCTGCTGTTACCGCCGCAAAAATCCCGAGAATACTTGGGTTCTTCGACATACCAGCTGGTTACGATCTGGATAACTCAGCGTATTCTCAAAACATCGGTTCAGGGACATTTATCCTTGCGAGTGCAACTCCTTCAAATCTTGGAGGGGATGGGGGTGTTTCAGGGTACTCTGGCCTCATGTTCTATTTTTCGGGTGGGGTTCTGAACGCATTCTGGCCCCGGCAAAACCAAAACACTTGGGCAGGCACTATGAAAAATTACGGCCTGCGGATACCTTATGCCACAATCCTTAATCTTTAATAAATTAACATTGTCGAAAAGATCACATTTACGATTTGAATTATTTCCTTCTTTGGTTTTATATAAGAAAAAAGGAAATTAAATGAAAACTTCAATGGCATTATTGTTCGCGTTAATACTCACTGGATGTAGCGTAGGACCTAATAAAGTTACATATCCGACCCGTGCTGGTGACCTTCGCGTTTCTGGAAATGTCAGCGTGCTCTATGACATCAGCGAAGAAGGCAGAACAACAAATATTAGGGTTTTGAACGCTGAACCAAAAAATTATTTTGAAAGATCAGTTAAGCAGGATGTATCAAAATGGCATTTTGCAAAGGATAATCCTCGCAAAGATGTTCGGTTAGACGTTTCATATCGGATTGATTAAAAACAACAAATTCATAAAAACCCGCTTCGGCGGGTTTTTTTATGCCCGGAGAAAAGCATGTCAGCAGGCACAATCGCATTAACCAATAATTCAGCAAACGTGACCGGTACCGGTACCGCCTTCACCACTGATTTAAAAGCGGGTGACTTCATTGTCGTAATCGTCGGCGGTGTGACCTACACGTTGGGGGTTAAAGCGACAACATCCGCAACAGCATTAACGTTAATCACTCCCTACAACGGACCTACAGCGACAGGTAACGCTTGGACCGTTGTACCGAATGCAACGCTGGTTGGTATTACTGCTCAGGTTGCCGCCGATGTTGCAAAGGCTATCCGGGGTTTAAATCTGGATAAGGCCAACTGGCAGCAAGTGTTCAGCGGTACGGGGAATATCACCGTGACCCTTCCTGATGGTTCTACTTATACAGGCCCTGCCTGGAATGACATTACTGCGACTTTAACAAAAGCCTACAATGACGGCGGCCTTCTCAATGCAATCGTCACCCCGAACTCTCTGGGAAATGCTGCCGACTTCAATATTTATTATCAGACCGCAAATGCCAACGCGTTAATTGCAAACGGCTATCCAATAGGGAAAGCCGGGACATTGTTCGTAACCAAGTCAGCGTATGGTTGCCAGCAGATGTATATCACTTTTCAGGGGGAGGCTTTTGTTCGTGGACTCACGGGTAATTTCAATTCAGCTGCGCCGAACTGGTCAGACTGGACGCCGATTTTCACAGGTAAAAGTACTATTCCACTCGCAAATGGTGGCACCGGTGCAACTACAGCAGCAGCAGCACGTAGTGCGCTCGGGATAACTCCGGGTAATATCGGGGCATTGGCTACTACTGGCGGAACTATGGCCGGTAATATTAATAGTTCCACCACCGGAGTTGGTTTTGTAAAGCTTGCGTCCGGGGTCAGCGGGCAAATCAATAACTTTGCAAATATTTATTTTAATAGTACGCAGTACATGCAGATCGATTTAATCAATAACGGTTCAAACGTAATAAGCAGGATTGTTACATGGAATGGCTCGTTTCACGTGTTCGGTTTCTATGATAACGGTAACGGCATTTGTGATGGGTCGTGGGTCGGTGGGTCGGATGAACGCTTTAAAGGTAACATTACAGACGTTACCAACGGCCTTGTTACTACGTTGAGCTGTAGGCATGTCACGTACGATAAGCAAGATGGCGGGCGAGAAATAGGTGTCATTGCGCAAGACGTTGAAAGATTCGCCGGTCATGCAGTAGTGAACGTGGGCAGGAAAGAATTCAGTAACGGCAAGTCCATAGATGACTTCAAAGCGCTAAATACTGCCGGTTTCGCCGCTGCCGCACATGGTAATGCCATCACAAGTCTCTTCGAATTATTGGATTTGGCGCTGAATGATCCCGATGCTGCGCGTTCTAAAATTGCAGAATACAAAGCTGCGATTGTTCCACCAGTTCCGCTGACTGCAGAGGAAAAAATCTTCGGCGGAAAAACCATGGATGAAATGCCAGATGATACAGACTTCACTGATACCGATCTTGTGGTGCCAGGAGAAGAGCAAGCCTCTTAAGTTTCTTTTGTTGTTGATCAGGCACCTGAGATTTCCCCGGTTTTTAAACTTCACAATTTAAAATTATCGTGATTATACTGTATGCATGAACAGTATTTTTTAAGGGAATCTATGCCAAAGAATTCAGACATCAGAGAGGCATTCGTCAGGAGCATCACGCGAGATCATAAGCGCGGCCAGGTTGTGACAACGGCTCGATTCGTTTCAGAGTTAGCGAAGCTTAATCACTTCTGGTCAAGGCAGGAGGCGAACGACTGGATAGTGCGCTATCAAACATGCTTTCGTGATTACACAGATCATCACGGCGACGATAAGAGTTATTTCATGATGAACATGGGCTATGTGATGTGAGGAGGGGAGTATGGGCTTTCCAAGCCCGGCGAGTGATTACATTGAGCACCGCCTTATCAATGATGCTGGTAACCAGGTGTTTGATGATACACCGTGCATCTGAAAAAGAGCCCGCGTTAACGGCGGGCTATCAGTAGGTAGTTACTCATGGCCTTGGCAGGCTTGCTGATCTTGTGTCAGCTGATATGAGAATAGCGCAAGGTGATGATTTTGCCAGATTACAGGCACAAAAAACCCGGCGCAGCGGCCGGGTTGATATTATGAAGCGCTTGAGGATGGACTCTTTGAGAATGCGGCAAACTTGTTCGAATTATTTATCAATCGCATACTCGTTACAATTGAAGATGAGTCTGACACTTTAGGTGAAGACGAGCTGTTGAGGTTTCTACTTCCATTACCAGTAACTGCACTATTACTGTTAAGGTTCATCATGACGTTTCCATCCTTCATAACTAATTGTATTGTTGATCATAAACTGTTGCAATGGAGCGCCTGGGATGACGATTTTTTGCAACAACCCTTGAGTTTTCATCTGGTATGAACAGGTATTTGTAGCCTCCACTAGTCCTCGAGTAACAGAATATTGAACCTGTTGTGAAGCACCGAGTGTAGTGTTGACATTAAAAGGCTTGGATAGTTCAAGTTCGGACTTAATATCGTAATAAATTCTTTTAATCAAGTCATAAAGTGCTGCAGATGGCTTTTCGATGTTCAATCCTAACTCATTGGTAGCCTCTCTTCTACTTATAGTGTAGTCGTGGCTGCCTGAGTCTGAACATAAAAAATTAACTATTTTGTCAACAGTTGCGGCATCTGAAATTTGAAAGTTCAGCAATCGCCTTGCTAACATTTGGATTTGAGTCTGAGCTCTGTATACACTACCAAGAACTAACGGGTGAACTTTATCGCTCAATTTAAGAAGGATGTTTAATGCATCTTCCGGATTTTTAATCCCTAATTCATCCTTTGCAAGTGACAAATAAGCCTTTATATCTTCGACACTTACAGGTGAAATGTTCTCTTGGCCGTTTATATTTACTATTGGATTTAGAGGTGTTGTTAGACTTGGGTCGATAGGACCTAAAGTGGCTTGTTTCGTCATTAAAATTTTATCTGCACCTAAAGCCATTATTGTTCCAGAGCTCAAACACTTAGAAGGAACAATGATCTCAAGCTCATCACAGAATTGCCTGAGTAAGTTTACCAAACTCCATGCAGTTAATGTCTCTCCACCCTTAGTATAAAGAATTAATGAGATCTTAGTAGTAACGCCAATCTCATCCAAGTGATTCACAAACAAATCATAAACTTCCGAATGAATCTTGGTTTCCATTCCTGGCCGATCACCAGTAACGTATGTGATTACTTTGGAGTTTCTCTCTTTCTCGAGCTGTTGATACAAGCTCACTCTATCTTGATACATTTTTCTTCCTTATAATTCCCTGAAAAGGAAAACCATCCAATCTTTGTTGGTGTGGCGCTGTGTGATCTAATTTATCGGCAATTACTTCAAAAACCTCATCCCACATCTCTGCGACCTCGCCACCCTGGCTTTCAGTCAGTGCCCAACATATCCAATAGCTATGATGAGAACTGCTATGCATACAACGCTGCTGGCCCGGATTATCTGATCTCGGTCTTTTCTATAGATAGCAAAAACTAGGGTAGGTAATGCCCAAATCATTAGAACTAAGCCAATTATTGAGTAAACAGACATTACCCTTCCTTAGTAACTACCCGCCAGGCATTGCAGCACCGCTAGCAAAGAACCACACCATGAATCCAACCGCACCGAGTAGCACGATAACTGGGGGAATAAATTTAAGGTTCATCAAAGTTTCTCAGTAAAGTTTTGACGTCGACAGGTCTGTAGAGGTGCCGTCAATGACCCATGCAGATATGTTAGTGCTTAAAATTGTTCTGAGGCCATATTAGACTGAAAGTTTTGGAACACAAATACTGGGGATTTAACGAGTGAAATCAGAAGTGGGCAAACCGGCCAGCGCATTCAACCACGAGGCCTCTGACCGGTTGCCGTCATGACAGGAAAAATATATTTTTGGCTGTTTCTGGTGTCAAGCATGACATTGCAATTCACTGGTCAGGCTGAAACCAGTCATCCGCACTTTCCCACGTGTCCTGCAGCATCACATCAATCACTTCTTTGTCATGAGTGGTCCCACCCATCACTACCAGCTCGACGAACGCTGAACGTTGCATCTGGGTAACTCCGTTCAAGCCTCTTCTGAAACTCCTCTCTAAATGCTTCTACCGCACCGGCGGGCAATTGCTTGGTTTTATCGATAGTCACTTCTACACGCATAAATCCCCCTTATTCCACACCGAGCCAGTTACCGGCATCGTCAAACATCTCTTCAACTATTCCCGCCAGAACCGCCTTCTGTGCTTTGCTGGCGTCCGTGTTCACCATTGGCTTAACCTTCACGTCAGCATCAGGGAAGGCGCCATGAACCCGCTTGGTCAGTTCAGCCAGGATCAGAGCATTGGCGTTCGGCACACCCGCAATATTTCTTTTGTCGTAAATCAGCTCAACAAACATAAACAACCCCATTTCATTATACTGGTTGTATGTGCAATATAATTAAATTTTCAACCGATCAACCGATGACATCACTTTAAGCGATGCAAATTTATCGTGGAGCGACTGAGGGGAGATTTCCCGATACACCTTCCCATAATAGACGTATTGAGCCTCAGCTAAGCCAGAATTCTATGCGTAACGACTATTTTACCGGTTTAGAAGTTGGGAAAACTTCATAATTTCGGTCTTTCACGATTTGTAACCTACTGAGATAAATAGGTATAAATACCTATTTATATTATGAAGTTTTGGCATAACTATATGGATCATCTAAAAACTACGCAGGATTTAAAATCCATTATGCAGGCTCCACTACATCCAAAAAAACCTCCCCAAAACCATTTTCAACTATATGAAATAAAAGGAATTTATTTAACGTTTAAAAGCATGCGTTTTGAAGTGGAAATGTGATTTATATATATGATTTTTAAGGTTTAAGTTTAGTTTTCGCATTGCTGCCGTACAGGCAGCTTAGAAAGCGTAGTCACCCGGGATGGCTTGTACATTCCAGTTCACTGCCGTTCTGGTAATGACACAATACGTTGCAATTAATAAATTGCTCAGCAACTTAATGAATGGGATATATATCACATCAGTGAGAGGTTTAAATATGGCACCCTGTTTTAGGTGTTTTATTAAGCTGAAAAGATAAAAACAGATGTTATGTTTTTATGAAACTACTCCCGTTATATTGCAACATCAAATCAACAATGCCTGAAAGCGGTAATTCCATTATTGATATTTACCCTGGTGGCGTTATTTTTATACATGAATTTTGATTAAATCAGGGAATGATAACCAGATGGCTAACGCATTGATGCCTGGCGAGTTAAAAACGATTCTGCATTCTAAACGGTCAAATATTTATTACCTGCAATATTGCCGTGTATTAGTGAATGGCGGGCGGGTTGAATATGTGACGGAAGAAGGCAGGCAGTCGTTGTACTGGAATATCCCTATCGCCAATACCACGGTAGTGATGCTGGGAACCGGCACGTCAGTGACACAGGCGGCGATGCGTGAATTTGCCCGTGCGGGCGTGCTGATCGGGTTTTGTGGCGGGGGCGGAACCCCGCTTTACTCGGCGAATGAAGTCGAGGTGAATGTCTCATGGCTGACGTCTCAAAGTGAATATCGTCCGACGGAATATCTTCAGCAATGGGTCAGCTTCTGGTTCGATGAACAGAAACGGCTGGCGGCAGCGGTGGCGTTCCAGAAGGTGCGCAGTGAGCAAATTCGTAAACACTGGTTAAGTGCAACGCTGGCCCGTGAAACCGCTTTCCAGCTGGATACTTCCCGGACAGAATCTCTGTTGCAACGTTTTGAACAAAGCCTGCCAAAGTGTCAAAACATCGGTGAACTGATGGCACAGGAGGCCGTCATGACAAAAGCATTATACAAGCTGGCCGCTACGGCAGCGTGTTATGGCGATTTTACTCGTGCGAAACGTGGCGGGGGTGTGGACGTGGCTAACCGTTATCTCGATCACGGCAACTATCTGGCGTACGGACTGGCTGCTACGGCGGTGTGGGTAATAGGTCTGCCACACGGTCTGGCGGTTATGCATGGCAAAACACGGCGCGGCGGTCTGGTATTTGACGTCGCCGATCTCATTAAAGATGCACTGATCCTGCCCCAGGCTTTTATTGCCGCCATGAACGGCGAAGATGAACAGGAATTTCGTCAGCGTTGCCTGAATCATTTTCAGCGTGCGGATGCGCTCGATATTATGATTGAAACCGTGCAGAACGTCGCGCAAGAAATAAGTCAGCGATAATGAATATATTACTGGTGTCGGAATGTAATAAAAAAGCACTGACTGAAACGCGGAGAATCATTGATCAGTTTGCTGAACGCAAAGGAGAACGGACATGGCAAACGGCAATTACCCTGGAAGGGCTGAATACATTACGTCAGATACTCAAAAAAACCGCACGCAGAAATACAGCCGTTGCCTGTCATTGGATTAAATCAAATAATCAGACTGAAGTGCTTTGGATAGTCGGAAATATTCGCAAGTTTAATGACAAAGGGACAGTGCCGACCAATACCACACAACGGGATATTATAAAGTCTGACAGCGAAAATGCTTTTCACAGTGTGCAGACCATCGGACTTCTGGCCGCTATCGCCGGGCTTTTCCATGATTTTGGCAAAGCCAGTCTGCTGTTTCAGAATAAACTCAACGGACAGGGGAAAGGCTTCGAGCCATTCAGGCACGAGTGGGTGTCGGTGCGTTTATTCCAGGCGTTTGTCGGCCAGCAGACCGATGAGCAATGGCTGACCCGTTTGCAGCATGTCAGTGCTGAACACGAAAATGCCATGATACAAAATCTGGCCCGCAATAATGTCAGCCACAGTTATAACAGTCCGCTTGAAGGTCTGCCGCCGGTAGCGCGTCATGTCGCCTGGCTGATTGTTTCTCATCATCGCCTGCCGGTTTATCCGCGTCGAAACGACAACTACATCAACCCGCCGCAACTTGCTGATATTCAGCACTGGCAGGATAAGCAGTTTGCGCCGTGCTGGAACTCCACCAATATGGATGCGCCATGGACAGCTAAAGAACAACGTGCCGTCTGGCAGTTCCCGCACGGCACGCCGGTGCAAAGTGCAACATGGCGCAGGAAAGCGCAAAAATTTGCCGCACGCGCGCTGCAACTGCCGTTGTTTACCTCGCCACATATCGCGCCTGAATGCCGTCTGACCCGCCATCTTGCCCGGCTGGTACTGATGCTCGCCGATCATTTGTACTCTTCGCTGGATGCAACAGCGGGCTGGCAGGATCCGGCGTTTCCGGCGATTGCCAACACCGACAGAAAGAGCGGCAGAGCCAAACAGCAACTTGATGAGCATAATATTGGTGTCAGCCAGAATGCATGGTTGCTGGCGCGTGGACTGCCCTATTTGCGGGAGACCTTACCGGCGATCACCCGGCATAAAGGTTTTAAAAAACGCGCTCAGCAGGAAAGATTTCGCTGGCAGGATAAGGCATTCGACTTAACCTGCGGGCTGCGTGAAAGTGCATGTCAGTACGGCTTTTTTGGCATCAATATGGCATCGACCGGTTGCGGGAAAACGCTGGCGAATGCGCGGATTATGTACGGGCTGGCTGATGAAACGCGCGGATGTCGCTTCTCTGTCGCCCTTGGCCTGCGAACCCTGACCTTACAGACCGGCGATGCGCTTGGCGAAAAACTGCATCTTGATAAAGAAGATCTGGCGGTGCTGATCGGTTCGCAGGCGGTGCAGAAACTGCATCAGCTTAATCATGATACCGGTGGCGTGAACCGTAACGGCAGCCAGTCTGCGGACGAACTTTTCGCGGAACATCAGTATGTGCGTTACGAAGGGTCGCTTGATACCGGCCGGTTGGGGCAGTGGCTCAAAGGCAAAGACACTCTCCTGAAACTCATCAGTGCCCCGGTTCTGGTGACGACGATAGACCATCTTATGCCTGCCTGTGAAAGCCTGCGCGGCGGTCATCAGATCGCCCCGATGCTCAGGCTGCTGACGGCTGACCTGGTTCTTGACGAGCCTGATGATTTTGATATGGCCGACCTGCCTGCGTTGTGCCGTCTGGTGAACTGGGCGGGAATGCTGGGTTCGCGGGTTTTACTTTCTTCAGCGACGCTGGCACCGGCGCTGGTGCAGGCATTATTCAGTGCGTATGTCGCGGGAAGGAAAGATTACCAGCAAGCCTGCGGGCAGCCCGGGTTGCCGGTGAATGTATGCTGTGCATGGTTTGACGAATTTCATGTAGCGGAAAGCCAGCATATAAGCGGAAAGTCTTTTGGCGAAAAACATCGCGAATTTGTAGCAAAACGGGTGCCGTTATTACAACAGGCCAGCCCGCTGCGGCAGGCCACCCTGATCACGGTGTCGCCGGAAAGTGCCCGTGAGCAGGATGTCTTAAATGCGGTATCAGCGCGCGTTCATCAGTCGTTACTTGCGCTGCACAATGCGCATCACCGTGGCAAAAATCTGACCGTCGGTATTGCCCGTATGGCAAATATCGATCCGCTGGTCGCGGTGGCAAAACGCCTGATGTCAACGCCGTCTCCGGCAGGCATACAATTACATTATTGCGTCTATCACAGCCAGTATCCGCTGGCGATGCGGGCCCGTATCGAAAATCGTCTTGATGCTATGCTGACCCGCCATGACGAAGAGGCGATCCGGCGGGTAAATGAAGTCTGCCAGGCTTTCGCTGCGCATCCGGGAGAACAGCATATCTTTGTGGTCCTTGCCACCTCTGTCGCGGAAATCGGCCGTGATCATGATTATGACTGGGCCATTGCTGAACCCAGTTCAATGCGATCGCTTATCCAGCTTGCCGGACGCGTTCAGCGCCACCGGCGCTCAGCCCCGCAATGTCCCAATATTCATATCCTGCATAAAAACGTTAAAGCGCTGAAAAAGGTGATACCTGCGTATTGCAAACCGGGTTTTGAAAGCAGTACGCATGAGTTTTCCAGCCATGATTTACACGATTTACTGCGCCGGGAAGAATACGAAATTCTCAACGCTATTCCCCGTATACAGGAACGTGATACGCCGGATCCCCTGATGAGCCTGACCGATATGGAGCACGGGCGTTTATGGCCAGAATTACTGGGCCGAAAGCCATGCGGGGAAAACTATGCCGCGCGCTGGTGGCGCGAAGATGCAGACTGGTGCGGTGAATTACAACAGCGGACGCCTTTCAGGCAATCGGCATGCGATCAGCAATATTATCTGTGGCTGGAGGAAGAGGGCGATGAGCCACGTTTCCGTCAGCCTGATGAGGGAGTCGAAGGCTGGAAAGACAGCAGCGGATTTAAGGCCATTGAACAGGAATATGCCGAAGGCGTCAGTCCGTGGATGGAGATGAACTGTGAAATCCTCTATCAGGATCTGGCAGACAGCACCGGCTGGGAGCTGGACCGCATCAGTAAAACGTTTGGAGAAATCTGTTTAGCCGACAGCGAAAACCAACGGTGGCACTGGCATGAAGCATTAGGGGTGTTTGGTGCACTCGGCTGAGTGCACTGCTGCCTGTACGGCAGTTGATGTGATGGAAATTGAGTACCTAAAGCGTATTGCAAAATTCTAAGCTGCCTGAACGCCAGTCTGATGAATACTAGTCTGTCTAATAAAAAATATCCATGGGTGAAATGCGTTCTCTTTAAAATTATTAATTGAAATTTAATTCCTGGTACGCGGCAGATAGTCAGCAGGGATGGGGTGGTCGCGGATTAAGGTGATACTCTAAATTGTATTGCAAAGGAGGTGATACAACTTCGGTAAAATGTGATCTTGAACATTTTTTTATATTGTATGATGTTATTATTGTCTTCTTGTCTGATAAAGACTCATTAAAACAATAGGATAACATATGCAAAGGTATAGGGTTGTCATTTATATATTGATAGGTTTTATGCTTTTGTTTTTTTCGGGTAATACTCAGACGTCCAGACAGGAGAGAATTGAATCTACGTATTTAAAAAAATGACTTAGATAAATAACTAATATATTCGTAAGCAATGCTTTTGCCGGTTGTTAATTAAATTTAAAGGGAAGAAAAATGGAAGGAAATAACTTATGTAAGTTCATTGTTTCTTACATTCACGACCGCTATCAGCTCAAGCTGGATGCATTCAACAAAGCCGCCGACAAACAATTGTCCGCTGCCAGCGCGGAAGAGCAAGCCGGGCTTGAGCAGCAGCTTTTTGAACAACGCCGCGAACTGGAAAAGAAATATGACGTCCGCACCTGGCTGACCGATGCGGCCGCGCGTGCGGGGCAAATCAGTCTGGTGACACATGCGGTAAAATATTTTCATGGTGATGCTAAAGGCAGCAGTGTGTACAGCACGGTGACAGGCACTGAAACGGCTTATCTGTCCACGGCGACGTTGTATTCACCTGCCGTTGATGCCGTCGGCAACTCCGCTGCGCTGGACGTGGCAAAATTGCTGCAAACCGTGCATGAAGGCGATTCATTACTGGCTTGCCTCAAACGCGGTGATTTCTCGGCGCTGAGGGCATTAGCGGAAAATGAGGCCCAGTCAGAGCAATGGATCAGCGGTTTTATGCAGGCGCTGTCGGATAAAACGCTCTCGACGCACCAGCTCGCTAAACAGCTTTATTTCCCGGTTTCTGATAAAGGCGATTACCATCTGCTCAGCCCGCTTTATTCATCTTCACTGGCGCATGCCTTATACCAGCGCATCAGCTATTCCCGTTACAGTGATGGATCCGTAGCCGCCCGTAAAGCACGCCGCGAAGGGCACTGGCATCCTGAAGCCGTTCAGTATTTTCCTGATCTCGCGGTACAAAATATGGGAGGCACCAAGCCACAAAATATCTCCTATCTGAACAGTGCGCGTGGCGGTAAAAATCACCTTCTGCGTTGTGCGCCGCCGCAGTGGCAGCAATCCCTTAAGCCGCCTGTCTCGCATAAAACTTTTCTGGCGGCGGTTTCTCCCAAAATCACGCGTGTCGTCTCTGACCTGCGTCGTTATCTGCACAGTATTTCTGAGCGCGACAACAATATGGAAATCCGCCAGCAGCGTGCTGAATACGTGGATGAACTGATCGGTATGATCTTCAGCTATGCCGCCGAAATTCAGTCACTGACAGACCTTCAGGGCTGGAGCCAACAAGAAGACTGCATTCTGAAAGCGGCGCACCAGCTCTGGCTTGATCCGTTGCGTCAGCATACTGATCCTGATTTTAAACTGCGGCGCGAAGGCGGCGAATGGGTCACCGAGATTGCTGAGGATTTTGCCCACTGGCTGAATACCCGACTGAATAAGGACGAAAAACTGAATATGGGTGCGGTCGAATTCCGCGAATGGGCGAGGTTAATGCGTAGCCGTCTGCGGGAATTTGAGGTGGCTCAGCAGGAGAACTGGCAATGAGTTATCTGATTGTTCTGCCTCATGTACAGGTCGAAAATGCCAATGCCATTTCCGGCCTGACCTACGGTTTTCCGGCGATCACCCATTTTCTGGGGTTTACCCATGCGCTTTCACGCCAGGTTCAGCAGAGCCACGGGCTGCAATTTACCGGCTGCGGTGTCGTGTGCCACCGGCAACAGATTCAGGCTTATCAGGCCAGCGAACGGGGCGACCATTATTTTGCGCTGACGCGTATCCCGCTGACAAAAGAAGCGAAAACTGCACCTTTCAATGAAGAAGGGCGGATGCACATGACCGTCACGCTTTTTATAGAATGTGAAGGCAGCATTGCCCATGGCGATGCCGGGGCCAGGGAACTGGAACAACATCTGCAATGGCTTTGTGTTACTCAGCGGCTGGCGGGCGGCACGGTGATCTCAATGAAACCGGTACGGGTGATGGCGCTGCCGCAAAACGGCGATGAATTGCAACATATCACCCGCCGCGAAATGTACCGCGCATTGCCGGGTTTCGCACTGGTTGACCGTTCTGAACTGCTGGCGCAACACTTTGCCGGACGACAGGCGCAGGATCCGCAGGCGGAAATGATCGACGCCTGGCTGGATTTCGCCAGTATCACTTACCGTGCCGGACCGCACGATGATGGCTCCGCTGAATGGGAATATCAGCCGAAACCTGCGAAAGGTTATCTGGTGCCGCTGATGGTGGGGTTCACCCCGATTTCACCGTTATATGCCCCCGGCGATGTGGCAAAAACCCGGGATACGTCAACGCCGTTCCGTTTTGTCGAAGCGGCCTATGGCGTCGGCGAATGGCGCAGCCCGCATCGCATCACTGATATTCATCAGCTTCTCTGGCGATACCCCGTAAGCAGCGAAAACTACCTCTGCAGCCATGCTAAACCGCTGCAGGAAGCCGACTTAACTGAACAAGAACATTCCGATTTTTAATCATTGAAACAAGGAAAGCACAATGACCAAAACCACCGTAAAAACCGCGTCTGTCCTGGCTTTTGAACGCAAACTGGCAAACTCGGACGCACAGATGTTCGCCGGTAACTGGCAGGACTGTAAAGATACGCAGACATGGCAGCCGGTCGAAATCCAGGAAAAAGCCGTACGCGGCACCATTTCCAACCGCATGAAAAATGCCGCTTCCACCGATCCGACAAAACTCGATGCTGAGATTCAGAAACCCAACCTGCAACGTGTAGACGTTGCGGCGCTGCCGTTTGATACGGATACCCTGAAGCTCCGCTTTACCCTGCGCGTACTCGGCAACCTTTCTTCCCCGTCAGTGTGTAATGATCAGGATTATCAGGCCGCTCTCGCGGCAGTGATTGATGGTTATCGCACTGAACATGGCTTTGGCACGCTGGCGGCCCGTTATGCGGAAAACCTGGCTAACGGGCGTTTCCTCTGGCGTAACCGGATTGGCGCGCAAGGCATTGCCGTTCATGTTACGCATAATACGCAGTGCTGGGAATTTGAGGCGGACGAATTCAACCTGCGTCAGTTCAGCCAGCCAACCGGTGATCTGGCTGAACTGGCGGCTGTCATTGAGGAGGGGCTGAGTGGTAAGGAGGCTGTGCTGCTGACCGTGGAGGCCTTTGCCCGTCTGGGCGCAGGCCAGGAAGTTTTCCCTTCTCAGGAACTGGTCCTGGACTCAAGCCGTGACACTAAAAAAAGTAAAATCCTTTATCAGGCAGGGGGCATTGCGGCATTGCATTCACAAAAAATCGGCAATGCGCTGCGCACGATTGATGACTGGTATCCGGATGCCGAAGTGGAAGAACTCGGTCCGATCGCCGTCGAGCCTTACGGATCCGTGACCAGCAAGGGTAAAGCTTATCGCCAGCCAAAACAGAAAATGGACTTCTACACGCTGCTGGATAACTGGGTGACGAAAGATAAAAAGCCGGACACGGAGCAACAGCATTACGTTATCGCCACGCTGATACGCGGCGGCGTTTTCGGTGAGAAAGGGGAGTAAAGGCCAGCATGGAAAGTTATCAGGAAATTCGCGTTCTGCCCGACCCGGAATTTGGCACCGAACTGCTGATGGCTGCGCTGTTTGCCAAATTGCATCGCGCGCTGGGGCAATATGCCGCCGGGAAAATAGGCATCAGTTTTCCGCATTACGGTCAGAAACCCGGGGATATCATCCGCCTGCACAGCAATGCCGGTACGCTGACAGCGTTCGGTCAGACTCAGTGGCTGAAGGGGCTGCGTGATCAGGTCGATGTCAGTGAAATCCGCGACGTCCCGTCCGGTACGCAATACTGCTGTTTCAGCCGTGTACAGGTTAAAAGCAATCCGGAAAGGCTGCGCCGTCGGTCGGTTAAAAAAGGCTGGCTGAGTGAAGAGGAAGCGCTTCAACGCATCCCCGACAGCAAAGCGCAGGTCACGGCACTGCCTTTTATTCAGGTAAAAAGCCTCTCGACCGGTGAAGTGTTCAGACTGTTTATCCGGCGTGGGGTATTGCAGCCTGAACCTGTTCAAGGGGAATTTGGGGCATACGGGCTGAGTGCAGTGGCAACAGTGCCGTGGTTTTGAGGCTATGGCCAGGGGCAGGCCCAACGTTGCGGGCCCCCCGTTCATCCCGGCAGACTTCTTTCGGCTGATTCCTTGCGCCACATTGTCGGTGTCATCCCAAGCCGCTGGCGGAAGTGATGGCGCAGGGTTTCGGGTGATCCAAAACCGGCCTGTTCGGCGACGCGGTCAATGCTTAATGTGCCGTTTTCCAGCAGCGCGCAGGCTTTTTCCAGCCGCACGTTCAGCATCCATTCGCCCGGTGTGGTGCCGGTCGCATCATGGAAACGGCGCAGAAAGGTGCGGCGGCTCATTCCGGCTTGCGCGGCGAGCTGATCAATCACCAGCGGCGTATTAAGGTGGCCGCGTAAGTCATCGAGCAACGGGGCGAGCGTTTTTGTCTGTTGCCGCGGTACCGGTTGGCGGATCAACTGAGCCTGATTGCCTTCGCGCAGGGGCGGAGTTACCATGCGGCGCGCCGTACGGTTAGCGACTTCAATACCATAATCACGACGGATCAGATGCAGACACACGTCGACCCCCGCCGCACCTCCGGCAGAAGTAATGATGTTGCCTTCATCGACATAAATCATGCCATGCTCCACCTGCACGTCAGGGAATTTCTTCGCCAGTGCATCGGTGCTGTTCCAGTGCGCCGTCGCCCGTTTACCGTCCAGCAAACCCGCAGCGGCCAGCACGAAACTTCCTGCGCAGATCGACACAATTCGTGTCCCGTTATGGTGAGCCTTTTGCAGTGCAGCCATCAGCCGGTCAGAAGCCGGTTCATGTATGCTTCGCCAGCCGGGAATGACAATTGTGCCGGCGTCTTCCAGCAGTTCCAGCCCGCCGTCCACCATCAGCCGCACGCCGCCTTGTGCGCCGAAAGTTCCTTCTTCGACCGATGCGACGGATAACGCGTACAACGGTTCGCCTGTAAGTTCATCGGCACGTCCAAAGGCTTCGACGGCAATCCCGAACTCGAAAGTGCACAGACACTCATAAGCCAGCAATACCAGTCGCCGGTTGGGCGCAGCGGGATAACGCGGAGAACACATCAGTGGCAGATCAACTTTTTGCATAACAGGATAACCATCAGGTTGGCATAATCTTGACGATACATGGCACACAGGCAGATTTCTACTCTGCCGCCAATCTTCCATGCTAAGCCTCTCTTATCCCCGCAGGATTTAAGCATGAAAAACACACTCGCCCTGATGGCCGTTTGTCTGGCCGCCCTGATGTCGGGGCTGGAAATTTCCAGTGTCCCCGTCTTATCACCGGTACTCGAACGGGAACTGCATACCAGCTTCCGCGAGCTTCAGTGGATCATGAACGCTTATACGCTCGCCTGCACCACGGTACTGATGGCGATCGGTACGCTGGCAGACCGGTATGGTCGTAAGCGTGTTTTTATCATCAGTATTGCTGCGTTCGGACTGACCTCGCTGATGTGTGGTCTCGCGGGAAGCGCACAATGGCTTATCGCAGGCCGTTTTCTTCAGGGACTGAGCGGCGGTGCCATGCTGACCTGTCTGATTGCCATTCTTTCAACGCAGTTTCCGCAAGGGAAAGCGCGCAGTCAGGCGTTTGCCGCCTGGGGAATTACGTTTGGTTTCGGATTAGGCTTCGGCCCGATCATCGGCGGCTCGCTGGTCGCCTGGCTGAGCTGGCGATGGGTGTTTCTGGTTCACGTGTTTATCGCCGTCCTGACCCTGATACTGGCGCTGAAAAACGTGATGGAATCCCGTGATGAACAGGCTAAAAAACTGGATCTTGGCGGTCTGATAACCCTTTCGGTGACAGTTATGGGTGCGACCTTTCTCATTACTCAGGGCGGCAGCCTGGGCTGGAGCAGCGTCACAGCCGGTGTTGTTTTGCTGGCAACTGCCGTCAGCGCGGTCATGTTCATCCGGATTGAAAAATACCATCCACATCCGATGTTTGATTTTTCGGTCTTCCGCGTCCGGGCATTTTCTGGTGCGCTGATGGGATCGGTCGGGATGAATTTCAGCTTCTGGCCGTTGATGATTTACCTGCCCGTGTATTATCAGGGCGCGCTGGGTTATGGCAGTGTCGCCACCGGCACCGCATTGCTGGCTTATACGTTACCCACGTTGCTGATGCCGCCGCTCGGTGAAAAACTGACGGCACGTTTTGGCGCGTCACGCGTGATCCCGCTGGGATTATTCACCCTGGGCGCAGGGTTTATGCTGATGCAAATCGCGGTCCTTCATCACCTGAGCTTATTGCCGGGCGCGTTGCTGGCAGGTATCGCGCTGGGGCTGACCAATACGCCTGTCACCAATACCACAACCGGCTCCGTTGCGCCAAACCGTGCGGGAATGGCCTCGGGCATTGATATCAGTGCCCGGCTGATTACGCTGACGATTAACATTGCGCTGATGGGAATCCTGCTTGTGACGGGAATTACCGCCAGCCTGAAAGAATTAATGCCTGCTGAAAGGGATCTCTCTTTGCTGGCAGAGCGTATCGCAGGTGGATCAGTCATTGAAACCCTGCAAAGCGGGCAGGTTGCACAGGCGCTGACGCAAGGATTCGCCGGTATTCTGATCTATGGCGCGGCTGGCGTCTGGGTACTGGCGCTCCTCAGTTATTGGCTTTTTAACGACAAGGGGCGGCGTAAAACAGTGACTTGCGAGCCGTCCTGAGTTTACAAATCAGCGTTGCATATCATGCAGCGCATTTTTGCGTGATGCCTTCCATTTGCCTGAAAAATAACCACTTTCTCTGTGCGTCTTCTGACTGAATATGGCGTGATAGCACTGCGGGACGGGGCTTCACGGAAAGAGTCGTGATGCAAAATGATAATTTGATTAAGTACGACATCTGGCGTACATTGAGGCCTCATGAGTTTCAGAGAGATCAAATGGAAGGTGATTGAATGTTTGAAGAATGGAAATATTGAATTTGAGGCAAGACGCGGGATTCAGCTTAAGAATTTGTTAAGTACGGGTGACATCTCGCCCTTTGAAGTGGCTGCCTTAATCGGCAGGGCATCCGGAGATAATTATCAGGTTCGCCCCTACCATTTTGACAGCAGTATTGATGTCCACATCATCACCGTCAGTAGTGCCGGAGTACCCTGGTACATCAAGTGGTATTTTACAGAGCCCACCAGTGTTTTTATCAGCGTTCATCATTAAGGAAGAATATGATTATTTATAAAGTCGGGGACGAGAAAAAGGCGATGTGTGGCGTGTGTGAGGCTTTTCGCATTGTCAGCTATCAGCTGCGCGATGTGCCGTTTGATGACGGCAGCGGTATGGTGAAAAATATCATCGCGGGAGTGTGTAAAACCTGTGACAGCGTTGCGGTGATCCCTTATCAGTCTGTGCCTGCCATCAAAAAGCAGTTGCAGAGACAACGCAAAGCCGTGGAAACCCGTGTGCCTGCGCACATGATTGATCTGTTAAATATGGCGAGTGCAGAGTTGGGGGCAACCCCTGATTTTGTGCCTTTACTGCTGAAGTATTACATTCATCAACTGGCATCAAACCCGGAAGCCGCCCTGCATCTGGTGACCTTGCTGACGTCAGAGCTGGCGACCGGTCTGGCTAATAAGCGCCTTTCCCTGAAAGGGCGGGAAATCGGTAATGATATTGAAAAGCTCAAAACCCTTTCCCAAATCGATAACACCACAGAATTACTTAAAGGTGTGGTGCTGATGATTCATCACGACCTTCTGATAAATCCGGATGCCCAACGCATCGCAGTGTTAAAGAGTTTTGTCGCCACCGTCGCCTGATATCCTTCCCCCCCCGAAAAAATCCGATCCCGATCACATAAAGTTCCTGTTTCCCCTGCCGATAACTGTTCCAGATAATTCTCATTTGAAAAGGAACAACATGTTTAACCGTATGAAAGTGGTCACGGGCATCGTGATCTTACTGGTGGTCTTCGGTGCTTTACAGTTGGTATCCGGCGGCCTGTTCTTTAAATCGTTAAAGACTGACAAAGATAATTTCACCACTTCTCAGCAAATCCGTTTACAGCAGGCAGAGTTTAATGCCAGCTGGATTTATCTTCTGCAAACCCGTAACACCCTCAACCGCGCGGGTATCCGCTTTATGCTCGACGCAAACCAGATGGGCAGCGGTGCAACGGTCAAAGAACTGATTGATACCGCAACCAAAGATCTGCAAATCGCCGATCAGCACTTTGCCAGTTATCAAAAAATCCCGGTCGATGCCAGCCAGAATCCGCAATTTGCCGCCGATGCCAAAAAGCAATATCAGGTGCTGCATGATGCGCTTTCGGAACTGATTGAGCTGATTGGTCTGGGGCGTATTAATGACTTCTTCGAACAACCGACGCAGCAGTATCAGGATAACTTCGAAAAAGCGTTCGTCACCTATATCGATCAGAACGACCGTTTGTATAACGATGCGGTGAAGGTCAGTGAGAACTCCTTCACGCATGCTATGTGGATGCTGGGTTCTGTGTTGATTGTGCTGGCAATTTTCATTCTGCTGGCCTGGACGGGCGTGCAACGCATCCTGATCCATCCGCTGAAAAATATCGTCGATACCATACGTAAAATTGCAACCGGTGATCTGACGCACGAAATAGTCGTGAAAAGCCGTAATGAAATCGGCCAGCTTGCCGATAGTCTCAAGTACATGCAGGACGAACTGATCCGCACGGTCTCAGGCGTACGTCACGGCGCTGATGCCATTTACAGCGGCGCAAGCGAAATCTCCGCAGGCAACAGCGATTTATCGTCACGTACGGAACAGCAGGCGTCTGCGCTGGAAGAAACCGCTGCCAGCATGGAACAACTGACCGCGACCGTGAAACAGAACGCGGAAAACGCCCGTCAGGCCAGCCAGCTGGCACTGAGCGCGTCCGAAACCGCACAGAAGGGCGGGAAAGTGGTGGCAAACGTGGTCGATACCATGAATGACATCGCCAGCAGCTCGAAAAAGATCACTGACATTACCGGTGTGATCGACGGGATTGCTTTCCAGACCAACATTCTGGCGTTAAACGCCGCCGTTGAAGCGGCGCGTGCGGGCGAGCAGGGCCGCGGATTTGCGGTTGTGGCCGGTGAAGTCCGTACCCTGGCGCAGCGCAGCGCGCAGGCAGCAAAAGAAATTAAAGGGCTGATTGATGATTCTGTCAGCCGCATTAATACCGGTTCAGTGCTGGCGGAAAGTGCCGGCGAAACCATGCATGACATGGTGAATGCCGTCACCCGTGTGACTGACATTATGGGCGAAATCACCTCGGCATCCGATGAACAAAGCCGCGGGATTGAGCAGGTCGCACAGGCTATCACTGAAATGGATCGGGTGACGCAGCAGAACGCTTCACTGGTTGAAGAGTCCGCGTCCGCTTCGGCGGCGCTGGAAGAGCAGGCGAGCCTGCTGACGCAATCAGTGGCCGTGTTTACGCTGAGTCAGACCACAAATAACAACGTGCGCCAGAACCCGGCTTCTTCGGGCAGACTGCCTCTGTTGACTCCGAACCTGTCAGGTTCTAAGGCCGGTAACGGTGGAGCGCAGGGGGCAGATTTAACCGAAAACTGGGAAACTTTCTAAGTACGTATATGACATCGCAACCCGAAATAATCAGGTTTGCCGTTAACGCAAATGCAGACCTGAGTATGCAGGGTATAAGAATAAAGGTGCCGGTCTGGGCTGGCACCTAATGAGGTTATCCATGTTTAAGCACATCCGTGTGTCCACCTGCATGTTTCTGTTATTGATAGTGTTCTTTGTTATGCAACTGGTTAACAGCGGGTTATCGCTGCACGCCGCCCACACGGATAAATTGAATTTTGAGCAGATATCCAACACCGCTGAACAGCGTGATGCGCTCAGCCAGTCCTGGTCATATCTGTTGCAGACCCGTAATACCCTTAACCGCGCGGCAACGCGTCTGGCGCTGAAACAGCCCCAGGAAAATATCACTCAGCTGATGTCAGATGCCAAAGCCAGCCTGAAAAAAGCAGAAGAGGCTTACGCTGCGTTTCTGGCTCTGCCACGCAGAACAGAAAAAGCCGTTGCGCTGACCGCCGTGAACAAAGCGAGCTATCAGCAACTGCACGATATGTTGCAGACACTGACTGATCTGCTGTCCGCCGGCGACATGAATGGTTTTCTGAACGGTCCGGCGCAAAAGTACCAGGATCAGTTCCAGAAAGATGTGGGTGATTACACCGATTACGTCGGCGCCCGCTTCCGTGAAGCGCAAATGCAAACGGCGGCGTCTTACCAGAATGTCATGATCAACACCTCCGTCGTACTGGTGCTGCTGATTGCCCTGACGGCACTGGCGCTGGTTGTGACCCGCCGCATTCTGTTTACACCGCTGACCATTATGCGCGGACATTTCGACCGCATCGGAGCCGGTGATATTTCATCCCCCATCATTGCGCAAGGGCGTTACGAAATTAAAGTCATGCTGGAAAGCCTGCAACAGATGCAAACGTCGCTGGCAGAAACCGTGCGTACCGTGCGTCATGGCGCGGACACCATGTTCTCCGGCCTGAAAGGGATTGCGGCGGGCAACACCGATTTGTCTTCACGCACTGAACAGCAGGCGTCGGCGCTGGAAGAAACCGCAGCGAGCATGGAACAGCTGACCGCCACCGTGAAACAGAATGCCGAAAATGCCCGGCAGGCCACGCAACTGGCGCGTGATGCGTCGAATACGGCTGAAAAGGGCGGTGAACTGACCAGCAATGTGGTGAAAACCATGAATGACATCGCGGGCAGTTCGAAGAAAATCAGTGCGATCACCAGCGTCATTGATGGCATTGCATTCCAGACCAACATACTGGCCCTGAACGCCGCAGTCGAAGCGGCACGTGCCGGTGAACAGGGGCGTGGGTTTGCGGTCGTGGCCGGCGAGGTGCGGAGTCTGGCACAGCGCAGCGCACAGGCGGCGAAAGAAATTAAAGCGCTGATAGATGAATCTGTCAGCCGCGTCAGTCAGGGTTCCCAACTGGTGGAATCTGCCGGAAATACCATGGATGACATTGTTCGGGCTGTTACCCGCGTCACCGACATTATGGGTGAAATCGCTTCGGCGTCTGATGAACAAAGTCGCGGTATCGAACAGGTATCGATTGCCGTAACTCAAATGGATCAGGTGACACAGCAAAACGCCACACTGGTTCAGCAGGCCGCTTCTTCCACACATGCGCTGGAAATCGAGTCTGAAAATCTGACCCATGCGGTATCAGTATTCCGACTTTCCTCCGCGGACAGTGCCTTACGCCGCAGCGGACAGGCTCAGGGCTTTACGCCCCGCCAGGTGGCACAGCCTGCGTTACTTCCGGCCACCGCACGTGCGGCATCGGCAGATAACTGGGAAACCTTCTGACATCGGATGAAGAGTGAATTGGGTACCCGTTACACCACCTGTCCATTTAATGGAGCTGCACCATGAATCAACCAGGCTCGCCAATGAGTGCTGATAACACCTCGATCATGGCACAGATGATCCAGCGTTTACCGCTGTCTGATACCCATTTCCGCCGGATCAGCGAGCTGATTTATCAGCGCGCGGGTATTGTGCTGGCGGATCACAAACGCGAAATGGTCTACAACCGCCTGGTACGGCGGTTGCGGATACTCGGGCTGAATGATTTCACCAGCTATATGGCACTGCTGGAAAACGACAGCAACAGCCCGGAATGGCAGGCGTTTATCAACGCACTGACCACCAATCTGACGGCATTTTTCCGCGAAGCGCATCACTTCCCGATCCTGGCGGAACATGCCCGTTCGCGTCCGAATAATTACAGCGTCTGGAGTACGGCGGCCTCAACGGGCGAAGAACCGTATTCCATCGCCATGACGCTGAGTGAAGCGCTGGGGCCGAAAATGGCAAGCTGCCGTATTCAGGCCAGTGATATTGACACGCAGGTGCTGGAAAAAGCCACCGCCGGGGTTTACCGCCTCGAAGAGCTGCGAACCCTCAGCCCGCAGCAGTTACAGAAATTTTTCCTCAAAGGCACAGGCCCGCACAGCGGCCTGGTGCGTGTGCGCCCTGAACTGGCGCAGATGGTGGCTTTCCAGCAGCTGAATCTGCTGGCAAACCAGTGGCAGCTTAACGGTCCGTTTGATGCAATTTTCTGCCGCAATGTGATGATTTATTTCGATAAAGAAACGCAGGAGAAAATTTTACGCCGATTTGTTCCGTTACTTAAACCGGGGGGCCTGATGTTTGCCGGACACTCCGAAAACTTCAGCCAAATCAGCCGGGAATTTTATTTGCGCGGTCAGACTGTCTATGGCCTCGCCAAGGAGAGGTAATGAATAAAATCAGAGTGTTGAGCGTCGATGACTCGGCGTTAATGCGTCAGCTGATGACTGAAATCATCAACAGCCATCCGGATATGGAAATGGTGGCGACCGCCCCCGATCCGCTGGTGGCGCGTGATCTCATTAAAAAATTCAACCCGGACGTGCTGACGCTGGATGTTGAAATGCCGCGCATGGACGGCCTGGATTTCCTGGAAAAGCTGATGCGTCTGCGCCCGATGCCGGTGGTGATGGTGTCTTCACTGACCGGTAAAGGCTCGGAAATTACCTTGCGTGCACTGGAACTTGGCGCGATTGACTTTGTGACCAAACCGCAACTGGGGATCCGCGAAGGCATGCTGGCCTACAGCGAGATGATTGCCGATAAAATCCGTACCGCCTCCAAAGCGCGTCTGAACAAAAGCGTCAATCTTGATCAGCCGCGCATTCTCAGCCATACACCGCTGCTGAGCAGTGAAAAGCTGATTGCCATCGGCTCATCGACGGGCGGTACAGAAGCTATCCGTCACGTGCTGCAGCCGCTGCCGCCGACCTGTCCGGCGCTGATGATCACTCAGCATATGCCACCGGGTTTCACCCGTTCTTTCGCCGATCGTCTGAACAAGTTATGTCAGATTACGGTGAAAGAAGCCGAAGACGGTGAACGTGTTCTGCCGGGCCATGCCTATATCGCACCCGGTGACAGACACATGGAACTGGCGCGCAGTGGCGCTAACTATCAGGTTAAGTTGAACGACGGTCCGGCGGTGAACCGCCATCGTCCGTCGGTCGACGTTTTATTCCGTTCGGTGGCGCAGTTTGCCGGACGCAATGCCGTCGGGGTGATCCTGACGGGAATGGGCAATGACGGCGCCGCCGGCATGCTTGAGATGCACCGCGCCGGGGCTTACACCCTTGCACAAAACGAAGCCAGTTGTGTGGTATTTGGTATGCCTCGTGAGGCTATCGCCACGGGTGGCGTAAACGAAGTGGTGGATCTGAGCCAAATCAGCCAGCGGATGCTGGCGCAAATATCAGCCGGTCAGGCATTACGTATTTAATTTTTCAGCCTTGTGCTGGGTAGCAAACCTTAGGAGTAGATAAAACATGGCCGATCCAAATCTGAGATTTCTGGTAGTAGACGATTTCTCTACCATGCGTCGTATCGTGCGCAACCTGCTAAAAGAGCTGGGCTTCAACAATGTTGAAGAAGCGGAAGACGGTGTTGATGCACTGAACAAACTGCGCGCCGGGGGTTTTGACTTTGTGGTATCCGACTGGAACATGCCCAACATGGACGGTCTGGATTTGCTGAAAACCATCCGTGCTGACGGTGCGCTGTCCAAACTGCCGGTGCTGATGGTGACCGCAGAAGCGAAGAAAGAAAACATCGTTGCCGCCGCACAGGCCGGGGCCAGTGGTTATGTGGTTAAACCCTTTACCGCCGCCACGCTGGAAGAAAAACTGGGCAAAATCTTCGAAAAACTGGGCATGTAGGAGTCCGTATATGGCAGAGATACCAATGCCTGCAAATGATGCAGCAACCGCGGGCGATATTATCGCCCGCATTGGGCAACTGACCCGTATGTTGCGTGACAGCATGCGTGAACTTGGCCTGGATCAGGCCATTGCTCAGGCAGCCGAAGCGATCCCGGATGCCCGCGATCGTCTCGATTATGTGGTCACCATGACCGCTCAGGCGGCTGAACGTGCCCTGAACTGTGTGGAGGCCGCGCAGCCGCGCCAGAATAAACTTGAATCTGCCGCGAAGAAACTCGATAAGCGTTGGGATGAATGGTTTGAAAATCCGATTGAACTCTCGGATGCCCGCGAGCTGGTCACTGACACCCGCAGCTATCTGAAAGAAATCCCTGAGCACACCAGTTTCACCAATGCTCAGCTGATGGAAATCATGATGGCGCAGGACTTCCAGGATCTGACCGGTCAGGTGATCAAACGTATGATGACCGTGGTACAGGAAATCGAAAATCAGCTGTTAATGGTGCTGATGGAAAATATTCCTGAACAACAGGTTAAAGCGAAACGTGAAAACGATAGCCTGCTGAACGGCCCGCAACTTGATTCCAACGGTGTCGGTGTGGTGGCCTCACAAGAACAGGTAGACGATCTGCTGGACTCATTAGGTTTTTAATGTGTCTGCCAGTCCGCCATAAACACCCTTCCGTATCGCACTGAGGGGTGTTTTCCTTATCTGGAATTTTTTTACATAAATTCATCTGCTGAATAGCCGCCATTTTTCCTCTCTAATTCACCCATCAGACTGCGCCGCTTTTGTCATGCTATCCCTGCGTCATTGAATCTGTGCCCGTGGTGTTTTACATGCCGGGTAAACCCTGACAGGAACCGCCGGTGGCTGAAGAAAGCGATCTCGAAAAAACAGAAGCTCCCACATCGCACCGGCTTGAAAAAGCGCGTGAAGAAGGGCAGATACCGCGCTCGCGCGAACTGACCTCCATTTTGATGCTGGGGGGCGGCTTAACGCTGTTGTGGATGTCCGGTGAGTCTATGGCACGGCAACTTGGCGTGATGATTTCGCAAGGTCTCAAGTTTGATCACGGCATGGTCAGCGATGACCGGCAGGTGTTACAGCAGATGGCGACGCTGCTGGGGCGCGCGGTCTGGGCGTTACTGCCGGTGATCGGCGGCCTGATTTTGATCGCACTCGCTGCGCCGCTGTTACTCGGCGGCCTGATGTTCAGCGGCAAATCTTTTGCGCCCAAGTTCAGCCGTATGGATCCGATTGCCGGATTTAAGCGTTTATTTTCCGCTCAGGTACTGGCGGAGTTGCTGAAAGCTATCCTGAAGGCGTTGCTGGTCGGTACCGTCGCCGGGATTTATCTGTGGCATAAATGGCCGGACATGATGAGGCTGATGGCACAACCGACCATTCCGGCACTCGGTGAAGCGCTGAATATGGTGGTGTTTTGCGGCCTGATGGTGGTGCTTGGATTAACGCCGATGGTCGGTTTTGACGTGTTCTGGCAGATCTGGAGCAACCTGAAAAAGCTGCGCATGAGCAAGCAGGATATCCGCGACGAGCATAAAAGTCAGGAAGGTGACCCGCATGTCAAAGGACGTATCCGCCAGCAGCAACGTGCGATGGCCAAGCGTCGTATGATGGCCGATGTGCCAAAAGCGGATGTCATCGTCACCAACCCGACACATTACGCTGTGGCACTGCAATACAGTGAAAATAAAATGAGTGCACCGAAAGTCCTGGCGAAAGGCGCAGGGGAAGTGGCACTGCGCATCAGGGAACTCGGTGCCGAACATAAAATTCCGATGCTGGAGGCACCGCCTCTGGCGCGTGCGCTTTACCGGCACAGTGAAATTGGTCAGCAAATTCCGGCGACGCTCTATGCCGCCGTGGCTGAAGTTCTGGCCTGGGTGTATCAGCTGAAACGCTGGAAGCGTGAAGGCGGACTGATCCCGAAAAAACCTCAACATTTGCCGGTCCCTGAGGGGCTGGATTTTGCAGCAGGAGAGAGTGATACCCATGGCTAATCTGGCCGAGATACTGCGTTTACCCGCCAACTTTAAGTCCGGACAATGGCAGGTACTGGCAGGACCCATTCTTATCCTGATCATCCTGTCGATGATGGTGCTGCCGTTGCCGCCATTCATCCTTGATCTGCTGTTCACCTTTAACATTGCGCTGTCCATCATGGTGTTGCTGGTGGCGATGTTTACCCAGCGCACGCTGGATTTCGCGGCATTTCCCACCATTTTGCTGTTTTCAACGTTATTACGTCTGTCGCTGAACGTTGCCTCAACCCGTGTGATCCTGCTGGAAGGGCACACCGGCGGCGCGGCAGCGGGCCGGGTGATTGAAGCCTTCGGCCACTTCCTGGTCGGCGGTAACTTCGCCATCGGTATTGTGGTGTTTATCATCCTGGTGCTGATCAACTTTATGGTTATTACCAAAGGTGCCGGGCGTATTGCTGAAGTCGGTGCGCGTTTCGTGCTCGACGGTATGCCCGGTAAACAGATGGCGATTGACGCGGATCTGAACGCCGGTCTGATTGGCGAAGATGAAGCGAAAAAACGCCGCAGCGAAGTGACGCAGGAAGCCGACTTCTACGGTTCAATGGACGGTGCGAGTAAATTTGTGCGAGGTGACGCGGTTGCCGGTCTGATGATCATGATCATCAACGTCGTCGGCGGCCTGCTGGTCGGTGTATTGCAACACGGGATGGATCTTGGCCATGCGGCTGAAAGTTATACCCTGCTGACCATCGGTGACGGCCTGGTCGCGCAGATCCCCGCGCTGGTTATCTCCACGGCGGCCGGTGTTATCGTCACCCGCGTCGGCACCAACGAAGACGTGGGCGAGCAGATGGTTACCCAGCTGTTCCGCAATCCGCGCGTCATGATGCTGAGTGCCGGTGTTCTGGGTTTGCTCGGTATGGTGCCCGGCATGCCAAACTTCGTTTTCCTGATGTTCACAGCCGGGTTGTTGGCGCTGGCATGGTGGACTCGCGGTCAGGAGCAGAAAAAACCATCCACTGCAGAGGCCGCACCGGCCGTGGCAGACAGCGGTAAACAAATGGTAGAAGCCAGCTGGCAGGACGTTCAGCTTGAAGATCCGCTGGGTATGGAAGTGGGCTACCGTCTGATCCCGATGGTGGACTTTGCCCAAAACGGCGAGCTGCTGGGGCGTATCCGCAGCATCCGCAAAAAATTCGCGCAGGAGATGGGCTATCTGCCGCCGGTAATTCATATCCGCGATAACCTTGAACTGCCGCCGGCGGGCTACCGTATTCTGATGAAAGGTGTGGAAATCGGCACCGGTACGGCGCATCCCGGCCGCTGGATGGCGATCAACCCGGGCAGCGCGATAGGCGAACTGCCGGGCGAACCGACGGTTGATCCGGCATTCGGGCTGGCGGCGTTCTGGATTGAACCGGCTATGCGCGAGCAGGCACAAATTCAGGGCTATACCGTGGTGGAAGCCAGTACCGTCGTCGCCACACACCTGAACCACCTGATCAGTTTGCACGCCAAAGAACTGTTTGGCCGTCAGGAAACGCAGGAGCTGATGGAGCGCGTCACCAAAGAAATGCCGAAGCTGACGGATGATTTCATTCCGGGCATCATTTCGCTGACCAACATGCACAAAGTGTTGCAGAACCTGTTATCTGAACGCGTTTCGATCCGCGATATGCGCACCATCGTTGAAACACTGGCGGAATACGCGCCGAACCAGCCGGATCCTAACGAACTGACCTCCGTGGTGCGTGTTGCGCTCGGCAGGGCTATCACGCAGCAATGGTTCCCGGGCAATGGCGAAGTGCAGGTTATCGGGCTGGATACCTCCCTGGAACGCCTGTTATTACAGGCGCTGCAAAGCGGTGGTGGTCTGGAACCCGGTCTGGCTGACCGCCTGCTGACCCAGTCCGAGGCCGCATTACAGCGTCAGGATATGCTCAGCGCGCCGCCGGTTCTGCTGGTGAATCACGCGCTGCGTCCGCTGCTGTCCCGTTTCCTGCGCCGTTCACTGCCAAATATCGTCGTGATGTCGAATCTGGAAATGACCGACAGCCGCCAGATTCGCATGACGGCCACCATCGGCGGTGAATAAGATGTACCGCGCCGCACTGTGGTTACTGACCGCACTGAGCCTGCCAGCGCTTGCCGCGTCCGGCACATGGTCAGATACGCAGCGCGGTGTGGTATTGCAAAACCGTGGCGTGATGATGTCATCGGGTGCATTAGCCCCGCCGGCCTCCGCGCCCGTGCGCAGTTCAGGCTCCGCCACCATCACAACGCTAAGCTGGAAATACGAAGTGCTTGGCGCAAGACCCGCCGGTCTGCAGGTAAAACTCTGCAACACCCTGAATCACTGCGTGAGTCTGGAAGCCGAAGGCGGGGTGACAAAATCATTTTACGGCCAGACCGCCACTTCGCCATTAAGGTTTGTTTACTTTGTTCCCGGCGGTGGCGCGATGAATACGCCGCTGCGGGTGATGAGTAATCAGGTGATCGTGAACTATCGCTAAATCGCCGGTTTTCCTCCCTTGCATCCCCCACGCTATTCTACTCCGCGCTGTCGCCGGTTCGACGGACATGCTCTGTTACCGCTATGGGTGGCGTAAAATGTCATCGCTCCGCGATTCCCGAATTTCAGCCTGCGAGCCTCGGGTCTCGCACCCTTGATTTGGTGCCATTTTTGAGCATGCCAGTGGGCATTTTTAAAGACACATCTGCATATTTCTATAGTGCTGATATTTTCCGGCAGCGTTACGGAGTTAACAAAAGGGAGCCGGTAAACGTGTAAAATATTTCCCTGTTTGCAGGAAGAGAAAAATGCTTAACAGGGAGATTGACTTTATGGCGTCTGTACCACTATCAAACCCGGGTTCCAATATTGTCAGTGATCATATGAGGGAAGCCCGACAACATGGAATGTCTCGCAATATGGCGACAGCCTGGACGTATTATTGGTTTTATCAAAAGGTTAGAAATGGTGGCCCATGGGACTATGAAATGATATTCATATTGATGATAAAAATCGCGTAACAGTTAATTACAGCGGGCGATTCACAAATATGGCGAGTGGTGTAGATCAGGTGACATTTGAAATACAGAGATAAAACCTCAGATAATAACAAACCGCCATGTGCGGTTTTTTAATGCAACCCCTAAAAACCTTCCGGAAGCCGTCTCCCATTCTCAATGTTTGCTCATTTTATCGGTATGGATACACAGTTGATATTTCCCCGCTGCGGCAAAATCCACAACCGGGATTTGCAACGCATTGGCAGTAGGGGTTCAAGATGCTGCGGGCGCTTTCAGAAAGCTTGCCGAGTGAGAGTTTCGAGACGTAAGGCTCGAACACCGAAATGAGGGAACCGCGGAGCGGCAAGATTCCGCGCCTTTCACGGTGGCATCTGAAACATAGCCAGCATCAAACATGGCAAGGTTTGAAAACCGCCCCCGTTTCGGTTTAAACCGAGATCTT
The DNA here is from genome assembly GCF_004195115.1 of Rahnella sp. RFA10(1/100). Taxonomy (NCBI): domain Bacteria; kingdom Pseudomonadati; phylum Pseudomonadota; class Gammaproteobacteria; order Enterobacterales; family Yersiniaceae; genus Rahnella; species Rahnella sp. RFA10(1/100). The sequence goes on from NZ_SEWR01000002.1 coordinate 794,474, forward strand.
GCGTACGGTTTGCCCCGAAACGGTTTCCTGCCCGTTCGGCCCGTAGAATTTCTGCGTCTGACTGGCGTTAAGGATCGCCAGCGCTTCGGTGTTATAGGCAATCTGCTTGCCCAGTAACATGCCGTTGTGACGGTTAATCTGACTCAGTTTAGTGGTCAGTTGCACCACATCTTTCCACATCGCGGAGATTTCCGGCTGTCGGGAATAGGGGGCTGTTTGCCTGAGGCGCTCGTCATGCTGACGACGCTGTTTATCAAGATAGTCTACCGTGGCTAACAATGAACTTTTCTGCTCGGTTATATGCTGCAAGGCTGCACCATTCACGCGTCCTGAGCACAGTATCGTCTGTTCGTGATTAATCACCTGATCCAGCGCTTGCAACGTTTCAACCAAGGTAGTCATGGTCTTGATAAAATTCTTCATCGGGCCTTATTACCTTCCAACTTTTTGTCTTTACACTGATATTTTCAGCTTAAAGACCTTTGAGATAATCCTGCGTGTCCTGTAACAAAGCATCAGCAATTTTGCCGGTATCCATCGTCAGTTTACCGTCGCGGATAGCTTGTTTCAGTTCGTCGACACGTGCCGTGTTGATGTCCTGTGCACTTGACTGCGTCAGAGACGCTTGCGCTGAACTCAGTGTCACCGCCGTACCGCTGGTGGTGGTGCCAGAAACAGACTGTTCTTTACGCGCGTTCTGTACTGACGCTTCAGACGGCTCGCGCTGCTGGATCGGGGTTAAAGGTGAGACACCTTGAGTACGATCGATAGCCATAAATTTCTTCTCCAGTATGAGGACTCAGGGTTTAGAAAATCTCATGAAAACCCTAAAAATGCCGTCACGGGACGACTCTGATACGTTTGTTATCGACATGTGGCGCAATAACTTTAACCTTTATTGCAGCTTTTTGTAGAGCTACGGCTGCATTTAGGATTATATCGTCACTGTCACAGACCCATCTGAGCCTACCGTCCCGTTCACAATTGCACCTGACGGCATTCTGATCCGCACTGATTCATTCGCTGCAGCATTGTTCATCGCCTTACCGGCGCTTGACACATTAAAACCACTGCCTGTGGCCTGAACCTGAACTTCCTGCCCCGCGTGAACCATCCACGGCCGGCGCAACATCGATAACGTCAACGGTTGCCCGATGCTGATATTGCGCAGCGTGATGCCATTCACAGCCTGCTGACTGTCGAGAATGACCTTCGGCGGCAACAGATCCAGTCGCCCGGTTTTTTGTTGCATATCTGTTTGTGCCAGGTGAGAGCCTGCCGGTACGTTCTTTGCCGCGATCCAGTAAGTGCCGCTGACCTGCACTTTAGTTTGTACGTAACTTTTCTGACCGTTGCAGTTCACCGCCACGGAGACATTGCCCCAGGTGCGACTGTTCGGTGAAAGCATAAATTGTGGTGATAAACATTGTGGCTGGCGCGCAGCCGGGGTGTTTACGACAACGGTCACCTGCATCCCGCTGTCGGCATATTGCTGCCGGAAGAACTGCTGAATTTGCGAGGACAACAGTGTATCGCTATTGGATGAGGCCGGCACGCTTTTGACGGGCAAAGGCTGGGCATAGCTCATCGCACCAGACATTACACCTATCAGGATGCAACCCAGCGTAATGTCTGAACGACGGATTTTCAGCATATTCATTCGCGTTTTACCTTTGTGCCAGCCTACTACTGCCGACAAGTCTACGCTCACTTTGATATTCCTAAAGGGACAAATAGCGCCCGATTTCATGCTTATTCAGACGATAGCCAGTTGACACTCGCATTTATGCTGTCGACTCCAAAATCTCACTTTGCGGAGGGCGCATGCTCGACAAACTGAACGCCGCACTACAGTTCCAACAGGAAGCGCTCAACCTGCGCGCCCAGCGGCAAGAAATTCTTTCAGCCAATATCGCAAACGCCGATACCCCGGGGTATCAGGCTCGCGATATCGATTTTGCCAGTCAGTTACAAAAGGTGATGGAGCAGGGGCGTGCGAGTGGCAGCGGCATTTCTTTGTCTCTGACGTCTGACCGCCATATCGCGGCGTCCAACGTTCAACCTGCTGATATGGATCTGATGTACCGGATCCCGGACCAGCCATCGGCAGATGGCAACACGGTCGATATGGATCGTGAACGTACCAATTTTGCGGATAACAGCGTGCGCTATCAGACCGATTTGACCGTTCTCGGCGGCCAGATCAAAGGGATGATGTCGGTGCTGCAAGGATAATAGCCCATGTCAATGCTTGGTATTTTTGATATCGCCGGTTCTGCGCTGGCCGCGCAGTCTCAGCGTCTGAACGTCAGTGCCAGTAACATGGCCAACGCCGACAGTGTCACCGGCCCGGATGGTAAGCCATATAAAGCAAAGCAAGTTGTTTTCCAGGTGGATGCTGCACCGGGTCAGGAAACCGGCGGCGTGAAAGTGGCGCAGGTGGTGGATGACCCGGCACCGATGCGCATGGTGTATGAGCCGGGTAATCCGATGGCGGATGCAAAAGGCTATGTGCAGATGCCAAACGTAGATGTGGTCAGCGAAATGGTGAACACCATCTCCGCTTCCCGCAGTTATCAGGCTAACGTCGAAGTGCTTAACACCACTAAGTCGTTAATGATGAAAACCCTGACTCTGGGGCAATAGCGGAGCGAATCATGGCAATTACCACGTCAATTAATGACACCACTGATAACACGACGATCAGCAGTACCAGCTCCGGCGGCTCGTCTACGAAGGGAACCAGTTCAGCGGATGATCTGTCCAGCAGTTTCCTGACCCTGCTGGTCGCCCAGCTGAAAAACCAGGATCCCACCAATCCGATGGATAACAGTCAGCTGACCAGTCAGCTGGCACAAATCAGCACGGTCAGCGGGATTGAAAAACTCAATACCACGCTGGGCAGCATTTCCGGGCAAATCACCAGTGGTTCATCGGTTCAGGCCAGTTCGTTGATCGGCCACGGCGTGATGGTGTCCGGCAGCGCAATTCTGGTCGGCAGCGACACTGACGGCACGGTCAGCACCACGCCATTCGGATTTGAGCTGGAAACGGCCTCTGATACCACCACCGCCACGGTCAGTGATTCCACCGGTAAAGTGGTGAAAACCATTACGCTGGGTGCACAGACTGCCGGCGTGCACAGCTATACCTGGGACGGTACACAGGACGATGGCACCAAAGCACCGAATGGCAGTTACAGCTTTAGCATCAATGCCCTGAAAAATAATCAGCAAATGGTGGCAACACCGCTGAATTATGCGCTGGTCAATGGTGTGACGACAGATTCATCCGGGAATACCGCGTTGGATCTGGGCGTGCGTGGAACCGCGAAAGTTGATTCTGTACGCCAGATTTTGTAAGCGAGCAACTCAGACCGCTCCCTCCCCTGCGAAGGGGGAGGAGCTGTAAACACTACCCACAGTAAAATGGAGCTAATATGAGCTTTTCCCAAGCAGTCAGCGGCCTGAGCGCGGCATCGACTAACCTCGATGTGATTGGTAACAACATTGCCAACTCCGCGACCGTCGGTTTTAAAACAGCGACCGCCTCTTTTGCCGATATGTTCGCCGGTTCCCAAACCGGTATGGGCGTTAAAGTCGCCGCTGTTACTCAGAACTTCAATGACGGTACCACCACCAACACCTCCCGCGGTCTGGATGTCGCGCTGAGCGGCAACGGATTCTTCCGGTTGTCCGACAGCAGCGGTGCCATTTATTACTCACGTAACGGTCAGTTTTCACTGGATGCCAACCGTAACCTGGTGAACATGCAAGGTTTGAGCGTCACCGGTTATCCGGCGACAGGTACGCCGCCAACTATTGCGGCGGGTGCGCAGCCGGTTGCCCTGAACATCCCGACCACCATGATGAGCGCGAAAGCGTCTACTTCTGCCACGATGGTGGCTAACCTGAACTCAACGGACAAGGCTATTCCGGCCACCAAAACGTTCAGCAGCAGTGATGACACCAGCTACAACTACGTCAACAGCATCACCACCTATGACTCACAGGGTAATGCCCACGATAACAACGTCTACTTCGTGAAAACTTCTGCCAACAACTGGGATGTTTATGCACAGGACGGCAGCGTGGCCGGTTCAGCGGCCGCCAAAATTGGGGCTATGCAGTTTGATACCAGTGGTGCGCTGGTCGGCACAACCAATGCGGCAGGCACGGCCAATGCCGGTCTGGCACTGACGTTGCCAATGAACACCGCCACTAACGGTACCGTAACGCCGCAAACGGTGTCTCTTGATTTCACCGGCAGTATCCAGCAGAGCACCGGCAGTGACAGCATCGGTTCCCAGAATCAGGATGGTTATGCAGCGGGTCAGATGACCGGTTATACCATCAATGACGACGGCACGATTGCCGGCACTTACTCCAACAACAAAACCCAACTGCTGGGTCAGATTGTGCTGAGTAACTTCTCTAACCCGGAAGGCCTGAAATCTGAAGGTGACAACGTGTGGACGGCGACGTCTTCTTCCGGTCAGGCTGTGACCGGCATTGCAGGTCAGGGCGGTTTAGCGTCAATGACCAGCGGTGCGCTGGAATCTTCCAACGTCGATCTGAGTGCGGAACTGGTCAACATGATTGTTGCGCAGCGTAACTACCAGTCGAATGCGCAGACCATCAAAACTCAGGACTCCATCCTGAACACGCTGGTTAACCTGCGTTAATACGCGTTCTATCACCTGAAAACAGGGCAGCATTATGGATCACGCTATCTACACCGCAGGCGGCGCAGCCAGCCAGACGCTGGTTCAGCAGTCGGTGACGTCGAGTAACCTGGCTAACGCCAATACACCGGGATTCCGTTCGCAGCTTTTAGCGATGCGCGCAGTGCCGGTGGACGGTGAAAGCCTGCAAACCCGCACGCTGGTCACGGCGTCCACGCCGGGCGCAGATATGACGCAGGGAAAACTGAACTACACCGGGCGTCCGCTGGATGTGGCTTTACAGCAGGACGGTTTCCTTGCGGTGCAGATGCCTGACGGCTCTGAAGCGTATACCCGTAACGGTGACATGCAAGTGTCACCGACTAACCAACTGACCGTTCAGGGTCATCCGGTTATGGGGGATAACGGCCCGATAGAAGTTCCGCCGAACTCTCAGCTTACGGTCTCTGCGGACGGGACGATTGCCGTGCTTGAAGCCGGTGCTGATCCTAACACGATGGGTCAGCTCGGTAAGCTCAAGCTGGTGAAAGCGGCCAACAATGAAGTCACCCGTGGCGATGACGGTATGTTCCGGCCAACGCCGGCGACCGTTCAGGCGCGGGGTGCTGCTTTACAGGCTGACCCGACCATTCACGTTATGCCCGGAACGCTTGAGGGCAGTAACGCGGATCCGGTCTCCACCATGGTTGACATGATAGCTAACGCCCGCCGCTTTGAGATGCAGATGAAAGTCATCCACAGTGTCGATGAAAATGAACAGAGTGCCAACAATCTGCTGTCAATGAGCTGATGATGGCAGAGGAGTAATGACATGATCCCATCGCTGTATATTGCGAAAACCGGTCTGGATGCCCAGCAGACCAATATGGATGTAATCGCCAACAACTTGGCGAACGTCAGCACCAACGGCTTTAAACGCCAGCGTGCAGTATTTGAAGACCTGCTTTATCAGACAGTCCGTCAGCCTGGTGCGCAGTCTTCTGAGCAAACCAATCTGCCATCCGGTTTACAGATTGGTACCGGTGTGCGTCCGGTTTCTACGGAACGTTTATTCTCGCAGGGCAACCTGTCGCAGACCAGCAACAGCAAAGATATCGCCGTTAAAGGGGAAGGTTTCTTCCAGGTTCAGTTGCCGGATGGCACGACGGCCTATACCCGTGATGGTTCTTTCCAGGTTGACCAGAACGGTCAGCTGGTGACCTCAAGCGGTTATCAGGTGATTCCTGCTATCACTGTCCCGGCCAATGCCCTGAGCATGACCGTCGGGCGTGACGGTATCGTCAGTGTGACCACACAAGGTCAGACTGCCGCCCAGCAGGTGGGGCAGCTGACGCTGAGCACCTTCATCAACAACAGCGGTCTGGAATCGTTGGGTGAAAACCTGTATCAGGAAACCCAGAGCTCCGGTGCGCCAACCGAAAGCACTCCGGGCCTGAACGGCGCGGGTCTGCTGTATCAGGGTTATGTGGAAACGTCTAACGTCAACGTGGCGGAAGAGCTGGTCAACATGATCCAGACCCAGCGTGCTTACGAAATTAACAGTAAAGCCGTGTCCACGTCGGACGAAATGCTACAGAAACTTTCCCAGCTGTAACGTTTAGCGGTTGATTGAAAACAAGAGGACAGGGGCGGAAACGCTTCTGTCCTGAACCGGTTCAGATCCCTACCAGGTCGATTTTTTAAAGGCGATAACTGTGGTGACCAAAAAAATAACGTCGGTAATGACTTTTTCTAAAGACCGACCAGGCAAGCTGGTACTGCCGCTGTTAATCACGTTACTGGCGAATGGTTGCGCGTATATGCCGCATACCCCGCTGGTACCCGGAGCAACCACAGCGAACCCTGCGCCAGCGGCACCGCCGGTTCCTAACGGTTCGATTTTCCAGTCAGTTCAGCCGATGAACTACGGTTATCAGCCTCTGTTTGAAGACCGCCGTCCACGTAACGTGGGTGACACGCTGACCATTGTCTTGCAGGAGAATGTCAGTGCGAGCAAAAGCTCCTCGGCGAACGCCAGTCGTAACGGCGCAACCACCTTTGGTGCTGCGACAGCGCCACGTTATCTGGAAGGCCTGTTCGGCAATGCCCGTGCCGATCTGGATATGTCCGGTGCCAATACCTTTGCCGGTAAAGGCGGCGCAGCGGCCAATAACACCTTCAGCGGCACCCTGACCGTGACGGTGTCGGAAGTGCTGGCCAACGGCAACCTGAAAGTTGTCGGTGAGAAACAAATTGAAATTAATCAGGGAACTGAGTTCATCCGGTTCTCCGGTGTGGTCAACCCGCGCACCATCAGCGGTGCGAACGCCGTGATCTCCACCCAGGTGGCTGATGCACGCATCGAGTACGTCGGGAATGGCTACATCAATGAAGCGCAGAACATGGGCTGGTTGCAGCGGTTCTTCTTAAACTTATCGCCGTTATAACGAGGCAATCATGCGAAAACTACTTTCCGGTATTATCTGTCTGGCGATGTCCGCCCTGGTGGTACTGCCCGCATCCGCCGACCGTATTCGTGATCTGACGACGGTACAAGGTGTGCGTGATAACGCCCTGATCGGCTATGGTCTGGTGGTGGGCCTTGACGGCACCGGTGACCAGACCACACAAACGCCTTTTACCACCCAGACGCTGACCAATATGTTGTCCCAGTTGGGTATTACCGTACCGGCGGGCACCAACATGCAGTTGAAAAACGTCGCCGCCGTCATGGTCACGGCAAAAATGCCCCCGTTTTCCCGCGCCGGACAGGCGATTGACGTCGTGGTTTCTTCTATGGGTAACGCCAAAAGTATTCGCGGCGGTACTTTGCTGATGACGCCGATGAAAGGGGTGGATAATCAGGTTTACGCACTGGCGCAGGGTAACGTGCTGGTCGGCGGAGCGGGCGCGTCTGCCGGTGGCAGCAGCGTGACGGTTAACCAGGTTTCGGGCGGGCGTATCACCGGCGGGGCGACGATTGAGCGTGAATTACCGAGCACTTTCGGTACCGAAGGCGTGATCAATCTGCAACTCAATGATGAAGATTTTAACCTGGCGCAGCAGATCAGCGACGCGATCAACCGTCAGGGGATGGGCATGGCCTCTGCCCTGGATTCCCGCAATATTCAGGTGGTCGTACCGCGTGGCAACACGTCTCAGGTGCGCATTCTGGCGCAGATCCAAAATATCGAAGTGAATGTCGGGCCGATGGACGCGAAAGTGATCATCAACTCCCGTACCGGTTCCGTGGTCATGAACCGCGATGTGACGCTGGATAACTGTGCGGTTGCCCAGGGCAATCTGTCCGTGGTGGTCGATCGCCAGAACGATGTCAGCCAGCCGAACACGCCGTTTGGCGGCGGTCAGACGGTAGTCACGCCGAACACTAATATTTCCGTCCGCCAGTCCGGCGGGTCGATTCAGCAGGTACGCTCCAGTGCCAGCCTGAACAATGTTGTCCGCACCCTGAACGCGTTAGGCGCAACGCCTATCGATCTGATGTCCATTCTGCAGGCGATGAAAACCGCCGGATGCCTGCGTGCTGATTTGGAAATTATCTGATGAGCGATCTGATGTCGATGTCAGGGGCGGCGTATGACACGCAGTCCCTTAACAAACTGAAGCGGGATGTGGCGCAGGATCCTCAGGCGCATATCAAAGAAGTGGCGAAGCAGTTTGAAGGCGTGTTTGTGCAGATGATGCTGAAAAGCATGCGTCAGGCTCTGCCGCAGGGTGGCATTCTGGATAACGAATCCACCAAACTTTATACATCGATGTACGATCAGCAAATTGCCCAGGACATGTCCGACAAGGGGTTGGGCATGGCCGATATGATGGTTGAACAACTGACCGGTGGCAGCAAGCAACCGTCCGAACTGGCGGGAACGGTGCCGATGGCGCTGGACGGTGAAGTGCTGAAAACTCTGCCGGTTCAGGCGATGGAGCAGTATCTGCGTAAAGCTATTCCGACTGCGCCGGACCGCACCACCGGCGGCGCACCGTTGCCAGCCGACAGCGGCCAGTTCGTGTCAAGCCTGACCATTCCGGCACAGGTCGCCAGTAAAGACAGCGGGATTTCGCATCAGCTGATCATGGCGCAGGCTGCACTGGAATCCGGATGGGGCCAGCGTGAAATCCCGACCGCAGATGGTAAACGCAGCTTCAATCTGTTTGGTATCAAAGCGGGCAGCAACTGGGACGGTCCGACCACGAATATTACCACCACGGAATACACCAACGGTGTGGCGAAAAAAGTGCAGGCCAGTTTCCGTGTGTACGGCTCTTATGTGGAAGCCATCAGTGACTACATCAAATTACTGACCAATAATCCGCGTTACGCGCAGGTGGCCTCAGCTAACACCCCTGAACAAGCCGCACATGCGCTGCAACGTGCCGGTTATGCAACTGACCCGAATTACGCCGACAAACTGGTGAGTGTGATCCAGAAAATTAAAGGCGCGGGCGAGCAGGCCGTGAAGGCCTATGGCCATGATTTAAAAGATATCTTCTAGTCCTGCAAATCCTCGTTTTTTTTCTCAAGTTTTAGCGGTGCAGGCCGATAATACGATCAGAATGGGAAAAGGGGATAACCCCCGTTTCAGTTCCCTTAATTACACGGTGGTAAAAGTCACCGGCAGCCAAAAGGTCACTCATGTCCAGTAGCTTAATTAATACCGCAATGAGCGGACTGAATGCAGCGCAGGCGGCGCTCAGTACCACCGGGAACAACATCGCTAACGTCAGTGTGGCCGGTTATAACCGCCAGACCGCCATTATTACGCAAAGTAATGGTACCTCGACGCCTGCCGGTTATATCGGTAACGGTGTGACGGTGACGGGTGTGAATCGTGAGTACAACTCTTTTGTGGTCAAGCAGCTTCTGGGTGCCAGCGCAACCGGCAGCGCACTGTCAACGCAGCTTGATCAGGCCAGTTCTATTGATGACCTGCTTGGCGACAGCTCCACCGGTATCGATGCCACCATGTCGACTTTCTTTAAAGGCCTGCAAACGCTCACCAGCAATGCCAGTGACAGTTCGGCACGTCAGGCAGTGCTGGGGGAAGCGCAGGGTTTAACCGCGCAGTTCAACAGTTCAGCTAAATACCTGAACGACATGAATACCGCCGTGAACCAGCAGGTCTCGCAGAATGTTGACCAGATCAACACTTTTGCGACGCAGATTGCCAAACTGAATAATCAGATCACTGCAACGCGTGGCAGTACCGGACAGGAACCTAACGCCTTGCTTGATCAGCGTGACCAACTGGTCAGTCAGCTGAACAACATCACCGGTGTAACCGTGACGCAGCAGGACGGCGACACCTACAATATTTCCTTCGCCAATGGCACGCCGCTGGTGAGTGGCGGCAATGCTAAAACGGTTGTTGCCATGGCTTCGAGTGCGGATCCTTCTAAACTGACGGTCGGTATGACCCAGCCGGACGGTTCCGTTTCTGAAATTCAGGAAAGCCGTCTGACCACCGGTACGCTTGGCGGTACGCTGGCTTTCCGAAAAGACAACCTGGCCCCGGCCATCAACCAGCTCGGGCAACTGGCGCTGGCATTGTCTGACAGCTTCAACACCACCAACAAAGCCGGTTTTGATCTCAACGGTGATGCGGGAACGAACTTCTTCTCATTCACCGGTGCCACTACCGTAGGCAACACCAAAAACACCGGCAGTGCACAAGTGAGCGTGGCGTATACCGACACGGCAGCAGTGAAGGCCAGCGATTACACCATGGCTTACAATGGCAGCAGTTGGGATGTGACACGCGTCTCCGACGGAGCAAAAATCACCCCGACAGCAGGCACCGACAGCAGCGGTAATCCGACGATGAATTTCGACGGGTTGTCGGTTTCCGTCAGCGGTACGCCGGACACCAATGACAGCGTGACCATCAAAACGGTCAGTAACGTGGCAGGCAGCATGAATGTGGCCATCAGTGATTCTTCATTGATCGCCGCTGCGGGCGCGGCAAACAGCGGTGTGAGTGACAACACCAACGCGCAGAAATTGCTGAATCTGCAAACGGCAAAACTGGTAGAAGGTAAATCCACCCTGTCAGGCGCTTACGCCAGCATGGTAAGTAACGTGGGCAACCAGGTTGCCACCCTGACAACTACCAGTACTTCGCAGGCCAATATTGTCACGCAGCTCACCAGCCAGCAGCAGTCTATCTCCGGGGTCAACCTCGATGAAGAATACGGCGATCTGCAACGTTACCAGCAATATTACCTGGCGAACGCGCAGGTCGTGCAGACGGCTTCGACAATATTCGATGCGATCATAAACATTCGCTGATCCCAGAACTGATAAGGAACTGATGCCATGCGCCTTAGTACCAATATGATTTACGACCAAAACATGAATGCGGTGCTGGATGGTCAGAACCGCTTTCAGGCGACAGGTTTACAGCTGTCCACCGGCAGCAAAGTAAGCAAACCTTCGGATGATCCGCTGGCGGCGTCGCAGGCGGTGCTGGTGCGTCAGGCGCAATCGGAGAACAGTCAGTTTTCCGTAGCCCGTACCTTTGCTAACCAGAGCATGAGTCAGGAAGAGTCGATTTTAAGCAGCGTGACCTCGACCATTCAGGATGCGCATACGCTGATCGTTCAGGCCGGTAACGGTTCTTTGAGCGATGATGACCGTTCTTCTCTGGCGACCAAACTGGAAAGCCTGAAATCGCAGTTACTGAACCTCGCGAACAGCACTGACGGTAACGGCCGTTTCATTTTCGCCGGCTACAAAAGTGATACCGCGCCGTATACGCAGGACGCCACAACGGGTGCGGTGACCTATTCCGGGGGCACGACGTCCATTACGCAGCAGGTTGATGCCAGCCGGACGATGACCATCAACCATACCGGTAACCAGATTTTTGATTCATTAACCGGTGATGCGAAAGCCGAACCGGACGGCTCGCCGAGCGAGACAGATGTGTTCAAAACCATCGACGGTGCACTGACCGCGCTGAAAACGCCTTCGGCTGATTACACCACCGATACGCAATACACCGATGCCATTGATAAAGCCAACCGTGGCCTGAGTAACTCACTCAATAACGTACTTTCCGTGCGTTCAGAGCTGGGTACGCAGATGGATGAACTGGACAATCTCGATACGCTGGGCGACAACCGTGACGTGGCGAACTCCACCAAACTCAGTAACCTGGTAGATACAGAGTGGACCTCCGCCATTTCAACCTATACATTGCAGCAGGTCGCGCTTCAGGCATCGTATAAGACATACAGCGCCATGCAGGGGATGTCCCTGTTCCAGATGAATTCGTAATACTCTCCGGCGCGTAAATTTACGCGCCAAACCTTCACTCTTCATTATCGCTGCCTGCCTTTACCGCAGGTATGCAGACATTTTTCTGACTGTACTTAAACCGGGTACTTTCAGCTTTGTATGTCGTCTTTCTAAGGTTTGGCGACATACTCTTTTTCACTCCCTCTGATCCTATTTTCTTCCAAATATTCCCTCTGAAAATATATTTTCCCACAGGCTTATTGTCTTTAAATCATCAGATCAATAGCTGAGCGGAAGCTGACGTGTCAGCCATCCGTAATCTACAACTTTCGATATGTGTTTTGGTTTATAACCCCTGTCACTTACGCTTTCGGTTTACTGAAATATCATCCGGTGATGGGACGGATAATTCTATATTTTCAACAGGATACAAGATATTTAGCAATGCTTAATACTTAAGTAAGAGGATATCCTGGCCTGGGAAATATACAATTTCTGAATAGATTATTTAATCGTTTCACTGTCTGGATGATATATGGAAGAAAGTAACCCCTGGCCCACTTTTGTGGACGCCTTCTCAACGGTTTTATGCATATTTATTTTTCTGATGTTGGTATTTGTTCTCAACAGCATGTTGACGATGTATGAAAGCGCTAAAAAACATTATGTTCCTGAAACCCCCTCGGCGACATATACCGCAAAAGGATTACCTGAACAAACGGCATTACCCAAGCCCGTAGAGTCGCAAAAAAATATGAGTCAATCTGCTGAAAATGTCCCGGAAAATAATTCCACCGACGTAGCAGCAACCGGGGGAAAACAATCTCCGGCTCAAACTGAAGAGCAAAAGGAAAACCAGACAGTCATAACGCTGGCACAACAAGGAGGCACGCCGGTGCAAAGCGCTAATGGCAAGTTTGATGTGCAAAAAGAAAATCCGGCATATGAGATAAAAGGTAATCAATTTATTATTCATTTTAAAAAAATGGAGCAGGGTTATTCCCCTGAAATTATAGATAAATTGAATGAATGGTTAAAGGCTGATAATAAAGCTGCTTCTGTCAAGGTATATACCAATGTCGAAAAATCTATTTCCGTCTCCGATGCTATGCGACTTGCTTATCAGCGGGGAATTATTCTTTTAAAAATTGTGAAAGAGACGGAAGCTAATCAGGACGTCGCTATTTCAGTGATCAACGATGCTGCTGTTATGAATAACAGCGCTGTCATTACAAAAACTGAGTAACATAATGAATTACATTAAACAAAGTGGTATTTTCCTGAAGAATAAAATGGGTTTTTTGGGGGCTTTATTTATTGCCTTAATCCCTTTGATACTCATGATCGTTCCTGGTGTCCGAAGTTATATTATCGGCACTTATGCCGTCGCAGCATTTTATAATACTGTCGTCATCATTGTGTATGCCATCGGTTGTGTGATCGTATTATCATCATTTATTGAAATAAACAGATGCGACACTGTATTAAAAACAAAAGACGATAAAAAAACAGCTCACCTGTTAGGGGATGCGAATAAAATTGTCTTTAAAAAAGAGCACGGTCTTGACGATGACACATTACTGTCAGTGTATGAAAACATTGATGAAAGTGTGAACCGTAAACACAACCAACGCATGTCTGCGATTTTAAGTTGCGCCAATATTTCCACCATGATCGGTCTGCTGGGCACGTTTGCGGGTCTCTCGCTGACCATTGCGTCGGTTATCTCCTTGCTTGATAAATCACAAATAGGGGGAGGGAATGATGCGGATACTCTGAAGATCATCGTGAACGTTGTCTCTTCTTTGTCTGAACCTCTCCGGGGTATGAATACGGCGTTTGTTTCTTCAATTTATGGTGTGGTCAGCGCCATTCTTCTGAACGTCATGAGCTCGCTGGTTCGCAATGCGTTCGTCCGTCTCAACGTGACGCTGCGCGATACTAAGCTCGAATTCATTCGTGAAATGAAGCGCAAACATCAACCCGCAAAGACCCGCACTCTGCGCATTGTTTCATCGCTGGATGAAATGGTCAGTGACATTAAAGATACGCTGCTCAGCTTCCAGGATCGTTTACTGAATATGTGCGCAGACTCGAATAATACCCTGCACAGCATGGTCGAGCAGGACAACATCAGCCATGCACAGCGCGCACAATTTGAAACGTCATTATTGACCGTCTGCGAAAGGGGCGCGGGCCAGTTAAATGAAATCCATCAGGGTGTCATGAAAGCAAATCTGCAATTAACCGATCAGCACACAGCCATCACTGCCACACAGCAGCAGGTTTCCGGTCAGCATGCTCTTCTGGTCAGTCAGCATGAACAGCTTGATGCTCAGGAAGGTCAGCTAAAAGCGTTAAACCTTTCTCAGCAAGACATCGGGCGCAGTCAGGAAACGCTTTTGCAAGAGACAAGCAGTTTACAAAACTCGCTCACCGACCTGCATGCCACCACACAAATCATTCATGAAAAGAATCATCTGCAGCTGAACAAAATGGATGAACACATTGTTCTTCATGAATTGAAAAATACCGACCTGCACAGTGAAACTCAGAGCCATATCCAGGGACATCTGAAAACGTTCGCACCTCTGTTCTCCCAAATTGCCGATATGCAATGTTCTTTGCAAAAAGATGTGCTGGTATTGAAGGATAAGAAAAACCCGTGAAAATCTCGATAATCTCATTAATGATCGGTATTTCCGTATTGTCTGTGCCGGCTTTCGCTTCACAGCGCGCGGTTCAGGACAGCGGAGCCTATCCTCTTACGGTCCTGGTAAAACACGCGCTGGAAGCTCAGCCTTCTGTGGCTATTTCTTTTCTTGATATCGAACGTCGGCATCAGGAAACGAATATGAGCAAATCTTCCCTTTATCCGACATTAGATGCAACATCGGAAACTTCGCAAAAAAATAAAAGCGACGGAGACGAGAATAATATCGAAAATAAAATCAGTCTTGCCTATCGGATCGCCGATTTTGGTGTGAGGAGTAACAATATTGAGAAATCTGAAAGTATTGAAGAAAGCAGTGCCAGTGATTTCTTGCAAAGCATGAACACGACTGCGAAAGAAACGACAGATGCTTTTCTCAATATTGAAAAACTAAAAAATATCCTGGCAAGTATTGATGAAGAAAAGATTTTCTACAAAAAAATGTTGAATGATTTTTCTGAACTCATCAATTCAGGGGTGGCGATGCAGTCAGACTTACGTAAAGTCCAGGCATCCATCGATGCGTTAAGCACGCAGGAATTAACGTATCGTTCGCAGGCAGACACCGAACTGGCTAAAATCCGTAATATGACAGGTGATGCAGTCACGTTGGAAAATATTTCCCGTTTACCTGATGTTTTTGACAGTTACAAATTTGATACTGACAGTAAAAGCGTGATTAAACAGGTAATGCGGGATAATCCGACCTGGAAGTCTCTGCAAAAAAATACTGATGCGGCATATTCTGATATTAAAGCAGCTAAAGCTGCCAACTATCCGACTATAGATGCGAACATCAACTATACCGACAATAATCCTTCCGGAGATGCTGAGCCGGAAGATTATCGAGATGAAGTTAGAGTTGGCGTGAAAATAGGATTCAATATCTTCAATGGTTTCAAAAATCAGTCAGAAGAAAGCAAGTTTGCTGCTCGCTATGGTCAGTCAAAACTGGAATCAGATGATTTTATTTTAAAAAGTCGTAATAGTATTGATGTGTCATTGTCGAAATATCGATCCAATCTGGAAGCCCTTGATATTGCAAAGCGCTCCTATGATAACGCCGGTAAAATGACGGAGTTATACAAAGAAGAATTCAACCTTGGGCAAAAATCATTGCTGGATGTTATTTCCAGTCGCAATGAACTTTTCCAGGCTCACATATCCATGATTGAATCGACGTACGGTATCTACCAGTCCAAGCTTGAACAGATGTCGCAGATTTCGACTTTGCTCAAAGTATTGCAACTGCAAGATGATGTCATAAAACCGGGATCAAGGTCTCTTTTGCGATGAACAGAAAACAAAGTGACCATCTGATGATGGTCATAATGATCATGACGTTCCTGATCATTATTCTTTTCAGTTTGGTAAAAGTAAACTCCGTTGTACATGGGCAGGGTATTATTGCCACGAAAGATAATACTCAAATCGTTTCCCTTTCTAAAGGTGGGACAATAGAAGAGATTTTTGTCTCCGAACGTGATGTCATTAAAAAAGGCCAGATTCTCGCCAGGGTCTCAAACCTGGATGTGCAGAAAGAATATGACCGCTACTTTACCCAATCTGAATATTTGAAAAAAAGTATTGAAGAACTCACCAGCGTTTTATCCAGTGAAAATAAAATCACTGCGCTTAACGTAAGTGATCTGATCAATAAAGACATTATCAGTAATATTCAGATGGTGAAGAGCCAGATCAGAACTAAGGAAGTCAAAATTACCGGACTGTCTTCAGATATCAATGGACTGAATGTGTCAAAAATCAGTAAGAAGAGTGAACTGGGGTTGCTGCAGGAAGAAATTAATATTCTGTCTCCTCTGGTCAAAAAAGGCATCAGCTCCTACACCAACCTTTTAGATAAAAAACAGTCCGCAGTGCGGCTGAATTCTGAGCTGATTGACCTGGATAACCAGATTTCATCAAAAAAAGATGAAGTTGATTTCATTAACAGTGAAATGAATAACGCAGACTATGAACTGCGTAATTCACTTTCGAAAGATCTTGCCGAAGCTCAGAAAGAACTGGCGATGTGTGAGTCGACGATTAAAATATTATCACGTCAGTTACAGGAGACGAATGTTAAATCTCCGATTGATGGCGTCATCTATCAGATCAATAAAAGCGCATCTACGAAAGGCGGCGTCATACAGCCGGCGGATTCTTTGTTCGAAATAAAACCTTTTTCAACCCTGATGCAGGCAGAAGTCAAAGTGATGCCTAAAGATCGTGATCAGGTGTTCATCGGGGGCAAGGTCAATATCAATGTCCTGTCCTTCATGATGTCGGGCACCAAACCCTATAAAGGGACTATTGAACAGATCAGTCCTGATTCCTATGAGGAGTCTGTCAACGGTTCTATGATCCGATACTACAAAGTCATTGTAAAATTTGAAATACCCCCTCAGGACTTAATTAAAATAATGCCCGGTATGACGGTGGACGCAAATATTATTACCGGCCGGCACAGCATTATGAAATATCTCATGTCACCACTGACTAAAGGGATGAGACAAATGTTTTCTGAACCTTTATCCCCTGCACAACGTAATGCGCCTGAATTATAATTGAAAGGATTACAAAATGGCTAACAAAACAATATTCATCAATGACAGCTCAGTTGTCGATTTAAAACAGTTTGGCAATAAAGAACAGGCGCATTTCATCATTAGCGGTACCGATTTAAAGTTTATTTTTTCCGATGGTACAACCGTAAATATTGTCAACGGTGCTTTATATTCGAGTCTTGAACACAGTAAAGTGGTGTTTTCTTTTACTGATGGTGATATTTCCGGGCAAAATCTCCTTAAATCCATTGATCTGAGTAATTTAGAGCTGGAACGACTTGATTCATCATTATCGGAAGACCGGCAGGCGCGCGTCATCAAAGAAAATGCCGATACGAAAACAGAAGATGAGGCAAACCGTCTCGAAGAGGTGAACAAAGAGGCGGATAAACTCAGGAAAGAAGCAGAAGGTTTACGCGCAGAAGCGGAAGAAGCCCGAAAAGCGGCCAATGAAGTTGAACAACAATTGCAGGAATTCCTGGATAATAAAGCTAAAAATAAAGTTTCCACCAATGGCAGCGGCGTTTCTAATGAATCCGGCGAAGAACAGGAGGCCGCATCCTTCAAAAAGAAAAAATATGATGAAGAAGGCGTTGCAGAGTCAGAGCGGCTTAAACTGGAAGATAATAATTCCTCATCTTCTTCTTCAAGTAGCAAAACGTCTGAAAAGACGGGCGATGAAGTTATTGTTAAGCCGGTTGATATTTCTTTAAAGCTTGATGACAAAAGCGACAGCGGTACAAAAAATGACAATATCACCAATATCGCATCCCCTTCATTTATCGGTTCGACCGCGCCTAATGCAAACATTATCTTAAAAATTGACGGGATTGTTGTGGCGGTTGTGCAATCAGACAACATGGGGAATTTTGTTGCTGATGTTGCCTCAGAACTCCCGGATGGTCAGCATACGATCCAGGCCGATGTTGAGGATGGTCAGGGTGGAAGCGGTAGTGCTAAAATTCTGGTTACCATCGATACCGTGACAGAAATTCCTACCTTTGAACTGAGTTCACAATATTCTATTCCAGTAGAAGATCAGATCCCTGATGAAAACTTAACGCGCTTTACCAATGCCAAAATTATAGGTACTGCTGAAGCCGGTGTGAACATTGATATTTATATCAATGATATTTTACTGACGACCGTAAAAACGGACGCTGAAGGTAACTGGTCATATCAGTTTAGCGGAAATGAACTTCAGGAAGGCATTAATGATATTACGGTAGTGGCGACTGATAAAGCGGATAATAGTGCCAGTACAACAGGTATTATTACGCTTGATACCATTCCCCCTGAAACGCCCACCATTATTCTTGATGAAAACAGTGATACCGGCCTCTATTCTGATGACAAAATAACAAATGATGTCACGCCTGGTTTTCGCGGTAAAGCCGGACCGGACTCTATTGTAGAGTTGTATGTTAACGGATATAAAATCGCTGATGTTACCGCTGATAGCAAAGGTGACTGGAGTTATACCCTCGACAGTAACGTTATTTTTATGGACGGCACCTATAACGTTCAGGTCATTGCCTCGGACCGTGCCGGGAATACAGCATCGAATGCGATTGATATTGAAATTGACACCAATATCGATGCATTTTCTATTCAGATCGAAGCGGGCAGTGACAGTGGCAATGCTGCCGATAATTATACGAATGTTGCCAGCCCGATATTTACGGGTAAAACAGACTCATTCAGCCATATCAGCATTACCAATACGACCACGGGGGAAACCCTTGAAACCGACGCTTCTCAAAGCGGAAATTATACCTTCAGATTCTCTGGCGAATCCGCAGAAGGGGTAAATCAGCTTATTATCACCGTTGTGGATCTTGCGGGTAATGCGCAGGATTATGATTTTAGCTACACGATAGATACCATCGCACCTGTAACGCCAACTATTGCCCTTGACGATTATGTTATCTCACAATCTGGTGCCACCCTGACAAATGATACGACACCTCTTTTAGTGGGAACTGGCGAGGCGGGGAGTCATGTCAGCGTTTATATTGATGGCAAAAAATACGCCACTGTGGCGGTCACTGCTGAAGGAACGTGGTCAGTTGATGTCGCCCCGGGGTTGAAAGAGGGTGAACACAAAATAGTGGTGGAGGCTCAGGATATCGCGGGTAACGTCTCGCTTCCTTCAGAGGAATACATATTCTCTGTCGATACCATGACTCAAAAGCCTGTTGCTGCATTGGATACCGATGATGATACAGGATCCAGCCAAAATGACTGGATTACCAACCATAATGATAATTTACTGGTAACAGGGGTCGCTGAAAAATACGTCACAATTACCCTCATGCTTGATGGCAAGGAAATGGGGAAAACGACCGCTGATGAAGAGGGGCACTGGTCTTTCGAAATAAATCCCAACCCTGGCCTGGCCGATGATAATTATAGTGTTGAGATCATCGCCATGGATGAAGTCGGCAATATTTCCAGTTCAACGTATGAACTTATTATTGATACCGTCACTTCAACACCCACTATCATGCTGGATGCTGATTCTGATACCGGTATTACACATACAGATGGGATTACTAAAGACCCGCAGCCATTATTCAAAGGTGTAGCGGAAGCCGGAGCTGAAATCAGCCTGATGATAAATGGCACCTATTATGGCAGTGCTATTGCGGATAAAAATGGTAACTGGAGTTTCCGTATCCCGGCAGATAAAACCTTAGCCGAAGGCGAATATAACGTCATGGTTACGGCAGTCGATATTGCAGGTAATAGCGCGAACTCGGTTTCTATCCCGCTTATTATCGACTTACATACTGATATTCCTACTATCGATTTATTAAGTGACAGTGGTGACAATCCGGATGACCATATTACCAGCGTTAATTTACCGTCATTCGCGGGTACGGCGGAACCTTTTGCCAGTATCACATTATACTGCGACGGCAACATAGCGGGTAAAGCCAGTGCTGATGCAAAAGGCCAATGGCAATTTACCTATCCACAATCTCTGCCGGAAGGCAGCTATGCCTTTCATGTGAGTGTCGTTGATGTTGCAGGCAATATTGCTACCTCCGAAAGAATCCATGTCACTATCGATACATCCCTGAATATACCTTCTGTAGACCTGCTGAATGAATCCGATTCCGGAGCTTCAGCCACAGATAATATTACGAATACTAAAAGTCCTATTTTCGTACTCAATAGTGTTGATAGTGATGTCACACATGTTCTGATTAACATTGATGGCACTGACTACCCGGCAAGTCTGAATAATGGCGTCTGGTCACTCGTTTGCCCTGTTGAGCTTGCGGATGGCATTCATACCATTACTGCCACTGTTACCGATCTTGCGGGTAATAGTGCGACCTCGGGCACGCTGGACGTGACGGTGGACACCGCGATTTCTGCGCCAGTAGTCACCCTGAGCGACGACACCGGCGTGGCGGGCGATAACCAGACCAACGACACCACGCCGGGCTTTGCGATCGCGACCGACAGTGATGTGGTGACGGTCACGGTCAGCGTGGACGGCGGCGCAGCGCAGGCGGCGGTGCGGGACAGCGAAGGGCAGTGGCACTTTACTGTACCGTCGGCCCTCGCTGACGGCGAACACAATCTGGTGGTGACGGTGACGGATACTGCCGGTAACAGCATTTCCGGCGAGGCCTTCGCCTTTACCGTGGACACCACGCTGAGCCTGCCGGTTATCGATCTGACCGACGGTTCAGATACCGGTGCACTCGCCACGGACAACATTACCAACAACATTACTCCAGCCTTTGCGCTGAGCCAGATTGACGCCGACGCGGTGACGGTCGAGGTACTGATCAACGGCACCGCCTACCCGGCGACAAAAGAGGGTGACGTCTGGAGCTTTACCGCGCCGGAACTGACGGACGGTGACTACAGCGTGCAGGTGCGGGTCACCGACGACGCGGGCAACGTGGCCACTTCCGGGGCGCTTGACGTGACGGTGGACACCGCCATATCCGCGCCAGTAGTCACCCTGAGCGACGACACCGGCGTGGCGGGCGACAACCAGACCAACGACACCACGCCGGGCTTTGCGATCGTGACCGACAGTGACGTGGTGACGGTCACGGTCAGCGTGGACGGCGGCGCGGACATGGCGGCGGTGCAGGACGTGGCCGGGCAGTGGCACTTTGCGGTGCCTGCCGCCCTCGCTGACGGCGAACACAACCTGGTGGTGACGGTCACGGATACAGCCGGTAACAGCATTTCCGGGGAGGCATTCGCCTTTACCGTGGACACCACGCTGAGCGTGCCGGTTATCGACCTGACCGATGCGTCCGACAGCGGCGCGGATATGACCGACAACATCACCAATAACACTACTCCGGCCTTTGCGCTGAGCCAGATTGACGCGGACGCGGTGACGGTCGAGGTGCTGATCAACGGCACCGTGTATCCGGCCACGCAGACCGGCGGGATCTGGAGCTTTACCGCCCCGGAACTCGCCGACGGTGACTACAGCGTGCAGGTGCGGGTGACCGACGACGCGGGCAACGTGGCCATTTCCGGGGCGCTTAACATGACGGTGGATACCGCGATTTCTGCGCCGGGAGTCACCCTGAGCGACGACACCGGCGTGGCGGGCGACAACCAGACCAATGACACCACGCCGGGCTTTGCGATCGCGACCGACAGTGATGTGGTGACGGTCACGGTCAGCGTGGACGGCGGCGCGGCGCAGGCGGCGGTACAGGACAGCGCCGGACAGTGGCACTTTACTGTACCGTCGGCCCTCGCTGACGGCGAACATAACCTGGTGGTGACGGTGACGGATACTGCCGGTAACAGCACGTCCGGCGAGGCATTCGCCTTTACCGTGGACACCACGCTGAGCCTGCCGGTTATCGACCTGACCGATGCGTCCGACAGCGGCGCGGATATGACCGATAACATCACCAATAACGCCACCCCGGCCTTTACCCTGAGCAACGTTGACGCCGACGCGGTGAGGGTCGAGGTGCTGATCAACGGCACCGTGTATCCGGCCACGCAGACCGGCGGGATCTGGGGCTTTACCGCGCCGGAACTGACGGACGGTGACTACAGCGTGCAGGTGCGGGTCACCGACGACGCGGGCAACGTGGCCATTTCCGGGGCGCTTAACATGACGGTGGATACCGCGATTTCTGCGCCAGTAGTCACCCTGAGCGACGACACCGGCGTGGCGGGCGACAACCAGACCAATGACACCACGCCGGGCTTTGCGATCGCGACCGACAGTGATGTGGTGACGGTGCTGGTCAGCATTGACGGCGGCGCAGCGCAGGCGGCGGTACAGGACGCGGCCGGGCAGTGGCACTTTACTGTACCGTCGGCCCTCGCTGACGGCGAACATAACCTGGTGGTGACGGTCACGGATACTGCCGGTAACAGCACGTCCGGGGAGGCATTCGCCTTTACCGTGGACACCACGCTGAGCGTGCCGGTTATCGATCTGACCGACGGTTCAGATACCGGTGCGAGCA